>NZ_WRPR01000063.1 GCF_010367455.1 Candidatus Laterigemmans baculatus | reverse complement strand
CTTTTGAGCCGTAGGCGCTAGCCTCGGGTGAGCCGTAGGCGCTAGCCTCGGGTGAGCCGTAGGCGCTAGCCTCGGGTGAGCCGTAGGCGCTAGCCTCGGGCCTCGCAGCCCGGGGATTTTCGCTGTAGCACCCGCGGCTAGCGCCGTCGGCTCACCCGCGGCTAGCGCCGTCGGCTCAGGGTTCTCTGACAGTAATTAACGCCCGGCGGCTGAAATATGCTCCTCGGCCGGCTGACTCCCCTCGGGCGGGAGAATTTGAGCTACCTGACCCTGCTCGCCCTCCTTCAGGATCACGTCTCCCGGCTCCAGCCCCTCGAGGATCTCGATCTGCTCGCCTCGCTGCTGTCCGGTGAACACCTCCTGCTCGGCGGCGATCCCGTCGACCACCTTCCAAACTTTCTCCGCGCCGGCGAAGCGAACTACTGCCGAGAGCGGGAGGACGATCGCTTGGGCTTCGGGAGCAACGACGACTTCCGCCTCAGCGAACAATCCGGTCCGCAGCTGCCCGTCGCGGTTCTCGATCCGGGCTTCGAACGTCAGCGCCCGACTGAGCGGATCCAGAGTGGGGCTGATTCGGGTGACTTCGGCCGCGCGAGGCTGACCGACCGATTCAATTCGCAACTGGACGGCTTGGCCCAGAGCGATCCGCTGGGCATGCCGCTCGGGGAGCGTGCCGCGGAACCGCAGCGGGTCGACGCGGACGAGCACCGCGATCTGATCGCCGACACTCAGATAGGCTCCGGGGGCAGCGGTGCGGCTCTGCACCAGACCATTGAAGGGAGCTGCGATCACCGCATCTCTGAGCCGCTGTTTCGCCAGCGCCAGCTCGGCTTCGCGGACGCCAATCAGCGAAATCTTTTCCTGCACGCTGTTGAGTGCCGCCGAGTACCGGGCTTCGGCTACGCGTTCGGCTGCGGCAACCAGATCGAACTCGCCCGCAGCCATCGCGTTCTGACGCACCAGTTGGCGAGCCCGCTCGAGACTCGATTTGGCTTCTTCCCAGACCGCTCGCTCCTGGCGGACCGGCGGCGCGTTCGCCGGCTCTAGCTTGCTGACCGGATCTTCCGGACGGAGGCCGAGAGCCGAGCGGGCCTGCTCCAGCTGCGCTTCGCTCTGAGCGACCAACAGCCGGAACTCCTCGGTCTCGAGCGTCGCCAGCGGTTCGCCTGCCGAGACGCGATCTCCCAGGTCCACATGGACTTCGGCGACCCGCCCCGCCACGCGGCTGCCGACGGCGGAGACCTCGTCGGCAAACAGACTTCCCTGGCTGCGGACCACCGCTGGCCAGACCGACGGCTCCACGGTGATCGTCTCGGCGTGGATCTGAGGGAGGGCGACTTCCTCGGTCTCGGCGACCGGTTCAGCGGTCTCACACCCCACAAGCCCGCCAAAACACCACGGGCCGCCGAAGAGGATCAGCACCAGCGCTCGCCTCCACGGCGAGTTGACCGCCCGAAGCCGCGTCGCCGAACCATGCAGCTGCAAAGAAAGCAGCTGCAAACTAAGCAGGGGGGGGCCATACCGAACCGCGGCAGCGGAAACAGAGTTGAACATCGGCGAGCAGTACCGATTCAGAGGGAGGGGGCAGGGCAGCCAAGAGGAACGGCAGCCCGGGGGGACTTTCCACTATACCCCACAACCAATTTCCACGGCCAGCGAAAAAGCGCGACAGCTGCCACCCTCCCCCCGGGAGGATTCCGCCGGTTCTCTCGAGCACTGCATATCAGCCGCCACGCGCTAGCGTCCGGTTTTCCCGACGTTTTTCGGAAACCGGGGGCTAGCGCCCGGCGGCTGATGGAAAATCCGCCCTATGCCGCGCGTCGCTCGGCCGTGGCGGTGGCCGTGGCGCGGCGCTCGAGCGTCAGCGACTCGGCCAACTCGTCGATCGACGCTCCGGCCTGGTAGCGGAAGCCGATCCGCAGCACCTGTCCCGCTTCGACGCTGATCGGCTCCTCGACCGGCAGCACCAGACACTGATTCGGCCAGCTGATCGCACGCTGCTGGTCCAGGTCGATCGCGATCGCGTTCTGGGTTACAAAGCGGATCGCGGTAACCGTTCCCGACTCCGCAACGACCATCGACTCGGACCACTCGAAAGAATCGGGGAGCGGCGAGTCGTAGGAGATATTGGCGTAGGGCGCGAGCGGAGCCAACGGCCGCGTTCCCTCGATCTCCGGAGCGGGCGTTTGGAACACCGGAATCGGAGCCCAGTAGCCAGCGAAATCAAACGAATGGTCGACCGGCTGGGCCATCAGGATGGAGGCCTCCGGAAGGAACCGCGGCAGCGATTCGCCAAAGGCTCGTTGGTACCGCCGCTTGAACGAGTCGATCACGGCCAGTTGCTTTTCGCGGAGCATCGCCACGTGCAGCATCTCGCAGATCACGACATCCACGGGCTCGCTCGGCAGGTAAGCAAACGCGTCACTCTCGATCACCTCGACCCGGTCGGCCAAGCCATTGGCGTCGATCAACTGCCGAGCCTTGCGGACCAGCTGCGGATTGCGCTCGACACAGCTGACGCGGGCTCCTTGCCGGGCGGCGAACGAAGAGAGGATTCCGGTGCCGCCGCCGAGCTCGACGACGTGCATGCCCGGCTTCACGGCGAAGCGAATCGCCTCCTGAAACGCACCGACGCGAGTGGCGTCGAGCAGCATGTTGTAGTGGTAATGCAGCGGAATGTACTGGCCGAGCAAATATTCCTCAGGCAGCCCCGCGGGAACCGCGGGCTCGCCATCGCGGTCCGCTGCCTCACCGGTAAATACGCGCAATTGCATCGTTTCGTAATCGCCTCAGAGAAGGAGAACTGAATCCCATCGAGGCAGGCGATGCTAGGCCGCCAGAGTCGGCGGTCTCAAGAGTGATCCCCACAGGAAGTCAGCCTTTCCAGGCTGACATCGCCACTCAGAATTCGTTCGCAACGAAAACGCTGAGGGAAAAATTGTTTAACGGCAAGCCGAAGGCGACTGTGTTTTAGAAACCAGTCGCCTTCGGCTTGCCGTTAAACGACTGCGCCACCAACCGCTGTGCAATGCCGGGCCTATGGCAATGCCCACGCGTGGAAGTGGCGCTGCTTATCGAACGTCTTGGACTTAGAGCTCCAGATCGACGACGTTCATATCCTGTTCGGCGACTTCCGCGGTCAAACCCGAGGTTTGCTCGCTGCTGTACTTCATGGGGATCACGGTCGTGGCAACCGGGAGATCGGGATTCTTGAATTCCACAGCGCTCACGGCGACTCCGTGCGAGCCCGGCACCGCCCCGTCACCATCCTCGAAGGTGGTCAACGCATACGTACCGTCGCTTTGAATTTCTCCATAAGCCGGAGGTCCGCCCGCCTTGGGGGTAAAGATCACCGTCCCTGCCTGCAGTGGCTCGCCGTTGAACGTCACCGTTCCACTGACCGGCGCGGTCGTGGGATTGTTATCGCCGCAACCACTGAGCAGCGGCAGCACCATCAGGCTGCCGGCGACTGCCGACAGCCGAGCCAAATTACAAAAGCCTTTCAAGTGAAACCTCAGTCCGTTCAAAATTTACAAGAGAAGTTGCTGCGCAAGCAGCAGTGAGTGCACTGTCTTCAGACCGGTTCGTAAACCGCGAAAACGTGGCTTACATCTCCGGAATGACTTCGCCGCCCGAACGGGTCGCCAAGGCTTTCAACACGATCAAGTCGGTGCTGGAAGAGAGGTAGTTGACCCGACCGTCCCCCATCGAGAAGTTCGCACCACCGCTGGCGTGAGCACTTCGGTAAGGAGTGTTGTTGGTCAAGAACGAGCCCCGGTAACCGATCGGCCACAGCACCGATTTGCTATCGATCGTCAGGTAATCGCCCGAGCTGTAGTCGTAGTATCCCCAGACCCAAGGCTTGATCCCACCAAAGCCGCCGATCATCGACGACGACCATCCTTGCGAGTGGGAGATTTCCCCGAGGAGAAGCGTGTTCGAGGTCCCGTCGGTGATTCCGCCAAAGCTCACTTTGCTGGTCGGGTAGATGATGCCCGAAGTGGAATACAGGTGCGTTCCGCCTGACGGCAGCAGATTCACGTCGCCAGCCCCACCGTTGGCTCGGTAGTGCAAGGTGGCTTGCTGATTGGCAACCGGGAAGTTAGCAGTCACCGGGTGATCCGATGCAACTCCACCCAAGGGGGAGGAGGGGCAGACCAAGAAGTCGAGCGGTTCGGTGAAGATCGGGTTCGTCTTGTCGTGGCTCCGATAGGGCGAACGATTCTGGTTGTACGCCGGATAAAGCGATTCCATCGCGTCCCAACGATTGCCCTGCTCGATGAAAGCAAAAATTCGTGGAACCCAGCCCATGGGGTAGTTCACCGGAACATCGTACCCGCCCGGCATGAAGCTTCCGTAGGTGTCGTGATAGTTGTGGAAGGCCAAGCCCAACTGCTTGAGGTTGTTCTGGCACTGCATCCGCCGGGCTGCTTCGCGAGCCGCCTGAACGGCCGGGAGCAGAAGTCCGACAAGCACGCCGATGATGGCAATCACCACCAACAGCTCGACGAGCGTAAAGCCTTTACGATGAACAACTGAACGATTCTTCATTCCCTAAAACTCCCGGCACTCTAAAGAAGACAAACAAAAGACTATTAAAATAAAAACCGCGACTCAGCCCCAGCTGTAACACCACCAGAGGCTCACGCAAGAGTGCGGAGGCCGCGATCAGCAGAGGTCCGCAGACGGCTTTTCACGAATAAAAGCCGTGCGGACGGGCAGGAAAGAAGGGGTGGTATCGGCCTAACCCTACCTTTCCTATCTCTACACAGTATTCCACATTACGAATTTCTTTTTCGCAACCCGAAAAAGCCGTTCTTTCAGAAGTTATGGGTCCACAGTGGTCCCGAATGATCAATCCTTCTAATATTGCGGCTGGGAGGATCAAGAGGGTGCGACAATCCGGCTAGACCTCCAGATCCTGACC
Organism: Candidatus Laterigemmans baculatus; assembly: GCF_010367455.1. Lineage (GTDB taxonomy): Bacteria > Planctomycetota > Planctomycetia > Pirellulales > Pirellulaceae > Laterigemmans > Laterigemmans baculatus. The sequence continues at coordinate 72,938 of NZ_WRPR01000063.1, read as the reverse complement.
CTGCCACCCCCCCTCCAGAGGAGGCAATCTCCAGTGATCGCCGGTCATCGCCGTGTTTTCACCCCCCGAAAGCCCTTGCCGCCTCTCCCCCTCAATTGGATTCATTGATACCGGCTAATTGCAGGGAATCTCCCGCGACGGCGACACAGCCCCCGGAAAAATCGTTTAACGGCAAGCCGAAGGCCACTGCTCAGCACGGCTAGCTGGACAGCGCCACTTTCTCACGCTGAATTGCCATAAAGTCAGCAGTGCCCAGCAGTTGGCTACCAAGTCGTTTAACGGCAAGCCGAAGGCGACTGTGTTTTAAACAGCAGGCGCCTTCGGCTTGCCGTTAAACGATTTTTCTGCGAGCCGTCCCGCTCCGAACCAATCCAATGTGGCGCTGTCCAGCTAGGCTCTGTCAGAAAACTCCCTTTTGACATCACCCTCCCCCCTGGAGGACCGGTCTGCTAGTCCCGGGGAGGGCCCTCTGAATTTCGCCACGTGGAGGCTCTACGTCGCGCATCCCCGTTTGTTAACCGCGACCCTCCCGGGGAGGGTGCCGTTACGGGTTTTCTGACCGAGCTGAGCTAGTCGTTCACTTGGGAAAGAATTTTCCGCTCGAGCTCAGCGAGGTATTCGCGAAGCACGTCGCGTCGTGCGGCGAGCTGCACGCACTGGCCGTTGCGGCGGGTGTCGACGAGGCCGGCTCCGGCGAGCTCTTTGAGGTGGTGCGAAATCGTCGCCTGCTTGATGGGAAACTCGCACACGAGGGTTTTGCAGGGGACCTCCGGCTCGGCTGCGATCCGCTGCAAAATTGCGAATCGTTGCGGGTCGGCGAGAGCTTTAGCGATCCGCAGCACTTGCCCCTCTTCCAGCCGCACGGGGGAATCGGACGGCAGAAGGGCCTCGAGCCGCTGAGGTGCGTCGTCGTCATTCATCGGGGCGAGACGGCTGGGTGTGGGTGAATACGAGCTGAATCAGTTGGCGGCGATCGATCGGCTTGGCCAGGAAGTCGGTGCAACCGGCCGCGAGGCAGCGGTCGCGATCTCCTTTCATGGTATTGGCGGTCAACGCGAGGATCGGTCCCCCGTAGCCGCCGCGGCGAATCCGGCGTGCGGCAGTGTAGCCATCCATCACCGGCATCTGCATGTCGAGGACGACCAGATCACACGCGGGGAGTTCGTCGTTGAAAACGCGCTCGACCGCCTCCGCACCATTCTCGACCGATTCGGTCGTGGCTCCAGCCGCTTCGAGGAAGCGTTTGACGAGCATTCGAATGGCTCTTCCATCGTCGACGATCAGGACGTGGCAGTCGAGCGGAGGTGAATCCGCGGCGCAATCTTCCGCCCCATCGGTCGCCTCCACCCTGGGGCTTGCCTCCGCTGAAGCTTGGCCATCGACGCTGCCGTCACCATCGAGGCCAACGACTGCTGGCGCTGCGGCGAGCTCTCCGGCGGTCTCGGGGGCGACGCGGAACTCGGTGCGACGCGGATCGATCCAGGGGACGCGGTCGAGCCCGCCGGGATCGACGCTGAACTCGAAGACGCTCCCTTTCTGCGGGGTGCTGCTGACGAAAATTTCGCCGCCGAGCATGTCGATCAGTCGCTCGCTGATCGCCAGCCCTAGCCCGGTTCCGCCGAACCGCCGCGTGACCGACGCGTCTCCTTGGCTGAAGGGCTGAAACAGCCGCCCCATTTGTTCTCGAGTCATGCCGATTCCGGTGTCCGAGACGCGAAACCAAAGATGCGTTCCGGTGCCCTCGGCATTGCCTGGCGGATCGTCGCAGCGAATCCGCAGCCGGACTTCTCCCTCCTCGGTGAACTTGATTGCGTTGCCGACCAAATTGACGAGGATCTGCCGCAGCCGCAGGCGATCGGTACAGATCGAGCGGGGAACGGGCGTGGCCCACTCGATCTGCAACTGGATCTGCTTCTCCGCCGCCTTGACCTGCATCAGCGATTCAAGGTCGGTGATCATCTCGAGCAGCGAAAAGTTTTCGCGGCGGATCTCGACCGCTCCGGCTTCGATTTTGGAGAGATCGAGGATGTCGTTGATCAGCTCGAGCAAGTAGAGCCCGTTGTTGCGGATCGTCTGCAGCGATTGGCGTGCATCGGCCCCCTCGACTTGTTCCTGCAGGATATCGACGTAGCCGAGCACCGCGGTCATCGGCGTCCGGATCTCGTGACTCATATTCGCCAGAAACGCGCTCTTGGCCTTGTTGGCTTGGTCGGCGATCCGGCGGGCGGCCTGCAGCGAGTACTCGTAGGTTTTGCGATCGGTGATGTCGACAACGGCGCCGCTGGCATAGAGCGGGGTACCCGAGGGATCGCGAAAAATGCGGCCCCGGTCGTGGATCCAGCGGACTTCTCCGGTCGGCCGCAGGATCCGGCTCTCGAGGACGTAGGCCTGTCCGGTTTCGAGGGCTCGCTGCCATGCCGCTTCACTGACCTCGCGGTCCTCCGGGTGGATCCACTCCCCGAACTCATCGGCCGAGGTGGTGGAGAACTGAGCCGGAAGCCCGAGGATCCGATTGAGGCACGGATCGCGGGTTTCGCGATTGGTGCGGAGATCAATGTGCCAGGTGCCGACATCGGCCGCGGCGACCGCCAAGCGAAACCGTTCGTCACTTTCCCGCAGTTTCCGTTCGACCCGCTGCCGCTCGGCCATGTGCTCGCGGAGCTCGTACTGCCGCCGCCGGCTTCTCCCGACGACCCGCAACACGCTGAGCAGCGACTCGGGCGTGTACGGTCGCGGCAGCAGAATCGTGCTGGTCGCTTCGCCCAACCGGCGGACGATCTCGTCGCCCTCGACTCCTTTACCCGGCGTGGCTCCATTGCCATCGAGCACGATCAGCGGCATGTCGGACCAGACGGGCTGCTCGAGCAACAGCTGGCGGAGCCCTTCGATCGCCGCGTCGTCGAGCGCCCGGGCATCGATGATCGCCCCTTCAGCGCCCCGCTGGAGTCGCTCGAGCAGGACCGGCAGACCGCGGCAGACTTCGTAGGAGAGCTGATCGCGGCGGAGGATGGCGGTCAGGGTCGACCGCTGGCGGTTGGTCGCCGGCAGGAGGAGCAGCGGATGCCGCGAGCCGCGAGCCCGCGTCTTGCGGCTGCGGGAGGCGTTCTCTCCACGCGATCGACCCGCAGCGGTGGACCGCTCGGGGAGGCGGCTCGCAGGAGGATCTCGACGATGGAGGTTGCCGGTCACGATGCATACGCTCAACGACGCACCGACACACTCGCGGCGGTGCTCAGACGGTTCGCGGAAGGGAAGGATGCGGGTCAGAACGGGTATGCAAACCGCAGACCAAGGTCCTCGCTGGAGAATCGGCACAACCCCGAGCACCCGCAAGGATTGCGGCTCCGGCCTGCTTTTTCCCGCTGTGGCGGACCTGCCCGGGAGCGGAGAGAAACCTAAGTCATAGGTAGCCAAGGCCCTCCTCGAGACGTCCGCGGGGGCTCGAGGACCTGATGTCGACACGAGGATAACGGTCGTCCAGCTATGACATGGATCAACACCTTGACGGAATCGGACGCGAGGCTCGACCGCGGGCAGCCGCTGATCATGCGGCTGATCGAAGCGGTCGATCGCCTCGATCCGGAGCGACTCGAGCAGGTTTATAACGCTCCGCTGCAGGGGAACGTCAGCATCGAGGAATCGCTGCTCCGAGCCGGCTTGGCCGACGAGCACCAGATCGCCCGCGCCTACTCGGATCATTACCTGCTGCCAATCTTCGACCCGCCCCCCGAGGAGGCGCCGCCGGTCGACCGCCAGGTCGCCTCGCTGCTTCCGGCGCAGCTCTGCCGCGAGCACCGGATCGCCCCTCTGGCCGACGATGGCACCACGCTCGACGTGGCGATTTTCTCCCCCGACTCGCTCTGGCTGGCCGACGACCTCCGCCTGCTCTGCGGCCGCCACATGCGGCCTTTCTTTACTCCGCTGAGCGTCATCGAGAAGCTTCTCCACCTGCTCTATCCGACCACTCCAGGAGAAGCTCCCGCTTCCTGGAAGCGCGACGCCGCAGCGGTGCAGGGCAAATCGCCCCCCACCCTCCCGCCGACCCGCCCCCTCCCGCCGCTCGAATCGCTCGGCCTCAGCCCCCGGCAGCGGGCGGACCTCTCCGCCATGCTCTCCAGCCCCCACGGGTTGGTGCTCTTCGGTGGACCGCGGCGGAGCGGCCGCAGCACGTCGCTGCAGTCGTGCTTGAAGTTCCTCGACAAGCCGAACGTTTGCACGATCGATGCCCAGGAAGCGGACCGGCTGACCGTCGCGAGCGCCCTGCGGGCCTGGCTCCGACAGGACCCGGACGTCGTGGCGGTCGACCAAATCCGCAATGGCCAAACCGCGCAAATCTGCGTGCGGGCTGCCCTGACCGGTCACTTCGTCCTCTCCACGCTCGAGTGCGACGATGCCTTTTCGGCGGTCTCACGATTAGCCGAGCTGGAAGTCGACGCCGGGTCGCTCGCCGAAACGCTGCAGGGACTCGTCTGCCAACGCTTGGTCCGCCGCCTCTGCAGCAGTTGTCGCTCGCCTCAGAAAGCGGTCGGTCGGATGGCGCGGCGGTACGGGCTGAGCGAAGGCGTCACCGTGTACCGCCCGGTCGGCTGCGGCGACTGCGACGGAACGGGCTATCGCGGATTGCTGCCGATCTTTGAAGTCATCCGGGTCGACCCACCATTCAGCCGATTGATTCGCCAACAGTCCTCGCTCGAGACCCTGCAGCGGGGGGCGATCGCGGCGAACATTCCCTTGCTGCCTGACAGCATGGCCGAAGCCATCGCCGCCGGCCTGACCAGCTTCGAAGAAGCGATGAGCATCCCTCCTCGGCGCGACCGCCGAGGGCACTGAATCCATTCTTAAAAACGTTTGTATTGCTGGAGTATTACGATGACGGCTCCGACCGTGTTAGTCGCCGAAGACAATCCTGGCCTGGCCCGCGTGCTGTCGTTCAAACTGCGGACGACCGGGATGCTGCCGACGGTTTGTCGCGACGGTGTCGAAGCTTGGGAAGCGTTTGAGACCCGCCGGCCGACGGCGGTGGTCAGCGATCTGCTGATGCCGGGAATGACCGGACTCGAACTGGTCGAGCGGATCCGCGCGGTGGCCACGCCCGAGGAAGTTCCCTTCGTGCTCGTCACCGGGCGGCAATTGCAAGTCAACGTCGAGGAGCTGCGCGAGCGGTACGGGATCGCCGCGGTCCTCTCGAAACCGATCAGCCCCACCGATCTGTGCCACCTGCTCCGCGACTTAATCGCCACCGCCGCCGTGTGAGCGGGGTTGAAGAGCCTCCGCGGCCACGTAGCTCCCCACGGCTCGCCCGGAAGCCAGGCCGGCCGAGTCGTCGAACACAAAATGGATGCCGCCATAGATCCGGCTGCGCCCGGCTTCCTCGGCCGCTTGGGTGAAGCTGCTAAACGAGCGGGTGACGATCAGCTCCGGGGCGAGCGGTCGCTGTCCCGGGGCGGTGTGACCGTCGAGCGTGCTTTCAAAAGCGGTCTCGGCTCCAAAGAATACGGTCAGAACAGCATCGGCCGCGCCGCTGAACGTGCTGTGTCCGGATGTGTAGGTGGGGAACGGCGGCGTCACCAGCAGCGGAAGCCAGCCGGGATCGGCCACCGTAGCGGGATTGCCATCGACGTCGGCTCGGCGGATCGCGTCGATCGGCCGCCACAGATCATAGGCGTACTTGGCATCCCAGGCGGCGATGCCCGCGTCGGCCAACGCGAGATTCAGAAGCGCCATCAGCCGCGCGTTTTCCGCCAGCGTCGTTCCCTTGCCGAGCGCCACGTCGGCGGCGATCTGGTTCCAGTGCCCCGGCGGAGTGAAGGTTCCGCCACCGTCCGCCCAGAAGATGGCAATCTCGGTCTGGTCGGCCGTCCGTTCGGTACTGCCGAGCCGCCCGAGCCGCATCACCTCGTCGACCGCCGCAGCGTACTCGGCACTGGCAAGCTCCGGGGGCGCCGGCGGCCGAAACGCATCGCCGCTGGGAATGACGAACGGAGTCAGCTGGGGCCACTGGGGCAGCAGCGGCGGCAGATAACCGGGCAGCGTTCGGTTCCACGCGCCCGGTTCGGTGCCGGGAGCGTACGACCACACCGCGTCCGAGCCGTCGGCAACGCGAACCGCCAGCACCGCTGCGGCCGCTTGCTCGCCGAGCGCCATGCCTCGTTCACGACCAAGACCCTCAGGCACGCTCGCGAGCGCTTCGCTCAGCGACGCTTCCCACACGGCCAGCTCGTCCGCGTCGCTATAGAGACTCGAGGCGACGTGATAGGCCGCCGTGGCCGCAGCGACCACCGGTGAAGCGTCGGCAAACGAACTCCCGCCGCTGGCCGAGCCTGCGAAAACATACGCCTCGTGCGTCGGCTCGATCGCATTGACCGCGTCGAACATCGCCGCATGGACCATCGCCAAATGCCGCGCGACCGCCGGCGGTGGCGAAGGGACGATCCGGCCGGTGTAGGGATCGTTGGAGGTCGTCGTCCAGTCGCGAACCGCGTTCAGCAGGGCCGCGTTCCAATCGAGGATGACGTCTCCCTGCCGCACCACGCGGGCGGTCGAGACGCTGCGGCCGACCGCGTCGGTTGCTTCGACGCGCAGCACGTTGGTCGCGTGCGGCAACTCGATCTCCAGCTCGAAACGACCATCGGATCCCGCCACAGCGGAAACCACCCCCGCGCTCGCCGCAGCAGTCGAGTCCATCGCCGGATCGACGGCGGTCGCTCGGATGATCGCTCCGGCCCGCGATTGCCCCACCACACGCACTTCCGACGACAACACCACACCGTTGCCATTCGGATCCGAAGCGGGGGACAAGTTCGCGGTGAGGGCGAGCGTGCCCGGATCGTTGTTGATCGCGTTGACGATGTGCAGCACGTCGAGCGGCGAGGCGAAGCCGTTGCCGTCGACATCCAGATAAGGAGGCGGAGCGTGCGCGCTGTCGACTTCCGGCAACTTCCGACCGCCGTAGCGATTCAGATCGTTGATCACCAACAGCGCATCGAGCGGCGTCACCAAGCCCGACGCATCCACGTCGCAAGGCAACACCTCATTTTGCCACCCGCCAGCCAACAACCGCCGGTCTTCGAGCGGCTCGAGCCGAACTCCCCGGCAGACGCGACGACTCCAGCCCCGATGGTGAGTTCTCATGGCCATGTCGGCTTCCGGGGTTGATCGATGGTGCCCGCCGAGAAGAACGTCACGCGGAGCCGCGATAGTGCTGCGTGACGGCCTGCGGATGCAGCAGCCACCCATTCCCAGCGAATGCAACCATGCCGGACCGCCTCACTTAGTTCACGCACAAAAATTGCCTCCGTCCCCCTTTTCCCTGCAGTAAAGAACCTGACCGCGAATACGACTTCTGCGAGTCTAAAATGACCCCGTAACAGGAACGGGCTCATTTGCAATGATGTCCTCGGGATCCTTTCCTTGTCTCTTCAACTCCTCGTATTCTCGATCAGCCTCATCCTTTCTTCTTTCTTCCGGCGTACGCTTGTCGAATGGATTCGTGGGCTGCGGGTTTGGCTTGGAGGGCGGGGTGGCAACCGGTTCCGGCCTAGGGTTTTCGGGGCAAAGACCCGAAGGATCGCCAAACCTTACGGGCGCATTATCTACATACCGATAGAAGTTGGTGTCGTTGCTTCGGAAGCCAATAGGATCCTCGGAAATGAAGCGGCCGATTGATGAATCGTAATACCTTGCTCGATAGTAGCTACGCGATGTTTCTTGATCGTACTCTCTACCCGTGAATGCATACCGGGAGTCGACCGTCGCGTTCGTCTGCGAGAGGATGTTACCAAACGCGTCGTAGGTGATGTGATTTGCCACCACGCCCGCAGCGTCGACCAAATCGCGGACGGTCCCCAGGTGGTCGGTCAAGTGCCACTGCACATCGCCTTCACCCCCGTCTTGCGCTAGCACCTGATCGATCGCCGGCCCGTGCAGGTACCGCTGCTCGAGAACCGCCGCATTCGGTCCACTGCCGTCGCTGTCGACAAAATCCAAAATCACGTCTTCCCGATCATAGACGAAATGGGTCACCGCGGCATCGACCGCGTCCTCGGGCGTCGTGTCGACCGACTTGCTGATCCGCCGATTGAGCGCGTCGTAGCGGAATGCGACCTCTTGCGTAGGAATCCCCGCCGCCGTTTTATCGACGACCGAGACGAGCCGGTTGCGGTGGTCCCAAAGAAACTCGCGATAGTTACCGGAAGCGATCTCGGTCCGCAAGACGAGATTGCCTTCGGCATCGTATGCGTAGTCGTAGACGCCGTCGGAGAGCAGCCGGTTTCCGGCTCCGGTCACGTAGCCGCTGCCGTGCAGATGCGAATCGATCCGGTTGCCGTTGGCGTCGTACACATACGATTCATCACCCCGCGGATCCCCCGTGCCGCGGTCGGCGCCGATCAATTGGTGGCGATTGTCATAGGCGTAGACCGTCAGCCCATCGACGTCGCGAATCGAGGTGATCCGATCCGACAGGTCGTAGCTGAACTCATAAAAGGCCACATCCGTGCTGCCGTTCTTGTGCCGCAAATCGGTCAGCCGGTTCAGGGCATCGTAAGCGTATTCGGTCCCGACGACCAACTGAGTGCCGGCCAAGTCCGAATACCGATCGACACGACTGAACTGACCGAGAGCGTTGTATGCGAACGCGACCCGTTTATCGGCGATCCCAGTGCCGGTCTGGGTGATTTCCCGAGTGCGGTTGAGTGCGTCATAGGCATACGACGTGGTGGCTCCCCCGCCGCCGTTAATGGTATCGGTGACCGAGAGCACGTTGCCAGAGGCATCATACGAGTAGGTGAGCACGACATCCGGCGTGCCGGGCGTGTGGCTATTATCGACGCGTGTGACTCGGTCGCGGGTGTCGTAGCCAAAGCGGAGATCGCTGAAAGCATCCGCTACAGAGACGAGGTTCCCGATGCCGTCATAGACGTACTCAAGCGAATTTGCAATTGCTCCGCCGCCCGTCATCCATCGCTCTGCCACGAGGCGATCCAGATCGTCATACACAAATTCGGTACGGCGGCCGTTGCGGTCGACCTTGGCGACCAGATTGTCGACGTAGTCATAGGCATAGTGGATCGAGCTCCCCAGTGGATCGATCTCCGCGACGAGACGATTTCGGGCATCGTAGCCAAACTTGGTCACATTCCCGACCGGGTCGGTCAACCGCGTGAGATTGTCATCCGCGTCATAGGCGAAGCGGGTGCTGCCCCCGGCGGAGTCAACCGTTTCGACTAGCCGGCTCCGAGCATCATAGCGATTCTGAGTGACGTGGCCTGCCGGATCCACGACGCGTATCAGGTTTCCTGCGGCGTCATAAGATAATTTCGTCTCTTGTCCATCGGGAGCAATCGAACGCACCAAACGATCGAGACCGTCATAGCGACTCTCCGTCACATTGCCCCGAGCATCCGTGACCGACAGAACGTTCCCGCGGGCGTCATAGTTGAACGCGGTCACTGGCGACAGCAAAGGCCCAGCACCGTCGGGATCGGGCTCTGTCAGCCGTATCAGCCGGTTCCTTGCGTCGTAGACGTATTCCGTGCGGCGGCCGTTCTCGTCGACCGTGGCCGTCACGTTTCCCGCGGCATCGTATTCGTAACGCTGAACCGCCTGGTCCTGAGTTCCGCTAGCCAACGTGGTGCTCACGGTCCTGCCGAGGGAGTCGTGTTCATAATCGGTGACTCGTCCCAGCGGATCGACAACCGTTTTGACGAGTCCGCTGGCCGTATAGGTCAACTGCGTCACCAAGTCGTCCGTCTCTCCACTCTCACTCGAGTCCAGATCTCCGACAACTTGTCGGATCGATCGCACGTTGCCATTCAACGGATCGATCTCGTAATGAACCTGCCGCCCCAGTTCGTCGACTTTGCGAGTCAGCTGGTTGAACGTGGGATCGTAGCTGAGATGGCGACCGCTACTGTGGGGCACCTCCAGGGGACGGAGCGGCACATCAGGCAGCGGCTGCACCAGAACGCTGTACTCGACGTCTTCCGCATCAAAAGGCCATCCCTCGATCAGCAGGGTGTAGCTCCCTGTGGCTTCCACCGTCAGCGGCTCGACATCCGAAGCGAGACCATCGGCAAACACGGGCCGTCCGTACGGATCAATCAATCGCCAATTGGCATAGCCGCCATTGCTGGTTGAGAGCGAATCGAAAAAGAATCGCTCTCCAGCCGTCGCAGTAAAACGATATAGATCGGTTTCGTGAGTTGGAGTGAGCGTGCCGCTGATGGGTGTCCCGGGAACGAACATCGGTGCGGCCGCAAGATTACGAAGCCGGAACTCGTATTCCCCAGTCGCATCGCCGCTGCCGCTGAGGGTCAGACGATATTCTCCAGCCACAAGATTGATCACCGGATCGGCGCTGCCCCACCAGGAGTCCGATTGATTCAGTGGTCGCTGGTCGACGACTGTTCCCGAAGGACCTTGCAAAGTCCAGGTCAGGTCCTGCCGATCCGTGAGCGAATCGAAATACAGCTGGGAGGCCGTGGAGAGCGCGAAAGTGTAGGAGTCATCCTCTCCTGCGCTCGCGATAGAGCCGCTCGTGGAGGCTTCCAAAGTGAGCGGAGACGAAACGGCCTCGGAAACCGGCTGGACGTTGAGGGTAAAGTCCGCGTTCTCGGTGGCGAAGGGGACCCCCTCGACCAGGAGGGTATAGGTTCCAGCGGCGGAAAGCGTCAGCACATCGACGTCGGATGCGAGCCCTTGGGTGAAGATCACTTGCCCATACGGATCCACGAGCCGCCAATTGCTATTTCCAACGTTGCCGGCTGCCTGGGAATCAAAAAAGAAGCGGTCGCCCGCCGTCGCGGTGAAGCGGTAGAACTGCGTCTCGTTCGCTGGCGCGAGCACCCCACTTCGCGAAACGCCCGGCACCAGCGCGACGGCCGACGTCAAATCACGCAGCCGAAATTGGTAATCGCCTGTCGCATCCCCCACTCCCTCGACTCTTAACAAATAATCACCGGCCACAAGATCGAGCACCGGCTCGGCAATCCCCCACCAGGAGTCCGACTGACTCAGTGGTCGCTGATCGACAACGGTTCCCGTGGGCCCCTGAAGCGTCCAAACCAGATCCGAACGGTCGGTGAGTGAATCAAAGTAGAACTGGGAGTCGCCCGCGAGCGTGAACCGATACGAATCTTGCTCACCCGACACGGCGATCGAAGCGGTCGTATCACGGTCCAGTGACAGCAGCACGCCGGTGAGAGGAGCGGGCGGCACGTGACCCAGCGGCTGAACATTCACTTCATAAGAAACTGCACCGACGTCGAATGGTGCGCCTTCGATCAGCAGGGCATAGGTCCCCGAAGCGGCAAGCGTCAGCGCATCGACATCCGAAGCAAGACTCTGGGTGAAGACCGTCTGGCCATACGGATCAACCAATCGCCAATTGGCATTGCTACTACTGAAGGTCGACTGCGAATCGAAGAAAAAGCGGTCACCGGCCACGGCAGCAAAGCGGTAGAGATCCGTTGCATTCGCCGGCGTGAGCGTACCTGAAAGGGGCGTTCCAGGATTGAACGAGGGAGCGGAGTCAAGATCGTGGATCCGAAACTGATACCCCCCGGTCGCGTCCCCAATGCCATCGAGGGTTAATCGATAATCTCCGGGGACGAGGTTGAGGACCGGATCCGCAACGCTCCACCAGGAGTCCGACTGATTCAGCGGCCTCCCGGCCACGACGGTTCCCGAAGGCCCTTGCAAAGTCCAGCTTAGGTCCCAGCGATCGGCGAGCGAATCGAAGTATATCTGAGAGGCCGAAGGAATCACGAAAGTGTAGACTTGCTCTTGGCCGGTGACTCCAATTGCACCGCTCACAGCTGCATCTAAAGAAATCGGAGTGGGGCTGCCTTCCGATACCGGCTGGACATTAAGACTGTATTCCGCGCTATCGTTATCAAAGGGGGCACCTTCGATAATAAGCGTATAAATACCGGCTGCAGAGAGAGTCAGGGTATCGACATCCGAGGCTAGATTTTGAGTAAATACCGGCTGGCCATACGGATCGACCAACCGCCAACTGGCATTGCCGCTACTAACAGTCGACTGCGAATCGAAATAGAATCGGTCACCGGCCGCGGCAGCGAATCGGTACAGATCCGATTCCTGGGCTGGGGAGAGAGATCCGCTGAAGGGCACGCCGGGCGCAATCAACGCCGCCGCCATTAGATCGCGAAGCCGAAACTCGTAATCCCCGGTCGCGTCGCCTCTGCCACTGACCGTCAGAGTGTAGTCGCCGGGGACCAGATTTAGCACCGGATCGGCGGCTGCCCAATACGAATCGGACTGGTTCAGCGGTCGCTGATCGACGACGACTCCTGTCGGTCCCTGCAAGGTCCAGGTAAGGTCGTAGCGGTCGGTGAGTGAATCGAAATACAGCTGAGACGCGGATGTGAGCGTAAACGTGTGAGCTTGACTCTGCCCGGTGTTTGCGAGCGTGCCTTGGATTGTGGTCTCGAGACTGAGCGGAGTGGGATTAGAGTCAAGAACCGGCTGGACATTCAGAGTGTATTCCGCACTGCCGACATCGAACGGAGCCCCTTCGACCAGCAGGCGGTACATACCTGCGACCTCGAGGGCCAGCGGGTCGATGTCCGTAGTGAGGTCGGCGGCGAATACCACGGCGCCAAAAGGATCGATCAGGCGCCAATTGGCACTCCCCGGACTGCTGGTCGACAGCGAGTCAAAGAAGAAGCGATCACCAGAGGTGGCCGCAAATTGGAACAGATCACTTTCGTTCGCCGGTGTGAGGCTACCGTGAATCGGTGTCCCCGGCACAAGCAACGGAGCTTCTTCTAAATCTCGCAGCCGGAATTCGTAATCCCCAGTGGCGTCGCCGCTACCTTCGACGGTCAACAAATAAGATCCGGAAACGAGTTTTAGCATCGGATCGCCCAGCCCCCACCAAGAATCAGCCTGATTCAGCGGTCGCTGGTCGACGATCGTCCCCGAAGGTCCCTGCAAGGTCCAGGTGAGGTCCCCACGGTCCGTGAGTGTATCGAAGTAGAGTTGTGCTGCAGATGCCAGCGTAAATGTATAACGGTCCTGCTCGCCTGCGTTGACGATCGCGTTTGCGGTGGAGGTATCCAGCTGCAACGGATCTCCGGCAAAGGGGATTGGCGGCACGTTCCCAAGCGGCTGGATGTTAAACGTATATTCCGCCGGTTCGGTTTCGAATGCTGCCCCTTCGACCAGCAGCGTATAGGTCCCACCAGCCGGCAGCACCATCGCTTCCACGTCCGAAGCGAGACTGCTGACAAAAAGACTCTGGCCGTAAGGATCGATCAACTGCCACGTGGCACTGATTGCCTCGCTCACCGACTGCGCATCGAAGAAAAATCGATCTCCCGCCATCGCGGAGAATCGATACAGATCCGTCTCGTTCGCCGGTTCAAGCGCGGCGGTGACGGGTGAACCGGGCGTAAGCACCCGTGCGGACGCCAGATTCTGGAGTCGAAATTCGTACTCGCCGGTCGCGTCGCCGCTACCGCTGAGGATCAACCGATAATCGCCGGCAACGAGATTCAGCACTGAATTGGCGGCACCCCACCAGGAGTCCGATTGGTCCATCGGGCGCTGGTCGACGATGGTTCCCGCCGGACCCTGCAGGGTCCAGGTGATATCCCATCGGTCGGTAAGCGAATCGAGATAAAGCTGTGCTTCGGAATCAAGGGTGAAGGCGTAGATGTCATCCTCTCCGGCGACCGAAATTTCGCCACGCGTCGTGACGACACCTCCAGAATACTCATCGTAAAGGCTTGCAATGTTTCCTCGGTCGTCATAGACGATCGCTGTGGACTGGCCCCTTGCATTCGTAAGTAGTGTGGCCATGTGATGATGGCCATACTGGACCGTCGGCAGCGGACCGATCGCGTCATAGGATTCGGCCGTCTGCCCCGCCTGATTCAGCAACGAGCGTGTCACCTCACCTCGTGCGTCCACAAAGACGGATTCCGGCGGCCCCGCGGAGGAGGCGGTGGGAGCCCGCAGCGGATCACTCGTTTGATCAGGCCGGTGAAGCCCCTGGACTTGGACGGGTGCGATCCGCACCGTCGATCCATCCTTGCGAATCGCGTGCGTGGCTCGGCCGGCGAAGTCATAGAACGTTTCTTCGCGCCGTCCAAGCTGATCGATCTCCTGGATCATGTGGTGCCCCGCATCGTATTGCCAATGGCGGGCGGAGCCGTCCGGGTCAGCGATCCGGATAAGATTTCCCGCCGAGTCATACTGGAGTGCGGTGGTCCGCCCGGCGGGGTCGGTAATGCTGGTGACTCGGCTCCCGGTGTATGCAAACGAGGTTTCGAGCCCGACTGGATCGACATACCGGATGAGTCGACCGTTCCCATCATAGATGTACCGGGTCTGATTCCCGTTACGGTCCGTCATCGACTCCAACTGGTGTGCCGAGTTGAACTGGTGAACCGTGCGGTCGGGCATCGTGCGGCGGAATCGTCCGTCGGGAAGTTTCTCCAGTCGCGAAAAATCGGCCGGTGGACTCTGATAAACCCCACTGATTCCGCTCGAGGTCTCGAAGAGCAACTGGCTACCGTCGCCGTCGACCAACAGGACCGAGCCATCAGGATTTTCGACCAGTTCCTGCCAGCCGGCCAATCCCCATCCGGCGCCGAAGGGGCCGGCGATGGAATTGACAGAGACGAGCTTACCCGCGAGTGGCACCGAAGACCCATCGAAGCTAAGTGGACGAGGGACTTCACAAGGAGCAGGAGCACCGCCCGCGGACGTGGGACATGGCACCTCAAACAGTCGGCCCAAGCCCACATCGAGGGTATATTCATATCGGCCCGTCGGCTGCGACCGCAAATCGACTTGCAAGGCGGCATCAATATTTCCGTCGCTGAGACGCCAGTAGTGCGCGTCGCGGGGTGCGTCTATCGTTCGGCTCGTGCCGTGAGCATATCCAGGCACTTGATAGCTGAACTCGCCCCGCTCGACGCGGAGTTTCGCGAACATCCGCAGATCGAGATCGCTCACGACATCGTTGTACCCGAGATGGACGATCGGCCGGGGATCCGCGCGAAGCGAGTCATAAACCAGCTGAAATCCCCGCGTCGTATTCGCGGACCGATAGGGGACCAGGTCGTGGGTTTCGATCAGCGCCCCGGAATGGGAAAGCACATTGGACGCGAACGAGGGCGACTTTCCTTTGCAATGATCACACCGCTCATCCTCGTTTCGCGGATTATCGTCAGGCAGCACCGGGGTGGGAGGAGGCGGCGCAGGGAAATGCCAACTGCTGTTTCGGATTCCGCCCGAGATGGTTTCGATGAGCGTGCCATCGGCGCTCACCTCCATCAGGCCGACCTTTTCAAATTCGCCGGTCACCGGGTTGATCGACCAAAGGTCCATCGGTGTCCCTGGAGCCCAGCCCGCCGTATTGGGAAAGGTTAGCGGGGCCGGCTGAGTGAAGACCATTTCTCCTGGCTGGATGGTAACGATGAGATCCGAAAAGAGATTCTCTGGCAGGGCTGCCGGTGTAAGGTTCGCTGGCACCCGGGTAATGCTCAGCACTCCTTGAAAGGGCGTGCCCTGTTGGTTCATCAAGGTCCCGCGCTCGACGGCAACCGACACGCCAGGCAGGGCGGGGGTCGTTACGATCGTGTCTTGCAGTGGGTCGATCGGTTGTCCATTGGCGATGTCTAGTTTTGGCAAATAGATCGGCCGGTCGATGACATTGTTGGCACCGCGGAAAACCTCTCGGTTCAACATCAAGGGGAGCTTTTCGGCGATGAAGGGGTAAACAGCCGAGCCAGGGTAGGTATCGCCGCGGATTTTGAGGGTCTCACTGACGAGCCCTCCGGTCCCGAGATCAAGGGTGAAGGAACCGTCGGACTGGGTCAGCCCTTGTACCGCACCCAACTCGACCAGCATCCCGGCGAGCGGTGTCTGGTCGACGTCCAGCACACGGCCGCTGATCCGCGTCGTCTCCAAGGGATCGGACTGCACATGAAGCGTGACGGCTTGCGCCACCTGCTGAAGCCCATCGCTGGCCACCACTTCGAACACATACGTTCCCACTTCACTGGGAGCGGGATCCAAGCGGAGCTGGCCGGTCCCGTCGAGCAATCCTCCGGGAAGCGGTGTGGCGCTGCGGATGGAATAGTGGATGCGGTCGCCATCGGGATCGATTGCTTGCAGTGGGACCGTCAGCGGCGACCCGACAACAACGCTCAAGTCGCTCACGGGATTCCAGACCGGAGGTCGATTCGGGCCGCTGGAAAGGACCACCGGTCGAAGCGGGAATCGGAGCCCATCGGGATTGTCGAACTCGAACGAGACCGGCGCGCTCCATCCGCCCCGACCGAGGCCGCTGCCAAGCAGCGCTGGAGCGAGGTTGAGGTACGGAGCGCCCGCGGCCGTTTGCCCCGACGCGTTGCGCAGCGTGACTCCCGCGGGCAGACCGGGGAACGCGACAGCGATCGCCCCTCCGAGGGGCTCGCCGTGGTTGTTCAACCGCAGCTCGCCGCGGAGCACGTGCTCGGCCGGAAGGTAACCGACGTTTTCGAGCTGCACCTCGACCTGCTCGGTAACGCTGAGTCCCGCGATAGACAACTCACCGCCCGCCTCCAGTGCGACAGCCGAGCGGCGGAGGACGGGGCTCGGCGAGGCCGCCGGATCGAGTTCATTCGACAGCGGACGGACCGTGAAGCGAGTTCCTGAATCGCTGTCGGGGCTGAGCGATTGAAAGATGAGTTGGCCGGTATCGGTCTGCGTCACGCCGGAGAGATCGAGCTCCACGATCGAGCCGTCGAAACGGACGCGGCCCGGCGTGAACTCGGCTTGCTCGCCACGAAGCGAAAAGAGCGGCGTCCCGGGCGTGCCTCCATCGAGCAAGGTCTGCGTCCGGTCGTGCGGATCAACGAGGTAAACGGCAAAGAGGTCCTCCAGAGCTGTCTCTGTGTCGCTCGCGTCCAATTGCACATTCAGCTGAAACCGATACGTGCGAACCCCCGTGTCGCCACCGAGAGTGATGATCACGCTCGATTCGCGCGCAAAGCGGTCATCTTCGCTGAGCTGCAAGGGGTTGCTGCGGCCTCGGTTCAAGGCGTTGATGATCAGCAGCACGTCGAGCGGATCGCTCCTTCCACTGCCATTGCTGTCGAGCCGCGGGAGGGGTGCGACATAGGGTCCCGATAAATCACGCGATCCATGACGATTCAAATCGTTGATCACAACCAGGGCGTCGAGCGGAGTCACACTCCCGTCTTGGTTGACGTCGAGCGAGTCGACCGGATTCCGCCAGTCGACCGCTAGCAGCAGACGACCCTCGAGCGTTTCAAATCGGGACTGGCGGGTCCGCTGGCGACGCTTTGCCGAGCGCAGCCGAGCGCGCACCGTCGACCGCATCGAATCCTTGTTGGCAGCCATCCGAGGGACCTCGCGGGGGGGTTTCGCAGCTATGGAAAGAGTCCCCTCCAAAAGAACGACTGCTCGCGACGTGGGGTCAGCGAAAACAGTCAAATCGAGGGGCATGTAAACCCTAGCAGCGGCCAGCTCTGTCGGCAATCAGCTTTCTTCCCATTTCACCCGCTTCCGCTCCCTAGCGTCCCGGCTCCCAGCTGCGGCTGAGTGTGCCGGTAACCGCTACTGACAGAGGCCGCGGCATTCCGCGACAATTGAAGCTGTGACTGGCGGAACCGCAAACCTTGGGACCGCTCGCTTCGCACGGTGACTCTCGCTCTGACTCCCGATTCCGCTCCGTCACTCGGCTGGAGAATTGCTCGATGGCGATCCGCTCGACCCGCTCCGCTCGTACTGCTGGGCATCCCACTCGTCATTCTGGGCGGCCGGCTTGGGCGACCGCCCTGCTGGTGGCCCCCGTCCTGCTCGTGCTCCCGATCCTGGGCGGCGCGGTCGCGGTGCAGGGCGGCGCGGTGCAGGGGGCCGCGGTGCAGGAGGGCGAGGATCCGCAGCCGCTGCCTGGCAAGCCCACCGACCCGCCGACGCTGCGGATCCCCCCAGAAAAGCTCAATCGGAAGGATCCCCGTTCCGTGGATGCCCCGTCGGCAAACAGCGAGCAAGGCGGAGCGGGTGACAAGATTCGCGAAGCGCTCGAAGGAGGCGGCGAAATCGAAGCGACCGGCGATCCGATCCTCGACGGCGTGCTGGAGGTGCTCCGCAGCCGGGGAAGCGTGCTCGAGGGATCAGCGCTCGATCCGCAAGCCGAGCGCGGCCCCAGTGGCAGTCGTTCCAGTGGCAGTCGTTCCCGAGGCAGTCGGTCCGGGGAGAGTCCCGGCGGTCCAACTCCGGCTGGCAATCGAGTCGCTGAGGACGCCAGCCGGTTCCTGCTGGCCGAACAGTTGCTCAAGACGGCTCGGATGCTGGCCGCCGACACCGCGGGCGACTCCCAGCGGCAACGCTTGATCGAGGATCTGCGGCGCGAAGCGACTCGGTGCCTCGCCGGCGACACCACTGCGCCCCGCAGCTATCCCGGCTCCCGCAGCTATCCCGGCTCCCAGGGCTATCCCGGCTCCCAGGGCTATCTCGCGCCGCCGACCCGCATGCCGCCGATCGAGTTGCCGCCGGTCGACTTGCCAGCGGTTGGGCCGCCACCAGCGGAGTTGCCACCTGCGGAGTTGCCACCTGCGGAGTTGCCGCCAGCGGAGTTGCCGCCTGCAGAGCGAGCCGTGCCGGCGGATCATACCGAAGCCTTCTGAGCGGGGCGTGCAATCAGGCTCCGATCGGCGGCGCTCGATTTGCTCCTCTGTCCGCGACCGCTCTATGACCTAGACTTTGGCGAGCCATGTCTTTCCGCCCGGTTTTACAATCAGCCGCCCCGCGCTAGCCGCCGGTTGCCGACATTGCCGCGGGAACCGGACGCTAGAAAAGTGGCGGCTGATTTGCAAAGCGAGCCGGGCTCAGCACGTTGTTTCCTCCATGAAGAAGTCGCGTTTTGTCTGCGACAAAGAATGCCATGCGCACGTCGGGAAAACTCCCCACCCGAGAACAAAAAGCTCTGCGGCGTTTGTTGCCGCGTCTCGAAGCGCGGTTTGCTGCGGAAAGCGACCCGGTGGAGTGGGAGCAGTTCACGCGGCGAGTTCACGAACACTTCCCGCGGCTGTTCGGCCGCTTGTTCGATCTCTACTCGGACCACTACGACTTCTTCTACCACCTCGAAGGCGCGCTCTCGGCGGCGGCCGAGATGTGGATGGCGCGGCCGGCCGAACTCAAGGCGCTCGACGCGCTTCGCGAGACCGACCCGCACTGGTACCAGAGCCAGCGGATGGTCGGGGCGATGTGCTACGTCGACCTGTTCAGCGAAGCGGCTCCCGGTTGCGGGATCGACGGCGTCCGCGAGAAGATTCCCTACCTGACCGAGCTGGGGATCACCTACCTGCACTTGATGCCAATCTTCAAAACCCCGGAAGGGGATAACGACGGCGGTTACGCGGTCAGCAGCTACCGCGAGACGAATCCCGACTTGGGGACGATGGACCAGCTCCGCGAACTGGCGACCGAGCTTCGCCACCACGGGATCTCGCTCGTCTTGGACTTTATTTTCAACCACACCTCGGACGAGCACGAGTGGGCTCGCCGAGCCCTGGCTGGCGAGGAAGAGTACCAGGATTTCTACCGGATGTTCCCCGACCGGGCGATGCCCGACGCTTTCGAGCGGCAGATGGGGGAAGTTTTTCCGGACGAGCATCCCGGCGCATTCACCTATCGCAGCCGGATCAACAAGTGGGTTTGGACGACATTTTACAACTACCAGTGGGATCTCAATTACGAGAACCCGGAGGTGTTCGTCCAGATGCTCCGCGAGATGCTCTTTTTGGCCAACCAGGGCGTCGAAATCCTGCGGCTCGACGCGGTCGCCTTCATCTGGAAGCAGCTGGGGACCGACTGCCAAAACTTGCCCCAAGCCCACTGGATCATCCAGGCCTTCAACGCCGCGATTCAGATTGCCGCTCCGGGGATGGTGTTCAAGTCCGAAGCGATCGTGCACCCCGACGAGGTCCGCAAGTACATCCGCCCGGACGAGTGCCAGCTGTCGTACAACCCGCAACTGATGGCGCTGCTCTGGAACGCGTTGGCGACGCGCGAGGTCCGTTTGCTGCGGCACGCGATGCTGCGGCGATTCTCGATTCCCAAAGATTGTGCCTGGCTGAACTACGTGCGGTGCCATGACGACATCGGCTGGGCGATCTCGGACGAGGACATCGAAGCGGTCGGTTTCGATCGTCGAGACCACCGCCGCTTCCTGACCAACTTTTACACGGGCAATTTCGAGGGAAGTTTCTCCCGCGGTTTGCCGTTCCAAATCGATCCGCGGACCGGCGACGGGCGGGTCAGCGGAACGACCGCCTCGCTGGCCGGGCTCGAGGAGGCGCTCGAGAAGGATGATCCGGAGCTGGTCTCGCTGGCCGTCGGCCGAATCCTGCTGATCCACGGCGTGATCATGACGATCGGCGGGATTCCGCTGATCTATCTCGGCGACGAAATCGCCACGCTCAACGATCGCTCGTTCGCCACCAATCCGATCAAGGCGGGCGATTCGCGGTGGGTCCACCGCAGCAAATTCGATTGGGAGCGGGCCAAGCTCCGCCGCGACGCGAGCGATCCGGTCGGCCGCGTCTACCAGGGTCTATTGCGGCTGATCCAGCTGCGGTGCCAGAACATCGCCTTCCGCGGCGGAGACACCGAGTTCATCGACACCGGCAACGACCACGTCTTCGGCTACTTTCGCGACTTCGAAGACCACGGCGTGATGGTCTTGGCGAACTTCACCGAGTCGCCCCAAACGCTCGAAGGGCGTCGCTTGCGGCTGCTCGGATTGCGGCGGACCGTCGTCGACCAAGTCGCCGGCAAGACGATCACGGCGGCCCAGGAGATGGTCATGGAGCCCTACCAGTTCGTCGTCCTCGCGAGGGATATTTAGAGTGGCTAGAAGCTAGAGGTGGATGCTTCAGGCGTACTCGTACTCGTGAAGACAGTCGACCGTGAGTACTGGACGGAATCGAGTACGAGTACGAGTACCGCTTCGCTGAGTACGAGTACGAGCAAGGCATCCGCCTCTCGCCTCTCGCCTCTCGCTTCTCTCCTGACCTTGACGGTTGGCACACGGCAGCGGCATTCTGATGCAATCCGGATGCTGCCGAACCCTTTGCAAGGAAAGATGAAGTTCCCATGGCTGATGTCGCTGTTCAACTGCCCGACGGGACGGTTCAAACTCACGCGGCGACCACGACCTCGATGGACATCGCCACGGCGATCAGCCCGGGATTGGCTCGCAATGTGATCGCTGCCGAGCTTGGCGGGCGGATTGTCGACGCCTCTCGGCCCTTGGGTGAAGTGGCCGGCGGCGATGGCAGTGGTGGCGGCGGCGCGGCGGACGGCCCGCTGCCGCTGAAGTTACTGACCAGCCGCGATGCGTCGGCCCTGGACGTCCTCCGGCACTCGGCGGCGCACGTGATGGCGCGGGCCGTGATGCGGCTGTACCAAGGCGTCTCGCTCGCGTTCGGCCCTACCACTTCGGGCGGCTTCTACTACGACTTCGATCTGCCCGAAAAGATCAGCGAAGACGACTTTCCAAAGATCGAAGCCGAGATGGCCAAGATCATCAAAGAGAAAGAGCCGTTCGAACGCTTTTCGCTCGACCGCGACGAAGCCCTCAAGCTGTGCCAGGAGATGGGGCAGGATCTGAAGGTCGAGCACATCCAAACCGGGCTCGGCGATCAGGCATCGGTCAGCTTCTACCGTCAGGGCGAGTTCGTCGATCTCTGCCGCGGGCCGCACATTCCCGACGCGGGGCGGATCAAGGCGATCAAGCTGCTGAGCGTCGCCGGCGCGTACTGGAAGGGAGACGCTTCGGGGCGGCAGCTCCAGCGACTGTACGGGACCGCGTTCTTCGACAAGAAAGACCTCGCCGCCTACCTCGAGCAACTCGAGGAAGCTCGCCGCCGCGACCACCGCGTGCTCGGCAAGAAGCACGGGCTGTTCGCGATCAACCAGGAAGTCGGCCCGGGGCTGCCGCTGTGGCTGCCCAAGGGCGCCCGCGTCCGCGTGATGCTCGAGGATTTCCTCCGCGGTGAATTGCTGCGGCGGGGTTATGACCCGGTTTACAGCCCGCACCTCGGCCGTGTCGAACTGTACGAAACCAGCGGCCACTTTCCCTACTACCGCGACAGCCAGTTTCCGCCGCTGTTCGGTTCCGAAGCGGGAGGCCTGCTCGACGCTTGGAGCCGGCGGTTGGAGGAAGGGACGCTCGACCGCGACGGCGAAGACAAGCTGATGGCCGCCGCCGAAGTGCTCGGCGTCTCGCTCCCCGATTACAAACCGTCCGCCTCGGCGGAAGATCGGCGGGCCGTGCTGCACCAGTGGCAGACGGTCCACGAGCGGTATCTCGTCAAGCCGATGAACTGCCCCCACCACTGCCAGATCTTCGCCGCCCAGCCCCGCTCCTATCGCCAACTACCGCTGCGGTTGTTCGAGTTCGGGACGGTCTACCGCCACGAGCAGACGGGCGAGCTGAACGGGATGCTCCGTGTCCGCGGGCTGACGCAGGACGACGCCCACATCTTCTGCACCGACGACCAAGTCGAGCACGAGTTCCGGGCCACGATCGAGTTGACCAAGTTCGTGCTCGAATCGGTCGGCTTTGACGACTACCGCGTGCAACTCTCGCTGCGCGATCCGAAGAGCGACAAGTACGTGGGCAGCCCCGAGAACTGGAACCGTGCCGAAGGAGCGCTCCGCGGCGTGCTGGAAGATTCGGGACTGCAGTATAACGAACAGCCGGGCGAAGCAGCTTTCTACGGCCCCAAAGCCGACTTCATGGTCCGCGACTGCATCGGCCGCTCGTGGCAGCTCGGCACCGTCCAGCTCGACTACAACCTGCCCGATCGTTTTAAGCTCGAGTACACCGGCGCCGACAACCGCGGCCATCGCCCAGTGATGATCCACCGCGCCCCCTTTGGCTCCTTGGAGCGGTTCACCGGGATGCTGATCGAGCACTTTGCGGGAGCTTTCCCGTTGTGGCTGGCCCCCGAGCAAGTCCGCGTGCTGCCGCTCTCGGAGAAGACCACCGAGTACGCTCTGGCCACCGCCCAGCAGTTCGAGGCGGCCGGGCTACGCGTCTCGACCGACCTCCGCAACAGCAAGGTGCAAGCGAAGATCCGCGACGCCCAGCTCGAGCTCGTCCCCTACATGGTCGTCGTCGGCCCCAAGGAAGCCGAAGCGGGGCAGGTGGCGCTGCGCGACCGGATCGACGGCGATCTGGGAAGCATGCCCACGGCCGAAGCGATCGCTCGCCTCGAGCAAGAAGTGCGGGAGCGGCGGGTCCGCCAAGTCGTCAAAAGCAGCTTCACCCAAGCCGAAGACGCCGCCGGCGAAAAGCACGAGTATTAGGGAAGCAAGGGGCGCCAAGCGCACCAGCCGCGGAGCGGCGACAGAAAATAGCCAGGGGCGTGAGCCCCTGGACCCCCGTGCCCCAAGATTCCAATAACAGCCCCAGCGGGGCGTCATAGCAATCCGCGTCGGATCTATGCCGCCCCGCTGGGGCTGTTGTGCGTTATCGGGTTCGATTTCCAGGGGCTCACGCCCCTGGCTATTCGATGCCGTCCCTCCGGGACTAGCCTGACGTACGACCCTCACCCCTGCGGTTCGGTCATGCTCATCGGGTCGAGCGCCTCTTGGAGGGCTTCTTCGGAGAGCACGCCTTGCTCGCGGCACAGCTCGCGGATCGTCTTGCCGCTGGCGAACGCTTCCTTGGCTAGCTTCGAAGCCATCTCGTAGCCGATCAGCGGGTTGAGGCTGGTCACCATCGAGAGGCTCTGCTCGACCGCCGCTTGGCACGCTTCGGGATTCGCCTCGAGCCCTTCGGCACAGAAGGTCACGAAGGCCTGCGTCCCATCGGCCAGCAACTGGATCGACTCGAGCACCATGTGGGCCATCACGGGCATCATGATGTTCAGCTGAAAATTCCCCCCGGCGGCTCCGGCCAGCGTCATTCCGCTGTCGTTGCCGACGACCCGGGCGGCGACCTGCATCAGCGATTCGCACATCACCGGGTTGACCTTGCCCGGCATGATGCTGCTCCCCGGCTGACGGCTGGGGAGCTGGACTTCAAAGAATCCGCACCGCGGGCCGCTGCCGAGCCAGCGGATGTTGTTGGCGACGTTGAACAGCGTCTGAGCGACGCACTTCAGCGATCCATGGGCGTCGACCAAGCCGTCGCGGTTGGCGTTGCCTTCGAAGTGATTGACCGCTTCGACAAAGGGCACGCCCGTCTCGGCGGCCAAGTTCTCCGCCACGCGGCGACCGAACTCCGGATGCGTATTGATTCCGCTGCCGACGGCCGTCCCTCCCACGGGCAGCTCGAGCACGGCGTCCCGGGCTTGCTCGGCCCGCGCGATCGACAGCTCGATCTGCCGCGCAAAACCGCCGAACTCTTGACCGAGCCGCAGCGGCGTCGCGTCCATCAAGTGCGTGCGGCCGATCTTGATGATCTGGTCCCACTCGGCCGCCTTGGCGGCAAGCGTTTCGTGCAACCGCCGCAGCGCCGGGAGCAGATGTTCCTGAATCTCCACCCCGACCGCGACATGGATCGCCGTGGGGAACGTGTCGTTGGTGCTCTGCCCCATGTTGACGTGATCGTTCGGATGGATCGGCTTGTCCTCTGCGAACCGGTCGCCGCCAGCGATCTCGATCGCCCGATTGCTGATCACCTCGTTCAGATTCATGTTGCTGCTGGTTCCCGACCCGGTCTGATAGACGTCGATCGGGAACTGGTCAGCCCACTGGCCGGCGGCGACTTCGCGAGCCGCGGCGAGCATCGCTTCGACTTGCGCATCGCTGAGCGGATTCTTGCCGCTGCCGGTCAATTTCCCCAAGTCGTGGTTGGCCTTGCCGCAAGCGTATTTGACCCGCCCCATCGCCCGGATCATCGCCGGCGGCAGACGCAAACCGGAGACGGGAAAATTCTCCACCGCCCGCTGGGTCTGCGCCCCGTAGTATGCGTCGGACGGAACTTGCACGTCGCCCATCGAATCACGCTCGGTACGCATCTCAGCCATGGCCCTGTCGTCGCTCGCTTGTCGGGAAAATCGGGAGGGGAGTTAAGGAGGGTTTTTATCCTAGCCGCGGCACCCGGATTCAGGGAGCGGGGCCCCAGCTCGTACTCGTACTCGTACTCGTACTCGTACTCGTACTCAGCGCAGCGGTACTCGATCCGCTTGCGGGTCCAGTGCGTTGGTCCGTGACTTCGAGTACGAGTACGAGTACCGCTTCGCTGAGTACGAGTACGAACAGAGAGGTGGGACCGCAGTACTCAGTACTCCCAATTCGCCCGCTCCCCCCCGCGTTTTGTGAGCTAGGGTTTGGGTAAGGCGCGGAGGTCCGCGCGGTTGGTCCTCTCCCGAATCAGCGATTTTCTGTGATGCCCCCCATGACAGCCGAGGTCGTCGAGCTCGTCTTCAGCCGCAGCTGGGAATTGCGGGATGCCCTCCGCAGCGCCACGGCGGCCGAAGTCGAAGCGGTCCGCACCGAACTGAAGGAGTTGCTCGCACGGGTGGCAGCCGCGGAAGTCAGCAGCGACGATCGCGGCTTTCTCGGCTCCGCCTATCCGCTGGTCTGCTGGATCGATCACCTAATGACGACCGATCCCCGCGTTTCGCGGCTCTGGAAAGGGCGGGAGCTCGAGCAAGAATTGTTCGCCAGCGACGACCGCGATTGGATGTTCTGGCAGCAGGCGAAGCTGGCCGAGACGCTCGAGCGGTACGAAGCCCTCGAGATCTTTTTCTTGTGTGTCGCCCACGGATTCACCGGCCGCCGGCTCAAGGGCGAGCCGGACGATCAGGCCGCGGCGCTGCGGAACTGGATGGAGCGGATGCGGACCGCCGTCTCCCGCGTCCCCAAACTCGACCTGCCCTGCGACTCGCGGCTCGCTCCGCCCCCCGAGGTACCCCCGCTGTACGGTCGCCGCGCGCTACGGTCGATGCTGGCCGTGGGCTGGATCGCCACCGCCCTGTTGCTGCCGACGCTCTCCTTTTGGGCCGCCCGGACGTGGATGCTGTCGTGACCGCTGAAACCGTGAGCCCGAACCTCGATGCCGCCCCGAACGTCGATGCCGCTTGGCAAACGGTTTTGGAGCAGATCCGCGCGGCCGGAATTGAGCTGCAGCGCACGCCGCTGTTCTTAACGCTCGGCCGACCGAGTGGCGGGCTGGCCGAATTCTGCTCGGTGCTCCCGCTCGACGCGTCGCTGCCTCTGCCAGCGGGCCGCGATGATCCGCCGCTCGCGGTCTACGGCAACCAGGAAGGGCTGTTCGTCTGCTGCGGGAAAAATTCGCTGTTCGGCGATTATCTTGACTCCCAACAAATCTCCGCTGGCCCAATCAGCGAACTCACTTCAGCGGCTACCAGCCTGACCACGGCAAGCAGCTCGGACCCGCTCTCGCCACCTGCATCGGCTGCACCTCCATCGGCTGCACCTCCATCGGCAGGTTCCCCATCCTCGGGAC
Source organism: Candidatus Laterigemmans baculatus (assembly GCF_010367455.1). Lineage (GTDB taxonomy): Bacteria > Planctomycetota > Planctomycetia > Pirellulales > Pirellulaceae > Laterigemmans > Laterigemmans baculatus. The sequence goes on along the minus strand of NZ_WRPR01000063.1, from coordinate 46,465 downwards.
CCGCGTCGCCCGTTGCCGTGGCGGCAGCCGCCGAGCGGAATGGCGGAACGGCCACGCTCGTCCGTCCGCAGACGAGCAGCCCAGCTGCCCCGCGGCTCTCGGAGATGGCCCGCTCGATCGAAACCCAGCTCGACGAACTCGAGCACCAACTTGCCGAGGCCGACGCGCTGCTCGCACCAGAGACAGCCGTCGCAACTCGCTCGACCGCTGCGGCTGCGGGGGAACGCTTCGCTCAGCTCTGCCGGCTGATCTCCGCAGCCCGCGAGCCCTACTGCCCAATCAACGGTGTGGTGGTGTTGATCCCGCTCGAGGTGCTCGGCAGCGACGAGGCAACCGCCGAAGGAGCGAGCTGCATCCAGCAGGATTTGCAGATCGCCTTGCGGTCGCTGGAAACGGAGGTTTCGGTCCAGATCGTCTTCTCTGGGCTCGCCGCGAGCGAAGGAGGCGACGAGCTGCTCGACCGGCTCGCCGAAGACCAGCTCTTTGGAACCTTAGGCTGCGTCCTCCCCCTGCCTCCCGAGGGCGATGGCGATGCGGCCCAGCGAGCGACCGACCAGGCGGCGGCGTGGCTCTGCGACGGGCTCTTTCCGGCACTCGCTCGACGGGTCCTGCGGCGCGGCGAGCTCGATGCGCCCAACGACCACAGCGAACACAGCGACCACAGCGTGCCGAGCGATCGCGCGGCTCAGGCGGGAAACCGTCGGCTGCACGCACTGGTCGCTGCCTTCCGAGGTCGCCGCCAGCGGCTGTCTCGGCTGCTCGCCGGCTGCCTCCCCGCGACCCCCGGCCAGTGGCGAATCCGCGGCTGTTTCTTCGCTCCGACTTCTTCCCAGCGTCCTCCGACGGCGGCCCCTCCGACACCGGCCCCTCCGATACCGGACCGTCAGGCCTTTGCGGCGGGCATTCTGATGCAAATCCAGCGGATGCAGAATGAGGTCCGTTGGCTGGCCAGCCGTCGCCGCCGCGACTCGCTGGCCCTGGCCGCAACGCTCGTCGGCTACGCGCTGATCCTCACCGCCACGCTGGCCACCGCCGCGTTGGTTTGCGGCTAAGCCGCTGAATCCATCAGCCGCCGCGCTTGAATGGCGGTGTCGGGTGTGCGATTCTCTGCGGGCTCCCCCTCCCTCCGTAGCCTACCTCTACCGGCGAGTGAACGACCCGTGTTCCGAATCCTCCTGCTCCTGCTGGCCTTCGTTGCTGGACTCGCGGCACTCGATCCCACGCCCGGTTTCGCGCAAGCCTCGCCCGGCGCGGAAGCCACTGGGCAGGAAACCGCGGCGGGTGGCGAGACACCGCTCGACACCTATCCGCTCCTGGTGCTGGCCGTCGGGATCGTCTCGGTCCTGGGGCTGATCATCGGCTTCAAGGTGAATGCGTTTTTGGCGATGGTGATCGCGGCGGTGATCGTCAGCTTGCTCGTTGGCGGCAGTCCGGGGGCGCGGATGGAGGCGGTGGTGTCGGCGTTTGGAACGGCGGCCGGCGGGGTGGGAATCGTGATCGCGATGGCGGCGATCATTGGCAAATGCATGCTCGACAGCGGGGCGGCCGACCGGATCGTCCGCACGGCGGTGAACATCACCGGAGAGCGAAAAGCCTCGGCGGGCTTGATGGGCAGCGGTTTCATCCTCGGCGTGCCCGTCTTTTTCGACACCGTGTTCTACTTGCTCGTGCCGCTCGCCCGCAGCCTGCACCTCCGCACCGGACGCCATTACCTGCGTTACTTGATGGCGATCGCCACCGGCGGCTGCATCACGCACACGCTGGTCCCTCCGACGCCGGGACCGCTGCTGGTCAGCGCGAATCTGGGCGTCGACGTGGGGATGATGATGCTGGTGGGGTGCTTGGTCGCGATCCCTTCGGCGATCGCGGGACTCGCCTTCTCCGTGTTTCTCGACTCGGTCATGCCGGTCCCGATGCGGCCGCTCGTGGCGGGGGAGAACAAGCACGAACCGTTGCCCGTCGAGCGGCTTCCGTCGCTCGGCGTCGCCCTGCTTCCGGTCATCATCCCAGTCCTGTTGATCGGTTCCGGTACGCTCTTGACGACGCTGGCCGATCGCGAGGACCGGGCTCAGCTGACCCGCGACCAGATCCCCGACATGACTCGGTTCCGCGATGAACTTCGCGACGCCGCCGCGGAGAATCCCAGCGGCCCGGCCGCTCGCTTCCTCCAAAGCGCCAGCCTGACGCCGGCCGGCCGTGAATTGATGGCTTCCGAAGAGCCGCTCGACGAAGCGCAGCAAGCGGTGCTGGTCGAGGCCTTCAACACCGTCTTGCTCGCTCAGGATTTGTACGACGAGCAAGCCTTCCTGGGCGTGCCGCTTTCCGATACCGCCCAGCAGTTGCTCGCCAGCGACCCGGTGCGGATGAAGCCGGTCGAACGGCGGCGGATGAACCGCTTGTTGCTCGAAGAGGCGTTTCCCGAGCTGGTCGAGCCGCACCAGTGGGATTCCTCGATGCGGCTCTGGTCCCAGCGGCTGAGCTTGTGGAGCAATCCGAACTTCGCCCTGCTCCTGGCGGCGCTGGTCGCGATCGCGACGCTCAAATGGGTTCGCTCGCTGTCGCTGACCGAGACCGCCCGAGACGTGGAAGAGTCGTTGATGAGCGGGGGCGTCATTATCTTGATCACCGCCGCCGGCGGCGCCTTTGGAACGATGCTTCGCGACGCGGGGATCGGCGAGACGATCCAAACGCTGTTCGAAGACGCTTCGGCCGGCGGCATCAGTCTGCTGCTGCTCGCGTTCGGGATCGCGTCGGTGCTGAAGATCGCCCAAGGCAGCAGCACGGTGGCGATGATCATCGCGTCGGGCATGATCGGAGCGATCGCCGCGGGGGTTTCCTACGACTATCACCCGGTCTACCTGGGAATCGCGATCGGCGCCGGTTCGCTCTGTGGCAGCTGGATGAACGACAGCGGTTTCTGGGTTTTTGCCAAGATGGGCGGATTGACCGAAGGGGAGGCGCTGCGGAGCTGGACGCTGTTGCTGCTGGTGCTGTCGGTCTCCGGGCTGCTGATGACTCTGCTCCTGAGCCAACTGCTGCCGCTGGTCTGACGCCGCTGGTCTGACGCCACGGCGGGGAGCGGGGGAAGCGAGGGGCTGGGGGAGCGGGCGGCTGGGGGAGCGGGGAGCTGGGCCCTACTGCCCGGCTCCGCTGCAGGAACGTAGGATGGAGCCTTGTGTCAAATCAGCCGCCACGCGCTAGCGTCCGGTTTCTGCGACGTTTTCGAGAACCGGACGCTAGCGCGTGGCGGCTGGTGGGTATCCGCGCCGCTGAATTGGATGGTCCTCTTTGAACCAGACGACACTGAGCGAGCCTCCGCTGGCGAGTCCGGCACGCGCCGCGCGGGGCCCGCTCCGGCGACGCGAAGCGACCGGCATGGGGCTCGGTTGCCTGTTCGTTATCGCTTCGACGGCGCTGACCTGTCTGTTGCTGTTCATCAACGGCGGCTTGGTGCAGGCGGCCTACGCGATGCTGGCCCCGACCGGTCCCGACTTTCTGAGCGAGCCGCGGGTCACCCAGTTCGTAATGTTCGTCGGCCCGGTGCTGCTGGTCGTCGTCGAGTGGGTAATGATCGATTATCTGCTGGCCCGCTTGCGACGGCCGAGTTGACGCTGCCCCCGATCCGCTTCCGCCCCAACCCCGCTTTGCCGCTTCCGCCCTGCTAGAGTCACCGTGCATCTGTATTTGATTCGCCACGCCGAGAGTGAGAACAACGCCCGCGCCGAACACGAACGGGTGGAGGATCCGGCGATCACCCCCCGCGGCGTCCGCCAAGCGGAGCAATTGGCCGCGTGGCTGGCAAACTTTGAATTCGATTTGCTCCTGACCAGCCCCTTTCGCCGCGCTCTGCAGACCGCCCAGCCGATCGCGACCCAGAGTCGTCGGGCGGTGCAGGTGTGGTGCGACATCTATGAACGGGGCGGGTGCTACCGAGGCTGGAACGACGAGAACTATGCCGGCGCCGCGGGGCTTGGGCGCGAAGGCATCTTGGAACTGATTCCCGAGGCGATCGTCGAGGACTCGATCACTTCGGCCGGCTGGTGGGGAGCGATGCCGCGGGAGAGCGACGAGCAAACGATCGCTCGGGCCGCCGCAGTTCGCCGCAAACTGGAGCAGCAGTTCGGCGACCGCCCGCACCGCGTCGCCGCGATCATCCATGCCGAGTTCCAACGCTTGTTGATGATCGAGCTGCTCGGGACCAGCGTCGACCTCGGCCACCTCGGACCGATCTGCAACGCCGGAGTGACCCATCTCACCTACCACGCCGACGCCGAGCATGGGCGCGGCCAATGGCGGCTCGAGTGGTTCAATGCAGTGACCCACCTGAGCAGCGATTTGATCACCTCGGCGAAGGGCTGAGTAGTGCAGGGGATTGACCCTCACGCTACCAATCATCGTACTCGTACTCGTACTCGTACTCGGTTCGTTCGCGCCAGATTCGAGTACGAGTACGAGTACGAGTATTGAAGACAAACATTCCCGCCACAAACGCCCCCGAAGGAACCCCCGCCCGATGTCCGAACCGCCCAGGAAGCCGTCCCCGACGAACCCGGAAGTAGTCTGGCACGCGCACGCGGTTTCTCGCCAACAGCGTGAGCAGCGACTGGGGCAGCGGGGATGCGTCGTCTGGTTCACCGGCCTGAGCGGCTGCGGCAAGAGCACGGTGGCCAATGCGGTCGATGCGCTGCTGGCCGACGCCGGAGCGGTGACGTTTTTGCTCGACGGCGACAACATCCGCCACGGCTTGTGCGCTGGCCCGGACCGCTTGACCGAAGAGCACGGTGCGGCGTTCGCCCAGCGGTTTGGATTGGGGTTTGCCGCCGAGGATCGGGAGGAAAATATCCGCCGCATCGGAGCCGTCGGCGAACTGTTCGCCTCGGCCGGGCTGATCACCTTGACCGCCTTCGTCAGCCCCTATCGCCGCGACCGCGACCGGGTCCGGCAACGCGTCGAAGCGGCCGGGCGAGCGGGCGACTTTGTCGAAGTCTTCGTCGACACGCCGCTCGAAGAATGCGAACGGCGCGACCCCAAAGGCTTGTACAAAAAAGCCCGCGCCGGAGAGATCCCGCACTTCACCGGGATCAGCGACCCGTACGAGCCTCCCGAAAACCCCGAGCTACGGCTCGACGGTTCGCGAGGTCACACCCCGCAACAAATGGCCGCACAGGTCGTCCGCTATCTGCACGACCACCAGCTGATTTTCTCGCGGGCGTAGCTCGAAATCCTACTCGTACTCAGCGCAGCGGTACTCGTACTCAGCGCAGCGGTACTCGATCGGTCGGGAGGGATCAGTCCACGTCGTTCGAGAGTGCAGTCCTTAGTCGCGAGACTCCGAGTACGAGTACGAGTACCGCTGTGCTGAGTACGAGTACGAGGAAGTACTGAGTACTGCGGCTCGCTCAGCCGTCGCCGTCGCACTCGTCGAGCGGGTCTTCCGCCGCGATACCGCTGGCTCCCGGCTCCTCGCCAGCCACTTCGTCGAGCGAACGGATCGCTGCCAGGGCTTCGTCGAGCCGGAACAGGAGGGCCTCGAGGCTGACGTCGCGGACCGCTTCGCGAGTGCCGCCGGGCAAGCCGCTCTCGACAGTCTTCCCATCGGGAGCAGCCGCCGAGGTGTGGGAGCGGGGCACCGGAGCGGCGCGATCATAACGGTTGGCTTTGCCAAAACCGCCGGGCGAACGGGACTCGGATTCGGACATTAGCGAGAGCGGCGGACGACGGTGACGGGGCGGGGGGCGGCGAGCATGGCCTGGAGATCGCTCAGGCTCTGCGGCGGATTCCGATGGAGTGCGGCGAAGACTTCGTCGTGAATCGCCGCCAACGCGTCGAGCACGGCCGCTTCGCCGTCCGGTTCGGTCGCGGGTTGGGCGGCAGCCGCTGCCTCGGCGATTTGCTGCAGTCGTTCGCAGTTGGTCTCGGCGTTCATCGTCGCAGGGGGTCCCTCGGGAAACTTCAACGGGCTTCGCTGCAAGCCTAGGTTTTCCCGGATGAAGGAGCTCAGGAAAACGTTTTCCCAAAGCTCCAGAAAATTGCCCGCCGGCGGCAAATCCCCTCGCACCGCTGCAATGCGAACTCCGCAACTCAGTACTCCGTACTCCGTCAGCCTCCCGAGCGGTGCCAGCCGGCCAGCTCGTTGGCTCGGCGGACGCGGTTGATGCCGATCATGAAGGCGGCGGTCCGCAGGCTGACGTCGAACTGCTGCGCCGTCTGCCAGACATTCTCAAAAGCGTCGCTCATCGTCCGATCGAGCTCCTGGCGGACGCGGTCGAGACTCCAGCGATAGTGCTGGCGATTCTGCACCCATTCAAAGTAGCTGACCGTGACCCCGCCCGCGTTGGCCAGGATATCGGGCAGCACCGTGATTCCCCGTCGCTCGAGCTCCAGATCCGCGTCGGGCCAGACCGGTCCGTTGGCACCCTCGACGATCACCGAGGCCTGGATCTCGTCGACATTGTCCTCGCGGATGACTCCTCCGAGCGCTGCTGGGATTAGGACGTCGACGCCGGGAAGGGAAAGCAGCGCTTGCATCGGCAGAACTTCGCAGTGCGAGTAGCCTTCGAGCAGTCCGCGGGGATGATGCAGCTTGTGGCGGAACAGATCGGGAATGTTCAGCCCATCGGCGTCGTAGTAAGTTCCGCTCACGTCGCTGACGGCCACCACGGGAAACTCCGCCTCGTGCAAGAATTTGGCGGCATGCGAGCCGACGTTCCCAAAGCCTTGAATGGCGACTCGCGTTTCGGGCGGTTTTCTCGCAATCCGTTTGCAGAGCTTGACCGTCAGCAAGCCCACGCCGCGGCCGGTCGCTTCCTCGCGACCTTTCGCCCCGTACTCCTCGACCGGCTTGCCAGTGATCACCGCGGGGTGAAAGCCGTGGTACTTCTCCCACTGGTTGCGGAACCAGCCCATCACGCGATAGTCGGTCCCCATGTCGGGAGCGGGGATGTCGGTATCGGGGCCGACGATATCGTGGATCTGGTCGACGAAGGCCCGAGTCAGCCGCTCCAGTTCGCGGACACTGAGCTCGTTCGGGTCGACGCCAATGCCCCCTTTGGCTCCTCCATAAGGAAGATCGACGACCGCCGTTTTCCAGGTCATCAGGCTCGCCAGCGCACGGACTTCGTCGAGGTTGACTTCAGGGTGGTAGCGCAGCCCCCCCTTCATCGGTCCGCGGCTGTTGTCGTGCTGGACCCGGAACCCGACGTAGTTCACCAGCTCGCCGTTGTCCCGCTCGACGGTGACCTGCACCTGCACTTCCCGCTTGGGCATCTCCAGCATCTGGCTGATCCCCGGATCGAGCTCCAGCTTTTCAGCGGCACGTTCAAAGTAGATCTGGGTCGCTTCGAAAGCTCGCATCGGAGCATCGCCCTCATTCAGGAGTTGAAAATCGAGATCAGCAACACGCTAGCGTCCGTTCTCACGGCGTTTTCGCAAACCGGGGGCCAGCGCTCAATGCGATCTACTTTCGCGGATTTTTGTTATCAGCCGCCACGCGCTAGCGTCCGGTTGTCACGGCGTTTTTTAGAAACCGGGGGCCAGCGCCCGGCGGCTGATGATAAAGGCGTCAGTCGGCCAGGGCGGTGAGCAGTTCTCTCAAGTTGCGGGGATTTTGGCCGAGGTCGCCCTTGCCGATCCGCGACTGGCTGGTCGCTTCGAGCAGCGAACCTCCGTCGGTCGTGGGCGTCAGCGTGACTTGAATGTCGTCGCGAAACCGAAGCCAGCGGGTGCGGCGCACCAGGTCGATCGAGATGATGCCCTCGGAACTACTCTCGGCTCCCACGCTCCAGTGCGGCTGGCTTTCGACCCAAGCGGCGATCCGTTCGGCTTGGACCGCTGGAGAGTGGGAGCTGCGGAGCGGACGCAGCGTGGGATCGGCTCCCGTGGCCTCGGTCTGCGCGCGGTTGGTCACGAAATCGCGGCTCCAGTCGTCGATCGACAGCACGACCCACAGCAGGGGGAGGAAGGCGACGAGGAGTATCAGCCAAACCATTTTCTTCTTAAGTTGCACGGAGGACCTCGACGGTGCGCCTCGCCCCAGTTCGCCCAATCCAATTCCCTTCCCTCCTCCCGTTGACCCTGAGCCCCTCAACCTTGAGTCGTTGACCATGAGTCTGTTTGCTGACTCCGAAGCGGAGCACCTGCGAAACAACGAACCGCTGGCGGCCCGGATGCGGCCCCGGCGACTCGCCGAATACGTCGGTCAGCAGCATTTGCTCGGGCCGGGAAAACTGCTCCGCCGGATGATCGATGCCGGGAAACTCGGCTCAGTGATTTTTTTCGGCCCCCCGGGGACAGGTAAAACGACGCTGGCCCATCTGCTGGCGATCGAGACCGGCGGCACGTTCCGTCAGTTGAGCGCGGTCACCAGCGGCGTCAAGGAACTTCGCGAAGTACTGGCGTGGGCTCGGGATGAAGTCGCTTCGGGAGGCCCTCGCCCGCTGCTGTTCATCGACGAAATCCACCGCTTCAACCGCTCGCAACAAGACGCGCTACTGCCGGACGTCGAAGCGGGCATTGTATCGCTCGTCGGCGCCACGACCAGCAATCCGTACTTTGCCGTCAACGGCGCGCTGCTCAGCCGCAGTCAACTCTTTCAGCTGCATGCCCTGAGCGAAGCGGAGCTGGTCGAGCTTTTGCGGCGGGCTCTGGAGGATCGCCAGCGCGGGCTGGGGCGGTACCGCGTGGAGGCGGACGAGGAGGCGCTGCGATGGCTGGCGCGGGAGTCCGAAGGGGACGCCCGGCGAGCCCTGTCGGTGCTCGAGATCGCCGTCCTCAGCGGTCGCCCGTCGACGGCCGACCAGCGCGTCCGCCTCGATACCGCCGCGGTCCGGGAGTCGATGCAAAAGAAGCAACTTGGCTACGATGGAAGCGGCGACGATCACTACGACGTGACCAGCGCGCTAATCAAAAGCATCCGCGGCAGCGACGTCGACGCCGGGCTTTACTGGCTGGCCCGGATGCTCGAAGGTGGGGAGGATATTCGCTTCATCTGCCGACGGCTGGTGATCCTGGCCAGCGAGGACATCGGGAACGCCGATCCGCAGGCCCTCTCGGTCGCGGTCGCCGCCATGCAGGCCTGCGAATTTGTCGGATTGCCCGAGTGTCAGTTGACGCTGAGCCAAGCTGTCGCGTATTTGGCCCTTGCACCCAAAAGCAATGCGGCCACCGTGGCGATCGGCGAGGCGATCCGGGACGTCCGCGACAATGTGCGGCTCCCAGTCCCGATTCACCTCCGCGACAGCCACTACAATGGCGCCTCGGAACTAGGCCACGGTGAGGGCTACCACTACGCCCACAACGAGCCGGACGGGGTCGCCACGCAGGATTACCTGGAAGCCCAGTCCCACTGGGGCGGCGAACGGTCGTATTACCGCCCCACCGACCGCGGCTTCGAGGCGGAACTTGCCGAACGGCTCAAGGTGATCAAAGCTAAACTGCGAGGGCAGAGCTAGTGTGCGAGGCCTTGCCGCACCGCGAGCCCACGAAGATCCGTACTGATTCGAAAAACGCTAGAACATGGTCGCCTATCTTGCCGTGCGTTCGGGGCCCGAGTCCGGACGTCAATTTCCCCTCGATCCCGATCGACCGATGCACATCGGCCGCGGCTCGAATTGTGAAATCATGCTGACCGATCCGGTCAGCTCGCGGTTTCACGCAGTCCTCTACTTCGAGGAGGGATGTTGGCAGATCCGGGACACGAAAAGCCGCAACGGGATGCTGGTCAACGGCCAGAAGACCGACCACGCGATGCTGATCGATCAATCCCGCGTGCGAGTCGGAGCGACCGAACTGCAATTTCTCGAGCCGTCGGAGGATTATTTCGACGAAGGGCTGACCACGCAGACGGTGATGCTCGACCGGCCGCTGACCGAAATGGTCGGCCGCGACTTGATGCCCACCGATCCGCTCCGCGAGGCGGCCCAGGCGGGCAATTTGCTCGACCTCTACCAGCTCAGCATCCAACTGCTGCGAAGCGGCGACCCAGAAGAGGTGCTCGAAACGACCGGCACGCTGCTCCGCGATCGCACGGCATCCGACGCGGTCGGCTTTTTCCGCCTCACCGGCAGCGGCAAACTGACGCCCGACTACGTCATCCCACGTGAAGCCGAGTCGATCACCCCCCCAAATCGCGTCCTGGTGGCCCGGGTCGTCGGCGGTGGCGAGGCGATTTGGTTCAGCCAGGACTCCGCCGAGGAGGAGGCCCCGATGCCGGCCGGCTCCGACGCGATTCTGATCCCGCTGTTCGCCGCCGAGGAAGTCGTCGGAGCGATGATGCTGGTCCGCTCCAGCGGTCGCTTCGAACCGGCTGCCTTCGAACTGTGCGTCGCTGCCGGGCGGCTGATCGGCGCGGCGCTCAACGCGACCCGCGAAAGCCAAACCCTCCGCGTCGAGCGGCGACGGTTGGTCGATCGCAATGCCGACGCCGACGAGCTGATCGGCAACAGCCCGTCGATGAAGCGGCTCTCCGAGCGGATCGCGCGGATCGGACGGGCCAACGGCTGCGTGCTGATTCGCGGCGAAAGCGGCACGGGTAAAGAATTGGTCGCTCGCGCCGTCCATCGCGCCAGCCCCCGCCACTCTCGGCCGATGCTGAGCGTCAACTGCGCGGCGATCCCTCGCGATCTGATCGAGAGCCAGCTGTTCGGACACCGCAAGGGAGCCTTCACCGGCGCCGACAACGATCACATCGGCTGGTTCCAGCAAGCCCACACCGGAACCCTGTTCCTCGACGAGATCGGCGAACTGACGCTCGAAGGGCAAGCCAAACTGCTGCGGATCCTCGAAGGCCATCCCTTCCTGCCGGTGGGAGCGACCGAGCAGGTTCGAGTCGATGTGCGGGTGGTTGCGGCGACCAACCGCGACTTGGCGGAGTTCGTTCGGGAAAAGCAATTCCGCGAAGACCTGTACTACCGCCTGAGCGTGTTCGAGCTGCACGTCCCGCCACTCCGCGACCGCGGCGAAGACGTCGAACTGCTCGTCGACCACTTCCTGACCCACTTCCGACTCCGCCACGGCCGCCCCCACGCGTGCCTCTCCCCAGCCGCCCGCCGCCGCTTGCTCGACTACCACTGGCCGGGCAACGTCCGCCAACTCCGCAACGTGATCGATAGCGCGATTGTGATGGCCGACGGCGACGAGATCCGCCCGGACGACCTGGGGCTGCGGGACGCGGGGGTCGCCGCGATCGACTCGCTGCGGCTCGACCACTGGGAACAACGGCTGATCCGCGAAGCGCTCGAACGGACCGGCGGGAGCATTCCCGAAGCGGCCAAGCTGCTCGGTGTCAGCCGCGCCACTGCCTACCGCAAAATCAGCGAGTACGAGATCGACCGCTCCGTCCCCCGCTAACCCAAGACACCCTCCCCCCGGGTCTTGGTCTCTACACCAGTCGCACGACCTGTCATTACCCTCCCCCCGGGAGGGTCGAGCGTCAGCGAGGGGAGGGAGAGCAATCCCTAACGTCAGCCCCAAGTGGAACTCACCGCTGCGGGACCCCTCCCCGCTCGTTCCTCGCGACCCTCCCGGGGGGAGGGTGACTTGGAGAGTCCCGGGGGGAAGGTGTCGTGATTCTGTCCCGCGAGCTTGACGTGTCTTTGCCGGAGATCGACCCGCAGCGTCCTTTGGCGATCCTTTCGGCACCCGGCAGTCGCGGCGATGTGAATCCGATGCTGGCGATCGGCCGCGGTTTGCGGCAGGCGGGTTACGAGGTGGTGATTGGTTTGGCCGAGCCCTACGTGGGCTTGGCTGAGCGGCTGGGTCTCCGCCCCCTCAGCTTGCTGTCGAGGGCGGATTTCGAGCGATTGACGGACAGCCCCGAGCTGTGGCATCCCATCGGTGGCCCGCGGGCGCTGCTCGGCGAGATGATCCCGGCAACGCTCGAGACGCATTACCGGAGCATCGACGCAACCGCTCGCCCCGGCGGCCGCCGCCGCCCCGGACCGACGGTGTTGGTCGCTCATCCGCTCGACATGGCTTCGCGGATTTACCGAGACCGGCACCCCGAACTGCCGCTGGTCAGCGTGCACTTGGCCCCGGCGATCCTCCGCACGCCGCTCGATCCGCCGCGGATGACTTCATGGTGGTTCGAGCCGCGGCGACCGGCGGCGGCTGTGCGAACCGGCTACTGGATGGTCGACCGGCTGCTCATCGATCGCTGGCTGACTCCGCCGCTGAACCGCTTTCGCACCTCGCTCGGGCTCCCCCCGGTCGACCGCCCGCTCGACCGCTGGTGGCTCTCTCCCGACCGAGTACTCGGGATGTACCCCGACTGGTTCGCTCCGCCCGCCGAAGCCTGGCCACGCTCCTTCCGCGCAGTCGGATTTCCCCTCTACGACGGCCCCGCAGCGATCCCCCCCAACCCGAGCGAAGCGGACGTCATCGACCCGAGCGAAGCGGACGTCATCGACCAGACGCTCGGCCCGTTCGCCGAGCCTCCGATCGTGTTCACCGCCGGGACAGCCCACCGTTGCGGCGAAGCGTTTTTTGCCGCCGCCGCCGAAGCCTGCCGCCGGCTCGCTCGCCCCGGCCTTCTGCTCACGAGCGAGCCCGAGCGAATCGCGGGGTTGGCACGGAGGAGTTCGGCTGAGCCATCGATTCGCGTCGCCGGTTACCTGCCGCTCGGAGCGTTGCTGCCGCGGTGTGCAGGAATCGTGCACCACGGCGGGATTGGAACGACCAGCCAAGCGCTGGCTGCTGGAATCCCGCAGCTCGTCTGCCCGATGGCCTTCGACCAGTTCGACAACGCCCAGCGGATCGAGCGCCTCGGCAGCGGCCGCTCGCTACCCATGCGGCGGCTGACCGCTGCACGGCTGCACGCCGAACTCCAATCGCTGCTGAGCGATTCGGCCTACGCTCGTTGCGCCGCCGAACTGAAGCGCCGAGTCGACCCTGGCAGCGAAGCCATCGCACGGAGTGTGCAAGCGATTGTGTGGCACCGCGATTGCGATCTTTGACTAGGCGTCTCTCTACAAGTGTCGCAACCGAAACTGCGAGCCGCCGATGGTCAGGAAAGCGAGAATTTTAGGGGTGCTGTGATAAAGTAGGGGAAAAGCGCTGTTCGCGCAGTGGACTCGACCTCTTAAACTTCGGCCAGTCCCCAACCGATCTCACCAAGTTTGGAGTGCCGGAGCATGGATGCTCGGTGGTCGACCCTCAGTTGCTTCTCTTTCTTCTTCTTCCTCGCAGCACTGGCGGCCGTTCCCGCAGCGGCCGCCTTTCCCGCCTCGGCGATGGGCTCCGCCTCGGCGATGGGCCCCGGAGGCGGGCGGAGTGCTCGGACGGCGAATTTCATCATTCAAGCCGCCACGCCCGAGCTGGCTCAGCAAGTCGGGCAGGAGGCCGAACGGTTTCGCAGCGAGCTGGCGCAGCAGTGGCTCGGTCGCGACCTCCCGCAGTGGTCTTCGCCCTGCACGCTCAAAGTCGTCGCGGGAAACTACCCGGCGCAAGGCGTCACGACCTACAACCGCTATCCCGGGCACGTCGGTGATTTCCAGATGGAAGTCGTCGGAACGCCCCAGCGAATCCTCGACAGCGTCCTTCCGCACGAAGTGACCCACGCCGTGCTGGCCACCCACTTTGGACGCCCCTTGCCGCGATGGGCCGACGAAGGAGTCTCGACGACCGTCGAACATCCCGAGGAACGTGCCAAACACGACGCCAAACTCCGCGAATTCCTCTCGACCCGCCGCGGGCTGCCGATGAACCGCATGTTCTTGCTCAAGGATTATCCGAGCGACATGCTACCGCTGTATGCCCAAGGCTACTCGGTCAGCCGATTCCTGATCGAACAGAACGGACACCGCGAGTTCATCAAGTTCATCGAGGACTACATGGAGCGCGGGAGCTGGACGGCAGTCGTGGAACAACATTACGGCTACGAGAGCCTCGGGGAGCTGCAGGAGTACTGGCTGAACTGGGTCGCCGATGGCTCGGGGCCGGTCGACCGCTATACCAAGCACGGCGGTTCGGCTCCGGCCACCGCGGTCGCCGCAGCCACACAAGGACCGGCGACGCCTCCCTCGATGATCCGCAACGCGGGGCTTCAAACGCCCGCCGGTAACGGAAGGAGTGGCAACGGAATGAGTGGCCAGGGAGCGGGGAGCCAGGGAGCGGGCGGGCCGGTCGCCTCGGTCGCTTCGCTGCAAGGCTCCGCCGGGGAAGGGGGCTGGTACCTCCGCCGTCGCCAGGAAGTCCAAGCCGGAGGCACCCCGGCCGCACCAGCCTCGCTTACGACTCCCCCTCCAAGCGGGCTCTCCCCAAGCGGCCCAGCGGCAGCGCGGCTCGCTGAAGGACGTCCCCAGCCCGCCGAGCCGGTCGAACTGGCGCCAGCCGGAGCCGCCTCGCCCTATTCGGTATCGCAGCCTCAGCCCGAGCAGGGAGCGACTCAGTCCGCTCCGGCCGGCCCGGCAGCTCGCTGGAGCCCCGGCGGCGACACCAAGTGGCGGTAAGCGTCGCATTACCTTTGAGGGAGAGGGCTGGTGTGGGCTGTTGAAAATGATTTCGGAGGCCAGCCGGTTTTGCCCGGCACCTCACCTTCAGCCCGAAGGGCTCAGACAGAACAGCCCAGGGCAGAGCGTCGCGGCGAAGCCGCAAAGCGCCGCCCTGGGTATCGAAGCGCACCAGTGCGAGAAGCCCTGAAGGGGCGACACAGGCTCGGGCGCGTGACGCGGAGGTGTGTTTCGCCCTTTCAGGGCTGTTGGGTGTGCGGGACGCGCGTGACCCAGGGCGTCGCTCTGCGGCTTCGCCGCGGCGCTATGCCCTGGGCTGGATTGTTTGGGCCCCTGCGGGGCGGGAAGACTTGAGCAGAATGCCCCGCTGTCGCCAGCCGTAGCGGTTTCTAACCCTGTACCCCTCAAAACGGCCCGTTGATCAGCCAGAGCAGGGCCAGCGAGGCGGCCGAGGCGACTGCGGCGAAGGTCAGCCAACCATAGGAACGACGGCGGATCGCGTGCAGCTCGGCGAGCTGCGCGACGCCGTCCTCGGCCTCGCGACGCGTGACTCCCGCTTCTTCGGCGTAGGCGTCGACCGCTTCCCGCCAATCGCCTTGGCGAAGCAGATGGAGCACCAGATCCCGCTGGATTTCTGTCATGCGTTTAGTCGAACATTGGAGGAGTACCGACCGGTCCTCGGACCATCGATCACCGGCCGCTCCGGATCATGCGGAACCGCAGGCAATCTGTCTCAAACATAGAATGCCATCTTGGCCGAGATCTGGGAAGACTAGAAAAGGAGCGGGAACTCTGCGGGAGAAATCTGTGGCCGATCCCGTTGCCGTCGGAGCGATTTCTTAGTAATTTTCGGGATTCGCAGAGCACCCTGCGCTGACGCTGCCCCCAACCGACTCAACGATTCAATACTTACGGAGACCCTTGCCATGACAATGGACAAGAGCTTGAAGGTCCAGGCCGGGGCCATCAAAGCCCGCAACGTTCTGACCCGCGCCGAGCGGATCGCGCGGCTCAAGTCGCTCGACCGGTGGAGCGACGAAAGCGACGTGATCGGCATGCCCAAGGTGCGGGTCGTCAAGATCTCGCTCAAGAAGAAGAAGAAGGTGAAGAAGGAAGAGACCGAGGAAAAGGGCAAGAAGAAAAAGAAGTAGTCGCCTCGGACAGCGGTTCGGCTTCCTCGCCGAACAACTGCTGCCGAATTTGCGACAGCTTCTCCCCTTCTCGAGGTCGAAGACGGGCGACCGCGGCCTGGGCCGCGTCGAACCGATCCGGAAGCACGAACATCTCGGCCGGCTGCGAAAGCTTCGCGCCGGCCGCGATGCGTTTGAGCAGCCGCTGGCCGGCCGCGTCGATCGCGTGCTGGCGGCACAGCTCGACGAACAGCCCGTGCGGTCCGCCACCGGCCGCCCCGCGGCGGAGCCGATATCGATGCACCGCGACAGCCGCGGCAACGCACAGAATCGGCACGACCGTAAACACCGCGTACGGTGCGGCCGGACCCCACTCCGGGGCGGCGGCAAGCGTCCGCCCTCGGTCCAGCGGTTGCCCCTGCTGCAGCAGCGCAGCCAGCCGGATGTGCATCTCGAACGGCACCGGTTCACCCGCCATCACTCAGGATGCCTCCGCTGAAGCTTGCCGCCCCGCTGATGGTTGTCGCTCTGCCAAGGCGCGGCGGGCCGCATCGCGGAGCGTCCCCTCGGGCCCCTCGTCCAACCGCCGAAGCAACTCCAGCGAAGCCACCGAGGTCTCGGCCCCGAGCGACTCGACCACCCGGACTTGCGCTTCGCGATGATCGTGCTCAACCATGTTCAACAGCAGCGGCTCGAGCGACTCGTAGACGCCGCACGCCCGAACCGTCTCGATCGCCCGGAGCCGACGGGCCAGCACCGGGTGCCGCAGCTCGTCGGCGATCTGTTCGGCCGCAGTCGGATTGATGCGACGGATCAAGGCACCGAGTTGCTCCGACGCCAAGTCCCGCAGCCCCTCGCCCCGCTCGAGCAACCGCTCCAGGTGCAGCGGCCAGAGCAGCGAGCGAAGCCCCGCGACGACCGCCGGATTGGGATGATCGAGCACCTGCAGGACGCGCCACACGAGCCGCGCGAGCGGGTCGCTCGGCTTCGCTGGAGCCTCGGTGGCAAGCGCCGCGGTGAGTCCCCGCAGGAACTCGGCTTCCTCCAGTCGCGGCAACTTCATCAGCGCGTGCGCGACCGCCGCATCGGCGTCTCGATTCGCCTGCACCAGCACATCGAGCGTCACCGCCAGCTGCTGTAGCGGATCGGTGCAAGTCACCGAGTGGGCATGCACCAGCGCCGCGTGATGCGCCGGACGCGTCCGCCCCGCCACCGTCCGCCAATCGGCCAAACAAGCCAGCGGCCCCAGCGCCCGCAGGTTCCGCCGAGTGGTCGTCGAAGGCGAGGCAGAAATGCATTGCAGCAACTGCTCGCGAAACGCTTCGTCGCTGCGACTGCGGATCGCCTCGCGAACGACTTCGGGCAACTCCCGCCGACAGACGAATCCGGCCAGCAGCTGCACGACGGCCGGAAGCGTGCTGTGCGCAAGCGGCGGCCCCAAGGAGCGGGCGGTCCGCGAACCTTCACCAAGGAGCAGACTGAGCTCGCAGTCGCTCCACCGCGACGCGGCGAGGAATGCCACGCACAGCCCCTCGCAGCGATGGAATTCGAACCGCCGCACCGCCTCGGCCAGCCGCCGGATCACCGGCAGTCGCAGACCGGCGACCTCGCGTCCCCGCCGCGCGGCGACCCCGAGCGTGGAACAGAGCTCGATCGTCGCCGCCATCAGCGGACCGCGAATCTGACGCTCACCGCTCGCTTCGGTCCGCTCGATCAGACCCGGGAGCAGTTCGGCGAGGCTCAACATCCGCAGCGCATCGACCGCAGCGTTCCACAGCGGATGATCCGCCGGCCCGGCGAGCACCTCGGCCACCACGGGCTGCATCGCCGCCGGATGCGCCTGCACGGTCTGCAACTCGGCGTCGGTCAGATTCTCCCACACCTCGAGCACCTGCAGCGCGCCTCGCTGGCTGCGGCGGCGGAGCAGCGCCTCGAGCCCGCGGCAGCGAATCCGCGGATCTTCCGCGGCCAGCGACGAAGTCAGCACCCCGACCGCCGCTTCATTGCGGGTCGTCGCCAGAAGATCGAACGTGAGGTTCATTCCCGTGTTCATCACACAGCCGCCATTTCACGAATTGACCGGGCGCAAGCGTGTCGATGCCCCAGCCGCGGTGAGCCCGCCGCCGATCCGTCAGCAGCGAATTTTCTCCGCATTCGTTATCGAACTCCCACTCGACACACTCTCACAAACCTAGCTCAAAACCCCCGACCCGCAGACCTTGACAGTGCACCTCCCGCAAAAACCTTACAACCGGAATCCAAACTGAGTACTGAGTACGGAGTGCTGGTCGGGAGCACGACGACTGGCGCGAACGGCTATACTGGAGCGGCGAGTTCGCGGAGCGGCCGTTTGGCTCCGCTTCGCCGCCGCCCGGTTCCCGCCCCGCTCCCGCCCCCCCAATTCCGCCTCGATCCGATTCGATGCCCAGCCCGATGAATGCCGCCGAATTGCTGGACCGACACTACCTCGAAGTCCGAGCGCGATTGTTGGAGATTGCCGCGACGCTCGACCGCATCGATCGCGGTGACGGCACCGCGGCGGAGGATGCCCGGATGCAACAGATTCGCGCAGGGCTACAAATTCTGCTCCGCTCGCCGGCGGGCGAGAGCGACGGCGGCAACCGAGCCGAGCAGATCCAGCACCTTTTCTCGCGACCCTACGAGGCCGAGTGGCGCAAGTCGCTGGACATCTAGAGCCGGGGCCAAGAACCAACGCGCATCAGGACGAGCACACCCATGGACTACATCGATCCCCACATCCACATGGTTTCGCGAGTCACCGACGACTACGCGATGCTTTCGAGGATGGGCTGCGTGGCGGTCAGCGAACCCGCCTTCTGGGCCGGCTTTGACCGGGGCACCGCCGATGGCTTTCGCGACTACTTTCGCCAGCTGACCGAGGTCGAACCGCGGCGCGCCGCCGACTACGGGATCCGCCACTTCACCTGGCTCTGCATCAATGCCAAAGAAGCAGAGAACGTCAGCCTCTCGCGGGAAGTCATCCAGATGATCCCCGAGTTCCTCAAAGCCCCCAACGTGCTGGGCATCGGCGAGATCGGGCTCAACAAAAACACCCGCAACGAAGCAACCGTGTTCCTCGAACATCTCGACGTGGCGGCCGAGCACGAACAGCTGATCCTGATCCACACGCCGCACCTGGCCGACAAGTACCAAGGAACGCGGATGATCCTCGACATGCTCGGCGGCGACGCGAGGATCGATCGCTCGCGGGTGCTGGTCGACCACGTCGAGGAACACACGATTCGCGAAGTCCTCGATGCCGGCTACTGGGCGGGCATGACGCTCTACCCGCTGACGAAATGCACGCCGCAGCGAGCCGCCGATATGATCGAACAATTCGGTCCAGAGCGACTAATGGCGAACTCGGCGGGCGACTGGGGACCGAGCAAACCAACCGCCGTTCCCGACCTGATTTTCGAACTCCGCCGCCGCGGCCACAGCGATGCGCTGATCAAAAAGGTCGTCTACGATAACCCGATCGAGTTCTTCTCGGGCAGCAAGAATTTCAGCTTAAAGTAGGTTCCCAGATCAGCCGCCACGCGCTAGCCCGGATGATTCATCAGCCGCCGGGCGCTAGCCCCCGGTTTCCGAAAACACAATGAGAACCGGACGCAAGAAGCGTGGCGGCTGATTTAACGCACTGTTCCTGTTGAGCCGACGGCGCTAGCCGCGGGTTCCGTCGCGCTGCCGAACGGTTTGAACCCTTGCCTGAACGCCGTAGCGGCGAAACGTTTCCCGCAACGCGATCCGGAATCGACCCGAGGCTAGCGCCTACGGCTCAAGAAACCCTCGAAAGCCCTCAACCCAACTGTCGGAGAAAACCATCTTGCGAGTGCGAAGCGGCGGTGGGGTGCGGGCGATCTGGTACACCTTCAAAAAAGGGTATGAGGCCGGAGGTCTGTTCAAGCTGTACCGAGCGATGCGTTCGAAAAACGCTTGCAAGACTTGCGCGCTCGGAATGGGCGGCCAAAAAGGAGGCATGGTCAACGAGCAGGGCTCTTTTCCCGAGGTCTGCAAAAAGAGCTTCCAGGCGATGGTCGCTGATATGCAGCCGGCGATTCCTCCCACGTTTTGGGCGGAAAATTCGGTGGCCGACTTGGCGCGGATGACTCCGCGGGAACTCGAGCATTGCGGTCGCTTGATTCAGCCGGTCGAGTATCGCCAAGGGAACACCCACTACCAGCCGATCAGCTGGGAAGAAGCCTTTCGGCGGATCGGGGCGAAATTCTCGAGCCTCACCCCCGACGAAACCTTCTGGTATTTCTCGGGGCGGAGCAGCAATGAAGCGGGCTTTCTACTGCAGCTGCTGGCCCGCATGTATGGCACGAACAACGTCAACAACTGCAGCTACTACTGCCACCAGGCCAGCGGAGTCGGGCTGCAATCGTCGGTCGGCAGCGGAACCGCGACGATCCAGCTGGACGACCTCGAACATGCCGACTTGGTGTTTCTGATCGGCGGCAATCCGGCCAGCAACCATCCGCGGTTGATGACCAGCCTGATGCATGTCCGCCGCCGCGGCGGCCGCGTGGTGGTGATCAATCCGGTCCGCGAGACGGGGCTGGTCAAGTTTCGGGTGCCGAGCGATCCGCGGTCGCTGCTGTTCGGGACGAAAATCGCCTCGGACTATGTGATGCCCCACATCGGCGGCGACTTGGCACTGCTCTGGGGAATCGCCAAAGCGCTCCGTGAGACCGGCGACATCGATCTGCCATTCCTCACCGAGCACTGCCGCGGGAGCGAAGAATGGCTCTCGGCGGTCGATGCGGTGCAGTGGGAGGAGGTCGAAGCCAAATCGGGAGTCGAGCAGGCCGAGATCCGGCGGATCGCCGCGATCTATGCGGCGGCCGACAAAGTGGTCTTTTCGTGGACGATGGGGATCACCCATCACGCCCACGGAGTCGAGAACGTGCAAGCGATCGCGAACCTGGCGATGGCCCGAGCCAAAATCGGACGCCCCGGATGCGGGCTGATGCCGATCCGCGGCCACAGCAACGTGCAGGGGATTGGATCGGTCGGGGTCACCCCGCAGCTCAAACAACAATTGTTCGAGTCGCTCGAGAATCACTACGGGCTGCACCTGCCTCGCACCGCCGGACGCGACACGATGGCCTGCATGGAAGGGGCCTACGCCGGCGAGATCAAAGCCGGCTTTTGCTTGGGTGGGAATCTGTTCGGCAGCAATCCCGACGCCACGTTTGCCGATGCCGCGATGCGTCGCCTCGAGATGAACGTGATGCTCAATACGACGCTCAACACGGGCCACGCCCACGGGCTCGCCGAGCATACGATCATCCTTCCCGTGCTGGCTCGCGATGAAGAGCCGCAGAGCACGACGCAGGAGTCGATGTTCAACTTCGTCCGGCTCAGCGACGGAGGTCCCCGCCGGCTGCCCGGTCCGCGGAGCGAAGTCGATGTGATTGCCGAGGTCGGCAGCCGCCTGGTGGGCAACCGCGACGCGATCGATTGGCAAGCGATGCGGCAGACGTCGACGATTCGCCAGTGGATTGCGACGGTCGTCCCCGGGTATGGCAAAATTGCGGAGCTCGACCAGACGAAGGAGGAGTTCCAAATCGAGGGGCGGACGTTCCACACTCCAAAATTCGGGACCGACGATGGCCGCGGCGTCCTCCATGTGCACGCCTTGCCTGCGCTCCGCGGGGAGGGGACGGGCGAGTTGCGGCTGATGACCGTCCGCAGCGAAGGCCAGTTCAACACCGTGGTCTACGAAGAGGGGGATTTGTACCGCAACCAAGATCGCCGCGATGTGGTGCTGATGCACCCCGACGACCTGCGGCGGCTCGGCCTCTCGCACGACCAACCGGTTAGGGTCCGCAGCGCCACGGGCGAAATGGTCGGCGTCCTCGCCCGCGGCTTTGCCGACATTCGCCCGGGCAATGCGCTAATGTACTACCCTGAGGCGAACGTCCTCGTCTCCCGGCACTCCGACCCGCAAAGCAAAACGCCCGCCTTCAAAGGCGTCGTCATCGAAGTCACAGCCGCCTAGCCGCCGGGTATCAAGCTCAGTCAGAAAACCCGACAATCGGTCAGCCCTGCAACGTTACCCTCCCGGGGGGAGGGTGATTCTTTAGACTGAGCTTCGCCCTTCGCTTCACCATCCTCGGATATCAGGTACCTCCATGATCGGCGATATGATTGCAGACTCGCTCAAGCTCGGTGTCGGCACCGCGCGAAAATTGATCGCAGGCGTCAGCCCGAGTGAGTTCAGCCAGTTCGCCCGCGTCGATGGTCGAATGATCGAATCCAACCATCCCGCTTGGGCCTACGGCCATCTCAGCCTCTACGCCCCGCGAATCATCAACGAACTCGGCGGCGACAGCAGCAGCCTGCAGATCAGCGATTCGTGGATCGAGCTGTTCTCGGCCAAGAGCAAATGCGTCGACGATCCGGAAGGGAAGATCTACCCGAGCATGGACCAGATCGTCGCCAAGTTCTTCGACGGCTACCGACTGGCCGAGCAAGCGCTGCGAGAAGCATCGGACGAGGCTTTCGCCGGGCCCAACCCGAACACCGCGATGCAGAGCCGCTTCTCGACCCTCGGATCGATGCACGGCTTCTACGCCGGCGGCCACTTGATGCTGCACATGGGCCAAGTCAGCGCCTGGCGACGCATGATGGGACTCGGCCCCGCGTAGCCGGGTCAGCGTTCATGCTTCGATCGCATCAGCCGCCACGCGCTAGCGTCCGGTTTTCACGGCGTTTTCGGGAACCGGGGGCTAGCGCCCGGCGGCTGATGCGATATCCGGGCTAGCCGCGGGCACGCCCGCTTTACGCGCGGCGGAACGCTTTGCGAGCGACCCAGGCCGTCGCGGCGAGCACCAGCACCAGCGGGACGACCAGGAACAGCAGGTGGAACGGCTCGGTCAGATAATGCGAGGGCGAAGATTCGCTGCCCGGGGTGCCGTGTCCCGGATGAGCCGCGACGGGGCTCGCGGCGGAAATCAGAATCAGCCACAGGAGCCAAACGGGGCGGCAACGCATCACGGGTGTTCCTTGAGCAACTTGAAGGAGAGAGGGAAAGGGCCCCTGAGTTTACCGTTCCCGGCCAATGCTTCCAGGGCAACCGGAAGAGGGCCGTTGCGATCCTGCTGAGAGCGGCGACGCTGCACCCTCCCGCTTGCGTGGTGACGTAAGGGCAGGACGCCTCTACCCCTTCACCTTATACCCCAGCTGCTCGAGGATTCGGCGGACGGCGGCGGCCTGATCGCCCTGGATTTCTAGCTCGTCCTCCTTGACCGTCCCCCCGGCACCGCAATGGTTCTTCAGTTGGGTGAGCAGTTCGGGCAGGTTGTTTTCCGCTGCGGCGAGCCCGCGCACGACCGTCACCCGCTTGCCCCCTTTGCGTTTTTCGACGGCGATCCGCGCGGTCTGCGTGGCGGGGTCGGCGTACTGCCGAGGCGGAGGAGGGCAGCGGCATTGCTCTTCGAGCTCGCCGCACACCTCGCAGGTCGGCGGCCGGTCCCATTGAGTTCCCGCGAACAGCCGAGTCATAGTAGTGTCTCCACGAGTTTCGAAGCGTCCCTCCGGGAATAGTTAAGACGGCATGAGCGATCACGGAAACCCCGCTCATGCCGCTCCGCTGAGCCCGCTCGCTGGAGCCGCCTGCGGATTGGCTGCCGCGGTCCTCTACACCGCGACCAACGTCGCCCTCAAAGCCTCCAGCGGCAGCGATCCGGTGCTCGTCTCGGCCGTCAAAGCGTGGCCAACGGTGCTGGTCTGCGGTCCGCTGCTCGCCGCGATGAGCCTCCGCGGCCAACGGATCGCCACGAGCTGGCAGAGCTTTCCGCAGTTGATCCTAGGCGGCTTGTCCGGTCAGCTGATCGGCAGCTTGGGATTCCAGTTTGCCCTGGGGCACATCGGCCTGGCCTTGGCCGTGCCGCTGAACCTCGGGGCGCTGATTATCGGCTCGGCGGTTCTCGGGCATTGGCTGCTCGGTGAACCGGTCACGCGGCGGACCGTGCTGGCGATCCTGATCCTGATCGCCGCGGCCGTCGTCCTCTCGCTCGGCAGCGACCAAGCAGCGGTCCGCCAAGGAGCCAGCAGCAGCGGCGTGGCGCTGGGCGTGCTAGCGACTTGCGCTTCGGGAGTCGGTTACGCTTTTTTCGGAGTCACGATGCGGAAATCGCTGCGGCGAGGGCTGACCGTGCCGCTGGCCATGCTGACTTCCGGCACCACCGGCTCGATCCTGCTGAGCCTGTTCGCTGCCCAACGGCTCCCCGCCAGCGAACTGGCCGCCGTGTCGCTCGAGCAGTGGCTGGTGATGACGCTGGCCGGACTCTTCAACGTGCTGGCCTTCTTCCTGATTTCGCTCGCCCTGCGAGCGATCCCCGTCGTCGCGGTGAACTTGATCAACGCCTCGCAGGCAGCCATGGCGGCGGCGGCCGGTGTGCTGCTGTTCGGCGAGGAAGTGACGGTCCCGCTGGGGCTCGGACTGCTGCTGACAGTGACCGGCCTGGTGGTGCTCGGCACGGGCCGCCGCAACCCTCGTCCCAATCCCGAACTGAAGCTCCGCCCGCTGGCGAATCGTTGAATGCGGCGACCAGTTACCCTATGACAGTAAGAGACCGAGAGTCTCCCGCCGGCCCTCCGTTGCGGGCCACCCACACTCGCCACCCACACTCGCCCTCCACTCGATTGCGACGTTTCTTATGGGGAACCTTCGACGCTGCATTCCATCAACCGCGAGCCTCCTGAGGCGGATCGGCCTCGCTGCGGCAGTGGCAGCGACGCTTCCGCTGGCGGTCCGCCGAGCAACTGCAGCGGACGAGGCCGACCGAGTCGAGTTCGCCCGCGACGTGCAGCCGATCCTGCGCCGCCACTGCTACGAGTGCCACGACGGCGAGAAGCAAACCAGCGGCTATCGAGTCGACGTTCGCAGCATCGCGACCGGCGGAGGCGAGTCGGGAGCGGTGGGGATTGTCCCAGGGTCCGAGGAGGAGAGCGAACTGCTGCGGCGAATCGTGACCGATGATCCCTACGAACGGATGCCGCCCGAAGGCGACGGCGTCTCGGCAGCGGAGGTCGAGATCCTTCGCCGCTGGATCGCCAGCGGAGCCACGTGGCCTGAGGCGCTCGCGAACGAAGGGGTCGACAAGACCGCCCACTGGGCCTTTCAGGCTCCCCAGCGACCGACTCCACCAGCCCAACCAGCTCCACTAGCCCAACCAGAGGGCAGCGAGCGGAGCCTCGGTGCGGACTGGTGCGTGGGCGAGATCGATCGTTTTGTCCTGGCGCGACTCGCCGCCGCCGGCCTCTCGCCTTCGCCCGAAGCCGACCGCGTGACGCTCTGCCGACGGCTGTACCTCGACCTTACCGGGCTGCCTCCCACCCCCGAAGAGATCGACCGCTTTCTGGCGGACGACCGCCCCGATGCTTACGAGCGGCTGGTCGACTCGCTGCTCGCCGCCCCCGCGTTTGGCGAGCGGTGGGCGACGCCCTGGCTCGACGCGGCGCGGTACGCCGACAGCGACGGCTACGAGAAGGACAAACAGCGGCAGGTCTGGTTCTATCGCGATTGGGTGATCGCCGCCCTCAACGAAGACCTTCCCTACGATGAGTTTCTGATCCATCAGTTGGCCGGCGATCAGATCCCCGAGGCGGATCAGCAGAGCCGCGTGGCCACGGGCTTCGTTCGCCACTCGATGGTCAACGAGGAAGGTGGCGCCGACCCGGAACAGTTCCGGATGGAAGCGATGTTCGATCGCATGGACGCCCTCGGCAAAGCCGTGCTCGGGCTGACGATCGCCTGCGCCCAGTGCCACAATCACAAATTCGACCCGATCAGCCAGGAAGAATACTTCCAGCTGATGGCGTATCTGAACAACGACCACGACGCCAACATCCCCGTCTACACCCCGCCGCAACAGCAGCAGCGGGACGCCGTCCTCGACGAGATCGCCGCCCTCGAAGCGGAGCTGAAGGCCGAGGCGCCCGATTGGCGCGAGCGGATCGTGGACTGGGAAGCGACGCTGCCCCCGGCTGACGGTTGGCGGACCGCTGCGGTCGAGTGGCACGAGAACACTTCGGGAGGCCAGAAGTTCATCGACCGCGGCGACGGGTCGTTGTTGGCTCAAGGTTACGCCCCGACCAAGTTCGCCCCGACGTTCACGATGCGGCTCTCGCCCGACCAGTTGCCAATTCGCGGGCTGCGGCTCGAATTACTGCTCGATCCCAACCTGCCCCATTTCGGCCCCGGCCGCTCGGTCTTCGGCACCGCCGCGCTGAGCGAAATCCAAGTCCGCGTCACTCCTCGCGGCACGGCCGCAGGCGAGGGCGAGGAAGCGGCCAAGCCGTACGACGTCCAGTGGCAATCGGCCTCGGCCGACATCGATCCCCCCGAAGCTCCGCTCGACTCGGTCTTCAGCGATCGCACCGACGCCAAGCGGATCACCGGGCCGGTGGCGTTCGCCATCGACGGTGACCCGCTGACCGCCTGGGGCACCGACCTCGGTCCCGGACGCCGCAACCAACCGCGGCAGGCGGTCTTCGTCCCTCGCGAGCCGATTCAAGGCGGTCCCGAAGGGGTCGAGCTCGAGATCACGCTGACCCAGCGCCACGGCGGCTGGAACAGCGACGACAACCAAAGCCACAACCTCGGCCGTTTTCGCTTCGCCGTCACTTCGGCCGACGCTCCGCAGGCCGATCCGCTTCCCCACGCGGCTCGCGCGAGCCAGCAGGTGGCGCCGCCCGAGCGATCGGCCGAGGAGTGGGATGCGCTGTTCTCGGCGTGGCGGAAAACGCGCCCCGAATGGTCCGCGACCAACGAGCGCTTCGCACAACTGTGGAAGGAACATCCCGAACCGGCCTCCCAGCTCGTGTTGATGCCACAACGAGAGCCTCGCGAGACGTTTGTCCTCAAGCGGGGGGACTTCTTGAGTCCGGTTCGCGAAGTGGAGCCTGGGGTGCCGGAGGTGCTCAACCCGTTGCCCGAAGAGGCCGATGGCAGCCGGCTGACGCTGGCGCGCTGGCTCACTTCCCCCAAAGCACCGACGACCTCGCGGGCCATCGTCAATCGCATCTGGCAGTCGTACTTTGGCGTGGGACTGGTGGAAACGCCCGAGGATCTCGGCACCCAAAGCGCTCCGCCGAGCCACCCCGAGCTGCTCGATTGGCTAGCGGTTGAACTGGTCGAAGGGAACTGGAGCCAAAAGCGCATCCACCGCGAGATCGTGATGAGCGCCGCGTACCGCCAACGGTCGACGCTCGACGCCGAGCTTCGGGAAGCGGATCCGACCGCCCGGCTCGTCAGCCGACGAGCGAGGCAACGCGTGGCGGCCGAGACGATTCGCGACATCGCCCTGGCGAGCAGCGGATTGATCGACCGACGGATCGGCGGCCGGCCGACCTATCCGCCGCTGCCCGACTGGATGCTCCAGCCGCCGGTCAGCTACGGCCCCAAGAACTGGTACGAGTCGCAGGGGGGCGAGCGTTATCGGCGGGGCCTGTACACCCACCGCTACCGCTCGCTGCCGTATCCGACGCTGCAGGTCTTCGATGCTCCCAATGGCGAAGCCTCCTGCGTCCGCCGCCCGGAGAGCAACACGCCGCTGCAAGCCCTCGCGCTGCTCAATGAACCAACGATTAACGAAGCGGCTCGTGCGCTCGCCGCACGGCTGCTCCGCGAATGCGGCGAGGCGAGCGACCGAGAACGGCTGCGGTACGCGATGCGGCTGTGCGTCGGCCGGACTCCGGATGAAAGTGAGCTGGAAGTGCTGCACGAGTTGCTCGCGGGCCAACGCGAGCGATTGGCCGCTGGCGAGCTCGACGCCCAGAAAATCCTCGCAGGCGAAGCGGCGCCACTGACGGGAGTCCCTGCCGATGCGGACCCTCAATCGCTCGCCGCCTGGACGCTGGTCAGCCGCGTGCTGTTGAATCTGGACGAAACGATCACCCGCCCGTAAGCCCAGAACACCGTAAGCCCAGAACACCGTAAGCCCAGAACACCGTAAGCCCAGAACACCGTAAGCCCAGAACACCGTGAGCCCATGAACCATGTGCGGTCGGTTTAATCTTCGGACGTCGGTGGCGGAGATCGCCCAGCGGTTTCTGCCAGGCATCGACCGCACATCCCTTCCCCCATGGCAACCGCGGTACAACATCGCTCCGACGCAGTCGATTCTGTGCGTCCTGCAGCCGGAGGTAGGCCAGCCGCGGCAGCTCTCCTTGTTCCGCTGGGGACTGGTTCCCTCGTGGGCGGACGACGTAAAGATCGGCAACCGGATGATCAATGCGCGGAGCGAAACAGCGGCTGAGAAACCCTCCTTTCGAGCAGCCTGGAAGAGCCGCCGCTGCCTGATCCCGGCCGATGGCTACTACGAATGGCAAAAGACGGCCGAGGGAAAGCAGCCGTATGAGATCAATGCCAGCGACGGAAGCCTGCTGGCACTGGCCGGTCTTTGGGAGCGGAACGATAAGGCGGACGCTGGGGGCCAGCCGCTCTACAGCTGTACGATCTTGACCACCGCGGCCAACCGCTTTGCGGCTCAGATTCACGACCGCATGCCGGTCATCCTCCGCGACGACTTCATCGACCGCTGGCTCGATCCGAGCTTTCGCGACCCCGAGCTGCTTCACCAAGCCACCGCCGCGGTCGACGAGGGCATGCTGCAGATGCACCCCGTCTCCAAACGGCTTAACGCGGTCACCAACGAGGGAGCCGATCTCCTCAACTCAAATTGATAGTCGCCTTTCGCTCCGCGAAAGTTGCGCAGGAACGCCCCCTCACCCTCCCCCCGGAGGTCGTGCAGTTTTCCGGTCCCCTCTCCCCCGCGGCTTGGCTGCGGAACTTTCGTTCGCAGCCAAGCCGCGGGGGAGAGGGATAGGAAGGCTAGGGTGGGCTGATGAAAATGTTTCGGAAGCTAGACGATTCTGCGCGGCACTTTACCCTCAGCCCGAAGGGCTCAAACAGAACAGCCCAGGGCAGAGCGTCGCGGCGAAGCCGCAGAGCGCCGCCCTGGGTATCGGAGCGCACCAGTGCGTGAAGCCCTGAAGGGGCGACACAGGCTCGGACGCGTGGCGCGGAGGTGTGTTTCGCCCTTTCAGGGCTGTTGTGGGTGTGAGGGACACGCGTGACCCAGGGCGTCGCTCTGCGGCGTTGCCGCGGCGCTGTGCCCTGGGCTGGATTGTTTAGGCCCCTGCGGGGCGGGAAGACTTGAGCAGAATGCCTCGCTGTCGCCAGCCGTAGCAGTTTCTGACCCTGTACCCTCTCCACTTCGCCCAGAACTGGGCATTTTCATCAGCCCAGGGTCAGGGAGAGGGGACCGGGAAACTTCACGCGATCGGCAGACCGGTGGGCTTGCGGGAGCGGAGCGAGCCTCCGTCTTCGGGACCGAACGTTGCCTCGACGTACTCGTGGATCTGCTCGGGCGTCTCAAAATACTTCTCGTAGCACCAATCGTCGTCGTATTCGCAGCCATCGGTGGTGTACTCGCGACAGATCTGCGGTCGCGTCTCATAGATCCCACAGCGGTGATCGTCTTGGAGATGCTTGCAGGTCGTGTGGACGAGTAAGTACCAGACCTCGTCGTCGACGAACACGCTGGCTCGATCGTGCAACAAGTACCAGCGGATAAAGTCGAAATCGCGACGTTCGGTCGGCTGGTCGATCGGCAGGGCGAAGTAGTGGCAGCACTTGGCCGTGCAGTATTCGCAGAGGTTGCTCCCGGCCGGAACTTCATCGCGTCGCGGCTTGCTGGACAACAGTGGTGGCATGGGGCCTAGCCCTGGGGACGAGTCGAGTTCAAAGGGTTAGAGTACTTTAACCAGCGACCGATTTCCGCCGCCACCCGTTCCTCGCCTGCCGCCCCTATTCGACTGCAAACCATGGATGTCGTGATCACTGCCCTCGGGCCAGATAACGTCGGATTGGCCGACCCGATCATTCATTACCTGACCGCCCAGGGAGCCCGGATCGAAGAGATCCAGATGTACGACCACGACGAGGAGCAATTGTTCGCAATGC
This sequence comes from Candidatus Laterigemmans baculatus, assembly GCF_010367455.1. Classification (GTDB taxonomy): domain Bacteria; phylum Planctomycetota; class Planctomycetia; order Pirellulales; family Pirellulaceae; genus Laterigemmans; species Laterigemmans baculatus. Next base: position 16,889 of record NZ_WRPR01000063.1, on the reverse strand, counting down.
TCTGTCGGTTCGAAATCGATTCCGCCCAGCTGCAGCGGTTGCAGCAAGCGATGCCGCAGATCGCTGCCCATACCGGACTGGCGATTCGGATCTGGAGTCCGGAGCTGCGGGCGGCGCGACCGCGGCTGGCGATCTGCACGACCTTTCTCGAATCGACTCCGCGGGCCCTCCTCCAAGCGATCGCCGACAACCACATCCAAGCCGAAGCGGCCGTGGTCATCGGCAACCGCAGGAAATGCCAACCGCTGGCCCAATCGTTCGGCATCCCGTTCGAATGCATCGGGGATGAAAACGGCGTGGCCGACGATGCGAAGATGATCGAGCTGCTCGACCAGTACGATGTCGACTATGTGATCTTGGCCCGCTACATGCGCGTGCTGCCAGCAGCCACCTGCTGGCAATTCGCCGGCGGTCGGATCATCAATCTGCACCACGGGCTGCTCCCCGGTTTTCCCGGCTTCCGCCCCTACCACGACGCCTACGCCGCGCGGATGCTGACCTTCGGAGCCACTTGCCACTTCATCATTCCCGAGCTCGACGCCGGCAATCAAATCATCAACCAGCGGACGTTTGCGGTGCCTCCCGGCACGCCGCTCGCCGAGGTGATTCGGATCGGCCAGGAGGAGAACGAACCGGCGTGCCTGGTCGAAGGTGTCCGCCGCGTCGTGGCCCGCGAAGTCCAGCTGCACTTTCACCGCGTGATCGCTCGCCCGAGAGTCGTCGGCTCCAGCACGCTCGTCCCAGGGGAAACCGCGAAATGAGTTGTCGAAGCCGCGTGCAGCCGGCGGGTTCATCAATCTCTGATTCGACCTCACCTCACCCTCCCGGGGGGAGGTCCGAGCGACAGCGAAGGGAGGGGAAGCCGCATCCGACGACCACGGTTGCTGAGCAGTGCCAGTCGCAGAGGCCCTCCCCGCTCGTTCCTCGCGACCCTCCCGGGGGGAGGGTGAACTCCCTACGTGCCCTAGCGTTCACGGCCTTCCTCCTCTGCGCGTTCTCCGGGCTCGCCTGCAACCCACCCTCGCAGCCCGCTAATGGCGTCTCGTCTGATGTTGCCGCGGACTCGGACACTGCGGCAAGCGACGGTTCGGCCGAGGAATGGACGGTGATGACGTGGAACCTGGAATGGTTCTACGACAACCACACCGGCGACAACTTTTCGGAGCTTGCCCGAGAGCAGAGCGCCCCGAGCCGCGCGGATTGGAACTGGCGGCGCGACGCATTCGCCAAAAGCATCGCTGCGGCTCGTCCCGACGTGTTGGCCGTCCAGGAAGTCGAAGGCCAACGAGTTCTGTATTACCTCACCGGCTCGCTCGAGCGGAATCATCAGCTCGACTATCAGATCGGATTCATCGAAGGAGGCGACTACTTCACCGAACAGGATGTCGGTTTCCTCTACCAGCCGCACAACTTCCTGACGCGGCTCTCGCGACACCAGCCCTCGCGAGCGATGGAGGCTCGCGGCGACTTTGGCAACGTCACCAAACACGCCGAAGCGACGTTCGAGGTTCCGGTCGGCGACGGCGTCGAACGAGTCACGATCCTGACGCTCCACTTCCGCGCCGGACGCGATGCCGAAGCGATCCGCACCGACCAAACTCGATCGGTGCATGCCTGGCTCGCCGAGCGGATCGCCGCGGGGGAGAACGTGATCGTGCTCGGCGACACCAACAGCCTCTCGACCGACTACCCGCCACCAGCCGACTCCGATATCGCGATTCTCTCGGGCCGTGGCACGCCCACCGCCGCGGACGACCTGGTCGACCTTGGAGAACACCTGCCGGAGAGCGAGCGGCCCACCCACCTCCGTGAAGACGCTCACCTCGATCGAATCCTCGTCAGCCGCTCGCTTCTGGAAGATACCCCGCGAAAGCCCGACCTGGTTTTTCACTCGATCGAGCGACTGCGACAGTTGGCCATCCGCGGCGATGGCGTCGATGAGCCGGAGGAACACTGGGAACGCTACTGGCAGATCCCTGAGCCGCAACGCGACCTCAGCGATCACTGGCCCTTGGTCGCGAAGTTTACGGTGAAGTGATGGATGCTCAACCCGATCCCGCCGAGGCGATTCGGCTCGACGACTTCCTCAAGTTCTGCGGCGTCGTCGGCACCGGCGGACAAGCCAAAGTGCTGATCCAAGCCGGCGAAGTGCAAGTCAACGGCGAAGTCGAAACGCGAAGGCGAAAGCAACTCGACCGCGGCGACGTCGTCGAACTGCTCGGAGAACGCTTCGTCGTCGGCGAGCAGTAGTACGTCAGCGGCCGACTCGAAAGCCACCCTCCCCCCGGGAGGGTGACCGAAGAGGAAAGCCTGACGTACGTTACCTCCTGCCCCCGAAGAAGAACCACAGGATCAGCGCGATCAGCAGCGCTCCGCCCACGGTGACGATGATCTCGGCGGTATCCATGCGTTGCTAACTCTCCTGAGCATGACTGGGAGCCACGGCGAAACCGCGCAGGCGGAGCGCGTTGGTCACGACGCTGACCGACGACAGGGCCATCGCCGCGGAGGCGAGGATTGGGCTCAACAGCCAACCGGTCAGCGGGTAGAGAACCCCGGCTGCGATCGGGATCCCCAGCACGTTGTAGATGAAGGCGAAGAACAAGTTCTGGCGGATGTTGCGGACCGTCGCCTGCGAAAGCGCGATCGCGGCGGCCACGCCCCGCAAGTCGCCGCGGACGAGTGTGATGTCGGCCGCCTCGATCGCGACGTCGGTGCCGCTGCCAATCGCGATCCCTACATCGGCCTGAGCCAGGGCGGGAGCGTCATTGATCCCGTCGCCAACCATCGCAACGGTTTCACCGGCGGCCTGCAGCTTGCGAATCTCTTCGCTCTTGCCATCGGGCAAAACCTCCGCCAGCACACGATCGATTCCGACTTGCGCGGCGATCGCTTCAGCCGTGCGGCGGTTGTCCCCGGTCAGCATCGCGACCTTCAGTCCCGAGCGGTGCAATTGCTCGATCGCGCCGCGCGAGCTTTCCTTCACGGGATCGGCCACGGCGATCACTCCGGCTGGGAAATCGTCGATGGCGACAAACACTGGCGTCTTCGCCTCGTCCGCCAACCGCTGGGTGAGGGCTTCATTGGCATCGAGCCCGCGCTCGCGGAGCAGCCGCGCGTTGCCGATCAGCACCCGTCGCCCCTCGACTCGCGCCTCGATCCCGTGGCCGGCGACCGCGGCGAATTCTTGGGGCTCGACCAGCACCAGAGCCCGCTGTTCGGCGCTTCGGACGATCGCTTCGCCAAGCGGATGCTCCGAACCGCGCTCGGCCGAAGCAGCCAGCCGCAACAACTCACTCTCATCAAAACCATCGACCACAACGTCGGTCACTTCGGGCTGTCCCCGGGTGATCGTCCCAGTTTTGTCGAGCACGACCGTGGTCAGCCGATGCGCCTGCTCGAGCGCTTCACCTCCCTTGATCAAGATCCCGCTTTGCGCGCCTCGCCCCGTGCCAACCATGATCGCTGTCGGCGTGGCCAATCCGAGCGCGCACGGGCAAGCGATGATCAGCACCGAGACGAACGTCAGCAGGGCAAAGGGGAGCCGGTTTTCGAGCGGGGCAAAGTTGAACCACAGCACGAATGTGGCCACCGCAATGCACAGCACGGCCGGGACAAAGTAACCCGAGATGGTATCGGCCAACCGCTGAATCGGCGCTTTCGAACCTTGCGCCTCCTGCACGAGGCGGACGATCTGCTGGAGCACCGTGTCGCTGCCGACCTGCGTCGCACGGACCCGCAAGGATCCCGTCTTGTTGATCGTCGCACCGATCACCGTATCACCCGCGGTCTTGGCCACCGGCAGCGGCTCGCCGGTCAACATGCTCTCGTCGATCGTGCTCGAGCCGTCGACCACTTCGCCGTCGACCGGAACTTTCTCTCCCGGCCGCACTCGCAGCAGATCTCCGACCCGTACCTCCTCGATCGGCAAGTCCTGCTCCACACCCTCGCGCTCGACGCGCGCCGTTCGCGGCTGCAGCCCGACCAGCGCCCGAATCGCGCCGCTCGTCTTGCTCCGCGCTCGCGCTTCAAGCAGCCGTCCCATCAGGATCAAAGTCACGACGAACGCCGCAACTTCGTAGTAGACCCCCATGGGCGAACCAATCGTGTGGGCGGCGTGCGGGTCGGCCGCCGCGGGATCGACGCCGGACGCTTCGACCCCGGGAGCCGCGGCCGCCACGGCTTGCGGTGCGATCGTAACAACGAGGCTGTAGAGATAGGCGGCAAGGGTCCCGATTGCGACCAGCGTGTTCATGTCGGCGGCGCGGTGGCGGGCAGCACTCCAGGCGCCGGTGAAAAACTCTCGGCCCGCCCAGAACAGCACCGGCGTCGTCAGCCCTAGCTCCACCCAGGCCCGTCCGGAAAAGTTCAGCAGCGGCGCTAGGGGCGGAATCAAATGCCCTCCCATGGCCAGCACCGCCACCGGCAAGGTCAGCGCAGCCGCAACAAAAAACCGCCGCCGCTGCCGCTCGTAGTCCGCGGCCCGAGCCGCATCCTCCGCCTCACGCAATTCCGCCGCCGCGGCCACTCCTCTGCTGACCGCTCCACCCTCACCTTCGGCGGCCGCGGGAGAAGCCTCGTGGACAATCGCATCATATCCCGCTTTGCGAACAACCTCCCGAAGCGCCAGCGGATCGGTCACCTGCGGCGAGTACCGCACGGTGGCCTGCGTCGTGGCGAAGTTGACGTTCGCCGAGCTGACGCCTGGAGATTTCTGCAGCGCCTTCTCGATCCGGTTCGCACACGCGGCGCAGTGCATGCCGAGCAACGGCAGGTCGGCGCGCGCGGTCTCGAGCGTGGAGGGATCGCTCATGCGGTGTCACTCGCCACTTCGGCTTCGTAGCCCGCTTCGGCTACTGCGGCAATCAACTGGCGGTGGTCCACTCCGGCGTGTTCCGCCGAGGCGCGACCCGCCTCGCGATCGACCGCGACCGCTTGAACTCCCTCGACACCCTGCAACGCTCTCTTCACATGCCCCGCACAAGCATCGCAGACCATTCCGGTGATGCGGAGCTCCGTCGTCGTCGCCATTTTTGTTTCTCCTTCGCCCGCCGCCTCAGCAGCAGCGGTTCATGTAGACAACCGTTCGTTTTCAAGCCAGAAACCGTTTGAGCGAAACGCGAACTTCTTCGACCAGTTCCTCGGGTTCCATCTTCGTGGCACACGGGTGCTCCGATCCGGTGCCGTGGCCCACCACGCAACCCTCGATGTGATCAGTCAGCAGCACGATGCCGATCGCGTCGAGCGCCGCACGGGCAGCAGACAACTGCGTCAAGACATCGATGCAGTAACGGTCCTCGTCGACCATTTTCTGCAGCCCGGCCACTTGCCCAGCGACCCGCTTGAGCCGCCGCTGAACCTGAGCCTTGCTCTCACACCGCATCGTCACCCTCGCTCCCGCGGACCCGTTCACCTGCCCGAATTATACCCCCGTGGGGTATATCGGACCAGGCCGTTTTCTCAGCCGTTACTGGGCATGGTCCTCATTCGCGTGCTCCTCAAACTCGGCGACGTAGGGCGTGCCATCGATTTCGCCGCTGATCGTGCCGCCAAACTCCTGGACCTTGCCCAGGTTTTCGTGCTGGCCCACGAACCGGGACGAGGCTCCCTCCGGATCGCCCGACTGCGGATCCGCCTGCAGTTCGACTTGGAAGGCGGGCTCAGAGATGCTCAGCAGCAGCGTGCCCTCGGTCGCAGCGACGGGCGCGGGCGATTTCGCGTCGTCGCCGAGCACGTAGACGACGGCCTGTTGCTGATCGTGGTCGACGGTGAATTCGACGTGATAGGCACCGCCTCCCCAGTCGGCGATTGTCCCTCCGTGCGGCGCCGCGCCATGCGAGTGCGCATCGTCGCCCTCGAGCGGATGATCGTGCGGCTCGCCGCTCTCCATCCCCGCCCCGTCGCGAGCCGCCTCTTCGACCGCCGGCTCGGAAGAACAGCCAAGGGCAAACAGGGGTGCCAACAGGATTGAAAACGTGGCCACAAATCTCATCGTTCTCATCTTTCTCTCCAATTCACCAAGTAGGTATCAGTCAACGGCGACTGACAGAGAAACGTCCCTAACGTTCAATCGTTTCCGCAGCGGCGTCGTCCGGCAGAGCCATCCGGGCGGCATCCTCTCCGCTAAACTTCCAAAAGATTCCCGGGTGCAAAAGAAATTCGCAGAAGGTTGAGGTCAGCAATCCACCGACGATCACGGTTGCTACCGGGTATAAGATTTCGCGTCCCGGCTGTTCGCCTCCGAGGACCAGCGGCAGCAGACCGATCCCGGCAGTCAATGCGGTCATCAGGACAGGGGCCAGCCGCTCGAGCGACCCTCGCAAGACCATCTCCCGAGAGAACGGCTCACCTTCTTCTCGCATCAGATGGAAATAGTGGGTGACCAGCAGGATTCCGTTGCGGACTGCAATTCCTCCAAGGGCGATGAACCCGACCAGGCTGGCAACCGTCAGCGACTGGCCAGTGAGCACGAGTGCAAACACACCACCGATAAACGCCGTGGGGAGGGCGTTGAGGATCTGCAACACGATCCGCACCGAGGGATACAGCAGCATCAGAACTAAGAAAACGCCAACGACCGACACGGCAGCCAGCACGAGAATTTTTTGCGTCGCTCGCTGTTGGCTTTCAAACTGGCCTCCGTACTCAATGAAGTAGCCCGCCGGTAACTCCACCTGCTGTTCGACCCGTTGGCGGATCTCGCCGACCGCGCTGGCTAAATCGCGATCCTGCGTATTGCAGCGGATCACCATTCGGCGGCGGGCGTTTTCTCGGTTGAGCGCATTCGCTCCCATCCCTTCGCCAATATCGGCCAACTCGCTCAGCTCGATCTGCCCACGGTCTCCCGGCAGATCGATCCGCAATTGCCCCAGGTTGGCGTAATCGGTCCGGTAGCGATCTTCCAGCCGCACCAATAAATCAAACCGCCGCTGTCCCTCGAGCACTTGCGAGACCACTTCGCCCTGCAGCGCCGTTTGCAGGACATCGGCCACATACCCGCGGGTGACTCCGTGGAAGGCGAGTTCGTCGGCACGCAAGCGAATGTGCAGTTCAGGCGTTTGCCGCATCGGCTCGATCACTGGCGGCGTGAGTCCCGGAATCTCGTCGATGGTCGCCTGGACCTCTCCGGCAATTTGTTGCAGGGTGTAAAGATCGTCGCCAAAGATCTTGATCGCGATTTGAGCATAGACGCCGGAAAGCATATGACTGATGAGGTGCGCCAACGGTTGCTCGACCTCGATATCGACCCCTGGAACTTCATCCCGAAGCTCCGTGAGCAGCAATTTTAGAATCTCATCGCGTCGCTGCTCAGCCTCTGGATCAATGCTTAGGATGTATTCACCCGCATTGACGGGCGCGGCGTGCTCATCCATTTCGGCGCGTCCGGTGCGGCGAACGAAATGGAGGATCGGTCCATTCGGGTTTTCGGCCGACTGCTGATACTGACGAAACTTGGCGTCGATCGCCGCGGAAACTTGATTTGACGCCTGCAGTGAGGACCCCGGCGGCAGAGTTACGTTGACCAAAACGCTCCCCTCGTCGAATTCGGGAAGAAAGTTGCGTCCCAATTGCGACAATCGCCAACCGGCCACGCCCACGACGATCCAGGTCAGCAGCAGCAACAGCCCCGCGCGGTTGATACTGAAGCGAATCAACGGACTGGCCAACGCTTTCGACGCTCTCAGCAACCATCCGTCGCGTTCTCGGTGGGCAGCTCTGGACTGAGGAAGCAGGTAATACGAGAGGACTGGCGTGACGGTCAGCGAGACGAGCAGCGAGGCGAGAATCGAAACGATGTAGGCCACCGCCAGGGGCGCGAACAGTCGCCCCTCGACTCCAGAGAGCGCGAACAGTGGCAGGAACACAAGAATCACGACAGCGGTCCCGAACACGATCGCGCTGCGAATCTCTTTGCTGGCCTCATACACGACTTGCAGCGATGACTTCGGGTTTCCGCTGGCATGATTTTCTTTCAGCCGCCGGAAAATATTCTCCACATCGACGATCGCGTCATCGACCAACTCCCCCATCGCCACGGCGATTCCGCCGAGCGTCATCACATTGATCGACAATGAGGAATCGGACAGATAATCGATCCACCGAAACACGAGCGTGGTGATGACGAGCGAGAGAGGAATCGCCGTGAGTGTGATGAAAGTGGTGCGAAGATTCAGCAAGAACAAGAACAGAATGATCAGCACCAACACGGCGCCAATGACCAGCGCCTCGCCCACGTTAAAGATGCCGCGGTCGATGAAATTCTTCAGCCGAAACAGATCGGACTGGATCGCGATATCAGCCGGCAACGCTGCCTCCGCTTCTTCGAAGGCCTGTTCGATCCGGTCGCTCACTTCCCGCGTGTCCACGTGAGGCTGCTTTGCCAGAGTGAACACCACGCCGGGTCGACCATTCACACTGCCATCACCCCGCTTGACCTCCGCTCCTTCGACGATGTTTGCCACCTGGCCGAGCAGTACGGAGCGGCGAAGATTGGTTTTGATCGGGACGTTTTGGAGGTCTTGTAAAACGAGCCGCGACTCGGGACCGAGGCGTCCGAGAATCCGGATCGGCCGCTCAGACTCGCCGCTGATCGCGAACCCACCACTGCTGTTGATATTGCTCTCGGCGAGCGCACGTTCGACCTGCTGCAAGCTCACGTCGTACTCCACGAGCGCCGCTGGATCGACCAACACCTGATACTGCTTTTGTTCGCCTCCCTGGACGAACACTTCAGCGATTCCGGGAATCTTCAATAGCCGAGGCCGAATAACCCAGTCGGCAATCGTCCGCAGTTCCATCTGTTGCTGCAGGACCGTTGGAACAGTTGCCCGATAGCTTCGGCCCTCGACCACGACGGTTACTTGACTAGGTTCGGCGGCCGCCTCGGACTCCACGGCAGCGGACAGTTCGGCAGCGGACAGTTCCCAGCGAACGTCCTCAACCTCGACCGCCTGCCATGAGGCTGGCTGATCGCCCGCGGCCGGATCCCAGAGTCGCAGCTCTGGGGACGCCGCGTCCGAAGGGAGGATTTCCAGCAGCCACGGTGTTCCCTCGAATGCAACCAATCGACCGCCGGAAGGTCCAGCTCGGCGGTACATTCCGGCAATCACGATCTGTCCCATGATCGACGACTGAGGCGTCATCTGAGGGCGAATTCCCGGCGGCAGAGTTTCTCCGAGCGTCGCGAGTCGCTCCTGAACTGTTTGACGCGCGGCGCGGATGTCGGTGGTCCAATCGAATTCGACATAGATTACGTTCAGACCCGACGTCGTCTGGCTGCGAACATCCTGAACGCCACTGGCTCCGAGCAACGAAACTTCGATGGGCTGGGTAACCAGGGTTTCGACTTCTTCGGTCGCAAGCCCTGGAGCTTCCGTGATGATGATCACCCGCGGTCGATCGAGATCTGGAAAGACGTCGATCGGAAGGGTGGTTGCTAGATACGATCCATAGAACAACATGCCGACCGCGAGGACGACGACTAGCATCCGGTACTGGAGCGAAAAATAGATGATTCGATTGAGCATCGCCGGTCGGTCTCAGAAGTCAGGCTGGGGAGTTCAGTGAGCAGCGTGAACGGTGCCGTCGGCATGCACATGCACGTTCGCAGGCATGCCGCTAGCCGACTGCGTCTGAAGCACGCGGTTCAGGGAAGCCGCCGCGTTTTGGGCAAGAAACAAGCCGGGGGTCACGCTGCCGTCGTGAGCGAGCACGACGTGACGACGATCCTCGTGCAACACATGAACGCTGATCCGATCGAACAGGTCGCCGTTCTGGCGAAAGACAAATGCCTCGGGACCTTCGCGGACCACCGCCTCGGAGGGAACGACCAACACCTGGGAAAACTTTTCCACAGGAACAAAGATGCGAACCCGCTGCCCAGGCCGAAACCGCCAGCTCAAAAAGGTTTGGCCGTTTTTCTGATAACTGCGTGATTGATTGGCGAGCGGGATATAAACCCCCAGCGTCCGTGTCTCCGGGTCGATCGAGTTGGAGAGATGGCGAATCAAGAGTTTCTGGTCGAGCGGAGGCCAACCTTCGAAGGCGTCGTCCGTGAATTCCACTTCGACCTCCCAGCCTTCCGCCGCTGCACGCGAGAGAAGCGAGGCTTCGTTCTTGAAGGCGTACCCTTCGATATACAACGCGTGATGGTCGGCCAGCGTTGCAAGTTGCTGCCCCGCTTGGACCTGTTCCCCCAGCCCGACCTTGAGCTCCTGAACTTCCAGCCCGGCCGGACTGGCCGTGGCCGCGGAAGGCACGACGACTTCGATGGTCGAGAGAAAATGACCTTCGGCCGCGTTGGCGATCTGGGCCGCCGTGAAGCCGCGCACCTCCAGCGCATGCTGATAACTTTGGATCTGTGTTTCCTGGCGACGCAGCTGACTGCGAAACTCAATCATCCTCGCTTCGGCGAGCGCCCCCGCGCGGGCGGCGGTCTCAAGTCTCGACAGTTGCTCGTTGAGCAGCTGAACCTCGCGGGTCGCCTGAAAAAGCGCCGCCTGCGTTTCCTGAAGGCTCTCACTGAACAACCGCAGCGTGAACAGGACTTCGCCGGAATGGACCGTGTCGCCGCCAGTGGCGTGAATCTTCTCGACGACTCCCTCGAGCGGCGCAGTGACGCCGCGATCGGTCTGGCCGGGGCGGTCGACCACCATCCCCGGTATCTGAAGCGTTCGCCAATAATCTTGGACTCGCACCGGCTTGGAAATTAAGTCCAGATTTCGCCGTGACTGTTTGCTGAGCCGGAGCGTCTTCGGCTCCGTTGCGACCTCGCCTGCCGTCGGTTCGTCGGCCGCTCCGCCGCCGCCACTGACCGCCGAAAGATCTTTCGTCCACCAAGCGAAGCGAACTGCGGAGGCCTGGCCGGTGGCCCATACGGCAATTCCGACGAGGGCGAGCAGAAGCACCGCTCCACCGAGGGCGTATTTGACGCGGTTTGTCACATTCCTGGCCCTAAACCACAAGAGACTGGAGAAGCGGATGCTCGGCTCTGTCAGGAAGCCACTTTTCGCCATCACCCTCCCCCCGGGAGGGTCGGGCTCTCAGGCCCGGGGAGGGCCAACGAAGAATGCCCGCGCGAAAGGTTCCAAGTCGCGCATCACTCTCCCCGCTCGTTCCTCGCGGAACCCGCGGCTAGCGCCGTCGGCTCATAGCGCCGTCGGCTCATAGCGCCGTCGGCTCATAGCGCCGCGTGGCGAAGAAGGGTGCCGCCGGCGGCGATGCCGTCGACGCAAGAGATGCGCGATCCGCGGCGGTCTAAATCCGGATCGAGAGGGTCCGCAGAAACAGCGGACAACCGGCTGTGTCAAGAAATTGGCTCGATCGATCGCTCGCTCCAGCGATTCCGCGACCGCCGAGTCCAGCCACGCTACGGCTCGGCCCCATCGGCAGCACATCGAGTTTCCACAGCCCCAAGCACTGCCGGCTGTGACGCCCCTCGCTCAGGACGCTCGTCGCGTTCGAAGCGAGATAGGGAACGCTGTCCCAGAAAATCTCCCCGTGCGGCCCATGAGAATGCCCGTGAGAATGCCCGTGAGAATGCCCGTGAGAATGCCCGTGAGAATGCCCGTGAGAGTGGGTCTCTACATGGGGAAGGGGGCCCTCGTGGGAATGCCCATCCTGGGAATGCCCAGGCTCGTGATGCCCATGTTCAGGCGAATCGTCGCGCTCGTGCCCCCAACGGCTCGCTGGGTGAGGGTGGTGGTGATGGTGCGACAGGCCAAGGTGAATATGGCGGCGGCCGGAACCGTCGCCGGAGTCGTGCTGGTGGGCGAACGCGAACCCCAACCACTGGCTGACCAGCAGCATTGGAATGAGCAACAGGGGAATTCGGTTCGCGGACATAGTCGCTCGATCGCCGTGGAGAGCAGCACGGACTCCAGTCTCCACCAGCGGGTCGTCACAATCAAGACACGATCGGGCTCAGCAGCAGCGGCTTTTGATCAGCTTGCGGTACAGCTCCACGCCGGCAGCCAATTGGTCGAGCTCGATGAATTCGTCGGTGGTATGGGCCTGGGCGATCGAGCCGGGGCCGCAGACGACCAAGGCTTCGAGCTCGGTAAACAATCCGCCATCGGTACAGTAGCTGACGGTCCGCGCCGCGGGACGGCCGGCCATCTCGCACATCGACTGCACCCACGGATGATCGGCGTCCACCCACAACGTTCCGCCACCGTCGAGCGGCTCGAACTCGATCCCCAGCTCGACCGCTTTGCGGCGGACCCGCTCGAGCAACTCGTGGCCGTCGATCTCGGGCATCGTCCGGAAGCTGACCCACGCGCGGCTGACCGCCGGCGTCACATTGATCGCGTGGGTAAAGTCGGAGACGCCGAACGTCCAGGTCACCGTGGGCGGGTCGAACCGCTCGTCGTGCCACCTCGAGTCCCGCTCCGTCTCACGATGAATCGCCAGCAGTTCGTCGAGCAGCGGAACCATCGCGAGGTTCGCGTTCCGCCCCTCGCGGGTACTGCTGTGGGCGGCCCTTCCGCGGCTGGTCAGCTTGCAGCCTTCAATCCCTTTGTGGGCGTGCACGACGTCCAGCTCGGTCGGTTCCCCGATGATTCCCACCGGTTGCTCGGCAACCATCTGGCGAAACAGCTTCGACTCCCGCGCCACCTGCCGGGCTCCATGGAAGCCGACTTCCTCGTCCGCCGTGCAAACGATCCACAGCGGATGGGTCTGGGATGCCGGGTTGATGCTGTGAGCGGCGGCCACCATCGCGGCGAGTGAGCCTTTCATGTCACACGACCCGCGGCCATACAGACGACCGTCCTGGACGACCGGCTCGAAAGCCCCGCCGGGCCCTTCCCAAACATCCGCGGGAACCACGTCGGTATGGGCAAAGTACGCCAGCCCGCCTCCCACCGCCGCGTCGCTCCCCGCAGGTCCCCGGCGGGCAACGAGGTTCGACTTGGCGACCCCTGCCGCATCGGTTCGTTCAATCCGCTCGCACTGGAAGCCGGCCTGCTTGAGCTGCTGCTCGAGCCAATCGGTCACGGGCGTGTTGGAGACATGGCTCGGTGAGGCGAAGCGAACCAGTCGCTCGGTTATTTCAAGCGCCTCGGCGACATCCTCGGGATTCACAATCACAGCGGTTCGTTCGGATAGACGTGGAAGGCAACGGAAAGATCAGGACTCGGGCATCGCGAAAATCTGGCGGACCGTCGGCTCGAGTTGCGTGAAGTCAGCACCCGCTGCCTCTCCATCGAGACCTCGCCACCACTCGAACGCTTGCCGGCGGTGGGCGTGGGTCGCTTGCGGCCAAACCGCCTGGTACGCGCCCGCAGCGGCTTTCGCAACCGGATCATCCGCCGGCAGGGAAAAGCGCGTCAAGCGGTGCGCCAACACCAGCGGCATCGACTCGAACGAATAACTCTTGACCCGCCCGTTAATTTTCAGCACCAGCTCGTCGCGGCTCGATTCGACCACGATCACCGTCACGTCCGGGACGATCTCAAACGTCTCGGCGGCTCCCAAACCCGCTGCGCCGCGACGAATCCCCTCGGCGTAGTAATCCGCCAGCTCCGCCAGCAGATGCACACCAGCCGCCAGCCTCCGTTGATCAGGCGTCATCGCCGCACTCTGCGCCCGCTCGGCGGCGGCGAGCATCTCGTCGTAGCGACCACGGCGGAGCGCCTCGAGCGCCGGCTCGAGAGCGGCAGCGGCCATCGCGGGCTCCTCGGGAGCAGGCGGTTCACTCGCCGCGACTGGCTCGGGCGCGGCTGGCTCGGGCGCGGGTGGCTCGGGCGACTCAGCAGCGTCGGGCTCCGCTGGAGCGGGCTGAGTGGCTGCTGGCTGAGTGGCTGGGGGCTGACTCGCTGCGGGCTCAGCGGCTCGGGATTCGGGCGGGGGCAGCAGGCCTCCCATCACCGGATCGCGCTGCGGTGCCGCCGGTGCCGGACTGTCGGCCGGGGCGGGATTGGGGGGAGCTGGACGATTCGGAGCCGGGTTGTTTTCGGCCGGCTCGTCCGGTGTTGCCACTGCCGACCCATCGGGCTCGGTCCGCGTTGCCACCAGTTCGCCATGCTGCGAGATCCCCACTCCCGAGACGAGCAGGTAGACGCAGACGCCGATCGCCAGACAGACGACCGCAGCCATCCCCAACAGCAGCGGCGCGTTGCGGGAGCGTCGCCGCCGCCCCCGCATTGCAGAACCGCTGCCCGCAGCATGCCTTCGTGGACCGGCTTGCGATTCGGAGAATTCGGGCAGGGCGGTCATTGCCACGGCCCCCGCTGCGCCCGCCGGCTGTAGCTCGCCCACCGGCTGTAGCTCGCCCACCGGCTGCAGTTCGTCGTCGTCCGGAAGGAGTTCCAGGTCCTCCTCGGGGCGCTCGTCCACCAGAGCCGCTTGCCCAGTCGCAGCGTCGCCGTCCAGCGGCGTCCCGACGGGAACTTCGGGGATCGTATCTAGCTCGGCCGACTGCGGCGCCGCGTCGAGCAGTGCGGCCGCATCGAAGGGAGCCAGCGGGTTGCCAGCGGGCAGCAAACCGGCAAGCCGATCGTGAGACATCAGCAGACCTCCCCCCTCAGCGTCTCTGGATTCTTGAGTATCTCGGGTGCTCGCGCCGCGTCCGCGATCGCCGACAGAACCAGGTCATCTCGGCGGATCACCGCATGCCGCAGCAAGGGTTCGAGCGTCGCCGCATCGCCGCCTGTGAGGTAGACGTGCGGGGGCGACGCACAGCCCTCGCTGTACTGGTCGATCAATCGATCAATCCCTCCGGAGAGTCCCAGCATAACCCCAGTTCGCATGGCGGAGACAGTATCTCGTCCTGGAATTTCGAGCGACTTGGCTCCCTCGCAGGTGACCGCCGGAAGCAAGTCGGTCCCCTGGGTGAGGCTCGACAGCTGCAACCGCAGCCCCGGCAGAATCGCACCTCCAAGGAAGACGCCCCCGCGGACCAGATCGATCGTCACGGCCGACCCGGCGTCGATCGAGATGACCGCGCGATCGCTCTCCGCATCGGTTCCTGCGGCCCGCCATGCTGCGGAAGCACCGAGCAGGCGATCGATCCCCACGGCGGCTGGATTTCGCAGCTCGGCTCGCATCGCCAGATCGCGGTGCGTCAGTTCATACCACCCGTCTCCGGCCGCCTCGCGGGCGACGCACTGGCGGAGCGCTCGGGTAGCCGGTCCATTGACACTGGCTACGATCCACTGCCGCGGCTCCGTAAAAGCTTCGCCGAGTGACTCAGCGGACGGCTCGAGCCCGAACCACTTCCAGCTCTGCTCAACCAGAGCGGCTGGCCAAGAAGCGTCTCGCAGATCGTGGCGAAGAAACCGCAGCGGTCGCCCCGCCGCACCGCCGACCGAGGCATGCCCGCCGACCGAGGCAAGCCCGCCGGCCGAGGCATGCCCGCTGGCCGGCGCAAATTCATCGGCCGAATCGTGTCCGCCGGGCGAGCTCTGCGTGGGGACGACGGCCACTTTGACCGCCGAGTTGCCGACATCGACCAAAATTGTCCACCGCTGCCTCACGCCGACGGTTCCTCGGGGGCCGGAGTGTACTGCGACGGCGGGTTCTCATCCGAGAGCGCCGCGGTGGGGCCCGCCAAATGGGGTGGCAGCCGTGCTGGCTTTTTGGCTTTGGGCGGAGGCGTCGTGCGGGAGACTTCGGCGGTCGCCGCTTCGCTCAGCTCGACTGGCTGGACGGAGCTGGCAGCCGCTTCACGGCGGACTTCGCTCAAGCGTTCCCAGATCGCCCGCAGCAGCCCATCGACGCCTTCTCCGGTGACAGCGCTAATCCGGTGCACCGGCCCGCCGACTTCCTCCGCGAGCCGCTGGTGCACTTCGTCCGCATCGGGCAGCTCGGCCTTGGTCATCACCACGATTTCCGGCCGATTGGCCAGCTCTTCGGCGTAGGTCTTCAGCTCGTGGCGGATCGTGCGGTAGTTCTCGAGGGCGTCGGATTGGTCCGCCGGGAACGGCTCGACCAAGTGGACCAGGATTCCGGCCCGCTCGACGTGGCGCAAGAACTCGTGGCCGAGCCCCACGCCGTCGCTGGCTCCCTCGATCAGTCCCGGAATGTCGGCGAGCACGAACGATTGGTCGGCGTTGATGTGGACTTGGCCAAGGTTCGGGTACTTGGTCGTGAACGGATAATCGGCGATCTCGGGATGGGCTCGGCTGAGCCGGCTGAGGAGGGTACTTTTGCCGGCGTTCGGTTTACCGATCAGCCCCACGTCGGCGATCGATTTGAGCTCCAGAACGACCGTCCGCACTTCACCTTCACCGCCGAGCGTGCGTTGCCGCGGAGCCCGGTTGGTCGCCGATTTAAAGTGGGTGTTGCCGTAGCCCCCTTTGCCGCCGCGCGCCAGGAGCACCGAATCGCCGTCTTCGATCAGATCCTTAATCGTGAAATTGCCTTCCGGATCGATCACCGTCGTGCCTGGCGGAACGTACAGGACCATGTCCTTTGCGTTGCGGCCGTGGCGGCCCGACCCGCTCCCGGGCATTCCCTTGGGAGCTCGCCAGAACTGGCGGCCGACGAAGTCCGCAAGGCTGTTCACCCCCTCGCGAGCCTGGAGGATGATGCTCCCCCCGTCGCCCCCGTCCCCCCCGTCAGGACCTCCGCGGGCCACGTACTTTTCCCGGCGAAAACTCATGCACCCGTCGCCCCCGCGGCCGGCCTGCAGCTCAACTTTAACCCGATCGACAAACATGGAAATCGCAATGATTACGAAGAAATCAGCGGCTCGCTGACGCGCGAGCTCGCCCCACAGCTTAGCAGTCCCCGGCCTGATTCCGGAGGACTTTTCCGCGATTCGCCCCCAGCAAACCCTGAAACTCGCAAGTGACTAGCTGGACAGCGCCACTTTCTCACGCTGAATTGCCATAAAGTCAGCAGTGCCCAGCAGTTGGCTACCAAGTCGTTTAACGGCAAGCCGAAGG
>NZ_WRPR01000062.1 GCF_010367455.1 Candidatus Laterigemmans baculatus | reverse complement strand
GGTAACTCCAATGTCTACCGGAACTAAGGCTCTCGCGCTAGATACCTACGCTGATCAGCGGATGAAATATCCGGGCTAGCGCGTGGCGGCTGATCTTGGAACCTCACCCTCCCCCCGGGAGGGTCGCGAGGAACGAGCGGGGAGGGCGACACGCGACGTCGAGCTGTGATCGCGGACCGGTTCGAGCAGCCCTCCCCGGGCCTGAGAGCCCGACCCTCCCGGGGGGAGGGTGATGGTGGAGCGGCTCTCCCGCGGCTAGCGCCTGCGGCTCAGGGGGCAACGCAGGTTGGCGAGGAGGAACGACCACAAGTCGGTGTACTCGTCGATCGATTTGCTGACCGGCGTTCCTGCTCCGTGGCCCGCGCGGGTTTCGATGCGGATCAGCACGGGGTTGTCGCACGACTGGACCGCTTGCAGGGCGGCGGCGAATTTGAAGCTGTGCCCTGGGACGACGCGGTCGTCGCGATCGGCGGTCGTGATCAGCGTCGGTGGGTAGCAGACTCCTTCGCGCAAGTTATGCAGCGGCGAGTAGGCCAGCAGATTCTTGAAATGCTCCGGATCGTCGCTGCTGCCGTACTCGGAGACCCAGGCCCAGCCGATCGTGAATTTGTGGAAGCGGAGCATGTCCATCACGCCGACCGCCGGCAGGCAGGCGGCGAACAGTTCGGGGCGCTGTGTCATCACGGCGCCGACCAACAACCCGCCGTTGCTGCCGCCGCGAATCCCCAGGTGGGAGCTGCTGGTGTACTTTTCCGCGATCAGGTATTCGGCCGCGGCGATGAAGTCGTCAAACACGTTCTGTTTTTGATCGAGCATCCCCGACTCGTGCCAGTCGCGACCATACTCGCCGCCGCCGCGAAGATTGGCCACGGCGTAGATGCCGCCGGCGTCGAGCCACCCGGCGACGGCCGGCGAGAATCCGGGAGTCAGCGAGATGTTGAAGCCGCCATAGGCGTACAGCAGCGTCGGGTTGTCGCCCGAGCGAGTCAGCCCTTTGCGGTGGGTCAGGATCATCGGGATCCGCGTCCCATCCTTGCTTTCGTAAAATACTTGCTGGGTCTCGTAAGCGGACGAATCGATCGCCACTTCGGGACGCCGCCACAGCGACTGCTCGTCGGTCTCCAGATCGATCCGGAAAATCGACGGCGGGGTGACGTAGTTGGTGAAGGTGTAAAAAGTTTCGCGGGCATCGCGTCGCCCGCCGAAACCGTGGACCGTGCCAACGCCCGGCAGTTCCAAATCCCGTTCGTGGGCCCCGGCGATCGTGTAGATGATGGCCAGCGAGCGAGCGTCTTTAAGATAGATCGTGAAGAAGCGGTCGCCGAGCAGGTTCGCCGACTCGAGCACATTCTCGGTCTGCGGAACGACCTCGGTGATCGTCGGTCGCGTCTCGGCTTCTGAAGCGGGATCGCCAGCATCGTTGGCCGAGACGGCGACGATCCGCCGCCGCGGGGCGTCGAGGTCGGTTTGGAAGAAGAGCCGATCGCCGTCGGAGCCGACCAGCTCGTACTCGGCGTCAAAACCCACCAGCAGCGGGCGGACCGGGCTGTCGGGCTGCTGCAGGTCTTGGACGAAGATCTGCGTGACCGGCTCAGTGCCCTTCCAGACGCTGATCACCAGGTACCGCCCGTCGTCGGTCACCGTCGGACCGAAACCCCATTTGGGCTCGTCGGGACGCTTGTAGACGAGCCGATCGGCCGACTGCTCGGTGCCGAGCTGGTGAAAGTAGAGTTTTTGGTCGTAGTTGGTTCCGGTCAGCTCTTCGCCGGGAGTGGGCTCGTCGTAGCGGCTGTAGTAAAAGCCGCTGCCATCGGGCAACCAGCTCACGCCGCTGAACTTGACCCACGAGATCGTGTCCGGCAGATCCTCGCCGCTGGCCACATCGCGGACTTTCCAGGTCCGCCAGTCGCTGCCGCCGTCGGCCAATCCGTAGGCGAGCAGCCGGCCGTCCTCGCTCGGAGCGTAGCCGGCCAGGGCGACGGTCCCGTCGGAGCTGAGCGTGTTGGGGTCGAGCAGGACGCGGCGCTCGGCTTCGAGCGACGCGGCGGTGTAGAGCACGCTCTGGTCCTGCAGCCCGTCGTTGTGGGTGAAGAAGTAGGTCTCGCCGCGCCGCCGCGGGGCGCTGTACCGCTCGTAGTTCCAGAGCTCGGTCAGCCGCTGGCGAAGTTCGTCGCGGCCCGGGAGCGAATCGAGATAGCTGCGGGTGACGCGGTTCTCCGCCGCGATCCACTCGGCTGTCTCTTGGCTCTCGGTGTCCTCGAGCCAGCGGTACGGGTCGGCAACGTCGGTGCCGTGATAGTTGTCGACGACGTCGCCGCGTCGCGTGTCGGGATAAGTCAACGCGGAGGGCTCCAGCGGATTGCGAGGGATGTCTTGGGCAATGCCTGTGAGACCCCCCAGAAATGGCAGCGGTAAGAGGAATACTGCTATCTTGAGCATTCGTCGCATCGATATTGCCTCCTGGCATGGGGTGTCTCGACTGAGTCGGATCAGTCTAGCCGGGAATCCGGGCTAGGACACGGACCGTGAACCTCAAAGCCGAGCCGTGAAAGAACCCACTAGACGCGCGGCGGTCGGCACTCTGCGGCTCGGTCGGCGAGCCGGCGAGCGAGCCGTGGCGGAATTGCCCGGGGTGCAGCTGGCGTGTGCTTGCGGGGTGGGCATTCTGGCTGCCAGAGCGGCTCCTTGGAGCGCGGGCGGCTGGGCTTCGCTCGCGCTGCTCGGAGGTGTCGCGGCGATCGGGCTGTCGCGCCGCGGCACCGGGTCTCGGTTCGTCGCCGCACTTCCGCTCGTGGCCGCTGCGATGGCGATGGCCGCGTGGTCGCAAGCCTCGCTCAGTGCCGCTTCGTTCGGTGCCGCTTCGTTCGGTGCCGCCTCGGGAGGCTCGCTGGCGGCGATGGCCGAGGATGATTGGCAACCGGTGGTGCTCAGAGCCGTGGTCGCTTCGAGTCCGGAGCGGCGGCCCAACGCGCTGGCCACCTTGTACGGTCGCGGGAGTGCGCCGCGGTATCAATCGGTCGTCGAGCTCGAGGTCCAATGCGTCCGCGGTGCAGAGCGGTGGGAGCCAGCGTCGGGAAGGGTGCGAGCGACGGTCGAAGGGGACATCAGCGAGCGACTGGTGGGGGACTGCGTGACGGTCTACGGGCACTGGCAGCGGATCGACGGGCCGACGAATCCGGGGGCCGTCGACATGCGGGCGATCTACGCTCCCCGAGGCATCGCCGTTCAGCTCCGCGTCGATTCGCCCTCCCAGTTCGTCTTGGAGTCGCCGGAAGCGTGGGGCCTCCGGCGTGCGCTCTCGTGGATCGGGGTCGCGGGCGAACGGGCGCTGTACGCAGGCGTCGGTGAGGAGGCGGGGCCGCTCGCCGCAGCGCTCGTGCTCGGGCGGCGGCAAGCGGTCGATCCCGAGACGCGCGACCGTCTGGTCGAGACCGGGACGGCGCACTTGCTGAGCGTCAGCGGATTGCATCTGGGGATGGTGGCCGGGGTGGTCGCAATGGCGTTGGTCTTGCTGGGCTGGCCGCGCGGTTGGCAGGTGACTGCAGTGGTCGCGGTGTGCGTGTTCTACGCGGCTCTGACCGGAGCCCGGCCGCCGGTGCTGCGGGCCTCGATGCTGGTCGGTGCGGTGCTCGTCGGCAGCTGGGCGGGGAAGCAGACCAGCTCGCTCAACTCGCTCGGGCTGGCTGCGGTGGCGCTGCTGGTGCTCGATCCTCAGAACTTGCTGCAGACCGGCACGCAGCTCTCGTTCGTCGCGGTGGTCGTGCTGGTCCTGGCGGGCCGGCGGGTGATGGAGAGCATTCGCGAGGACGACCCGCTGGAGACGTTGCTGCAATCGACGCGGCCCTGGATCGTCCGCGCGGGAGTCCGCCAGTGGCGGCGGGCGGTACGGTTCACGCTGGTCAGCTTTTGGGTCTGGGCAGCGACCGCGCCGCTGGTCTGGCAGGCGTTCGGAATCGTCGCGCCGGTGTCGGTGCTGGCCAACCTCCTGATGATCGCGCCGCTGACCGTTGCGCTCGTGGGTGGTCTATTCACTGCCGCGGTGGGAATGTTTGGTGGGCCGTTGGCGATCCCGTTTGGGTGGATCTGCCTTGCGGCGCTCGAAACGATGCGGGGCGTGGTGGAGCTGTGCGGCGAGATCCCGCTCGGCCACTTCTGGTTGCCCCCGCCGCCGTTCTGGTGGGTTGTCGCGTTCTATGCAGTCGCGGTGGCCGGTGCGCTGGTGCCCGCTGGCGATCCAAGCCGGGGTAACGAACTCTGGGGCAACAAACTCTGGGGTAGGGGGCTGCGGGGCGAGCGCCGCGGGAAGTGGATGCTGGCCTGGATGGTTCTCTGGACGCTCGTCGCGTGGCCGCTAGCGACGCATCGCGAGCACGACCCGGAGACGCTGGCGGTGACTTTCATCGACGTCGGACACGGGACGAGTGCTCTCGTTGAGTTGCCCGATGGTGGCGTGTGGTTGTACGACGCGGGCCGGTTGGGAGATCCGCTGTGGAGCGCCCAGCCGATCGAGGACGTGCTCTGGTCTCGCGGCATTTGGCGGCTCGACGGAATCATCGTCTCGCATGCCGACGCGGACCACTACAACGCGATCCCCGGGTTGCTCGAGCGGTTTCAGGTCGCGGAGATCGTGACCCCGCCGGGGATGTTGGAGCAGCGGCAAAGCGGGCTCGACCCGGTCCGTCAGGCGATTCGTCGCGAGCGGGTCCCAGTGCGTGAGCTGCACAGCGGGATGGAGTTTCGAACTGCCGCTGGGCACCCCTGGGGACGCTGTCTGCATCCGCCGATGCTCCCGGTCGCTGGCAGCGACAACGCCAATAGTCTCGTGCTGCGGATCGATCATCGGGGGAGGACGATCTTGCTGCCGGGCGATCTCGAGATGCCTGGCAGCGAGCATTTGCTACGGCACTCGCGGCCCCCGCCGGGAGGCATGTTGATGGCGCCGCATCACGGCAGTGTTCAAGAGGATGCCCGGACGCTGCTCGACTGGATGCGGCCGTCGGTTGTAGTCGTCAGCGGCGGGAACCGCAGTCTCCGCGAGGAAGTCCGCCAGATGCTAGGGCAGGGAGGTGCCGAAGTCCGCCTGACCGCCGCCGAAGGAGCCGTGCGAGTCGAAGTCGACCGAGCCGGAGAGTTGACGGTCAGGGGCTGGAAGGCGGACGGGTTTTGAGCGGGGGGCCACGGAAGGACACAGAAAAGCACGGAAGAAAGAGAGAGGTAAGGTTGCTGCGGAAAAAGCGGGAATTGGAGGAGAGGGACGAGACGTTTGAGGCGAGGAGCACGATCAAACCCAAGGGGCGAGGCTTTTGATCCCTCCCCACCTCTCTCCCGCTTCTCCCCTGTTTCCTTCCGTGCTTTTCCGTGTCCTTCCGTGGCCCCTCTCCGACCGCGCCTTCCGACCCGCCTATTCCAATGCCTTGTCGCTGATGTCTTTTCGGCACCAGGCTCCGGGCCAGCGGATTTCTCGGACCGCTCGGTAGGCTTGGAGTTTGGCGGCGCTGATCGTTTGGCCAATCGCGGTGACTCCCAGCACGCGTCCTCCGGCGGTGACGACATCTTCGTCCTGCTCGGCGGTTCCGGCGTGGAAGACTTTCACGTTCTCGAGCTCGGCGGCCCGGTCGAGTCCAGTGATGACGCGGCCCGTTTCGTACTCGCCCGGATATCCTTCGCTGGCCATCACGACGCAGACGGCGGGGCGCGGATCCCACTCGGGCGGATCGAGCTGGTCCAAGCGACCGTCGATGACCGCTTCGATGATGTCGACCAGGTCTCCCTTGAGTCGCATCAGCAGCGGCTGGCATTCGGGGTCGCCAAAGCGAACGTTGAACTCCAGCACTTTGGGGCCGGCGGCGGTGATCATCAGCCCGGCGTAGAGGACGCCGCGGAACGGGCGCCGCGAGCGTTTCATCGCGTGCACGACCGGGACCAGGATCGAGGCTTCGATCTTGGCGACCATCTCGGCGTCGACGATCGGAGTGGGGCAGTAAGCGCCCATTCCACCGGTGTTGGGTCCTTGGTCGCCGTCGAACGCGGGCTTGTGGTCCTGGGCCGAGGGGAGGGTCAGGATCGTGCTCCCATCGGTGATCGCCAAGATGCTCACTTCGGGACCGCTCAGCCGCTCTTCGATGATCAGCCGATCGCCGGCGGCACCGAACTCGCGGCTCCCGGCGATCCGCTCGATCGCCTCGAGGGCCTCGCGGCGGTTCGAGCAGACGATGACGCCTTTGCCTGCCGCCAAGCCATCGGCTTTGACGACCACCGGGCAGCTGGCATCGGGTTCAGCGTAGCGGTCCTTGATGTAGCGGATTGCATCGCCGGCGTCGCGAAAGGTTTGGTAGTCGGCCGTCGGGACGTCGGCTTGGCGGAGCAAGTTTTTGCAGAAGACTTTGCTCCCTTCGAGCTCGGCTGCCGCTTTCGAAGGTCCGAACGCGCGGATCCCGGCCGCTTGCAGATCGTCGACCAAGCCGGCGACCAGCGGAGCTTCGGGGCCGACGACGACGAAATCGATCTCGTTCTCCTTGGCGAACTTGATCAGCCCGGCGTGGTCGCTGGCGGGAATCGGAACGTTGATCGCGTCGACTGCCGTGCCCGCGTTTCCTGGGGCGACATAGACGTGTCGGACGCGCGGGCTGGCCTTAATCTTCCATGCCAACGCGTGCTCGCGACCTCCGTTACCGACAATCAAAACCTTCATTACCGCGCGACTCCGTAGACGCAAACTCTGCCAATGATCGAGAAGGGGGCTTTCCCGCCAAAACGTACCGCTTTCCCAGCTTCACCGGTAGCGTCCACCGCCGGAACCGGGCCGTTCGACGGTCTTTGGGTCCTGTCGGGAAACCCTGAGCCGACGGCGCTAGCCGCGGGTTCTGCAGCGGAAAATGCAGGGCTGCGAGGCCCGAGGCTAGCGCCTACGGCTCAAAAAGTTCGCGCGAGTCGATGGGTGAGCCACCGCTGCTGGGCCACGATCTGCCACTAATCCGCCTCCAAGGGCTGGATTCTGCCCGCCGCGGTACTTATAATGACTCATCTACCCACCAGCGGAGGATCGTCCGCCTATACCATTCATCCCACCTCGGTATGGCACTCCGCTCACAAGTAGCTAATTTGAAGAGGCGGTGGTCGAGGTCTCACCTGTTCGACCATCGCCTGTTTCTTTTGCAGTCGCTTTGCAGATCGGCTGCGAAGCACCGCAAGCAACCTACCCTACCTGGCTCGGGGAACGAATACCCATGATGCGACGCACTTTCTTGGGGCTGGCCGCTACGGCGACCCTGCTTAGTTCGACTGCCATGGCGGCCGAAACCGGAACGCTCAAAGCCAAGTTCGTCTACGGCGGAGCCCCCCCGAGTCCTCCGGCGATCGATCCGAACAAGGATCAAGCGTTCTGCGGCAAGCACCCGTTGGTCGACGAGAGCCTGCTGGTCAACAAAGAGAACAACGGAATCCAGAACGTCATCCTCTACGTCTACACCGGGCGTGGTGGGTCGAAGCTGCCGAAGTCCGATCCGTCGAACGACACCCACGAGCTGGCCAACGACAAGTGCCGCTTTGAGCCGCACGTCGTGATTGCTCAGGCCGGCGACACGCTCAAGGTCACCAACCCCGACGCGGTCGGCCACAACGCCAACCTGAACTTTTTTGCCAACAACCCGCAGAACTTCACGATCCCGCCGGGGGGAGAAAAGGAAGTCAAGCTCGAAGAAGCCGAGCCGGCTCCAATTCCCGTCGAGTGCAACATCCACCCCTGGATGAAGGCGTACGTCGTCGTCCTCGACCACCCCTACGCGGCGGTCAGCGATAAAGATGGAGTGCTCACCATCGAAGGCCTTCCGGCTGGCGAGGAGTTGAACTTCCGCATCGCCCACGAAGCGGCCGCCGGCTCGATCGACGAAGTGAAGATCAACGGCAAGACCGAGAAGTGGCGCCGCAATCGGTTCGACGTCAAGATCAAGCCGGGCATGAACGACCTGGGCGAAATCGAAATCCCCGCCGAAGCGTTCAAGTAAGCCGCCCCCCGGGGCGAATCGCCCAAAGACTTTCTAAACGCGAAAAGGCCGAGGCGTCACCGCCCCGGCCTTTTTTCGTGCCGTGGGTTCGGTCCCGGAAAGTCACCCTCCCCCCGGGAGGGTCGCGAGGAACGAGCGGGGAGGGCCAATGGGCTGCGGCGTGGGGTTCGCGAATGGAGCGGGAAAACGTCGGATGGGAGACCCTCCCCGGGCCTAAGAGCCCGACCCTCCCGCAAGCGGGAGTGTGAAGGTGAGTTCTCGTTCCTCTCCTTCACCGTCGACTTGCTCTCGCCGCCTGGCCGCGCGCAAACCCCGGGATGCGGCATTATGGCGCGGTGATTGGGCGTTGCGTTGCCGCTGGCTGCTGGGTTCTGTTGGTAAGGACGCTTTTCTTTCCAGCTTCCCCCTGCCGCCCTATGTCGCGCTCCCGGAATGCTCCCACCTCTCGCGATGCGGTGAGGTGCCTCAGCCTGCATCGCTCAACCTCGGCTTGCGCTCTGCTGCTCCTCGGCGGGTGCGTGCTATTGCTCAGCGGGTGTGGTCGCGGGCCGGTGGCGTTTGAGCCCAACGCGGTGTTCGCTGCCCAACTCGAGCAGGAATTCGATCAGCCTCTGGCCGCGGCCGAGAGCGACGTCCAGGCGATTCTCGTCGATCTGTTCGGCACGCCCGACGCTCCGCGGTTGCCGGCAACGATCGCCGAAGACCCGTCGCTGGCTGGCCTGATCGATCCCGAGCGACTCGTCCGGGCGGCCGGAGCCGTTTCGAGCGACCGCGATGGGGCTCACGTCGGGCTGTACCGCGAGCACTGTTCCGCTTGCCACGGGATCAGCGGCGATGGTCGCGGACCAGCGGCCCTGTTCCAGAATCCCTACCCCCGCGACTACCGAGCCGGCGTCTTCAAGTACAAGTCGACTCCGCGTGGTGCGAAACCGACGCGGGAGGATCTGGCCGACACGATCGTCCACGGGTTGCCCGGGACCGGAATGCCAGCGTTCGAGCTTCTGGTGGAAGACGAACACCGGGACGATCTCGAAGGGCTGCTCGATTACGTCGTCTATCTGTCGATCCGCGGCGAGCTGGAGCGGCGGTTGCTGCTGGCCGCGGCCACCGAATTTGACTACGCGAGCGACTCGGGCGAGGGAAGTTCTGCGGAACTGGGCGACCGCCTGATCCGGCCGGCGGACCACGACTCGGCCGCCGCAGCCTACGCCGAACAGGCGGAGTGGATCGCCGGCGAGATCCGGGAAATCGCCACCGAGTGGGCGACCGCCGACGAGCAAGTTCCGACGATCCCGCCGCAGCCCGATGCGGAGGAACGGCTGACTCGCAGCACGCCGCCGAAGTCGATCGCCCTGGGACGCGAACTGTTCCACGGCCAAATCGCCAACTGCTCGAGCTGTCATGGAGTCGACGGGGCAGGGGGGGGGCCGCTGGCCGACTACGACGACTGGACCAAGGAGTGGACGACGCAGCTGGGGCTGGATCCACGGGATCGCGAGAAGCTCGAACCATTTTTCGACGCCGGAGCGCTTCCTCCGCGGCCGTTACCGGCTCGCCGCCTGACGCTCGGCGGTTTTCGCGGCGGCAGTTCGCCGGAAGAAATCTATCTGAGAATTTTGCATGGCATCGACGGCACTCCCATGCCGGCGATCAACCTGGTGGAAGAGGAGTCCGCGACGGGGCTGACCAGCACGCAGATTTGGCAGCTGGTCGACTACGTTCTCTCGCTCGACGATCGCGACGACGTGGCTCGCGACGACGTGGCTCGCGACGACGGGGCTCGCGACGCCGTGGCGCGGGGCGAAGTCGCGGCCGTGGTTTTTGAGAGTGGAGCGAAGCGATGAGCGAAGACGCGTACCGATCGATCTTTGCGGTGATCGGGCTGGTGCTCGGTCTGGGGCTGATGTTCGCGCTCGGTTTCGGCGGGATGATTCCCGGGGCTCTGTTCGGTGCCGCGGGAGCGGTGCTCGGCGGGATGACCGGCGAGCGAATCGCGCGACGCAGGAATGGGCATTGAGCAGATCATGAGTGCGACTCTTTCTCCCACCGATCGCGAGCTCTCGTCCACTCCTAGCCAGTGGCTCCACCGCTGTGCGGTGCTGCTCGTTTGTTTGGTCTGGCCGCTGATTTGGATCGGCGGTTTGGTGACGACCTACGACGCGGGGATGGCGGTCCCGGATTGGCCGGGAACGTACGGGTACAACATGTTTCTGTATCCGATCGGGACTTGGCTCTCCGGACCGTTTGATCTGTTCATCGAGCACGGTCACCGGTTGCTCGCCTCGCTCGTCGGGCTGCTGACGATCTACACGCTGTTGGTCGCGATTCGCACCGAGCCGCGACGGTGGATCATCGGGTTGACGGCCGCGACGTTGGTGGCGGTGATTGCCCAAGGAGTGCTGGGCGGGCTGCGGGTCGTGCTGGATCAGCGGACTTTGGCGATGCTGCACGGTTGTCTCGGCCCCGCGTTTTTCGCCCTCTGCACGACGCTGGCCGTCGTCACCTCGCGGTGGTGGTGGCGAGTCGGGGAAGGCGAGCCGGGCGAAGCGGCGGCGAGGGGCCGCAATTCTGTGGGGCGCAATTCTGTCGGACGCAATTCTGTTGGACGGGGGATGGTGTGGGCGGTCGGGGTGCTGGCGGTGCTCTGTTATCTGCAGTTGCTGCTCGGGGCTCAGTTGCGGCATGTCCAGGCGACGACGTCTCCGGTGGGATTCAGCCACATTGTGACGACCCACGTGGCCACAGCCGGAATAGTTGCCCTGGTCAGCGTCGCTGTCGGCGTTCGGCTCGGGCGGTGCGACGATTTAGCGCTGTCGCGACCGGCCCGAGGGTTGATAGGATTGGTGGCGTTGCAGATTGGACTGGGGCTCTCGACGTGGGTGGTCAACTATGGATTTCCCTTTGGCAGCGATCGCTGGCCATGGGCGGCCCGGTATGTCATCCAGTCCAAGGGGTTTGCCGAGTCGCTGATCGTGACCGGGCACGTCGCGATCGGATCGCTACTGATTGCCTGCAGCGTAATGCTCTGGCTCCGCGTTTTGCGGCGGTTCCGCCACGGGCCGATCGAGTCGGCGGCGGGAATCAAACGGGTAATGATATGAGCGAAGACGCACTGGTACTCGATCGACCGCAGAATCGCTCGCTGAGGAAAGAATGCATGGCTAGCGTCGTCACATCCACCGTCACCACACCTCACCCCGCGGCGGCGCATGCGGTGAAGCCCGTTCAACTGGCAGTAAAGCCGGTCGAAGCGGCGGCGGAAACGGTCTCGGCCCGAAGTCACTGGGCGGCGGACTTGCTGGAGCTGACGAAGCCCCGGATCGTGACGATGATCCTGATCGTGACGACGATGGCCGCGGTCGTTGCGGCCGGTCGCGATCTGCAGTTCCTGCCGCTCCTGCATTTGATCCTGGGGACGGCGTTGGTTGCCGGCAGCGCCGGAGTGCTGAACCAGGTTTTGGAAAAGCAGCTCGACGGGAGCATGGCGCGGACGCGGTTTCGCCCGCTCCCGGACGAGCGGATGGGCCGCACGCTGGCCACTCTGTACGGAATGGCGCTGATCGTCGTCGGCACCGCCTATCTGAGCCTGACCGTGGGAGCGATTCCCGCGGCCTTGGGAGTGGCGACATGGCTTCTGTATGTCGCCGTCTACACGCCGCTGAAGACCCGGACTCCCTGGAACACGACCGTCGGGGCGATCGCTGGAGCATTGCCGATGCTGATGGGTTATACTGCGGCGGGCGGCTCGCTCGGCGACGTCCACGGGTGGTTGCTGTTCGGCGTCTTGCTGTGGTGGCAGTACCCGCACTTCATGGCGATTGCCTGGATGTACCGGTACGACTACGGAGCGGCCGGGCTGCGGATGACGTCGGTGGTCGACCCGAGTGGGCGGAGCTCTGGACGCCAAGCCGTGTGGGGCTCGGCGCTGCTGATGCTGACGCTCGTGGCGCTGGTCGTGCCGGTGACTTGGGGGCCGAGCGTGTGGGGCTGGATCGCCGCGGTGGCGATGGTCGCTGTGACCGCGAAGTTCCTGGTCACTTCCTGCCAGTTTGCTCGCCAGCCCGATGACATCACCGCGCGGCGCCTGTTGCGGGCTTCGCTGGTGCAACTTCCCGCCGCGATGATCGTCCTGGTCCTCACCGCGCTGGTTTAGAGTTTCATCCGCATCAACTGCTGATCGTGGCCGCGCACCGAAGCTCTCGCAGGCCCTCCCCGGCCCTGAGAGGCCGACCCTCCCGGGGGGAGGGTAACTGTCCCGCCTGAGCCGTCCCGCCTATCCCGCCGATACTGCCCCTCTCGGGTGATTCCTTCGTGACGCACGACCCTTCGATTCTGATTTCCGACGTCTCCCATCGATACGGTTCGCGCGAGGCGCTGGCTGGGATCGATCTGGAGATTCCCGCCGGCCGGATCTTCGCGCTGCTCGGACCCAACGGCAGTGGCAAGACGACGCTGTTCCGGCTGATCTCGACCTTGATGCCGCTGCAGAGCGGGCGGATCGTGGTCGCGGGAGCGGACGTAAGCGGCGATCCGCTGGAGGTTCGGAGGCGGATCGGGATCGTCTTCCAGGCCCCGAGCTTGGACAAGAAGCTGACGGTCGACGAGAACATCGCCTGCCAGGCTGCCTTGTACGGGCTCCGCGGCGAAGCGCTTCGCCAGCGTCGCGACGAGGTGCTGCGAGCGGTCGGGTTGGTGGATCGCCGCGGCGACCTCTGTCAGACGCTCTCGGGCGGGATGAAGCGCCGCGTCGAATTGGCCAAAGGGATGCTCCACCGCCCGCAGGTGTTGCTGCTCGACGAGCCGAGCACCGGGCTCGATCCGGCGGCCCGGCTCGATCTGTGGGAGTCGCTGACCGAGATGGCGCAGAGCGGGATGACCGTGCTGCTGACCACGCACCTGCTCGAGGAAGCCGACAAAGCCGACGCGATTGCGATCCTTTCTGGTGGCAAGGTGATCTCGACCGGGACGCCGGAGCAGCTGCGTGGCGAGCTCGGTGCGGGGCTGGTGACCGTCGTCAGCGACAATCCGGGCGAGACCGAGCGGATCGTCCGCGACGAACTGGGGCTGGCCGACGTGCAGCGGGTCCAGCAGCAAGTGCGGATCCGCAGCGAGTCGCCCGCGGCCCTCGTCCCGGCCCTGGCCGAACGGCTGGGCGAGGCGGCCACGACGATCAGCGTCGGCCGACCGAGCCTGGAGGACGTATTCATCGCCAAGACCGGTCACCGGTTCTGGGCAGCCGAAGCCGAAACGACAGAGGCTCACTGATGAGCACCACCGCAGAAAATGCTGACATGAGCGAACCCGCACTCCGCCCCGAGGCCCTTTCGCCCTCGGCCGCCGCAGCGGTCCCGGAGACCCGAGCGGCGAGCCCCGATCGCCCCAGCGGATTCGCCGCCGCCTGGATGCTCGCCCGCCGCGAGTGGGTCCGCTTCTTTCGCCAGAAGAACCGCGTCGTTTCAGCGGTCATCCAGCCGCTGCTGTTCTGGGTTCTCTTTGGAACCGGCCTCCGCGGCTCGTTCGAAGGGGCAGGGGAGCAAGGCTTTCTCGAGTACTTCCTGCCGGGCACCGTGGCGCTGATCGTGCTGTTCACCGCGATTTTTGCGACCATCTCGGTGATCGAGGACCGCCGCGAAGGATTCATGCAAGCGGTGCTGGTCGCTCCGGTGGGACGCTGGCCGATTCTGCTCGGCAAGATTCTCGGTGGAGCCGCGATCGCTTGGGTTCAAGCGATCGTGTTTCTCGCTTTGGCCTACGCGTTCGGGACGATCGAGCCGGCTTGGACGTTCCTTCCGCTGCTCGGGTTGCTGGCGATTCTGGCCCTCTCGATGTGCGCTCTGGGGATGATCGTCGCTTGGCCGATGGACAGCACCCAAGGATTCCACGCCGTGATGATGCTTGGGCTGATGCCGATGTGGCTGCTCAGCGGCGCCTTCTTTCCGATCCCCGCCCTCGGGCCCGAGGCGACGATCGGCCAGGTCGCGCTGAGCTGGGTGATGCGGCTCAATCCGCTCAGCTACACGCTGGCCGAAATGCGGCGGCTGCTCTACCCGGCGGTCGATTTTGCCAGCCGTGGTTGGGCTCCCACACCGACCCTTGCGTGGGCGGTGAGCGTAGGATTCCTGGTCGTCACTTTCCTACTCGCCGCGTACTTGATGCGGGGCAGCCGAAAAGCGGACTTGGTGGTCTGATGCGAACAGCACTCAACGTCGTGATCATTCTCGCGGTCGGGCTGGCGATCGGCCTCGGGATGCGGTTTTTCCAAACGCCGCTGCCGACTTCCGATCAGGCGGTTGCCGAAGGGGAAGCTTTGGAACGCGTGGTCGCGGTCGACGCGGCTGCATTCGATACGGCGGACGGGGAGGCGACTGACGGGGAGGCGACTGACGGGGACGCGCCGGCGTCGGCGAGCGATTCCCCAGCGACCGGCGAGAGCGAGTGGCTGACCAGTTTCACGTTGACCGAGCGGAGCGGCGAGCAGGTCTCGAGCGAGTCGCTCCAGGGCCAGCCCTACGTGGCGAGCTTCTTCTTCAGCACCTGCCCGAGCATCTGCGTGATGCAGAACCAGAAGATCCAGCAGCTGCAAACGGAGTTCGAGGATCAGGGAGTGCGGTTTGTCGGGATCTCGGTCGACCCCGAAACCGACACCCCGGAGACGCTCCGCGAGTACGCCAAGCGGTTTAAGGCGGATGAGGACCAGTGGCTGTTTTTGACTGGCGACTTGACCTACATCCGCCGCGTCGGTGCGGAAGTTTTCGAAGTCGCCGCCGAAGAGAAATTTCACACCGAGAAGCTGATCCTGGTCGACGAGAGCGGCGAGATCTCGGGCTACTACTCGTGGCGTGAGGATCGCGAGTTCGAGGAGCTGAAAGCGGAGATTCGCAAGATGCTTGCCCGCGGCAAGGGGACCTCTTGATGGAATGGTTGGCGGCCAACCTTCCGCATGCCACCGCTTCGCTCAACGCCGTAGCGACCGTGCTGCTCCTCGTCGGCTTGAGCAAGATTCGCCAAGGCCGCATCGCCGCGCATCGCAATCTGATGCTCGCCGCACTGGTTGTCAGCTCCGTGTTCTTGGGGCTGTATTTGCTGCACAAGGTCGCGCTGTTCGAGACGACCGGCTCGTACAACAAGCCGTTCCCCCGCGACCCGGCGATCGCCTCGGCGACCGCCCGCGGCGTCTACCTGGCGGTGCTGGCCACGCACATTCCGTTGGCGATGACCGTCCCGGTGCTGGCGATCTGGGCCGCCGTGTTGGGCTTCAAAGACCGCCGCGCCGCTCACCGCCGCGTCGTCCGGTTCGCTTTCCCAATCTGGCTGTACGTCTCAGTGACCGGAGTGATCGTGTACTTCATGCTCTACCAGCTGTACGCCACGTAGGCCGTGCGCAGCCTTTCCCCTCAATCGTACTCGTACTCGTACTCAGCGCAGCGGTACTCGTACTCGTACTCGATGCGCTGCGGTTAGAGTTGTGCTAGCTGCGAGTCCGGGAAAATCATCAGCCGCCACGCGCTAGCGTCCGGTTCTTGCGGCGTTTTCGAGAACCGGGGGCTAGCGCCCGGCGGCTGATAAATAGCTCGAGAACCGGGGGCTAGCGCCCGGTGGCTGATGCAATGGCCTTGTACGAGCACGATTGGGAACTCCAGATAGGGCAAAACACCACATGTCCGGCGAGCAATTGGTCACGATCCGTCGCTGCGGTCCGGTTTGGGAGGCCGAGATGCTCCGCGATCGGCTCGAGGCCGCCGGAATCCGCGCGTTTGTGCAAGGGGCGGAGACCGGGCGGAGCCTGAGTTACGTCGGCGTCGCCCTCGGAGGAGTCAAAGTCCAAGTGGCAGTCGACGACGTGGCGGCGGCGGAGCAGGTGCTGCTCGAGGACGAGCGGCAGCGAGCCACGGCCGGGCGGTGGCGGTGCCCGCGGTGCGACGAGATCAACGAGCCGGCGTTCGACGTCTGCTGGAGCTGTGCGATGCCGCGGGAGGAAGCTCTCGCGATCGAGGGTGAAAGCGTCGCGGAGCCGGAGGGGCCAGCCGACGAGCGCGCGGCCGGAGTCCCCGGAGATGTTTTCGCCACGCCGCAGGAGCGGCCCCGTGAGACGGCCAATCCGTATCAGGTGAGCGGTCCCTTTCGCTCGACTGTCGAAGAGCAAGAAGGGCGGAACGGACTGGGCGTCGTGGGGCTGCTGACGTTGCTGATCCTCGCTGCGGTGATCCTGTATCTCCTGCTGTTGCTTACTCCCCGGGCCGCCGCGGCGGAACCGCCAGCAGAAGTCGCGTCGCTGACTGCGGCCCAGCGGCTGGCGCTCGAACAGATCGACCAGCTGATCGCAGCCGATGCCGTCGACGAGGTCGTGCCGCTCGTCGTGCGGACGATCGACGAGGCCGAGGGGCGGATGGTGGCGACCGAGCCTGCTGAAGAGTTGGAGGCGGAGTTCGTCCGGTACGTCCCGCTCCAGCTGTTCCTCCAAGACCGGCTGCTCCGCTGGGGCCAGTCGCATCCGGCCGTGTTGGCCCGGTACCGCGAGCGGACCGATGCGGCGGCGCGGACGCGGCTCGACGCGGCTCGTAGCTCTCGTAGCCTCGAACAGGCAACACGGACAGCCGATGCGATTTTCGCCACCAGTTACGGCGACGAAGCGTTGCTGCTGGTCGCCGACCTGGCGCTCGAGCGAGGCTGGAACTGGACAGCGATCGGAGCGCTGCGGCGGATCGATGCTCGCTGGCAAGCCTGCGACACCGGCGAGCGAGCCTCCGAAGTGGCGGCCGTGGGATGGGAGATGTGGCTGCCGCGGATCGCCGAAGCGGATCTCGAAGCTCACGCCGCCGTGGTCGGCGAGCGGGTGGAGCAGCCCGGCGGCTGGCCGCTCGGATGCTATCACGGTTCGGACCTCCCGCACCCGGAGATCGGCTTGCGGCTAGTCGACGCCTATCTGCGGGCTGGCGAGCGACAGACGGCGGAACGTTTGGCTGCACTCGTCGGCGAGTGGTTTCCGGAGGAGCCAGTCGTGCTCGGCGGCGCCCGCTTGCCGCTGGTCGATGCCCTCGAGCGGCTGCTCGAAGCCCCTGCCGCGGTGTCCCCACGTGCCAGCGATCCGCTGGGCCAGCAGTGGCCGACCGTCGGCGGCGACGCGACCCGCGTCTACCAGAGCGAACCGCTCGTCGATGTGCCGATGCTGCCCACGTGGACGCGGCGGATCGGAGAGGAAGAGGCTGAGCAACGGGCAGCAGCGGTGCTTGAGCGTCGCCTGCTTCCCACGGAACCCCCGATCGGCGACTTGGCCAATCTCCCGGCGACGGCGCTACCGATCATCCACCGGAGTCTCGTCCTGCTGCCGAGCCGCAACGCGATCCATGCATATGACCTCGCGAGTGGACGCTCCTGGCCGGCGGCGGCAGTTCCGTCGGCTGCTCTCCCTGCTGAGCAGCCCTCCGCCGCGGCCGAGCCATCGGAAGCATTCGAAGTCGCGGCCTCGCCGATTTTCCGGGACACCGAGGGCGTCGACGCAGCGGTCCGGGCTGCACAGCTGCCGCTCGACGGGGAGCCCCGCTTTACGCTCTCGGCGGCCGAGGGACGGGTGGCCGGTCGGTTCGGGCCACCGGAATCGGGCTGGCTGGCGGTCGCTCGGCCACGCCAGCCCCAATCCCAAGTGGTGTTGGTCGATCTCGAGCGGGAGGGTCAACTCGTCGACGGCTATCCGTTGCGAGCCGCCGAGGTGGCTGCAGCTGGCGGACAGGCAGCTCCCGGGGGGGCCGAATCCACGAATTTTGAGTTCGAGGGAGCTCCGCTCGTCGTGGGACGGCGGATGTTTGTCGGCGTGGCCGAGCGGGATGACGCCACCTTGACCTCCTCGGTCCTCTGCATCGACGTGGCCAGCGGCGAGCCGTTGTATCGCACTCCGATCATCGGTTCGGCTCGCCCGATCGTCTCCGAGCCACGGAACCGCATCGGCCAGTGTCTGGTCAGCTACCGCGAAGGGATCGTCTACTATCACGGCGACAGCGGAGCGGTGGCGGGGATCGACTCCGAATCGGGCGCCCTCCGCTGGGTGATGCGTTACCCGCGCGGCGAGCTTCTTTCGGGAGGCTATCCGCGGCGGCGGCGGAGCGAGCGGATTCAGTTGAGTGGCACGGCGGTCCTCGGTCCGCTGGCGATCGTCTCGGCGGCCGACTGCGATTCGCTGTTCGCGGTCGATCCGCTCGACGGGCGCTTGCTCTGGGCGCTCCCTCCGGGCGAAGCCGACGACGTCGATCAGATTCTCGGACAGGTCGATGGAGCGGTCCTGGCCGGAGGCGATTCGCTTCACTGGATTGCCCGAGAGAGTGGTCGCCGGCTGGCTTCCTGGCCTGCCGGTGTTTCGCGGCAGCCAAGGGGCGGTTTGCCCCGGCCGCGGCGGACCGGGCGAGCGCTGCTGGCCGGGCGCGAAGTCTACTGGCCGACGGCCGACGCGATCTGGGTGTTTGACGCGGGGCTGGCTCCGCCTGCCGATCGGCTCGCCCCGCCTACCAATCGGCTCGCTCCGCCTACCGATCGGCTCGCCCCGCTCGTTCGCCCGCTTCGCCGCATCGATCTGCGGGCCGCCGGACTGCGGGGCGGGCACTTGGCGGCCGCCGGCGGGGTGCTGGTCATGGCTTCGGCCGACACGCTCTCCGCGTTCGTCGGCCGGATCGCTTACACTGGTTCACCATGAACGTCCCACATCCGTCGCACCCTGATCGCGAACCAGCCGAGCCTTTGGAACCCGCTGGGCCGCTCGATTCCGCTGGTCGTTCCCGCCCGCAACCGCCCACCGCTTCCGCAGCCGCTGCGGCCGGTGAGGGGTTGGCTGGTGAAGGTTTAGCTGGGGGGGATGTCGACAAGCTCGCTCGGTTGGCGGAGGTCTACCGCGAACTGTCGGACCAGTTGGCCAAGCGGATCGTGGGTCAGCGGGAGGTGATCGACCAAGTCCTGACGGCACTGGTCGCCGGCGGTCACTGCTTGCTGGTCGGCGTTCCGGGGCTGGCCAAGACGTTGCTCGTGCAGAGCTTGGCGGAGACGCTACGGCTCGACTTCCACCGCATTCAGTTCACGCCCGACCTGATGCCTTCGGACATCACCGGGACCGAAGTCCTGCAGGAGGACCGCCGCACCGGGGGCCGCGAGTTCCGCTTCATTCCCGGGCCGGTGTTTGCCAACATCGTGCTCGCTGACGAGATCAACCGGACGCCTCCCAAGACGCAGGCCGCGTTGCTCGAAGCGATGCAGGAGGGGCAGGTCACGGCGGCCGGTCAGAAGCACCGCCTGCCGCGGCCGTTCTTTGTGCTAGCGACGCAGAACCCGATCGAGCAGGAGGGGACGTATCCGCTTCCCGAAGCCCAGCTCGATCGGTTCATGTTCGACATCCGCGTCGACTATCCCGACGAGGAGGAGGAGCTGCGGGTGGTGATGGAGACCACGCGGAGCGTCGCGAGCGAGCTGAGCCATGTGACCGACGGAGCGGAGTTGCTCGATCTGGCGGCGGTCGTGCGGCGGGTGCCGCTGGCCGAGCCGGTCGCACGTTTTGCCGTCGCTCTGGTCCGCTCCACCCGGCCCGAGATCGCTGGGACGCCCGAGGAGATCGGTCGCTACGTGGCTTGGGGAGCGGGACCACGAGCCGGGCAGTTTCTGGCGCTCGGGGGGAAGGCCCGCGCCGCGCTCGACGGGCGGTACGTGGTCGAACGCCGCGATATCGAGGCGGTCGCGTTGCCTGTCTTGCGGCATCGGATCCGCACCAATTTTGCTGCCGGCGCCGAAGGGGTGACCGTCGACGAGATCGTCGCCCGGGTGATCGCCCACGTCCGCCAGCTGGAAAGGACATGGGATGATGGACGAGGTCTGGAAAAAGTATTTCGAACCCCGCACTCTTGAGCGACTGCGGGGGCTGCGGCTCGCTGCCAGACGCGCGGCCGAGGGAGCCTGGAGCGGAGCCCACCGCAATCCCCGCAGCGGCCGTGCGATCGAATTCTCCGAGTATCGGCCCTACACGACCGGAGACGATCTGCGGCAGGTCGACTGGAAAGTCTACGCCCGGACGAACAAGTTCTACCTCCGCCGCCGCGAGGACGAGACGACGCTCGACTGCCATTTTTTGGTCGACGCGAGCGGAAGCATGGGCTTTGCCAGTGAAGCGGCGGCGAGCAACAAGCTGGTCTGCGCCCTGCGAATCGCCGCTTCGCTCGCCTTCGTCGCTGCCGAAAACCACGACCGTGCTTCGCTGACCAGCGTTGGCGCAGCGGTCACTCCTCGGTTGCCCGCCGGCAGCGGGCCGGGACATCTGCTCGCGATGGCGACCGCGATGGACGCCATCGAATTGGAGCCGAACGTGCGGATCGCTTCGCAGCTGGCTGCCGCCGCCCAGTCGCTGCCGAGCCGCGGATTGGTGGTGATTCTCAGCGATCTGTTCGACGATGCCGAGTCGCTGCTGAAGACGATTCGCGGGATTCGCCAGTTAGCCGCCGAGGTGCTCGCGATCCAAGTCACCGATCCGGCCGAAGCGGAGTTTCCCTTCAGCGAGACCACGGAATTCGTCGGTTTGGAGGATCAGCTCGCGCTGACCGCCGATTCCCGCGGCATCGCGGCGGCCTACCGCGAGGAATTCGCTCGCCACCGCGGAGAGCTCGCCGCGGGCTGCCACGCCGCCGAAGTCACCTTCTGGAGCCTCTCGACCAGCGATCCGCTGCACGTCCGCCTGCCGCAGTTGTTGCAGTCAGCCGCCGCGCGGTAGCGTTCGGTCAGAAAACTGATTTTCACCATTACCCTCTCGGGGGGAGGGTGTCGTGGGGGTTTTCCGACAGTGGCTATCGCCCCCCGGCTGAGGAAGCGAATTGGCACGATGCTTGCAAATATGCAGCGACGCGGCCGGAGGCAACCACCCGCCGCGCTAGCTCCGACCCATCCACACTCTTTCGCGAGATCCACTTATGGACATGCTGCTGACCCTCATCGGCTGGGCCGTGTTCGGCCTGATCATCGGTGCCATCGCTCGTCTGCTCGTTCCGGGGCGGCAATCGATCGGCCTGCTCGCCACCATGGCCCTGGGCGTGGTTGGCTCGTTCGTGGGAGGTTTCTTGGCCTACCTCTTCTTTGGTGGTTCGCCCGTCCAGCCCAGCAACTGGATCGGTTCGATCATCGGGGGCGTGGTGGCGCTACTGATCGTCGTCTACATCAGCCGACGCCACGGCGTCGCAACGCACTAAAGCCTTCTCTCCAAGAGTCGCCTTTCGCTCCGCGAAAGCAGCGTAAATGCGCAACTTTCGCGGAGCGAAAGGCGACTATGTGTCGCGACGCACTAGGCGGTTCTCGAAGACCATGAGCCGACGGCGCTAGCCGCGGGTTCTGCAGCGGAAACAATGGGCTGCGAGGCCCGAGGCTAGCGCCTACGGCTCAGCTGATCAAATCGTGGAGGATTCGGCCGTGGACATCCGTCAGACGGAATTCCCGGCCCTGAAACCGATAGGTCAGCCGTTCATGGTCGAGCCCGAGCAGGTGCAGTAGCGTCGCCTGCAGATCGTGAACGTGCTTGGCTCCGGCGGTGGTTCCAAATCCCAGATCGTCGGTCTGGCCGTGGATGTAACCACGTTTGAAACCACCGCCAGCAGCCCACATCGAGTAGGCATCGATGTGATGGTCTCGCCCGGTGCTCTCGCGGATTTCTCCCATCGGCGTCCGTCCGAATTCGCCTCCCCAGACGACGATCGTTTCGTCCAGTAACCCCCGCTGTTTGAGATCCAGCACGAGGGCCGCCGAAGCCTGGTCGACCTCTTTGCAGATCTCCGGCAAATGCTTTTCGAGGTTCTCGGTGGGGCCGCCGTGGTGATCCCAATTGGTGTGATAGAGCTGGATGAACCGCACGCCGCGCTCGACCAGCCGCCGGGCGAGCAAGCAGTTGTTAGCGTACGAGGGTTTGCCGGGAACCGCTCCGTAGAGGTCCAGCGTCTGCTGCGATTCCTGAGCGATGTCCATCAGTTCCGGAGCGCTCGATTGCATCTGATACGCCATCTCGTAGGCGGCGATGCGGGTCGTGATTTCGGGGTCTCCCACCGCGCTGAGCCGCATCCGGTTCAGCTCCGTGACCGCGTCGACGAACCGCTGTTCGGCCGCTCGATCGCGTCCTGTCGGGCTGTTCAAATCGAGGATCGGCTCGGGCCCGCTGAGGAAGGGAACGCCTTGGTGGCTCGTCGGCAGAAAGCCGCTGGACCAGAGCGCCGATCCGCCGCGCGGCCCCCGTGGACCCGACTGCAGCACGACGAACCCCGGCAGATCTTCCGCTTCGCTCCCCAGCCCGTAGGTCGCCCATGAGCCCATGCTCGGACGCCCCGGCTGCGGCGATCCGGTGTTGACGAACAGCTTCGCCGGGCCATGGTTGAACACATCGGTGCTCAGCCCGTGCATCCAGCAGACTTCGTCAACGATTTTGCGATGGTGCGGCAATAGATCGCTCAGCTCCTGGCCGCACTGGCCGTAGCGGGCGAACTTCTGCGGGCTGCCGAGCAGCGTCTCGTTCCCTTTGAGGAAGGCGAACCTCTTGCCCTCGGTGTAGCTCTCCGGTGTCGGCTCGCCGTGGTACTTGCGGAGCACCGGTTTGTCGTTGAACAGATCGAGCTGGCTTGGTCCGCCGGCCATGAACAGGAAGATCACCGCCTTGGCTCGCGGCGCGTAATGCCCCGGCCGCGGCGCCATGGGCTGCGCGGGGAGCGAAGCGGCCTGTCCGCGATTCGTTCCGAGGAGCGAGCCGAGCGCCATCGCGCCGAGCCCGACTCCACACTGCTGGAACAGTTGGCGGCGGGTCGTGTGACGCAGCAGATCGCGGCTGTGGGGGTCGTGGGAGTCCGACATCACTTACAGATACCAATCATTCGCGGGTGATGAATTCGTCGAGATTCAGCAGGACGCGGGCCAGCGCCGTCCAAGCGGCCACCTCCGCCGCTGCGGCGTTTTTGGATTCGGCCGTTCCGTCATCGGGGACGGCAGCCGTTTGGCCGACGAACGCTTGAGCACTCTCCGGGTCCGCGGCGAAGCTGGCCCGTTCGTCGCGGAGGAAGCGGAGCAGCCGAGCTGCCTCCTCGGGGCTCGGCGAGCGGGCGAAGCAGAGCTGGAAGGCGAATTCGATCCGCGCTGCGTCATTCGCTTCGTAGCGAAGGAGCCGCGCGGCCAAACCGCGGGCGGTTTCGAGCATCGCTTCGCTGTTGGCCATCGTCAGCGACTGCAGCGGCGTGTTGCTGCGGACCCGGCGGGTGCAGGTCGTATTGAACCGCGGCGTATCGAAGGTCGTCAGCATCGGGTAGGGAGCGCTCCGCATGAAGAACGTGTACATCCCGCGGCGGTAGCGATCGCCGCCGCTGCTGGTCGGCCACGACGCGCCCCGCTGCGTGAACGCGTACACGCCGCTCGGCTGGGGCGGATGGACGCTCTTGCCGCCGAGGCGACGGTCGAGCAGCCCGCTGGCCGCCACCGCGATGTCGCGGACCGTCTCCGCCTCGACGCGGATCCGCACCTGGCGGCCGAGGAGTTTGTTCAGCGGATCGGCCAGTTTGGTTCGGCGATCGACGCGCGAGGATTGGCGGTAGGTGGCGGAGCTGAGGATCGTTCGCTGCAGACGCTTGATCGACCAATCGCCGTCGATCAGTTCCAGAGCGAGCCAGTCGAGCAACTCGGGATGCGTCGGCGGCGTCCCCTGCAGACCGAAGTCGTTCTCAGTTTCGACCAGCCCGGTTCCGAACAGCCGCATCCAGATTCGGTTGGCCGTGACGCGAGCGGTGAGCGGATTCTCGCCATCGACCAGCCAGCGGGCCAAGTCGAGGCGCGTCGCCGGAGCATCGCTCTCGGGTAGCGGCGGGAGCACCGCCGGTACGTCGGGCTCGACCCGGTCGCCGTGGCGGAGGAAGTCGCCGCGGATATGCACGAACGTCTCCCGCGGCGTTTCCAACTCCTCCATCACCATCGTCGTGGGGATCTGCTTGACGAACCGCTTCTTCGCCTCCTCCAGCTTCTTCTGCTCCGCCGCGTCTCCGGCTTTCTTCGCCGCGGCGATTTCGCGGTCGAGCTCGCTCAGCCGTTGCTTCTGCTCGGGCGACTCGAGACGCAGCGCCGGAGTGGTGCTGTTGGCATCGCGACTGCTGTTGAAGAACGCGAACAGCTGGTAGTACTCGTGATGCGTCAGCGGATCGAACTTGTGCGTGTGGCACTGGGCGCAGCCGACGGTCAGGCCGAGCCACACGGCGCCGGTCGTGTTCGTGCGATCGACCACCGCTTCATTGCGAAACTGCTCGCGATCCGAGCCCCCTTCCTGGTTGACCAGCGTGTTGCGATGGAACCCGGTGGCCACCCGCTGAGCCTCGGTGGCGTCGGGGAGCAGGTCGCCGGCGAGTTGCTCGATCGTGAACTGGTCAAAGGGCTGATCGGCGTTGATCGCGTCGATCACCCAATCGCGGTAGGGCCAGATCGATCGCTCCGAGTCGACCGTGTAGCCATTGGTGTCGGCGTAGCGGGCTCCGTCCAACCAGTGCCGCCCCCAGCGTTCGCCGTAGTGGGGATTGGCGAACGCCCGGTCGAGCATTCGCTGGTACGCACCCGGAGACCGGTCGCCGAGGAAGGCCTCGACCGCTTCGACACTTGGCGGCAGTCCCAGCAGATCGAGATAGACGCGGCGGATCTGCGTCGAGCGATCCGCTTCGGGCGCGGGCTCGAGTCCCTCCTGGCGAAGTCTCCGGAGGACGAACGCGTCGATCGGCTGGCGAACCCAAGCGGCCCGTTCGCCCAACTCCTCCCGCGGCACCGTGGGCCGCCGGATCGGCTGAAACGCCCAGTGCTGGTCGTAGTTTGCCCCCGAGGCGATCCACCGCTGCAGGACGTCGATCTGCTCGGGGGTCAGCGCCAGGTTGCTGTCCGCAGGCGGCATCAGCATGTCGGTGTCGGAGGTCGTGATCCGTTCGACCACCGCGCTTTCCTGCGGGGCGTGGGGGACGACCGCCTGGTAACCGCCGAGATCCTCGTACGCTCCTTCGGGCGTGTCGAGCCGCAGCCCCGCTTCCCGCGTTCCTTCATCCGGGCCGTGACAGGCGAAGCAGTGGTTCGACAGGATCGGCAGCACCTCGCGAGCAAAATCGACCTCCGCACCCTTCTCGGGCGGCGGCTGGCGAGACGCGTCCTCCGCCGTTGCGAGGGGAGCGGCAAGGAAAAACAGCGAGGCTGCCGCTCCGAAGAAATGGATGAGCCCAGAGAAACTAGCGGCAAGCGTCGGGCGAAGGGCGCTTGGGTGTCGGTTTCTCGGCCGCACAGTGGTCTGCCAGGGTGTTGCAAACAAGAGTCTGAAGCTTCGGGGGAAGCGGAGTGGAAGGAGGATCGCCCGAAGGCAGGCGGGACGTTTTTGCGGGGGTTTTATTCTACCAGATGACTGGCTTCTCTGGCCGAGAAATCTCCCGCCGGCTCGCGGGAGTGCGATCGCCATCGATCCGCGGCGGGGAGTACAATGGCAGCCACAATGGGTGCTCTTCTTCCGCGTTTTTCGAACCCACCATGCTCCGCCCGCTCTTTTCACCCGCTCTGCTCGCGAGCCTGTGGGTTGTCAGTTTGCTCGGCGTCAGTCTGCTCGGCTGCGGAGCAGAGCAGGAGAGTGCGTCGCGAGTGGGATTCGAACGCGACACCCAGTCCGCCGCCGATTCCGCGGCCCCAGGCGAGGCGGCCAGCCAAAGCGAAGGGGCGACCGACGGCAGCGACAGCGCCGCGGCGGCCCAGCAGGCCCGGCGGATCATCTACGACACGAGACTCAGCCTGGTCGTCGAGGATTATCAAGACTTCGAAACGCAGATCGTGCGTCTGGTCGAAGAGTACGGCGGCTTCGTCGCCCACAGTGAGACGAACCGCCGGTTTCGCGATCGCCAAAGCGGGACCTGGACCGTCCGCGTCCCGGTCGACGCCTACAGCGAATTCCTTACCGGCGTGACCTCGCTCGGGTTCGCCGAATCGCGGCGGGAAAATGCCCAGGACGTGACCGAGGAGTTCGTGGACATCGAAGCGCGGATCGGCAACAAACGCGAGCTGGAGCAGCGGATCCTGACCATGCTCGAGGAGCGGACCGGCAAGTTGACCGACGTGCTGGAGATCGAGCGGGAGCTGTCGCGGGTCCGCGAGGAGATCGAGCGGATGGAAGGCCGATTGCGGTACCTGTCCGATCGCACGAGCTTGGCCACGATCACCATCGACTGCCGCGAAGAGCAGGAGTACACGCCGCCGGCCGCTCCCACATTCGCCTCGCGGGTGACCCGAGCTTGGAATGGCTCGCTCGAGCTGCTGCGGATCGTCAGCGAAAATCTGCTGGTCGTGCTGGTCGCCGTCGCCCCGTGGTTGCTGGTCGCCGCCCTTCCAGCCCTGCTTGTCTGGGTCATCGTCCGCCGCCGCCGACGACGAGTCTAAATGTCACCCTCCTCCCGGGAGGACTAGGGTAGGCTGATGAAAATGCCCAGTTTTCGGCGAAGTGGAGAGGTTACAGGGATAAAAACGGCTACAGCTGGCGACGGCGTGGCATTCTGCTCAAGTCTTCCTGCCCCGCAGGGGCCTAAACAGTCCAGCCCAGGGCACAGCGCCGCGGCAACGCCGCAGAGCGACGCCCTGGGTCACGCGTGTCCCCCACACCCAACAGCCCTGAAAGGGCGAAACACACCTCCGCGCCACGCGTCCGAGCCTGGATCGCCCCTTCAGGGCTTCGCGCGCTGGTGCGCTCCGATACCCAGGGCGGCGCTGTGCGGCTGCGCCGCGACGCTGTGCCCTGGGCT
Organism: Candidatus Laterigemmans baculatus; assembly: GCF_010367455.1. Lineage (GTDB taxonomy): Bacteria > Planctomycetota > Planctomycetia > Pirellulales > Pirellulaceae > Laterigemmans > Laterigemmans baculatus. The sequence continues at coordinate 98,923 of NZ_WRPR01000062.1, read as the reverse complement.
GTTCTGTTTGAGCCCTTCGGGCTGACGGGGAAGTGCCACGCAGAACCGTCTGGCCTCCGAGATCATTTTCTTCAGCCCAGGGCTAAGAAACAGCACGACCTTCCTGGGATGACCGTTTTGTGGCGGTGGCTAATCTCCGGCGGTTAGCAACTCCATCACCGCTTGAGCATCGATTCTTGGCGTCGCTCCGCGGCGACTCGCGATGTAGGCTCCGGTGCGGTTGGCGGTGGTGACGATCCGCTGCGGCGGCCAATCGAGCACGAGGCCGAGCAGGCAAGCCGCTCCGCAGGCGTCACCGGCACCGACCGGATCGGCACCCTCTTCCGCCGGGAACCGGGGGACCGGAGCGGTGTAGCGACCGTCGGCGGTGACCAGCTCCGTGCCCCGCGAGCCATGCGTCAGCACGACGGCCCGCAATTCGAACGCTTGCCGAAAACGCTCCACCAGCTCCGACGTCGGCTCGTTGGCTCCGCCGAACTCCAACTGCTCGGCGACCACCTGCAGCTCGTCTCCATTGAGTTTGACCGCGTCGGCCAATTCGCAGCTCCGCCGGAGAACGTCGGGCGAGTAAAACGACTGCCGCAGGTTCACATCGAACATCCGCACCGCTGCGGTGGCCGACTCGAGGAATTGACGAATCGTTTCGCCGCTCGCCTCGGACCGCTGAGCGAGCGTCCCGAAGGTGATTCCGGCGACCGTGGGAGCGAGTTTCGCGAGCTCTTCGTTCCAGGCCAACCGATCCCAGGCGACGTTCTCGAGGATCTCGTAGTGCGGCTCGCCGTCAGCCATCTCGACCAGCACGCGACCGGTCGGAGCCGAATCGTCACGCTGGATCCACCGCGTCTCGAAGTCGCGCTGCCGCAGCGTCTCGAGCAGCCGATCGCCCAGCTCATCGCGGCCGACGCGGCTCACCATCGCGGCACCGAGACCAAACGTCGGCCCGAGCGCATGGGCGATCAAGGCAGCGTTCAGCGGCGCCCCACCCATCACGCTGCGGTCCTCGAAACAATCAAACAAGGCTTCGCCGATGCCGATGATGATTCGCGATTGCCGGTCGTCCAACACACTGTCGGGGGTTTGAGGAGCGAGCAAATTCTTCCGACGCGTCCGTCACCCCGATCATAGCCCATGGGCCAACCGGGCTCTGGGGGTGAGGGAACCAGTCCCAGGGGGCGCCGCAAATCAGGCGCCACCGTCGGCAGCGGCTCGATTCTCCGGCGGATCTCCGCTTCCGAAGCTGCGCCCCGTCTCGGTTTTGGAACCGGATGTGTTAATCTGAGTGGCATCTCCTCATTAAACCCGTGAGTCCCACCGTGCCACGCAAATCCGCTCCTAAACGTCCTCCCACAACTGGCAAGAAAGCGACGCCGAAGCGACCCGCCGGGAGAAAACCGTCGCCGCCAACGGCGGCCGGAAAGAAGCGGACCGGCGGCGGGGAGGGCGAAGGGAATCTGCAACGGTTGCAGCGCGTTCTCGCCTCGGCCGGCTACGGTAGTCGTCGCCAGTGCGAGGAGTTGATCGTCGAAGGCCGCGTCGAGGTCGACGGCCAAGCGGTCACCGAGCTGGGGACGCAGGTCGATCCCAAAACCTCGAAGATCTACGTCGACGGAACGCTGCTGAAGCGTGAAAAGCTCGCCTACTTCGTCGTCAACAAGCCGCCGGGCGTCGTCACGACCAACAGCGACCCGCAGGGCCGCACGCGGGTCATCGACTTGGTCCAAGAACGCCAGCGACTGTTTCCCGTCGGACGGCTCGACCGCAGCAGCGAAGGGTTGATCCTGCTGACCAACGACGGCGAGCTGGCCCAGCAGTTGGCCCACCCCCGCTACGGCGTCCGCAAGACGTATCGCGTCACGGTGGCGGGCAAAGTCGACAGCGAGAAGCTGGCGCAGATGAAACGGGGCATCTACATCGCCGAAGGACGCGTGGGGGTCGAAGGGGCAAAAATCCTTCGCCATCGGGGACAGTCGACCGAGCTCGAAATCCTGCTCCGCGAGGGCAAAAATCGCGAGATCCGTCGGATCCTCGCCCGGCTCGGCCACAAGGTGCTGACGCTCCAACGCATCGCCCTCGGCCCACTGCGACTCGGCGAGTTACCCCGCGGGGCCTATCGCCCGGTCAGCTCCGATGAACTCCGCCGGCTCCGCGACGAGGTCCGTATTCAATCGAAACAGGCCGCCGCGGGTTCGACCGAGGCGGACGATGAAGCGGCCCCCAAAGCCTCAAAGGCCAAACCCTCAAAGCCCAAAGCGGGCACGCCTCCCCGCGGCGGCGCCTCGCGACCCCCGAAAAGCCAGCGTCCCAAACCGCTCGAGGGTTCCAAGACGATCGGCACGGTGATCGGCGGCGAGCAGGATCTTGGCGGCGATCGAGAAACGAAATCGCGTCGAGCTCCCCAAGCCGGCAAAGCCCAGCGGCCAACCTCGAAGCGGCCAACCTCGAAGCGGCCAACCCAAAAAGGGCCGATTCAGAAGGGGCCGAAAAAGGATCTGGGTAAGGGACCCAAGAAGGATCGAGGAGAGCGTCGATGAGCGGTGCGCTGCATGCGCCTTTCTGTGCGGATCAAGCGGTCCAGGTGAAGACCGAGGTGCGGGAGATCGAACAGGTTGCCCGCGGGACCTATCGCATTCGCTTCGCCGCCCCTGAAATCGCCGAGCGGATCTTTCCTGGTCAATTCGTGATGCTGCGGATGGCCGGCACCAGCGATCCGCTGATCGGTCGAGCGCTGGCGATGTATGACGTCATCGAAGACGCCGCCGGGCGTCCCGAGGCGATCGACGTGATCTTCATCAAGAAAGGGAAGTTCACGACGGCGGTCGCCGAGGCGGGCCGCGGTGCGGCGCTGGATGTCTGGGGACCGCTGGGCAACGGGTTTTCGATCGCTGCGGCCGAGACGCTGCTGATCGCTGTTGGCGGCGTGGGCCAAACCCCGATGCTGGCGCTCGCCGCCGAGGCGCTGGGACGCCGCAGCTTTGGGCGGCCCAGCGGATATGCCCAGCGGGTGACGATGGTCTACGGGGCCCGCTCGGGTGATCTGCTCGCTTGCACCGCAGCGTTTCGCGCCGCCGGCATCGACCTGCGGTTGTGCACCGACGATGGATCAGCCGGTGAGCGGGCTCGAGTTCCGGAACTCGTCGAGCGGCTGATCGAAGCGTTGCCGCCACCGGCGGGAGATTCAGTCTCCGGCTCGGCGCAGGGCTCGACCGCGGTGCGGATCGTCTCCTGCGGTCCAGAGATCATGATGGAGAAGGTCGCCGCGGTCGCCGCCGATCGGTCGATTCCCTGCGAAGTCTCGCTGGAAACCCCGATGGCCTGTGGGATCGGGATCTGCTTTTCCTGTGTCGCTCGCGTCCGCCAAGACGACGGAGAGTGGGACTACAAGCGGACCTGCGTCGAAGGGCCGGTCTTCGACGCGGCCCGCATCGTGTGGTGAGCCGCGGCGCTCTAGCGGTACATCGACCCGGCCGGGGTCGTATAGGGAGTCGTCGGGTAGCTGGTTGCTCCCGAAGTGCTTCCCGGACGGTAGCCACCGGTTCCTCCCGCAGTGCTTGCGCCGCCGGAGGTGCTGCCGGCACTCGCTCCGCCAGCGGTGCTCACGCCAGTCGACCCATCGCTCGCGGTTCCGACGGCCGGCAGGGCATAGCCGCCGGCGTATTGACCGGCGGCCGAAGCGCCCGAGCTGGGGGCCGCGGAACTGCCGCTCGCCGAGCTGCCGGGCAGGGCGTAGTTGCTGGTGCCCGTGCTGCTAGAGCTCCCGTAGCTGGGCGATTGGCCGTAGCTGGGCGATTGAGCCGCGTCGGCGACTTGATAAACGCTCGAGCCGGGGGTCCCGTAGGGTGACGTGGCAGCGGAACTGGTTCCCGCTCCCGCAGTGGCGCCCGCTCCCGCAGCTCCGGCATAGCTTCCCGCGTAGGGGTTGGCGGCTCCGTAGCCCGGAGTGGACGACTGAGCGTAGGGCGAGGCGGTGGAGCCGCCATAGCCGGGAGCCGAGTAACTTGGGGCGGTTGCCGCGTAGCTTGGAGGGGCTGCCGCTCCGCTAGCACCCACACCGGCCGCAGCGGAGTAGCCACCCGCGGCGTAGCCCGGGGTGCCGGCGGTCGCTTGCCCGCTGCTGCTCGCATAGCCGTTGGCCGCGGCCGCTCCGGCGGGAATCGAAGTTCCCGGAATGGTGCTGCCGGCCGTCGTGCTGCCCATCGTCGAGCTGCCCATCGTCGAGCTGCCTGGGGTGGTCGACGCGGCGAGCGAACCACCAGCGGCGGTTCCGGGCGTCGTACCCTTGGCGGCGACCGAGGCTGCCGCATCGCCGCTCGGATCGGCCGTTCCGCCGGCTTGGGAAGCGATCGCCGTGGGCGAGTAGTTGGTGCTCGGTGGCGGCGGATAGGTCGTGCTCGGTCCGCTTCCGGCGAGCGTTTCGGCCGACGGTCCTTTATTCCAGCCAAACATCCCAGCGCCGGGAAACGCCGTTCCGCTCTGGCAGCCGGTGGAGCCGATCAAGGCCAGGGCACAACCGCCCACAGCTACGCGACGGGTGAGCGATCTCTTGGCGATTCGAAGAGGCATGGCAGTTTTCCTCGGGTCGCAGCTGCGATGGTGGTAGGGGTTATATGGTTCAAGTTCGACACATCCCCGGGATGACTTCACCCGATCCGGAAGATTCGCGCGTCCGGCGGTTCGCGCACTCGGTCGCATGTGCGGCGGACCGTAGAGCGGAGCTTTCCCCCCTGTCAAGAGAAGCTGGGTGGCCGACCCCAACGGAGCAATCGATGCGGCGGGTACAGCCCGCAGTGGGCCGAGGCGTTTTGCCGGGTGCGGCCGGTTTCGCGTGGGCTGCTGCGGCGGCGACCGCCGACGACAGCTCTGGAGTGACGAATGCTCTTGAGAGGGCGTCGCTCCTTGGCGTACCCTCGCCGATTCTCTCCCTGTTCCCCTTGCCGGAGTTCGGCCATGCATCGCTCCACGATCGGTCTGTTGCTCGTCGTGGTCGCTGCGGCGAGCGGATGTCGCTCGGGACACCCCTGGGGCTTCGCGCCGCAGGGGACGATCGCCCACCAGCAGAGCGACGCGATCGTCCACGATCCGTATCCGCTGAACGACATCGCCCCGGATGACCCCGCGGCTCGCCCCCGCGATTTCCAGCATCCGCTGCCCGAACCGGTCCGCAATCGAATCGTCCCCAGCACGCAGATCTGGACCGGCCAATAAATCAGGGACTTCGGCAAGAGGAGCCGAGGGCGGAGCCGAAGCCGCTCGCCCCTGTATGGCACCCCGCTGCGTTTGCGGTCAGACTGATTGCAGGAGGTTCGCCGCGCGGCGACTCCGGGGTGCCGTAAGCGGTCGAGGTCATGCTGGTTGGAACCGATTTGAGCGGGCTCGGTTCATTCGCGGGGGAGCCATTGGCGCTGGATCCGCTGGTGTGGGGTCCCTTGGCGTTGGGGCCCTTTGCCGCAGCTGGAATGCTCCTGTGGGGGCTCGTCGCGCTGCTGCCGATCCTTTTGCATTGGCTGCGGCGGCGTCGCACGCGGACCGTCCAGTGGGGAGCGATGCAGTTCTTGCAAGCGGCGATCGCTCGCCGGGCTCAGAAATTTCAGTTTTGGCGTTTGCTGCTGCTGTGCCTGCGGGTCGCCGCCGTGCTGCTTCTGGCCGCGGCCCTCGCGCGGCCCTTGCCCGAAGACGCTGCGACACAAGGGAAGCCGTGGAGTCGGCCGCCGACGCTACGAGTTTTGGTGCTCGATACTTCCTACTCGATGCAGACGCTCGTCGATCCGCAATCCGAGCGAGTGGTCGGAAGTGAGACTCCGCGAACTCGCTTCGCAGCCGCCCAAGCCGCAGCGATCGAAATCTGCCAAACGGCGGCTGCCAGCGACGGGTTCTTGTTGCTCGCGCTGAGCGATCCGCCGCGAGCGATCATTCCGACCGTGAGTGAACGGGCCGAGCAGACTGCCGCCGAGATCCGTCGCTTGAATGCCGGCGAAGGAACCGCCGATTTGCCGGCCACGCTCGCCGCGGTCAAAGCATCGATTCGCGAGGCCGTTCGCACCGGGTGGAGCGGCCCGGTCGACGTCATCCTGTTCAGCGACCTGCAGCAGGCGACCTGGCAATCCTTGCCCGACTCGCTCCCCCAGTTAGCTAGCGGCGAGGTGGAGAGCGGCGAGGTGGAGAGCGGCGAGGAAGAGATTGCGATTCGCTTTCTCGTCTGGGATGCCGCGGAGCGTCTGCCCGGTGCCAACGCGACGGTGGGGCCGCTCGAACGCGATCCTTCCGCTGCAGCCGTCGACGATTCGCAGGTCTGGCTCTCGCCGATCATCCACCACGGCGGCGAGGCGATTCGCGGTCGGCTGGCGCAGTTGCTCGTCGATGGCCAAGTCGAGCAATCGCAAACGTTCGATTTGAAACCGGGCGGCTCGCAAATGCTACTGTGGTCGACGCGGCTCGCCCCCGGCCGCCACGCGATCGAGGTTCGCATCGGGGACGATGCGCTGGCGGTCGATAACCGTAGTCGAGCGATTGCCGAAGTCTCGCCCGCACTCTCCGTAGCGGCCTTCGGTCCGGCGGCCTCCGACACCCGCTACTTTGCTCTGGCAGCCGCTCCAGGAGGAGCCGGGCCGGTGGAAGTCCGCTCGTTCCCGCTGAGCCAACTGCCGCAGACCGAACTCGGCCGCTTCGACGTCTGGGCGCTGTGCGATCCGGTCCCGCTCGGCGAGGCGGCCCGCCGACGGCTGGCCCAGCATCTGGAGCAGGGGGGAGGCGTCGTGTGGTGGCTGGGACCGAACTGGCGGAGCGGCCAAGCCGCCGATACCCCGCCGCTCGATACCCCGCCGCTCGATGCCCCCCCGCTCGATGCCCCGCCAGCGACCGGCTGGATTGCGCTCGAGCCCCGCGAGGTGGAGACGCCCGACATCGACCCGCTCGGCTACCGGAGCCGAATCGTCCAGCCCTTCGAAGCCTTTCCTGGCTCCGGGCTGCTCTCGCTCCCAGTGTTCCGGTACTGGACGCTCGAGCTCGGCAGCGGCTGGCAGCCGGCCGTGGCGATCGGCGAGGGCGATCCGCTGATCGCGTCCCTGGCGAGCGAGGGGAGCGGTCGCCAAGTGCTGATTGCCACCCCCCCCAGCCCTGGAGCGGGTAGCCCTGGAGCGGGTGGCCCTGAAGTGGGTGGCGGGCCTTGGAACGCGCTGATCGCCTGGCCCAGCTTCGTGCCGCTGGTCCAAGAGATCCTCCGCTGGGCCGATGCGGGCGAGCCGACTTCCCGCCAGTTTATCGTTGGCGAGCGGGTCGTCGGGCGATCGCCGGAGGCACGCTTTGCGGGTCAGCTCGCGAGCGAAGCGGGAGCGACGCTCGAAACCCACGTGCAGTCGCGCTCCGGGCCAACCGTGCGGTGGACCGCAGGCGTGGCGAGCCAAGCCGGTTTCTACTGGTGGAGCGCGTCGCCGCAGGCCGCCCCCGGCGACGAGGCCGCCCCATTACCAGCCGCCCCATTACCAGCAGCGCAGCCACCCGTGATCGCCGTGAACGTCGATCCCGGTGAAGGGCGATTGGAGAAGCTCGGCGAGCTACCGGCTCCTTGGCAGCGGCTCGGCGAGTCGACTCCCGATGCGGCAGCGACACCCGCGGCAGCGGCCGAGCGCTCCGCCGCTGCCCCCGCAGCGGACCCTCCCGCACTGGAATCTCCGGGAGCGGGGCGGGAGCTGTTTTGGGGGCTGCTGCTGGTCGCCTTGGGGCTGCTGGTCGCGGAATCGCTGGTGGTGAAGATCCTGGAGGGCCAGTTTTGAGCGTTCCAAGTGGGTCACCGCCGAAGGCTTTCACCCTCTGGGCCGACTCCGCGAGCGAGCGGAGCGGCCGCGGCATCGATTGGCAGCTCGAACCGCTGGGACCGGTTCCACTGTGGGGGCTGGGGCTCTTGGCCGTCGCGCTCCTCGGTTTGGTCGTTCTCTTCGAGTTCGTGCGCCTCCGGTCCGGGCCGTTTCAGCTCGGGCCCCTCGCTTCTCGTCGACAGGGAGCGGCCGGGCCTCCGCCCCTCGCGCTTCGCCGCCGGATCGTGCTGGTGGCCGTGCGGGCGGCGACGCTGGGAGTGATCGTGTGGATGCTCGGCGGCTGGTCGATCACTCGCTTCGAGACGGAATTGCCCGACTTGGTGGTGCTGGTCGACGCGTCGCAGAGCATGGGCCTGCCGCACAGCGATTCCGCCAGCGGCGAAGGGCTCACGCGGTGGGAATCGGTCCTGGGTCTGCTCGGTCACCGCGACGGCCGCCTGCTCCGGCAGCTCTCGGAGGATTATCGCTTGCGGATCCAGCTCATTGGCGCTCCGCTCACGACTGCAAGCGACGGGGATCTGGAGTCGCTGCTCGGCGAGTTGCGACGCCAATCGCCCTCGGCGGCGAGCAGTCCGCTCGGGGACGCGCTCACCGCGGCGGCCAGCGCCCAGCGGGGACGCTCGACCGCGGCGCTGGTGATGATCAGTGACGGAGTGGTGACCGAGGGAATTGCGCTGCCGGAAGCGGCCCGCGAGATCGCTGCCGGCCATGTGCCGGTCATCACCGTCAGCACTGGCAGCCAAAACCCGCCCCCGCAGGTCGAAGTTGCCGAGCTCGTCTCCGACACGGCGGCCATGGTCGGCGACCGCGTCACCGTCGTCGCCCGCATTCGCTGGACAGGCACCGAGGGGCGGCCGATCCGCTTGCGGTTGCTCGACGAAGCGGACGGAGCAGAGTTAGCCGCCGAGTCGATTCCGACCGGACGGGCTGCCGGAACGCGCACGGTCGAGCTCCATTTTTTGGCGACTGCGAGGGGCGTTCGGCGACTGCGTCTGGAGGCCGAGCCGCTGGCCGGGGAAGTCGCTCCGGAGGACAATTTTAAGGAAGCCGTCGTGGAGATTCGCGACGAGTCGTTTCGCGTCCTGCTGGTCGAAGGGGGACCGAGTTACGAGTTCCGCTTCCTCAAGCATCTGTTGGAGCGGGCGACCGACCAGGCGGGCGAGCGCCCATTGGTCGAGCTGATCAGCGTGCTGCAGCAAGGCGATCCGCGGTACGCCGACCAAGACCGCACCGCTCGCCGCCTTCCGCCGGTCGATGATGAAACGCTCGAGCGACTGGACCTGATCATCCTCAGCGATTGTGATCCGGCAGCGTTGGGAACGCGGCTGCAGTCCCGGATCGTCGATCTGGTCACCCGTGGGGGAGCCTCTTTGGTGGTCATCGCCGGTCCCAACCATCTGCCGCAGGCACTGGCCGGTACGCCGCTCGAACGTCTCCTGCCGCTCGAGCCGAGCCGCGTCACGGCGCCCCGCACCGCTTTGGATCCACTCCGCTGGGACATCACACCGCTCGGCCGCGCGATGCCGAATCTCCGCATCGAAGTCTCCCGCGATGCCTGGTCCACCGCTCCGCCGATTTACTGGCTGGCGGACGTGCCGAGCCTCGAGGGGGCCCTCCGCCCCGGGGCCCGCGTCTTGATCGAAACGCCCCAACGGTTGAGTGGTGGCCGTCCGGCGCCGATCGTCGTCAGTCAGTTGGCGGGACATGGACAAGTCTGGCTGCAGCTGACCGACGAATCGTTTCGATTGCGGCTGGCCGACCCCAATGCGGCCCTCTACGAACGCTACTGGTTGCAGCTGGTCCGCTCGTTGGCCAAGCGAAGCGGCCTGGGGGGTGGGGACCGCACGACGCTGACGATTCGCGGCGAGCGGTTTCCGGAAGGGCGGCCCGTTCCGTTTCGGGTCCAACTGGCCGAGGCGGCGATGGCCAGCGGCGACGTGGAGATTGCGGTGAGCGACCGGGAAGGGAGGACGGTGACGGTCCGCGGCAGCGAAGATCCGGCGGCGGGCGGCCAATTCCGCGGCGTCATCGAGGGGCTCGAGGCGGGGGCGTACCGGGCCGTCCTGACGCGTCCAGCCGGCGGGGATCAGCCACCCAGCGATTCCTTCGTCGTCGAAGCCGACCCGCTGGAAATGAAACGCCCCATGGCCGACCTCACGGCGCTCGGCGACGTTGCCGCAATCACCGGAGGATCGCTGCTGGGGATCGACGAGGCGGCCGAGCAGCTTATCGAGGCGATCCCACCCGGGCGAGAGGTCCGCATCCGCCCGCTGCCGGCGATTCCGGTCTGGAACCACCCGCTGGTCGCTCTGCTCCTGTTCGCCGGACTGGCCAGCGAATGGTTGCTGCGGAGGCGGTGGGGCTCGGTATAGCGCCCTCCCCGCTCGTTCCTCGCGACCCTCCCGGGGGGAGGGTGACGATGTAGCGTGGCCTCAGCCGCCGCCGCGGGCTCAGCAGCCAACGCGGAGGGTGATTGGCAGCGCCGCGGCGGTCTTCTGTGGGGTGAGCGAAGCGGCACGCTGGAGCTGAGCGACGTACTGGAGGCGAGCGGCGCGGCGGTCGGCCGTTCCGACGATCACCAGCGGCAGCGAGGGCATTTGCTGCACCAAGCGGACCAGCAACGGTTGGCTGGCCTGGTCGAGATGTTGCAGGTTATGGATTGCCAGCACCACCGTTCGTTCTTGAGCGATCGCCGTAAGCAATCGGACGATCGCTTCACAGCCCGCCTCACTCGCAGCCTCGCTCGCGGCCGGCAGGCCCCCAGCGGCCGGTCGCGGAGCTTCGGCTGCGGGCTCCAGGGCAGCGGCCAACGGGGGGCTGACCTGGGCGAGGGCCTCTCCGGCCGCTTGCCGCCAGCCGGTGCGTAGGTCGAGTGGGACCTGCTCGATCCACTCGGCGAGCTGGTCGAGGACGGAGTCAAAGCCCTGCAGCGGTGTGCATTCCTGGCGATCGCAACGTCCCGAGAGGAGCAACCGCGGCTCCTCCGAGCGCGCATCGCTCAGCAAGCCCTGCAGATCGAATGGTTCGCTCGGGCTGGTCTCGATCACCAGCATCGTCCCTTTGCCCGCGTCGGCCCGCTGCATCGCCAGCGAGGCCGCTGCAGCGACTTGCTTGGGAACCGGGGACGCGTGCGGCTTGGTGAGTGAACGGGTCTGGCCCGAAAGCTGGCAATGGACTTCGGCTGCCGTGGGGCGGGCGACCGGAGAAACATGCACCAGGTCGATGCAGAGATCGAGGAGCTCTCGGGGGACGTCGCGTGGCAGTTGCTGGCGGATGCGGGCCGCCGCGACCGCCGAGCCCAGTCCCGGATCCCAGCTCGGCAAGCGGCCACAGATCAGTTTCGAGAGCAGGCGACCGAAGCTGAACATGTCGGCCGGGGCGGCGATTGCTTCGCCGACAATCGCTTCGGGGGGCAGGTAGGCGAAGGTTCCCGCCACGTGCTCGGGAAGCGGCATCCAGAGGGGCCGCACGAAGGGGCTCGCCAAATCGAAGTCGAGCCACCGCGGTGTCCCTCCCGAAGTCATGCACACGTTGTCCGGTTTCACGTCGCCATGGATCCAGCCCGAGGCGTGGATATGCGCCAGCCCCGAGGCGAGCTGGGCGACGACGCGCCGCAAGCGGTCGAGCGGCGGGAGCTCTCCGGCGGGCAGATTGCCGCGGACGTAATCGATTAGCGAGGGGCCGCCGAGCCGATCCATCACCGCGGCGTACCGGTCCCCAACCGGCAGCAAGTGATGCATCCGGACCACGTGCCGATGGCGGAACTGCCGCCCGCCGCGGAAATCGGCTTTGATCCGCTTTACCGCCCCGCGGGTGTCCCCTTTGGGAACTTTGATCGCGACCCGTCGGCCGCTCTCGTGGTGGTGCGCCGCGTAGACGATCGAGCCCCCACCTTCGCCCAGCTTGTGATCCAGCTCGTACGGGCCGATCGACCGCGACGGTTGGCAGGCGGCCCGCAGCCGTGCGCTGGTCGCCTCGGCGACGCTCGCCAGATACGTCCGCTGATCGACCGCACGAGGCCCCCCGCGAAGCATCGGGAAAGTCGACCACCCCGTCCACGGGCCGACCGGCTTGGGGCCTGAAAAAGTTCCGGCGACTCGGTTGCGAATCGATAGGTGAGTCCGAATCGATGGATGGGGTCGCATGTCACCGTTTCCGCAATCACGAAGTCCCTGTCGCTGCCACCGGCGGAGCGTGCGTCTTACTGGGGAGCGGATGGAAAAAAGAACGAGCGAATGCGACAAAAAAACACACGAAAAGCGAAAAAAAGTTACTATCCCACTGATCCGGGGGGAGCGCGCGGGGGTGCGCTCCAGAGGGCGCACCCGAGCGGTAGGGGAGTGTTCTGCCAAAGGGGTGGATTGGCGGGAATGGTCTCAAGTTCCCGGCGGAGGGAACCGATATGGACCGGTTCGTCGGGGTTCGGCTAAGGTCTCGCCGAGAGAAGTGACCGGACAGCGATTGTCGGTCGTTGATGCGTGTCGTTCCGAGCCCCCACCGTGCAGCAGCTCACCCGCTACCGTGACCTGATCTTGCCGCTGGCGATCATCGGCAGCCTGGTCGTGATCCTGGTTCCCCTTCCGCCGCTGTTGATGGACTTGATGCTGGCGGCCAACATCACGGTCGGGGTGATCGTGTTGCTGACGACGATCTACGTCGGCAGTCCGATGGAGTTCAACATCTTCCCGACTCTGTTGCTGGCCACGACGCTCGCCCGCTTGGTGTTGAACGTCGCCACGACGCGGTTGATTCTGACCGAGGCAGGCAAATCGGGTGCGGTCGGGGGTGTGATCAGCGGGTTCGGCGAGTTCGTCGCCGGGGACCGCATCGAGATCGGCTTGATCATCTTCGTGATCATCGTCGTGATCCAGTTCGTCGTGATCACCAAAGGGGCGACGCGGATCAGTGAAGTCGCCGCGCGGTTCGCGCTCGACGGGATGCCGGGCCGGCAGATGGCGATCGACGCCGACCTCAACGCCGGGCTGATCGACGAAAAGGATGCCCAGCGGCGGCGCGAGGAAATTAGCCAGCAGGCCGATTTCTACGGAGCGATGGACGGTGCCAGCAAGTTCGTTCGCGGCGACGCGATCGCAGGCATCTTCATCATGATCATCAACATCGGCGGCGGCCTGTATATCGGCACGGTTCGCGACGGGATGCCCGTATCCGAGGCCGCCTCGCTGTTCACCAAGCTGACGATCGGCGACGGCCTGGTCAGCCAAGTCCCGGCGCTGCTGATCTCGCTCGCCGCCGGTCTGCTGGTCACGCGGAGCGCCAAGCAGTCGAACCTGCCGCACGAATTCCTCCAGCAACTGTTTGGCAACCCGCGAGCGATGGCCATCGCCGGGCTGTTCTTGTTCCTGCTGATGGTCACCGAACTCCCCGCGGTGCCGATGGCGACCCTCGGATCCGGGTGCCTCGGGCTGGCCGTGGTGATGACGCGGCAAACCCGTCGCGAGACCGCCGCGGCCGATCAGCAAGCCGAGAACGAACGAGCCGCTGCGGAGGCACCTCCGGCTAAACGTCCCGAAGATTTTTTGACCGTCGACCCGATGGAACTGTCGCTGGGGCTCGGGCTGCTCGCCCTGGCCGACCCGGCTCGCGGCGGCGATCTCATGGAGCGGATCACCGGCGTTCGCAACCAATTGGCCGGCGACATCGGAGTCGTGCTTCCTAAGGTCCGCGTCCGCGACAACATGGAGTTGGCCGAACACGAATACGAGGTCCGGATCGCCGGCAGCCGCGTCGCTCGCGGCGTCGTCCTGCCGGGTTACTTGTTGGCGATCGATTCGGGGATGACGACCGGCGTCATCGAAGGCCAACCGACCCGCGACCCCACGTTTGGCCAGCCCGCGGTCTGGATCGAGCCGGCGCGCCGCGAGCAAGCAGCCATCTACGGCTACACGACCGCCGAGCCCGGGGCGGTCGTCGCCACGCACCTCCAGCGAATCGCCACCCAGTACGCCGACGAGCTGCTCAACCGCGACGCCACCAAGCACCTGATCGATGAACTCAAGGAGCTCGCCCCAGCGGTTGTCGATGAGCTGATCCCAGGCCAAATGAAGTTGGCCGAGGTCCAGCAGGTGCTGCAGATGCTGCTTCGCGAAGACGTGCCGATCCGTCAGCTGGGGATCATCCTCGAGACGCTCGGCGATTACGCGCCGCGGACCAAGGATCCAGTGTGGTTGGTCGAGTACGTTCGCCACCGCTTGGCCCGCACGATCAGCACGCGGTATCGCGACGCCTCGGATCGCTTGCACGTCGTCGCCCTCGATCCGCAGCTGGAAGACCGAATCGCCGAAGGAGTCGAACACACCGAGCGGGGAATGATGGTCCGGATGACCCCGGCGGCCACCGAACAGCTCTGCAAACAGATCGGCGACGCCGTCCGCAAATTGATCGCCGTCGGCCATCCGCCGGTGGTTCTGGTCAACCCCCGGATCCGACCCGGTTTGAGACACCTGACGGCGACGACCCTGCCCGATCTGCGCGTCCTCTCCTACAACGAAATCACCCAGGATACGGCGATCGAATCGGTCGGGATCGTCGGCCCCGCAGCCTGATCGGCCCACTCCCTCGACTCGATCCATCGTCCCGACAACTCGCCACCCCCGCGATCCATGCACATCCGCACCTTTCGAGCCGCCAGTCTGAACGATGCGCTGGCCCTGATCCGCGAGCAGATGGGCCCTGAAGCCGCGGTGCTCCACACCCGCGAACTCCCCACGCCGCGACTGAACCCGTTCGGCCGCAAGCGGATCGAAGTCACCGCCGGCCTCAAGCCGCTGCGGTGCAGTCCTTCTGCGGCGACTACTTCTGCGGCCGAGCTTCGGGAAAGCGAGCAGCCCCTCCCCCAGCAGCCCCTCCCCGAACCGCCTGCCCCTGAGCCTCGGCCGTTGCCGGAGCCTCGGCCGTTGCCGGAGCTTCGCGACGCCCTGATCGACATCGGGCTGCCGCGGCGGATCGCGGCGGTGTGGGCCGCGCAGGCGGTCTCGGGCTCGCACTCAGGCTCGGGCTCGCACTCAGGCTCGGGCTCGGGCTCGGAGTTAGAACGGCCGCCAGCGGCGCTCGCCCAGTACCTCGCCCGTTCGCTGCGGATCGGCAATCCGATCGAAGCGGGACGGAGCGGCCGCCGCGTGGTGGCACTGGTCGGGCCGACCGGCGTGGGGAAGACGACGACGATTGCCAAACTGGCGGCCGGTCTCCAGCTGCGGCAGAGTGCCCGCGTCGCGCTGCTGACGCTCGATACGTTTCGCGCCGCGGCCGTCGAACAGCTCGACGCGTTTGCTCGCGCTCTCGGCGTTCCGCTGGCGGTCGTCCGCACGCCGCGGGAAGTCACCGCAGCGCTCGCTCAGTTCGGCGAGGTCGATCTCGTGCTGATCGATACGGTGGGGCAGGGCCCGGGGGGCGAAGAGAAAATTGCGGCGATGGGGCAACTGCTCGCCGCGGCCCGTCCCGACGAGACCCATTTGGTGGTCGACGCCAACGGCTCCTTTGGATCGGCGGCCGATGTCTGCGCGGCTTTCAAGCCGCTGCAGCCCACGGCGGCGATCCTCAGCAAGCTCGATGAAGCCCGGCGACCGGCCCCGGCGATCGCCGCGGTCCTCGAGGGAGCCCTGCAAATCAGCTATGTGACCGACGGCCAGCGGGTGCCGGAGGACATCGCCGCGGCCGATCGAGCGCGGTTGGCCGCCGCAGCCGCGAGTGGATTGGCTGGGGGTGGATTGGCTGGGGGTGAACTGGCCGCGAGTGATCTTGCAGCGGCCGGCTGGGGAGCGTAATCAGCACCCGCCGGAAGTGCATTGGCCGCTGCCGGATCCCCCACGGGGAGCGGCGGCCGAGAACGCCCCGGCGATGAGAAAAAAAGGGCTCAACGGAATAAAAGGATTCATCAACCGAGGACTGGATGACCGATAGCTAAGTTACGACGGTTTGCCGCTCCACGGCGGAGGATGTGAGGGCGGCGAAACGGTCACGGCGAGGCAGGGAGCTGAAGCGTTTTTTCCCTTTCACGAGCGGCGTTTTTTCGGATCGTTTCGCATGGCTGTGGCATTCGGGGTATCACTCGGTGCGATCGCGATGGCGACCGTGATCTTCCGAGGCGCCTTGGGAGGAGAATCCGCGGTCGGCGTGATGGCTTCCAGTTTGATGACTTGGGCTGTTTTTACCGCGCTTGGATACGCGGGCGGAGCCGCCATGGACATCTTGGTTCGCCAGGATTTAGAGGCACAGTTTCGTCGCCGTCTGAGTCGCTTCCGCGAGGAGGTCGAGTCGGTCGGCGGGGACTCAGGAGATCAAGGTCGGACGCCGAAGCAGGATGCTTGAGCGGCCGCCTTTTGCGGAGTTCCGTTAACCCGTTCGCGGGTCGACGCGACTCCACCGGTTCGCGCGGGGTCGGCACGGATGCCGCGGCCCCTACCGCGAGCCGCATAAAACAAGAATCAATGCGATCGCCCGATCACGGAGGATTGAATGGCTGCGACAATCACATCAACCGACGAAATCCAGCAAGTGTGGACCCAGTACCGCGCCGAGCCGGATAACAAAGAGCTCCGCAATCGGTTGGTGGAACGCTACATGCCATTGGTCCGCTACAACGGCGAACGCATCTGGCAACGGCTCCCCGATGGAGTCGAGCTGGATGACCTGATCAGCGCCGGCATCTTCGGTTTGATGGACGCCATCGACGCTTTCGATCTGAACCGTGGCGTCAAGTTCGAAACCTACTGCGTGCCCCGGATCCGCGGAGCGATGCTCGACGAGCTCCGCACGATGGACTGGGTTCCCCGCTTGGTCCGCAGCAAGGCCAGCAAGTTGGCCGAAGCGACCAAGGCGCTCGAAACCAAGCACGGTCGCCAGCCGACGCAGCAAGAGCTCTGCGAGCAGCTGAGCATCAGCCTCCAGGAATTGGAGAAGATGCAGAGCGAGGCGAACGCGGTCGGGTTGGTCTCGCTGAACAAGAAGTGGTACGAGACGGACAGCTACAAAGACGTCCGCGAGATCGATGTGCTCGAGGACAAAAAGGGGGAAGACCCCACTCGCCGAGTCCAAAAAACCGACCTGATGCGGCTGGTCACCAAGGGGCTCAACCGCAACGAACGGCTGATCATCATCCTCTACTACTACGAAGAGTTGACGATGAAGGAGATCGGCGCGACGCTCGATCTCTCCGAGTCGCGGGTCAGCCAAATGCACAGCTCGATCGTCAGCCGGCTGCAGCAACAGCTCGGCTATCGGCGGCCCGAATTCGGCACCTGAGCTGGATGATCCATCAGCCGCCGGGCGCTAGCCCACGGTTCCCCACATCCTCGGGGGAACCGGACGCTAGCGCGTTGCGGCTGATTCAAACAAGGTTCGGCCACTCCGCAGGAGTCATCCGGGCTAGACCCCGGGCCCTGGGGACGTGGCGGTGTACTCGGGGCCCACGACCATCTCGAGCGCTCCCGGCAGGGCGCGAAACAGCGTCGGCTGCTGCTCGACCGCTTCGCCATCGAACGAGTACCGCAGCGGCGGCTGAGAGTTGATCACGACTTGCCGCGCCTGGCGAAACAGGACCTGCGGTGAATCGAGGTAATCCGAGGCGATGAAGCGGGCCATCAGACCCGCCAAATCCTTCGTGGTCCCGTTGCGGATCAGGACGACGTCGAGCAACCCATCTTCGGGATTCGCCCGCGGGGCGACCATCAGGTGCCCGGCGTTGGTGCGCCCGTTGGCGATGATCACATTCCAGAGATCGATCTCGATCGGCTGGTCCTCTTCGTCGAACCGCACGCTCGCATGGTAGCTGGAGAGATCGCCGAGGATGTCGATCGCCCCGCGGATGTAGCAGAGTGCTCCCCAGCGCTCCTTCAGCTCGTCGTTCAAGCAGCGGGTCACTTGATCGCTGTTGCCTCCCGCGGCGACGTTCAGGAAGTAGCGGAGCGAGCTGCGGGTCTCGACTTCGACGACGTCGAGGCGGCGGGTGGAGTCCATCAAGCAGAGCTCGGCCGCGCGGGTCAAATCGTCGGGCATCGCCAGCGTCAGGGCAAAATCGTTGGCCGTTCCCATCGGGAGGATCGCCAGCGAGACGCTCGAACCGCTGGCGACGATGCTGCCGGCGATCGCATTGACCGTGCCGTCGCCGCCCGCGGCCACCACCCGCTCGAACCCTTCGTCGGCAGCCTCCGCCGCTCGAGCCGCTGCGTCGTCATTCGATGCGGCTTCATGGACGACGACGTTCCGCAGCGATTCGAGGAGCCGGCGAACGGACCCCGCCTCATGAGCCCGTCCGGCTCGAGGATTCCAAAGGACGAGAGTGCGGGGAGTTGAACTGATCGGCATGGAGGTTCCTACGATCCCGAAAGGTGCTCGCTGTGCTCGGCCTGCTCGATTTCCGCCGCGCGTTCCTCGCTCGAAACCCGCTCGAGCCGGCCGGCGCCGACGCGGTACCGCCACGTCGCCAGCAGGTAGCAAATCGCCGCCCAGGCCGATCCGGCAAGCCACCCGGCGAGCACATCGGTCGGCCAGTGCACGCCGAGATAAACCCGGCTGGCTCCGACCAGCAACGTGGTCAGCACGCACAGCGAGAACAAATAGTAGCGAACGACCAGCTGCCGCTGGATCCGGGTGAGCATCACGCCGATCGTTAAATAGATCGTCGCGGCCATCATCGAGTGCCCGCTGGGAAAGCTGCGGGTGTAGACGTACGACCCGTGGGGGACGAGATCGGGGCGGGGGCGATCGAATGCGTACTTGAGGGCCGTGTTGAGCAGGAGCGCGCCGATCGCGGCGGTAGCCATCACCAGAAACAGATCGTGCTGGCGGCGAAGGAGCAGATAGCCGCAGACCGCCAAGCTGAGCCCGGCCAGCACCGCCACTCCGCCGAGGGCGGTGAAGTCGCGAGCCGCCTCCTCGAACCAGCGTGGGCCCAGCGGATCGGCCGGATCTTCGGCCTCCCGCAGCATTAGCAGCATCTGCCGATCGACGTGTTGGAAACTCCCCTCGCGAACCTCCTCGGCCAACTCGACAAAGAACCAGATGCCGAGGCTGGTCAGAAACAGCGCCACCAGCACCGCCGCTTCCCGGACAATCCAGCCGCTCAGCCGAGGCCACTGGGTGAGCGCATGGCGGCCAGCCGACCTCAGCCGGCCGGTGCGTTTGGACCAGCTTTCGCGGTTTCTAAACACGGTATTTAACGATCTTGCCCAGTTTGCTTGCCCAGTTTGTCCGAGTTGTACGGGCGCCGCGTCGCACGGCCCCGAGCTCCAGGGCCGCGACGGTCCGAGGCCGCGACGCGAGCGACGCAAATCGAGTGCCGTCATGTTGCTGCTGATCGACGCCTACAACCTTTTGCACCACTCCGACGCGCTCGAGCGGGGCAGGGGAGTCGGCTGGTTGCAGCGGGCGCGGCGGCGGCTGGTCCACCAGATCGCCCTCCATATCGACTCGGCGCTAGCGGC
The DNA here is from genome assembly GCF_010367455.1 of Candidatus Laterigemmans baculatus. Taxonomy (GTDB): domain Bacteria; phylum Planctomycetota; class Planctomycetia; order Pirellulales; family Pirellulaceae; genus Laterigemmans; species Laterigemmans baculatus. Next base: position 79,677 of record NZ_WRPR01000062.1, on the reverse strand, counting down.
CGAAACCTGCCTGGTCTTCGACGCCCAAGACCCTCCCCGCCATCTCCCTCACGATCTCCGCATCGAGTCGATCCGGGTGCAGTACGCGGTCGATTATCCCGAAGCGGACGATCTGATCGAAGAACTGATCGCTCGCCACCCCACTCCCCGGCGGCTAACGGTCGTCTCCTCGGACCACCGCATCCAGCGGGCAGCCGCACGCCGCGGAGCGACTTGCTTTGACGCCGACCAGTGGTACGACCGGCTGCGCAACGGCGGTCCCCAGTTGGCCATTCCCTGGCCGCCCGCCCCCCGAACTGCCGGTGGCGACGCCACTGCCGGTGGCGACGCCGCTGCCGGTGGCGACGCCGCTGCCGACGGCAAGTCCCTCGGTCAGGAAAAACCCGCCGCACCGGCCACCGCCGCCGAAATCGCCCAGTGGTACGACCACTTCGCGCTCGAGCCCCCCGCCTCGCTCAGCGATCCCACTCCCGAACCCGAGCCCGCTCCCAAAGCTCCCAAAGCCAAAGCTCCTCAAGCCAAGCCCAAGCCGGTCGCTCCATCGAAGCGCGGGGCGAAGCCCAGCAAGCGAGCCAGCAAAGCGGCCGTCCCCCGACCAACTCGCTCGCCGCCAGCCTCACCGGGGAACCCCAATCGCCAACTCGACCCCAACCAATCCAACCCGTTTCCGGAAGGCTATGGCGAGGAGCTGGAGTAGGTTTCAGGGAGCAGGATTCTCTTTCGTACTCGTACTCAGCGAAGCGGTACTCGTACTCAGCGAAGCGGTACTCGTACTCAGCGAAGCGGTACTCGTACTCGTACTCGAAACCGCTGCAGGACACCGCCCGAACGCGCGCTCCGGGGAATCGAGTACGAGTACGAGTACGAGTACGAATCGGAAACCGCTCCCTGCAACCTGCCACCTGCTCCCTGCCACCTGCTATACCTCCCGCGTCTCCTCTGGCCTAAACTTGCCGGCTCTCGCTCGGCTCGGTTTTTTTGGCCGCAGTTGACCTTGATTTTTCGTTCACGTTGCAAAGGCGAAGTTCGGCATGGCCTCGATGGATAAAATTGTTTCCCTGTGCAAGCGGCGGGGATTCCTGTTTCAGTCGAGCGAGATTTACGGCGGTCTGCAGGGGTTCTGGGATTACGGCCCGCTGGGGGTCGAACTGAAGCGGAACCATAAGGAAGCCTGGTGGCGGGATATGGTCACCAGCCACAACGAGTTGCTGAAGCCGGCCGCGGCTCCCTCGGCCTATGAAATGGTCGGACTCGATTCGACGATCATCATGCACCCGCAGGTCTGGAAGTGCAGCGGGCACTACGACCTGTTCCACGACTACATGGTCGACTGTCGGCAATCGAAGAAGCGGTACCGCTACGATCAGGTCCGCGGCCGCTGGGTCGAGTTCGCCGAGACGAAGATTTTCGTCGCCACGCTGGCCGAAGCGGAGACCGAAGCGGAAGAGGTGCAGCGGCGGGCGCTGAAGTTTTTCAAGCTCCGCGGCAAAGACGCCGATCGGCTGAGCTACGACGGCGACTTTACGAGCCTCGACACGATCCAGGAGCTCGACCGCGTGCTCGGACCCGATGCCAGCGAGCTGGGGACGCTGACCGAGCCGCGGGAATTCAACTTGATGTTCAAGACGACGATCGGGGCCCTCGGCGGGGCCGACGACGTGGCTTTCCTGCGGCCCGAAACGGCCCAAGGCATTTTTGTCAATTTCAAGAACGTGCTCGACAGCAGCCGGGTGCGGGTGCCTTTTGGAATCGCTCAGGTCGGCAAGAGCTTCCGCAACGAGATCACGCCCCGCAACTTCACCTTCCGCTCGCGCGAGTTCGAGCAGATGGAGATCGAGTTCTTCTGCCATCCCGAGCAGTCGCAGGAGTGGTACCGCTACTGGCGCGACCGGCGGATGAAGTGGTACACCGATCTCGGGCTCTCGAGCGACTCGCTGGTGCTCCGCGAGCACGATCCCGACGAACTCTCCCACTACAGCACCGGGACGGCCGACATCGAGTACGCCTTTCCCTTCCTGCCGGAGGGAGAATTCGGCGAGCTCGAAGGAATCGCCCACCGCGGCGACTTCGACTTGCGGAGTCACATGGAAGGCAAACTCGATCCGGCGACCCGTCCGCTGCAGCTGGAGTTGGACGAGCATGGCAAGCCGCGGCACCGGGGCAGCGGTCGCGACTTGACCTACCGCGACGACTTGAGCGGCGAGAAGTTCATCCCGCACGTGATCGAGCCTTCGGCCGGAGCCGACCGCGGAGTACTGGCGTTCCTCTGCGAAGCCTACACCGAGGACGAAGCGCCGGATGAGAACGGCAAGCTGCAGACGCGGACGGTGATGAAGTTCCATCCCCGCTTGGCCCCGATCAAAGCGGCCGTGTTTCCGCTGGTCAAGAAAGACGGGATGCCCGAAGTCGCCCGCGAACTCTACGGCGAACTGAAGGAAGAGATGACGGTCTTCTACGACGAGAAGGGAGCCGTCGGGCGCCGCTACCGCCGGCAGGACGAAGCGGGAACGCCCTACTGCATCACCGTCGACGGCCAGACGCTCGAGGATGGTACGGTCACCGTCCGCGACCGCGACTCGCTCGAACAATGGCGAGTCCCCCGCAAGGACTTGCAGGCCGAACTCAAAGCACGCATCCATCGCTAACGTACGTCAGGCTTTCCAGCCTGACCTTTTAGCAGGTGAAGAGATGTTAGCCTGGAAAGGCTGACGTACGGTGTCAGCCGATTGATGAGGCCGGGATGAACGACTCGCCGCAGCATCGTCCGAGCCGGTTGGTGATGGTGTGGCGCGTGGTGGCGTGGCGCGTGGTGGCGTGGCGCGTGGTGCTTGCGACGCTTCCTTGGGGCGGACTCTGGTGGCTGCTCACCGAAGGCCGCCGCGACTCGTGGTGGATCGGTCTGCCAGCGGTCGCCGCGGCGAGCTACCTTTCCTGGTCGCTCGCGCCCCAGTCGTCGCAGGGGCCCCAGTCGTCGCAGGGCCCCCAGTCGTCGCAGGGGCCGGAGTCGAGGTCGCCGGTCAGCATCGGCGGGTGGCTCCGGTTGCTGCCGCTGGTGGTTGCATGGATGCTGCTCGGAGCGATCGACGTGGCGTGGCGATCGCTGCATCCCCGCCTGCCGATCCGCCCCGGCTGGATCACCTATCCGATGCGGCTACCGGAAGGGCCCAGCCGAGTCTTCTTCATGAACGTGGTCAGCTTGTTGCCGGGCACGCTCAACGCCGACGTGGACCAGCACCTGCTGACGGTGCATGTGTTCGACACGCGGCAATCGGTCGCCTCGAAATTGGCTCAGCTCGAGCAGGCCATCGCGGGGGCCTTCGCCGTGCGGCTCGGATCAGCTCCCGCCACCGAAGAGGCTCGGCGATGAGTCTGATTCTGCTCTGGTTCGCAGTCCTGTTGGTCGCGAGTTTGCTCGGCGGGCTCGTTCGAATCTTGATCGGCCCGACGGCAACCGATCGGATGCTGGCCGCGCAGCTGCTGGGGACCAGCGGCGTGGGCGTGTTGTTGCTGCTGGCCGAAGCGCTCGAGCGACCGCCGCTTCGCGACGTGGCCCTGGTCTTTTCGCTGTTGGCCGCCGTCGGAGCCATCGGCTTCGTTCGCCTCGCGGCCGACCCAGTGGAGGGTCCACCATGACTCTCCTGGACGGGCTGTCCCTGCTATCGATTGCCAGCGGCTGTTTTTTCTTCGTGGCGGGCAGTGTAGGGATGCTCCGCTTGCCCGACGCGTTTACTCGCTTGCATGCGCTGACCAAGGCCGACAGCGCGGGGCTGGGGCTGCTGGTCCTCGGTCTAGGGCTGCAAGCCGACTCGTGGTGGACCGTGCTGCGGCTGTTGCTGATCTGGTTGCTGGTGCTGCTCTCGAGCGCGACCACGTGCCATTTGATCGCCCAATCTGCTCTGCGGCGGGGGGCAGCCCTGCGGCGGGGGGACAACGACGAATGATACGAATCAAACGAATGGATGCGTGGAGGGAGGAAGACCGCGGATCGCACGGAGAACACGGATGAAGGGATCCGCAGCAAGGCTTACTCCCACCGGGAAGTCTCGACGATGAGCCCCGTGCTCTGGATCCTCGACGCCCTGTTCTGCGCCAGTTTGCTGGGGCTCGCCTGGCAGACGCTCCGCACTCGCGATTTGTTCAAAGCAATCGTGCTGTACATCGTGTTCGGTTTGATGATGGCGATGGCGTGGGCGCGGCTCGATGCGCCGGATGTTGCCCTGGTCGAAGCGGCGATCGGGGCGGGAGTCACCGGCGTCCTGCTGCTCTCGACCCTGGGCACGCTCTCGGCGGCTCGAGGGGAGGGGAGTCAGCGAGGGGGAGCGTTCGCTTCGGCAGTTCCCGTCGCGGGGCTGGTTACGGGGCTGGTCGGGTGTCTGGTCGGGGTGCTTGCAGTCGCGGTGTGGCAGCTTCCGGTCGAGTCGCCGGGATTGTCCGCAGCGGTCGAAGCGCGGCAGGAGGAATCGGGGACTTCGAATCCCGTCACCGCCGTGCTGCTGAACTTTCGCGCTTACGATACGCTGCTCGAACTCACCGTGTTGCTGCTCGCGGTGCTCGGGGCGGAAGTTTTGGCGGGCAGCGAGGCGGCGGGCAGCGAGGCGGCGGAAGGTGGAGTCGCGGCGCAGGAGACGGCCCCTCGGCAGGAGACGGGCCCACGGCAGGAGACGGGCCCACGGCAGGAGACGGGCCCACGGCAGGAGACGGGCACACGGCAGGGGCCTGACGCACAGCAGGAGCGGCCGCCGGCTGCCGATCGCGATCCGGTTCTGCGAGGCTTTGTTCGCCTGGTGGCGCCGGCGATGATCGTGGTGGCTGGATACGTGTTGTGGATTGGCGGCGAGGCGCCGGGGGGAGCGTTTCCTAGCGGCGCGGTGTTGGCGGCGATGAGCTTCCTGCTGATGCTCGCGCGAGCGGAGGAGGGACCGCGGCTTTCTCGCCGGGGCGGTCGCTGGATCCTGGTGGCCGGGTTGATCGTGTTTTGGGGAGTCGGGATTGCGATGCTCGCCGCCGAACGCCGGTTTCTCGAATATCCAGTTCCTGCAGCCAAAGGTCTTGTGTTGTTGATCGAGGCGGTCGCCGCGGTCTCGATCGCCGCCACGCTGGTCGCTCTCTATCGCGGCGGACGGTTGGTGCGGAGGCCGCGCCGCACGGTTGACTCGGAGTTCCGCTCATGACGACCGGCACGCTCTACGCGCTCTGTGGCCTGGGGCTGTTCGGGATCGGCTTGGGCGGGATCATCCTGCGGACGCACTTGCTGCACAAAATCATCGCCACCAACGTGATCAGCTCGGGGGTCTTTCTGGTCCTGGTCGCGCTGGCCGATCGAACTCGCGGCGGCCGCCCCGATCCGGTTCCCCACGCGATGGTCCTGACGGGCATCGTGGTCGCCATCAGTGCCACCGCCCTGGCCCTGGGACTTCTTCGCCGCTTCTATCGGGAGACGGGCCGCTGCCGGTTGCCCGAACCCGGGAGTCTCGCACCCGGGAGTCTCGCACCCGGGAGTCTCGAGCGCTGGAGTCCCGAACGCCGGAGTGAAGGGGGGGACGCGGAGAAGGGCAACGCGGAAAAGGGCAACGGGGAAAAGGGCAACGCGGAGAAGGGCAACGCGGAGAAGGGCAACGCGGAGAAGGGCAACGCGGAGAAGGGCAACGGAGGTGAGGCGAGCGGGGGCAAGGGGGACGGATGCCGGACCTGGTAATCGTCGCTCCGATCCTCGTCCCCTTGGTCGCCGGCGTCGTGGCCTACGTGGCGGGCCGTCTGCGAAGAGGAGTGGCGATTGCCGTCGCCGTGCTGCAGTTGCCGCTTGCCTGCGGATTGGCCTGGGAGGTGCTCCGCCGAGGGCCGCTGCACTACGAGGTGGGCGGGTGGAGCGCGCCGCTGGGAATCCAGCTCTACGCCGACGGCCTGACCGCGCTGATGATCTGCATGGCGTCGATCGTCGAATTGGCTGTGGGGGTGTATGCCCTGGGGTACTTCGAGTGGACCGAGCGGGAGTCGCAGCCATCGGACCACACGCCACCGGGGCCTTCAGCAACGGGGCCTGCCGCAACCGGGACTACCACGAGCGAGTCCGCGAAGAGGAGCCGCGGCGGCTCGTTCTGGCCCCTTTCGTTGTTGCTGGCCGGGTCGCTCAACGGGCTCTTTCTTTCGGGCGACATCTTCAATCTGTACATCAGTCTGGAGCTGCTGACCCTCGCGGCGGTGGGCTTGATCGGGTTGGCGGCGAGCCTCGATGCCTTGGCGGCGGCGCTACGGTACCTCCTGATCGCGGTGGTCGGTTCGCTGTTTTACTTGCTGGGTGTGAGCTTCTTGTACAGCCTCTACGGCACGCTCGATTGGCAGCAGCTGGCGATGCGGTTTGAGTTCGACTTTGTCAGCCGCTGTGCGATCGTGTTGCTGGTCCTCGGTCTGCTCGTCAAAGCCGCGCTTTTTCCCCTTCACTTTTGGCTTCCGGCAGCCCACGGGAGCGCCCCGTCGCCGGCCAGCGCACTTCTTTCGGGGCTGGTTCTCAAAGCGGCTTTCTTTGTGATCTTGCGGTTGTGGTTTGAGGTGTTTCCGCATCCGCGGTTGGCGCTGGCGGGGCAGTTGCTTGGTGGGCTCGGGGCGGCGGCGATTCTGTGGGGATCGTTGCAAGCGATTCGGCAGCGCCGCTTGAAGCTGTTGGTCGCCTATTCCTCGGTCGCGCAGATCGGCTACCTGTTCCTGGTCTTCGCCCTCGCCTCGGATCCCGCAGTGGCGTGGAATGCGTGGAGCGGCACGGCCTATTTCATGCTCTCCCATGCCTGTGCCAAATCGGCCGCCTTTCTCGCTGTCGGCTCGCTGCAGTTGGCCGCTCGGGGAGGAGAGATCGAAGACGTTACCGGAGCCGCCGCGGATCATCCGGTGACGGTCTACGCCTTCGCGCTGGCGGGCGTGGGTTTGATGGGGTTGCCTCCCAGCGGCGGGTTTGTCGCCAAGTGGTTGCTGCTGCGGGCGGCCCTTGAGTCGCACCAGGTGGGGTTGGCGATCGTCATGCTCGCCGGTGGCGTGCTGGCCGTCGGCTACGTTTTCCGCGTGCTGGGGCGGGCTTTTGCGGCCACCGACGGAGCGCCCCAGAGGCCGATCCCTCGGCTCATGCAGTGGACGCCGCTCGTGCTGGCGCTCGTCTCGGTTGGGCTCGGCCTGGTCGCCCTCCAGCCCCTCGAGTTGCTCCGCATCGGCGCTCCCTTCGCCCCCAGTTCCAGCGCCCAGAGCGCGGGACTCAGCGAGCAGGCGGGACTCGGCGAGCAGGCGGGACTCGGCGAGCAGGCGGGACTCGGCGAGCAGGCGGGAGCGAATCCATGAGCTGGAGCATGCTCCTGCCGTTGTTGGTCGTCGCCAGCTCGCTGGTTCCGGGCTGCCTGATCTTTCTGCTCCGAGAGGATCGAGTTCGGACCCGTTCGGTGTTGAATCTCGCCGGCGCGGTGCTGAAGGTCGTGCTGGTCGCCGCGATGGTGTGGGGCGTTTCGCAGGGAGAGACGTTCCAGCTCAGCTATCCATTGCTGCCGGGAATTTCCTTTGGGCTCAACGCGGCTCCCTTTTCGCTGCTGTTCGTGACCCTCTCGGCGGTGTTGTGGTTGTTCACCACGATCTATGCGATGGGGTACTTGAAAGGCTCGCCGCAGCGGAGCCGCTTTTTTGGCTTCTTCAGCCTTTGCGTCAGCGCCACCGCAGGCATTGCGTTGGCGGCGAACCTGCTGACGTTTCTGATTTTTTACGAGATGCTGACACTGACGACCTATCCGTTGGTGGTCCATCGCGGCACTGAGCAAGCGCTCCGCGGCGGGCGGATCTATCTTGCGTACACGGTCTTGGGCGGAGCGATCCTGTTGCTGGCGATCGCCTGGTTGCAGACGACCGCTGGAACTTTGGAGTTCGTCGAGGGAGGATTCGCCGGTTCGCTCGCGGCCCCTCAGCACGCCGCCCTCCGTTGGATTTTTGCGCTGCTGGTCGTGGGGTTTGGGATCAAGGCAGCCCTGGTTCCGCTGCACAGTTGGCTGCCCCAAGCGATGGTCGCTCCGGCCCCGGTCAGCGCGCTGCTGCACGCGGTGGCTGTGGTGAAAGCGGGCGCGTTCGGCATCGTCCGCGTCATCTACGACGTGTTCGGAGTCGAGTTCTGCATTGAGTTGGGGGTCACCCAGCCGCTAGCCATCGCAGCGGCGATCACGATCTTGTATGGGTCGCTCCGAGCGCTGTTTCAGGACAATTTGAAACGTCGCCTCGCCTTCTCCACGATCAGCCAAGTCTCCTACATCGTGTTGGGAGCCGCCGTGCTGGGGCCGACCGCCACGATCGGCGGGACGGTGCACTTGGTACATCAGGGGATCATGAAGATCACTTTGTTTTTCGCTGCCGGCAATTTGGCCGAAACGTTGGGAGTGCAGAAAGTCAGCGAGATGGATGGCGTGGGGTGGCGGATGCCGGGGACGATGGCTTCGTTCACGATTGCCGCGCTGGGCATGATCGGGTTGCCGCCGATGGCTGGGTTTATCAGCAAGTGGTATTTGGCGAGCGGCGCGCTGGAGGCCGGGCAGACGTGGGTCGTGGGGGTGTTGCTGGCCAGTTCCGCATTGAACGCCCTGTACTTTCTACCGATCCTCTACGCCGCCTGGTTTCATCCACCGCGAGCCGATTGGCCGAAGTCCGCCGACCGGGGGCGTTTTGAAACGCGGCTCACGCTGCTCCTGCCACCGATGGCGACGGCCGCGGCAACGCTCCTGGCCGGGCTGTTCGCTCAGTTGCCCTTCAGCCCCTTGGACTGGGCGCGGTTCATCGTGGCTCGGGAGTATCCGCCGTGACCTCCGTGGCGCTCCTCCTGACGGTCCTCGTTCCACTCTCCTTGGCCGCCGCGTTTGCGATCCGCAGTTGGCGGCCGGCCATCGAGCGGGTGGCCGCGGCCGCTCCGATCCCGGCGGTATGGCTGGCGGTGGTCGGCGGAGAGTCGTCGCTTGAACTGCCGAGCGTGCTCCTGGGAGCGAGCTGGGGACTGGACCCGATCGGCCGTGCGTTCCTCGGCTTCACCGCCTTCTCATGGCTCGCCTCGGGACTGTTCGCGCAAGCCTACTTCGCCCGCGGCTCGAGTCCGGTGAGCCAGCCGAGCGGGAGGCGGTTCCACTTTTTCTTTCTGCTGACGATGGCGGGCAATTTCGGCGTCGTGCTCGCAGAGGATCTGGGGAGCTTTTTGCTGTTCTTTACGCTCACCAGCTTCGCCTCCTACGGGCTGATCACGCACGACCGCAAGCCGGCCAGCCTGCATGCCGGACGGATCTACATCGTCATGGTGGTCGTCGGCGAACTGCTGATTTTTTGGGGAATTCTGCTGGCGGCTCACGAGGCGGAATCGTTCCGATTGGACGCACTGGCGGCGGGGGTGGCGGAGTCGCCGCGGAAGGATTGGATCGTCGGTTCGGTGTTGGCCGGCTTTGGGATCAAGCTGGGGGTGATGCCGTTTCACTTCTGGTTGCCGTTGGCGCATCCGGCCGCGCCGACACCGGGCAGCGCCGTGCTGAGCGGAGCGATCATCAAAACTGGGCTGCTCGGGTGGCTGCGGTTTCTCCCCTTGGGAACGGCCGCTTTGCCCGAGTGGGGAATGCTCTGCGGCGGGGTCGGGCTCGCCACGGCCATGCTCGGGGTGCTCCTCGGGCTTCCCCAACGCCATCCCAAAGCGGTCCTGGCGTACTCGAGCGTCAGTCAGATGGGGCTGCTCGCCGTGGCGATCGGTGCCGCGATGCTGGCTCCGGCGGCATGGGGAACGATCGCCACGGTTCTCTTGCTGTACGCGGCTCATCATGCGGTCGTGAAAACCGCGCTCTTTCTCGGCGTCGGTGTGGCGGCGGCTCCACTCCCGCACGTTTGGCAGCGGCGGGCGGTGCAGGGGGGCTTGATCGTTGCGGCTTTCTCACTCGCCGGCCTGCCGTTGACGAGCGGCTTCGTGGCCAAATCGGCGCTGAAGGATGCTGTCGCCGCGGCGGAAAGTTGGCAAGGTTTTTGGCTGGAGATCCTCCCGCTGACGAGCGTGCTGACGGCACTTCTGATGCTGCGATACCTTGGGCTGCTCGGGCTTCTCGAGACTCCTAGGCTGCTGAGGTCTGCGAGCGACGAATCTTGCCAGCCGCTGGCGGAGGACCGTTCACAGCCGCCGTCGCGGGACTTTGGGTGGCCGCGAACGTGGGGTCTGCTCGCGCCTTGGGGGGCGTCGGCTCTGGGGACGGTGCTGTTGTTTTTCATTTGGCGCTCGCAGCCGGTAGGCAGCTCGAAGTGGTTTGCGCTCGACGCGGTCCATCTGAGCAGCGCCCTGTGGCCGATCCTGCTGGCCTGGGCTCTGGTGATTGGCGTTCGTGTGGGGCCGCCGGTGCTGCGGTTCGGGTGGCTCCGGGGCAAGGTTCCGGCGGGCGACCTCGCTGTGCCACTGGCGACGCTCACCCGCGTGACATCGCGCGCCGGGCGACGCCAACTGCTGGCGGTTCTCGCCGCGGCGACCGCCTCGGGGCGGCGCGTGGCTCGGCGGGTTTGGCGGATTCGGGCGCGGCGGCCCTGGGAGCGGGCCGTGCGGCTGTTGGAGAGCGATTTTTCGACGGGGCTAGCGCTCGGTCTACTCGCCCTCTTGCTACTGATCCTGCTAGCGCTGTGAACGTCCGTCCGCCGTTGTGAGTGAATGGCGTGGGCCCAGGTGGTGGAAAGCGGTGGCTCGGGCGCTGATAATCAGAAGAGGCGTCCGCACGGAGTCCTCGACTTCGGGGCGTCCACCGATCTTCCTCCACGCCATTTCCTGACCTCTGCCGCTGCCGGGACCTCTGCCGCTGCGCCGGGAGAGGTGAACGGAGTGGTCCCGCCTCCTGCCCCCCCTCCAGCTTCCTTCCTCCCGACGCCTCGGTTTGCTTCCAATGGATAAAGCAGTCTGCCTGAAAGCGATCGTGCTTTTGCTTGTCGCCCTTCCCGCCCGCGGGGATGAATTGCCGGCTTCACCCGTCGACGAGGAGGGCCGGATCGTGAGCTTCGAACGCGACATCGCACCGCTGCTCGAGGCCCACTGCCTGGAATGCCACGGGGCGGAGAATCCCAAAGCCGACTTCCGCGTCGACGATCCCGAGATCTTCCTGCAGTACGTGGAGCCGGAAGATATCGAGGCGAGCACGCTGTACCTCGATTATCTGCTCTCGGAAGATCCCGACATGCTGATGCCTCCGCCGGCCCACGGCGGCCCCTTGAGCCCGGCCGACTTGGCGCTCGTCCGCGTCTGGATTGAGGAAGGGGCGGATTGGCCCGAAGGAGCGAGGGTGCAATCGGAGACGACCGAGCACGTGGAGACCGAGCACACCGAGGAGGTGGCGGTCCTGACGTCCAACGCTCCCTGGTCGGAACGGATCTGGGCCTTTCAAGGCTATTTCCACCCGGCCACCGTCCACTTTCCGATCGCGCTCCTGATCCTCGGCGGGCTGTTCGTCGTGCTCGGGATGAAGTGGGACGCCCTGGGCACGCAAGTCCCGCTCGTCTGCCTGCTGCTCGGCGCCGCCACGGCCGTGGTCTCGTGCATCATGGGGTGGTCGTTTGCCACCGAGCGAGGCTTTCCGAGCTACACCGCGGGCTTTGATGCGGAGGTCAACTCCCACCGCTGGTCGGGGATCGCCGTTGCCGTGGCTTCGGTCGTTTTGTCGGTGATCGCCGTGATCGCGGTGCGGCGGGAGAGCGTCGCGCTGAATCGCGTCTGGAAGGTCGGCTTGTTGTTGGTCGCACTCGCTGTCGGCTTGGTCGGCCACCAGGGAGGTGAGCTGACCTACGGCACCGGGTTCTATCCCAAAGCCTTCGAGCGTCTCTTCGGCGTCACCCCGGAAGAGGTCAGCGAGTCGATCCAGGAAAACCTCGAGCCCGAAGCTACGGCACGCTGACTTTGTCCCAGAAGACGTGCTGGCGATCGGCTCGCTGGCGGGCGTCTTCGAGCATCACCTGCAGTCCGCCGTCGAATTGATGCGTCGTGTTGCGGCTGCCCGAGCGGATGGTGATCGGCTGGCTGATGTCGAGGCCCATCTCCGGGGTCAGATAGACGTCGTAGCGATGGGCCGGGCCCTGGGTGATCTTGATCGCGTTACCCTCAGCGACGCGAGCTTCGACCTTGGCCGCGCGGAGGCGTTGGGCTTGGTCGTAGAGGATCGGGTTGATAGCGACGTTTTCGAGCATCTCGGGAAATTCGAGCCACCAGAAAAATTGGTCCCCTTCGCGCATCGAAACCGCTTCGATTTCCCGCGGCATCGGTGGTCGGCGATGGGAGCTGACCCGCATCCAGTCGAACAGGGTATTGATCTCTTCATAGAATCGTTCGTCGCCCCGTCCTCGGTAGAGCACGACCATCGCGTCATAGCCCGGGGCCATGTAACCATCGAGGACCGCTCCGTTGCGGATCAGCGGCGCCGGGGCACCGGCGATATCGCCGGTCAAAAAATACATCGGCAAGGTCTTGCCATTCGGTCCGTAGTGCAGCACGTACTTGCCGGCGTCGGCTCCAATCGCGATCAACCCGGCCCAGAGATCGGGATGCGCCAAACCGATGTCCCAGGCGGCCGAGCCCCCTTCGCGATGTCCCGAGAGATAGACCCGGTCGCTATCGATCGAGACCCGCCGCATCGCGTCCCGGAGCGACGCCAGCACGCGATGGTGTTCGATCGGCGTGTACTCGTAAGCCGTCTGACTCGAGCGGGACCACAGCGGAGCAATCACCACGTAGCCCTGCCGAGCCGCTTGCCCGGTTCGCATTTGCATTGCCGGATCGTACCGTCCGGCCCACCAGTCGATCTGCGCCGCGGAGGGTTCGCCGAGCGGGTGCAGCGAAACGATCGCCGGGTACTTTCGCAGCGGATGGTACTCCAGCGGCAATTGAACGGCGTACTGAACCGGTCCCCGCGAGGTCTCGACGGTCAGTTCGTAGTAACCCGGAACGCGCGTCTCGGCAGGCTCGGCCTCCGCCTCCACCGCGGAAACCGGTTCCGGGAGCGGCAGGGGAGGGGGGAGCAGGGCGAGCACTTGGGCGACGTACTGGGGCTGCCCCCCTTCGAGCTCGTTGAGTTCCTCGAGGATCGCCGTCCGCCGCTGAGGATCTTCGGTCGCGAGGTATTCGCCCACGAGCTCGCGGACGGTGATCAGCGAGCGCGCGATGGCCAAGTTCTGCAGGCCGCTCCCGGAGCCGAGCAACCAGCCCCCCAAAGCTAGCGCGACGCGGTTCTCGAGCGGCAGCGATGCATCGTCGCCGAGCCGCTCGTAGTCGCTCAGCCGCGGAAGCGTGTCGGGAGTCATCTCGGCTCGCATCGTTTCGACCCACTCGAGCAAGCCCTCACGCTGCGCGGCCGGCAACTCCTCGATCTGAGCGGCTAATTTTTTCAGCAGCTGCTCGGCCCGTCGCCCGTGGGCGAGCATTTCGTCGAGTCGGTCCTGAGCCTCGATGCGGGTCACGCGAGCCACGCCGTCGGCGGGAAAATTCTGCAGCATCGTCATCGCCAGCGAGTATTGGCCGGCGTCGCGGCGGACGAGCGCTTCGTCGAGGATCTGGCGAGCCTGCCGTTGGGTCAGCGCTTTGAGCTGCGGAGGGAGTTGCTCGGCGTCGGGGAAATCGCGAATCGTCTCCTTCAGCTCCCGCCGCGCGTCGGCAAAACGTTCCGCTTCGATGAAGAAGCTGACCACGTCCAGCCGCCGGTCGAGATCGTCGCGGGGAATCAGGTTCTCGAAGATCTCGCGGAGCTTCTCCGAGGGAAGCGAGCTCGTGCTGACGCGCATGTCCCAGTTGTAGGAGACCTTCGTCTGCAAACCGCGGATCTGCACGTAGCGGGCATTGATTTCGGTGATCCCCTGCAGGATCGACAGCGGACCGTTGGGGGTGATGATCGTGACCCACCGACGGCCGTAGGCATTGAACGGAGTCGCAGAAATCGCCGCCCCGAGCGCGGCGACTTCATTGCTGCCTCGCGAAACTTGCTGCCAGATCGGAATCCGCCGAGCCAGATCGGGGGCTTCGCTGACCTCGGCCACCATTCCCCGGTTGTAGACGAACGTCCGCTTCAGCCCATCGTCGATGACCACGACCGGAAAGGCTGCCGCCTCGGCGCCGGCTGCCGCGGCGGCGAAGGAGTTCTGGTTGAGCGAGACGATCTTCATCGTCGCCCCGCGGACGATCAAACCGTTCCGCAATCGGACTGCCGATTCCGCTCGGGCCGCCAGTGGTCCGGCCGCCGGGGCGAGCGTGAGCCAGCCGAGCAGTGCGATCAGCCAGAGGAAGCGTCGAGAAACAAACATGAGGCGACGTGCTGCGAAGGAACGGAGCGCAAGGGGGAGCGATGGCGCGAGCCCGCTATTACCAGCCTAGCTCCCAATCGCTACACCAGCCTGGGCGGAGCGACCGCGAGCCCGACATTGGCGTCCTCGGGCAACGGCGAAGGAACGCCGCTGCCGGGAATCGCCGCGCCCCCGGCCCGCGGGGTGAGCAGCTCCAAGGCGGTCTGCAAGGAATTGGTCAGCGGCCGAAAGCCCTCCGCTAGCGGATCGACCGGCTCCCACGCGGCCCGCACAACCGAACCCCACCACTCGGGCTGAGCCACCCGCGAACCGAGCTGCTCGATCGAAGCGAGCTGCGGAGTCGCGGACGGCGCGGCGGGCGTCGCCTGGCCGGCGACAGCGGCCGGCTGGCGGTCGCGGTCCCCACCGGCGAACCAGACTCCCCCGAGCAGGCTCGCCGCCAGCGTGGCGGCCAGAGCCGCGGGCCGCCAGCTCGCCGCTGGGGAATTGGCCGCTGGGGAATTGGCCGCTGGGAAGCTGGCCGCTGAAGTGGGGGGGCTGGGCGTGCGGTTGGGAGAACCGGAGGAGGATTCGAGCCGGGGCTCCGCAAAGAAGTCCTCGACGCGGAGCCAATCCTCCAGGGTCCGCTGGCACCTGTGGCACTCGGCGGCGTGCTCGAGCAGCTGCGGATCGCCCGCGGGCTCCTGGCGGAGATCGAGCAGTTCATGAAAGCGCTGGTCAAATCGTTCGCATCGCATGTCGCTACTCCGCCAGGACCTCGCGTTGCCGGAGCTGCCGGATCAAATCCACCCGCGCTCGATGAACCCACGTTTTGACGGTGCCGACTGGACACTCCATCCGCTCGGCGATTTCCGCGTAACTCAGCTCGGAGCGGTGAAAGAGGAGGAACGCCTGCCGGTGCTGGGGGCGGAGTCCCGCGAGGGCGACGTGGACCTCTTCCTCGAGTTGTTCCGCTTGCCGCTCCGCCTCGGTGGCATCGCTCGCTGGCTCGGCGGCAGCCAACAGCGGGAGCGTCAACCGTCGCCGCGAGAGCAGCGTGCGGCAGCGATTCCCGGCGATCGCCAGCAACCACGGCTCGATCGGCCGCCCCGCGTCCCAGCCGCGGAGATGGCGGGCCACCCGCGTGAAGGTCTCCTGCGTCGCATCCTCGGCATCCTGGCGATGCCCGAGCATTCGAAAGCAGAGCCGAAACACGCGGTCCTGGTACCGCCCGACCAGTTGGGCGAAGGCCGACGGATCGTCATCGAGGTAGCGGCGGACGAGGAACGGGGTCGAGTCGCTCACGGAGAATCACCCGCGTCCGCCGAAGAAGCGTTTTAGCGCCGCATCGGCCGCTTGTCGCGAATCGGCCGTGTCGGCGGTCGGCTTCCGCTTGGGAAGTTTCCCCACCGGGCGTTTCTCGGGGCGTTTGAAACCGCCACTGCTCGGTTCGTCCTTCGAGTCTTCGTCGAGCGCTATTTCCTGGCTGTCGCTCGAAGGCTGGTCGCTGGTGGCTTGGCCGCCGTGCGTCTCGTCCAATTTCAGCTGCCGCGTGTCGGGGTCGCTGGTCTTGCGGACGCGGTCGATCTGATCCGCCTCGTCCAGCCACGAGCTGATGTCGACATCCTCAAAGCGGCTGTCGGTCGCCCCTTCCACCGTCCGCGTCGCGGCGTCCTTGACGTCCCGCACCTGCGGCTTCTTGGGGCCTCCGATGGGGACCTTGATGACGATCTCGAATTCCAGCTTCCCGACTTTCAGGATGTCCCCCGGCTTGAGCACTTTGGCTCGATCCGGAGGCAAGCGTTTGTCGTTGACGATCGTCCCGTTGCGGCTTTTCAAATCCTGCACCAGAACCCGACCGTCGCGGACGGCCAGGACGCAGTGTCGTCGGCTGATGGAATCGCTCTTGGGGCGGAGTTGGCAATCGTCGCCACGACCGATCAGAAACTTTTCCGAGGCGATCGCGATCTCTTTTCCTGCATGACTTCCCGTCACCACTTTCAGAAAAACCTGCATGCCACACCTAGTTCCTTGTTTTGCGTACCTACCAGGAACCGCGCCGCAGTCGTCGAGGGCCGGGGCTCTCGAGCGAGGGCTGAGCACCGTTCGTCCACATGCCCGAGTTCAGGCGATACCCGAGTTCAGGCGATACCCGAGTTCAGGCGATACCCGAGTTCAGGCGATACCCGAGTTCAGGCTCCCGGCGGGAAAAAATAAAAACGCCGGGCCGTTACAACTCCGCCCGCCGGGGGCTTACGCAAATTTCGCCCCCCGCAGACCTACCGCAAGGAATGACTGAAAAGCATCGAATGAATAAGGAGCGATTTTTTTCGCCGTATCTATTCTAACCGCAGGGAAGCCGCAGGGTGTTACTCGGGGGTGCGAATATTTTCCCGATTTGCCTAGATTGGTGAGTTCAATCCGCCGCCACGCTTCTTGCGCCCGGCGAATCAACCGGGCTCGCCAAGGTGTCAGCGCCGCAGGTTCCAGCTGTCGGCAGCGAATCGTTCGGCGACGATTTCGGCTGCCCGGTCGCGGGCTCGGGCGGAAAGAGGAAGTGCATTCCAAACTGCCGAGAGCTCCTGCCCGGCGTGGTGGGCGATCCGCGAGGCCAGGGCATCGAACGCGAGGTTGGCGGAGCTCAGTTGGCGGATTCCCGGCAGTTGGGGAGCGAGTCGGCTGGCCGAGAGCAGCACGCTGCCGTGCTGGAGGACCGCGGCGGCAGCCCGCCGCTGGGCGCTGCCGGCGATCTTGTAGCCGGCCAGGATCAGGTCCTCGTCGGTGCGGCGCTGAAAGCAGAGGAACGGCTCGGCCCCACCTGGCGGCCCCTCTGGCAGCGGGGCGGCCGAATCGGCAAACCGCTGGACCCGCACGCCAAAATCGGCTAGCGCCGCGGTGATCGAGCGGTGCATCGAGTCGTAGACCGTGCGGACCTCGGCGCTGGCCCGGTCGCGGATCGGCACGCAGAGGCTGTAGGTGAGTTCGACGTCATGCAGGATCGCTCCGCCGCCGGTCGCGCGGCGAACGAGTGCCGCCGAACCGCTTTCCCGGTGCTCGCTCCGCGCCTCGGCCCGCTGGAAATAGCCGAGCGAGAGCGTCGGCTCGTCCCAAGCGTAGAAGCGGAGCGTCGCCGGGCCTCCGCCGTCGACCTCTTCGAGCAATGCCTGGTCGACCGCCATGTTCCAGTCGCCCGGGGCGGGGGAATCGACGATCAGGCGCCCCTCGATCCTGCCCCCCTGCGTCATGACTCGGGGGTCCACCGCATGATCGGCTTCCGCGCCGCCTGGACTTCGTCGGGGCGGCTGATGCGAGTCGAGTGCGGCGCCTCGTGGACCAGATCCTGGGCTTCGTCGGTGATCCGGAACAGAGCTTCCGCGAATGCGTCGAGCGTCTCCTTGCTCTCGGTCTCGGTCGGCTCGACCATCACCGACTCGGGCACGATCATCGGGAAGTATACCGTGGGCGCGTGGAAGCCGTAATCGAGCAGCCGTTTCGCAAGGTCCATCGCCGTCAGTCCCCGCTCCTTCTTCAGCCGCGAGGCCGAGGCGACGAACTCGTGCATGCAGAATTCGCCGAATGGGACATCGAGGATGTGCTGGACGCGGCTCCGCAGGTAGTTTGCTCCGAGGATCGCGTCCTCGCTGACCCGCCGCAGCCCTTCGCCGCCGTGCGAGCGGATGTAGAAGTAAGCCCGCAGCAGCACGCCCACGTTGCCAAAGAAGCTCCGCACCCGGCCGATCGAGAGCGGCCGGTCGTAATCGAGGCGGTAGGCGTCGTCTTCTTTGACCACGACCGGTGCGGGGAGGAACTCGGTCAGAAAATCGCGAACGCAGATCGGGCCTGCGCCGGGGCCGCCCCCGCCGTGTGGACCGCTGAACGTCTTGTGGGGATTGAAGTGCATCAAGTCGGCGCCGAAATCGCCTGGCCGAGCGATCCCCAGGATCGCGTTCATGTTCGCTCCGTCGAGATAGATCAATCCGCCCTGGTCGTGGACCGCGCGGGTGATCTCGAGGATCTGCGAGTCGAATAGGCCGAGCGTGTTGGGGTTGGTCAGCATGAACACGCCGGTGCGGCGGTCGAGCTGCCGTTTGAGGTCCTCCAGATCGACCAGTCCCTGCCGGTTGCTCTTGACCGTGTTCGTTTGCATCCCCGCCATCCGGGCGCTGGCCGGGTTGGTCCCGTGGGCCGAGTCGGCGGTCAGGACCACCGGGCGGTCTTCCCCTTGGCGGCGGAAGTAGGCGGCTGCGACCATCAGCGCCGCCAACTCGCCGTGAGCCCCGGCGGCAGGCTGCAACGAGACGCCCGGCAGCCCGCTGATCTCGGCCAACATCTGCTGCAGCTCGAACAGCATCTGCAGCAGACCCTGGATGCTCGCGTCCTCCTGCAGCGGATGCACGTCGACCAACCCGGAGAGCGACGCCAGCCGCTCGTTCCGCTTCGGGTTGTACTTCATCGTGCACGAACCGAGCGGATAGAAATGCGTGTCGACGCTCATGTTCAGCGTGGACAGGTTGGTAAAGTGCCGGACCACGTCCCCTTCGGCCAGCTCCGGGAGGGGCGGCGGGGCGTCGGCCAGGGCCTCGCTCGGCAGCAGGCTCTCGAGCGGTTCGGCGGGAACGTCGAGCGGCGGCAAGCGATGGGCGCGACGCCCGGGACGCGAGAGTTCGAACAGCAGCTTGGTGTGTTGTTGATTACGCACCGGCGGCGACTCCGGAAGCTGAGGCCAGGGAACGGGGGGCCGAGGAGAGGGTCGAGACGAGCGAATCGATTTCGCTCCGCGTCCGCCGCTCGGTCACGGCGACAAGAAAACAATCGGCCAGCTCCGGATACCAACGCTCCAGCGGGACGCCAGCCAAAAATCCTGCTTCGGTCGCATGCCGCAGCGCTCCAGCCACGTCTCCGGAGGTGTCGCGGACGACGAACTCCTTGAACGTCGCCGACTCGTGCAGGACTTCAAACCGCTCGCTGGCGGCGAATTGGCGGCGGGCGTAAGCCGCTTTCTGCAGGCACTGCTCGGCCGTCTCGCGGAGTCCCTCGGGCCCGAGCAAGGCGAGGTGGATCGTCGACCGCAGGGCGAGCAGCGTTTGGTTTGAACAGATGTTGCTGGTCGCCTTCTCGCGGCGAATGTGCTGCTCGCGCGTCTGCAGCGTGAGCACCCAACACCGCTTGCCGCGGCGGTCGGTGGTCTGTCCGGCGATCCGCCCGGGGAGCCGGCGGACCAGTTCTTGGCGACAGGCCATGATTCCCAAGTACGGACCGCCGAAAGCGAGCGGATTGCCGATCCCTTGCCCTTCGGCGACGGCGATGTCGGCACCGAGTTCGCCCGGCCGCCGCAGGACCCCGAGGCTGACCGGGTCGAAGACCTGGATCAGCAGCGCTCCGGCAGCGTGAGCCGCCTCGGCGATCTGCTCGACTTGCTCGAGCCGCCCAAAGAAGTTCGGGTGCTGGATCAAGACGCACGACGTCTGCTCGTCGATCCGCGAAATCAGATCCGCCGCGGTGCCGTCGGGGCCGACCTCGGCCGTGACCACTTCGGCGTCGATCTCCTCGAGGTAGGTCGCCAGCGCCTGGCGGTACTCGGGGTGGACCGTGCCGGCGGTCACCACCCGCGAGCGGTCGGAGGTGATCGCCAGCGCCATCAGGACTGCTTCGACCGCCGCCGATCCGCCGTCGTAGAGGCTGGCATTGGAGACGTCGAGCCCGGTCAGCTGGGCGACCAGCGTCTCGTACTCGAACATCACCTGCAGATTGCCTTGGCTGACTTCGGCCTGGTAGGGCGTGTAGGAGGTGTAGAACTCACCCCGCGAGGCGATCGCGTCGACCGCCGCCGGGACGAAGTGGTCGTAGGCGCCGCCGCCGAGAAAACAGACGTGCGAGGCGGGCGAGAGATTCGCCGCCGCCAACCGCCGGACTTCCCGCTCGAGCTCGATCTCGCTCGCGGCCGGGCCGAGTTCGAGCGGGCGGTTCATCCGCACCTCGGCGGGAACCTGAGCGTCGATGATCGCCTCGACCGAATCGGCACCGATCGCCGCGAGCATCTGCCGGCGGTCTTCGTCGGTGTGAAAAAAATAAGCCATGGGTTCCAATATGCAGAGACGTGAATCGATTCGCCCACGAGACCGTGCGCCGCTGTCGCTTAGCCCGCTGTCGCTTAGCCCTCGGCGGCGCACTGTTTTTGATAAGCCGCGTGGTCCATCAGCTTGCCGAGCGCCGCGTCGTCGTCGAGGCGAACTTTGATGACCCAGCCGCTGCCGTACGGATCTTCGCCGAGCCGCTCGAGGTGATCGGGCAGCTCGCTGTTGACCGCCACGATCTCGCCATCGACCGGACTGTACAAAGGACTGACCGCTTTGACCGACTCGACTTCACCGAACTCCTCACCGGAGGAGACTTTTTTTCCCGCCTCCGGAAGGTCCATGTAGACCAGGTCGTTCAGCTGCTCGACCGCGAACGCGCTGATCCCCACCGTGGCGACCTTCTGGCCCTCTTCCTCGGCGACGTGCACCCACTCGTGCGACTCCGCATACAGCAGCTCTTCAGGTTTCATCGGTCGGTTCTCCGGGAAAGAGAGGTAGCAGGTTTCAGGAAGCAGGGGATTTTCGTACTCGATTTCTGAGTACTGAGTACTGTTTCACGCCTTCGCTGCGGCTTTTTCGCGGCGGTAGAAGGGCAGGGGGGTGACGACCGCCGGTTGCGATTTGCCGCGGATATCGATTGCCACGCGAGTCCCGGCCGCGGCGTGCTCGGCGGCAACATATCCCATCGCGATCGGATAGCCGAGGGTCGGCGAGGCGGTCCCGCTGGTCACCCGCCCAATTGGCTCGGCATCGGCGGCCAGGATCGGGCATCCCTCGCGGGCCGGGCGGCGGCCCTCGGGACGCAAGCCCACGCGGACCGTCTTCGGCCCCGAGTCGCGGATCGAGCGGAGAGCCGCGTCGCCATTGAACTCCCGCCCGTCCAGGTTGCATGCGAACGCCAAGCCAGCCGAGAGGGGATCGATCTGCTCGTCCAGCTCGTGGCCGTAAAGCGGCATCCCGGCTTCGAGCCGCAGCGTATCGCGGGCTCCGAGGCCAGCGGGAACAAATCCCGCGTCGCGGCCAGCCAGCAGCAGGTTCTCCCACACGCGGCTCGCTTCCTCGGCCCGCACGATCAGCTCCACGCCGTCCTCGCCGGTGTACCCGGTGCGGCTGACGATCACCGGCTTGCCGAGCTGTTCGGTGATCACCGCGCGGTAATACTTCAGCTGCCGCGGATCGCTGCGAAAGAGCCGCCCGACCGCTTCCATCACGGCTGGCCCCTGCACGGCGATCATCGCCGTCAGCTCCGTGCGATCGCTCATCGTTACCTGCGGGAAATCGGCCAGCTGCGGCGTGATCCAGCGGATCATCTTCTCGCGGTTCGAGGCGTTGACGACCATCAGGTGGTACCGCGTCCCCGACGGGGTCTCGAGATGCGAGACCAGCACGTCGTCCAGCACGCCGCCGTCGTCGTTGCAGACCAGCCCGTAGCGGACGCCTCCGACCGGCAGATCGGTCACGCGGCGGGTCAGCAGGCGATCGAGCAGGGCGGCCGAACCGTCACCGTCGAACCGCAACCGGCCCATGTGCGAAACGTCGAACAACACGCCCCGCTGGCGACATGCCTGGTGCTCGTCGACAATCGAGCCGTAGTGGATCGGCATCTCGTAGCCGGCGAAGGGCGCCAGCGTCGCCCCCGCGGTCTTGTGCCAACGGGTGAGCGGCGTCTCGGAGAGAGTCTCGGTCATAACCGGCCAAATTGCATGAGTGGGGCGCGCAGATTGCTCCGGGAGGCCACTCGGAGGGATCCACCCGGAGGGCCCCTGCACGGCCCAGGAGAGATGCTGACTTGTCAACGATCGGTGCTCGTCGGGCCGGTCCCCGATCGGGGCCGCTTCAGGAAATGCCCGCGGCGCCCCCATCTTAACAATCGTGCGATCCGCTGAAAGGCGTCAGCAGCCCCGCCCTCCGGAGCCCCTCCAGAGGCGTCTCCCCTCTCGCTCAACCTTCCTCACACCCCCAGGGCCGCCCCATGTTTCGCTACGAACTCGCCTCGGCGACCGGACTCGACGGACTCCGCAAAGTCGACTTCGAGCCCGCTCCCCTGGGGCCGACCGAGGTGCGAATCGCACCGCGGGCGTGGTCGCTGAACTTCCGCGACTTGGCGATGCCCCGCGGCGGCTATCCGGGAAACCGAAAAATTCAAACCGATCCACCGCTGGTCCCGCTCTCCGATGCAGCGGGCGAAGTGGTCGAAGTCGGCGCTGCGGTTCGGCGGTTCGCGGTCGGCGATCGCGTCTGTCCCTGCTTCTTTCCCGACTGGGTCGACGGGGAGTTGGAGGAATCGCAGCTCGCTTCGGCACTCGGTGGCGCGGCCGACGGCGTGTTGGCGGAAACCGTGCGTCTGCCCGAGCATGGACTGGTGCGGATGCCCGCGAACCTCTCCTTCGAAGAAGCCGCTTGCCTTCCCTGTGCCGCGGTGACTGCCTGGCAGGCCTTGATGCTGGCTCGCCTAACTCCGGGGCAAACCATCCTGACCCTCGGCACCGGGGGCGTTTCGATCTTCGCCCTCCAGATCGCCAAGCTGGCCGGAGCCCGCGTGATCATCACCAGCAGCAGCGACGAGAAGCTCGAGCGGGCCCGCGAGCTCGGCGCCGACGCCTGCATCAACTACGCCACCCATCCCGACTGGGACGTGCCGGCGCGAGAGTGGACCGGGGGGGTCGGAGTCGACAACGTGATTGAAGTCGGCGGGGCCGGGACGCTCGAGCGGTCCCTGCGAGCGGCTCGCGTCAGTGGAGCGGTCAGCCTGATCGGGATCCTGACCTCGCCCGAGCAGAACCCCTCGCCGATGCTGGCCCTCTTCAAAAGGCTGACGATCCAAGGCATCTATGTCGGCAGCCGAGTGATGTTTGAGGCCCTCTGCCGGGCGATCGAAGCGGGCGACCTGCATCCGGTGATCGACAAGACCTTCGGATGCGAATCGGTCGACGACGTCCGCGCAGCGTATCAGTACCTCAAGAGCGGCTCCCATTTCGGCAAAATCGTCATCGCCCGTTAGCGGCGGTCGGTTCCGCTTCTTCCAGGACTTGCATCCCCGGCGCCAATTCGCACCCCGCCTCCCGCAGCGCATCGCGACAGCGGGGACAGATCACCACCACGTCCCATTTGTACTCGCAGACCTGCCGCTCCCGCGTCTCGGTGGTCAGGACGTTGACGGTCCGGATCCGGCCACACTTCTTGGGGCGGCACTGCCAGGGAAACGTCACTGGCGGAATGCAGATGTCCTTGCACTCCACGTCAAAACATTCCGTCTCCTCGGTCTCGGTGCTGACGGTCAACTGGCAGCGCTTCGGTGCACAGCAGGCACAGGAGGGTTTGGCGGGGCGGTGGGTCAATCCGTGATGGGCCAATCCGTGATGGGCGAATCCGTGATGGGCGAATCCGTGATGGGCGAATCCGTGATGGGCTAGGGCGTGGGGACTGCCCGCCAGCGTTTGCTGGGCGAATACAAATCCGCACAGAAGGAGCATGCCCGAAGCGAGGATGCGAAGCGTCATGGTCGTGGACTCCCGTCGAAGGAGAGGCGTCGAGTCGTGGGGGGAAGGATGAAGCGAAGGACCGCGGTCGTGGCACCGGCGGCTCACCAGTCGAGCATGAACCGCGAGCCGAAGATCGCGTAATCGCCACCGCTGAAGGTCTCGCCCAGCACCGGATCGAAGACCGGTTCGCGGCTGTCGATCGTGCCGAGGACCAGGTTCGTCTGGACTTTCGAGTACGGCGTCCAGTGCCAGTTCAAGCCGAACGTGACGTTGTGGCCGATCCCGCCTTCGATGTTGCTGTCGGTCAAATCGAGATAGCTGTACCGGGCGGCCACTTGCCACGCTCCCCAGCCCTTCCCGGTGCCCCCGCGGCAACGGTCGACGAGGAAGAAGTTCTCGTGCGGGACGACCCGCTCGATCGTGCCGCTCTGGCGGTCGTAGGGGATGAACTCGCCGGTCAGGAAGTAGGAGGCATAGATGTAGCCGCCATGGAACGCGAGATCATCCGCCGGGCCGGCAACCGGGTCGCGCTGCAGGAACGTCGCCAGGTACTCGCCGGTGACCTGCAAGCTGCCGATGTTGGTGATCGATTCAAAGCCGACTTGCTCGAACCACTCGGCCCCGGCGATCCGGCCGGTGTCGAGCCAGCGGGCGTCGGACCGCGCCTCGGGACGCGTCCGAAAACGGGCTTCGTTCTCATTGCTGTCGGCATCGGTGGCATCGCCATCGGGACGCGCGACGGAGCCGGCGAACCCCAGGTGCTGGTATCCCCGGCCGCCGCTGATCTCGTCGTACCAGGGAACGAGCACCAGCCGCCCATAGCCGCCCATCTGCATCGAATCGCCGATCAGCCGGCCGGTGACTGCGGTGTTCTCGAGGCTAAAGATCCCGTACTGCCAGTTCACCGTCTCCGCATCGTTGTACCCATACATGCAGAGCCCGATGCGGCGGGCGTCTTCGTTGAATGCTTCGACAGCCATCGGCCGCTCGGCAAAGACGTTGAAGCGGCTGCTATTGAGGTGGTCGAGGCCGATCGGACGCTTTTGATTGCCCAGCAGCAACATGTGGTTGTTGGGCAGATCTTGCCAGCCGATGTAGACGTCTTTGTATTCGGGCTCGGAAGGCTCGTTGAAGTCGATTTGAAGCCGGAACAACATATTGGCGGGGACTTCGCCGTAGAACTCCAGCCGGACTCGGCGGAACGCCCAGCGGTCTTCTGGATCGGTCCCAAAATCGTCCGCCGCTGGATCGCGGTTCTCCAGGTAGTTCACTCCCTGGCTGTCGTCGGCAAAGTTCCAGTAATCGAGGTGGATGCGACCGGTCATCCCCCACGACGATTTCTTCGCCGCCGCGGCCGCCGCCTCTTCCTCGGCTTCGTCCAGTTCGCTCCACCGCTCTTCCATCTCGCGGAGCCGCTCGCTTAGCGACTCGAGCGTCTCGGCGTCGTCATCCTCGCCCGGCTGGCCACCGAGTTCCAGTTCGGGCCGCTCACCCAAGCCCGCACCCCCTTCCTCCTCAAGGGCTTCTTCGGTCGGAGGCGTTTGCACGGGTGCGGGGGATTGCAGCCGCGCTGCGGCGCGGACGACCGGCACCGAGCGATCCGACTCGATCAGCCCGTCGGTCCACGGCGACGGTTGGTCGGCGAAGGCCGCCGAGCCGCTGGCCACGCACAGTAGCGCGAGCGCCATTCGACGCACGCGGGTGCGCCCGAACATATACGACATCCTTGTCTTCCAATGCGATCCGAGTTGACGTCGCCGCGCCCGCATCCTTGCGAGTGCGCGTGAACATTGACTGGCGGAGATTCCGACCGCGACAAATTTCTCCGGAGGCCTCGCGATCGAAAAAGTCTATCGGCGAGCCGCCAGAGTCAGTGGCGGAGGATTTGCCAGAGGACGAGTCGCGGTGCCGGTTGGAGTCGCTCTGGAGCGGTCCTGACGATTGTGCCACCGGGCCTCCTGCGACCATCGGCTTTCACGCCACACGACTCAATGAAGATTGCGTGAAGATGCCGATTCCACTCGTTCGTGCAGTCAGTACTCAGTGATGCTCGTGCCCCGCATGGTCGTGGGCTTCGTGCGAGTGGGGGCCATGGGAGTGCTGATGACCCGGGAGATTCTCGATCCCCACGGCCAGGGCCACGCCGAGCAGCAACGCGGCGGTCAGCTTGCCGCGGTCGTGATCGTGGAAGTGGACTTCCGGGAGGAGGTCGGCCAGGGCGATGCAGATGAAGAACCCGGCCGAGACGCCCAGTCCCAATCCGAGCACGATCCCGTCGAGGTGGAACTGCGTCGCCCCGAACCAAAACAGCAGCGCGCCGGCCGGGCAGGCCAAAGCGAAGATGGCATTGACCACGCCCCGCTGCCGCGGCGACCAGCCGTGCGTCTGCATCACCGAGGTGATCGCAAAGGCGTCGAGCGGCTTGTGGAGCGCGACCGCCAGGAACGTGCCCAGCCCGGCCAGCCCCAGCCAGTCGCCATGCTCGGCGTCGGCCGTCACGCTGGCCCCCAGCGCCACGCCATCCATCAACGTGTGGAGGCTGAGCCCGAACACGAGCCCCATCCAGCCGAGCGGCCGGCCCGCATGCCCGTGTCCGTGTCCGTGCCCGTGTTCGTGCCCGTGTTCGTGCCCGTGGTGATCGTCGTGCCCGTGCCCGTGCCCTTCGAGTTCGCAGAGGTGCCGGTGCTGCTCTTCGGCTGCCAGCGCCGGATCCTCCGGGGCCTCGGCAATCGTCGCCGCCGGGTCGACCGCCAGCGGCGCGTCGCCATGGTGGTGCACATGGAACGCGCGGAGCAGCAAGAACATGAAGATCATCCCCGAGAGCACCGAGCCGCCCGACCAGGCCGCCGAGCCGAGAGTCTCAAAGGCGTGCGGCATCAAGTGCAGCATCGAGATGCCCAGCATCAACCCGGCTACGAAACTCATCAGCAGCTGCGTGCGGAGGTGGGTCATCCGCACCAGGGCCGGCAACCAGCCTCCCGCCATCGAAGCGGCAGCCACGAGCAGGCAGTATCCAATCAGCAGCGCGACAATCCACATGGGTCTGGTCGAAATTCGGAGGAGCGGGAAGTGAAGATGCAAAGCGTACGTATTTGCAGAACGATTGCAAGAAGGCGCAGCGGCGATTAGAGTGGAGCCAGGCGCCTTTCGCTCCGCATCGTTGACTGTTATCAGCCGCCACGCGCTAGCGTCTGGTTCTTGCCGCGTAATTGAAAACCGGGGGCCAGGCTCTGTTAGAAAACCCTGAGCCGACGGCGCTAGCCGCGGGTTCCTGCAGCGGAACGTCCGGGGCTGCGAGGCCGGAGGCTAGCGCCTACGGCTCAAAAGCGGGTTCCTGCCGTGAGGATCGATTCCATGAATGACGCCAACGCCGCCGGCGGCCGACAGCCAGCCAGTCCCTCCGAAGCCCGCTCCGCTGCCCGCGAAGACATCCGGGCCCGTGGGCTCCGGGCGACCCCGGCTCGGATCGCCGCCCTGGTCGAAATCCGCCGAGCGGCCGCGCCGCTGACTCACGCCGAGCTGGCCGAGCGGCTGGCGGCGAGCGGCGTCGATAAAGCCACCGCGTTTCGCAATCTCAACGACCTGGCCGGAGCCGGGTTGCTCCGCCGCTCCGAGCTGGGGGATCACCTGTGGCGGTTCGAGGCGACCGATCCGCAGCAGGAAGAAGGGGAGGGGCATCCGCATTTCCTGTGCGTCGATTGCGGCAGCGTCACCTGTCTGGGCGACGTGCAATTGACCGCTGGCAGCCGCCGACGGAGCGCAGCGGTGGGGACGATCACCGAGATCCTGCTGCGGGGATACTGCCACGACTGCGGCCCAGCCGCCGGGTAGCGCAGTCGCCTTTCGCTCTGACGCCACTTTGGATTCGTTTGCAGCAAACCGGGTCGCGGAAAAATCGTTTAACGGCAAGCCGAAGGCGACTGTGTTTAAAAAGCAGTCGCCTTCGGCTTGCCGTTAAACGACTTTGGGATCAACTGCTCGGCACTGCTGAGGTTATGACGATTCCGTATGAGAGCGTGGCGCTATCCAACTAGGGCGGCGCAATCGGCGGAAGCCGCACGACCCGGGTGGAAGTGGCGAAAATGGCTCGGCCGCCTGCGGCTTTGCACGATTCGCGTGGTGGCCGTGGCCGATCTCCCCTGCTGGCTCCTCAGCATGAACGAAGCCCGGAGACACGGATGGGGCGAGCGGCGAGAATCGGCGCGGCAGGGCAAAGCGGAGAAGTGACACTCCGGTGCCGCTCGGCCGCGGGTTGCCTGCTGCAAGTCGCTCGGTCCCTGCTGTTTGCCGGACTCTGGCTGGCCGGGGTGTGGCTGGCCGCGGTTCCCGGCTCCGCCCGCGCCGACGCCTTTCGCGTGTTGCCCGAAAACCGCCAGGCGCTGCAGAGCCGCATCGATCTGATCCAGCAGGCCGAGCGGGAGATCGTCTGCGTCTACTACGCCGTCGACACTGGCCGCGTTCCGGCAGCGATTTTGGCGCTGCTCCGCGACGCCGCCCAGCGGGGCGTCCGCGTGCGGCTGCTCGTCGACGGGCTGATCTCGCGCGTCCCGTATGAGCTCGAAACCTATTTGATCTCCACCGGCGTGGAGATTCGTCGCTACCATCCCCCTCGCGTGCTGCGGCCACTCTGGCTGAACCGACGGCTGCACGACAAGCTGCTGATCGTCGACGGCGAGCAGATGATCATTGGTAGCCGCAACTTGAAGGACGAGCACTTTGGGCTGAACGAAGTGAACTACGTCGACTGCGACGCCTATGTCCGCGGGTCGGCGGCCGCCCATGCCCAGCGTTACTTTGAGTGGCTCTGGCAAACACCTGACGTGCTCCCGGCGAGCCCCCGCGATAGATGGGGGCTTTCGACCGTCGACGATTTGCCGATCCTCAATGGGCGGTCGCCACAGGAGGATCGAGCGACACTTGTGGGTCGAAGGGGAGAACATGACGCGTGGTCGGCGCGGTGGCGAGCCGCCCGCACCCCGGACGATTTTCGCCGCCTGCTCGACCTCGCGGTGGAAACGCTCGTCGTCTGCCACGGCGTCGGTCTGCACACCGGTTATGACTGGTCGCGTTCCGAAGGGTGGGGGATGGGCGGGGCGGTCCACGGCGTGGCGATCGCCGTGCTGCACGACACCGACACGCAAAAGTGCGGATTCGGGATTCAGCAAGCGATGCTGGAGCTAATCGCGCAGGCGCAGCGCTCGATCTGGATCGAGACCCCTTATCCGGTCTTCACCCCGCCGATCCTCGAAGCGCTGCTGGCGGCCCGAGAGCGGGGCGTGCAGGTGGTGTTGCTGACCGGATCGCTGTCGAGCACCGATCGCCCGGCGACCTATGCGGCCTACCAAAATCTGAAGGGCACGTTGCTGCGGGCCGGCGTCGAGATTTGGGAGTATTTGGGGACCGACCACCTGCATAGCAAATCGATGGTCATCGACGACTGCATCGCGGTCATCGGCAGCTACAACTTTGACCCCCGCTCGGAGTACCTCAACCTCGAAGTCTCGATCGCGGCCTACGACCCGGCTGCCGCTGCGGCGCTCAAG
Source organism: Candidatus Laterigemmans baculatus (assembly GCF_010367455.1). Lineage (GTDB taxonomy): Bacteria > Planctomycetota > Planctomycetia > Pirellulales > Pirellulaceae > Laterigemmans > Laterigemmans baculatus. The sequence goes on along the minus strand of NZ_WRPR01000062.1, from coordinate 50,304 downwards.
GCGACGATCCGCGAAGAGCTGCTTCAGGCGACGCCGGTCGAGAAGGCTCGCGCGTTGCCGCAAACCACTCGGCAGCCCACCGATCCGTACGACTCGCTGCAGCTGGCTGCCGAGCGAGCGAAGATGGAACTGACGCGGCTGTTCGTCCCCGCGTTCCGCTGGATGCTGTAGGGCGGGGGGCGTCAGGTCGGTCAGAAAACTTGAACGTCACCCTCCCCCCGGGAGGGTCGCGAGGAACGAGCGGGGAGGGTGATGCGAGACTGGGGGCCTCCACGTGGCGAGATTCAGCGAGCCCTCCCCGGGCCTGAGAGCCCGACCCTCCCGGGGGGAGGGTGCGGGTGGAGACCTACTCTGACGGCTCTAGAAGCAGCGGACGCTCCGCCAGAAGTAGCGGTCGAGGTCGCGGAGCAGGGGATTGAATTCTTGCTGTTCCATCGCGGCATAGGCGGCCTCGGGACTCCAGCCCAGATGGCGGACGCGGTAGAGGGCGATGATCAATCCGGTGCGGTCGCGTCCCAGTTGGCAGTGGAGGTAGACCGGACGGTCGGCGCAGGCAGCCAGCAGCTGGAGGACGCGCTGCGGGGCATCGTCGTGGGTCGGATAGAAGCCGAGCGGGATTGCGTGGTAAGCGATCCCGTACTGGGCGGCGAGCGCCTGCTCGCGGCGGCTGTCGCGGGGGCGGAATTTCCGCATGTCGACGATCGTCTGAACCCCGAGACACCGCAGTTGCTCGAAATCTTCGGCCGCGGTCGGTGCGGTGCCGGTGTAGATCCCGGGGGCTTGCTCCTGGGCATCCAGCTCCGCGCGTGCCGGCGTGGCCAGCCCCCAGGCGACGAGGCCCACGAGGCAAGCGGTGATCGAGAGGGGGCGAGTTGTGGCGAGGGGGCCGTTGCGTCTCACGGTTCTTTACCCGATCAAGGCATTTCTGGAACATGGGCGAAGCGACTGCGGTCGAGAAACTCTAGGACACCCTTCACGCACAGGAAATTTTCCAAGATGTCATCCGAGCCGCTGATCGCCGTTTTCGTCGACTTTGAGAATCTCGCGATCGGAGCTCGCGAGATGCGGGGCGGCGATTTTCAGATCCGCTTGGTTCTCAAACGCCTACTCGAAAAAGGGCGCATCGTCTTCAAGCGGGCCTACTGCGATTGGCGGAACTACGCCGACGCGGTGCGCGATTTTCATTCCCAGGGGATCGAGCTGATCGATATCCCGCAGACAAAAATGAGCGGCAAGAACAGCGCCGACATTCGGATGGTCGTCGACGCCCTCGACCTCTGCTACTCGAAGCAGCACATCGACGTCTTCGCCTTGGTCTCGGGTGACAGCGATTTTTCGCCGCTCGTTTCCAAGCTCAAGGAGAACAACAAGCGGGTCCTCGGCTGCGGGATCAAAAGCTCGACGTCGAACCTGCTGATCGCCAACTGCGACGAGTTCATTTACTACGACGACTTGGTCCGCGTGGCGTCGAAGAGTCGAGCCGCCCAGAGTCGGGCGGCCCAAAGCCAAACGCCCTCCGCTCCGGCGACTTCGGCAGCGTCCGAGCGCGGGGCCACCGAGCGGCCTGCCAAAAAGGAGCCTCCCAAGCGACCCAAGAAGCAGCAGGCGGTCGACCAATTGCTCGAAGTCCTGCAATCGGTCGAACAGGATTACGACATCGTCTGGGGGTCAGCGCTGAAGCAGGCGGTTCGCCGTGTCTTTCCGGGGTTCAACGAAGGTTATTACGACTACGCCAATTTTTCCGAGTTGCTCGAGGACATGGCCGCCGACGGTCTGATCGACATCGACTACGACGCCAGTCGGGGAAATTACCAAGTCCGCAGCCGGCTGCGGTGAAGCGGTCGCGGCTGGGGGAGAGCGCGCCGTGGCTGGGGAGAAGTGGCGGGGTGCGGTATAACACCGCTCGGCCCGGCGCGTCGCCGCCCGTGGGGGCCCCTGCAGGAACCAGTTCGGAATGACGATGGAGAGTTGCATGAGCGGTCCGGCGATCGAGTACGTTTTTTTCGACCTCGGCAATGTGCTGGTGCATTTCGATGCGGCCATTGCGTGTCGGAATATTGCGGCCCTGGTCGAGCGCGACGAACGGCAAGTTTTCGAGGCGCTCTACGGCTCGGGTCTGGAGCTCGGCTATGAGCGGGGGGAGCTGGACGACGAAGGGCTGGCCGAAGCGTTTCGGCGGTCGCTCGGCGTCCGCTGCGAGACGGCCGATCTGCTGCGGGCGATGAGCGATATGTTCACGCCCAACACGGCGATCGAGCCGGTGATCGCGAGCCTCGAAGCGGCCGACGTCCCGGCCGGGATCCTCTCCAATACGTGCGCCGCCCATTGGCAGTGGATCCTCAGCCGGCGTTGGCCGGTTGCCCAGAGCTGGTTTCGCGATGCGGTGCTGAGCTATGAGATCATGCACATGAAGCCCGAGCCGGAGATCTATCGAGCGGCCGCCGAGGTGGCTGGGGTTCCGCCGGAGTCGATCTTCTTCACCGACGACCGTCCCGAGAATGTCGCTGGAGCACGCCGGGCAGGGTGGCGGGCGGAGCTCTTCGTCGACGTCCCTCGCTTGACCCGGTCGCTTGCCGAAGCGGGGCTATCGCTCTTCGTCTGATGGTCCCTTTCCTTCGACGCTCCGTGAATCATGGCTGAACTGTCTCCCCCCGCCGCTGGCGCCGCCAACCGCGACGCGTCCCCCGAACTGCCCCCGCGGACCGTGGGCGTGATCGATATCGGGGCGACCAGCATGCGAATGGCGATCGCCGAGATCCGCGGCGACGGGAGCGTCCATCCGCTCGACGCCCTCGTGCAGCCGGTCAGCCTCGGCAAAGACGCCTTCACGACCCGCCGCTTTCGCCGCAGTTCGATCGAGGAGTGCGCGCGCGTCCTGCAGTCCTACCAACGCGTGCTCCGCGAGTATGGGATCGCCGCCGATCAGCTCCGCGTCGTGGCGACCAGCGCGGTCCGCGAAGCCACCAACCGGCTGTCGTTCCTCGACCGGATGTACATCGCCACCGGGATCCAAGTCGAAGCGATCGACGAAGCCGAAGTCCACCGGATCACCTACATGGGGATCCAGCCCCATCTGGACCGCGATCCGGCCCTGGCTTCGGCCAAGGGAGTGGTCGTCGAGGTCGGCGGGGGGAGCACCGAGATGCTGGTCATCCGCGGCGGCAACGTGCTGTTCTCCGATACCTACCGCCTGGGCTCGCTGCGGTTGGCTCAGACCCTCCGCTCGCTCGGCGCTCCGGCGAGCAAGCGGCGGGCGTTGATGGAGAGTCAAATCCGCCGGACCGTCGCCCGGATCCGCGAGGAAGTCCGCGTCGACACGCGGATCGAACTGATTGCGATCGGCGGCGACATCCGCTTCGCCGCCCGCCAATTGCTCGGCGACTGGGATCCCGACACGCTCGCGCGGCTCGACGTGGCCGGACTGCAAACGCTGGTTCCGCAGGTGCTGCGGCGGAGCGTCGACGAGCTGGTCCAGCGGTACGGGATCAGCTTCGCCGAAGCCGAGACGCTCGGCCCGGCGCTGCTGACGTACTTGATGCTGGCCCGCGGCTTCGAGCTGGACCAGATTCTCGTCTCGGGGACCAATCTCCGCGACGGACTGCTGCACGATATGGCGGCCCGCGAGGGCTGGACGGCCGAGTTCCGCAACCAGATCGTGCGGAGCGCGATCAGCCTCGGCCGCAAGTTCGAATTCGACGAGACGCACGCCCGGCACGTCGCCCATCTGGCCAGCAAGCTGTTCTTCGAACTCAGCGACGAACACCAACTCGACCACCGCTACGAGGTCATCCTGTTCGTCGCCGCGCTGCTGCACGAAGTCGGATTGTTCGTCAACGTGCGGAGCAATCACAAGCACGCGATGTATCTGATTCGCAACAGCGAAATCTTTGGGCTCAGCCGCCAGGATCTGCTGATCGTCGCCCTCCTGGCCCGCTACCATCGCCGCGCGTTTCCCCAGCCGAGTCACGAAGGGTACGGCACGCTCGACCGCGACCAGCGGGTGGTCGTGGCCAAATTGGCCGCCATCCTGCGGCTGGCCATCGCGCTCGATGAATCGCGAAGCGGCCGCGTCAAAGAAGTCCGCTGCCGCCGCGAACGCGAGCGGATGGTGATCCAGATCCCCGCGGTCGACGACGTCTCGCTCGAACAGCTGGCGATGCGGCAAAACGCCGGCCTGTTCGAAGAAGTCTTCGGCGTCGCCATCCTCCTCCGCTCCGGGAAATGAGAGCCGGGAGCCGGTTTCCGGTTTCCGGTGTCCGGTGTCCGGGCGCCGGTAATTGAGATCTGAGATTTGAGATTCTGAACCCAGGCATCCGCGCTCTCTGCGCCATCGGCGGTTTAATCTCCCCGGCTCCCGGCTCCCGGCTCCCGGCTTCCGGCTTCCGGCTCCCGGCTTCCGGCTCCCGGCTCCCGGCTCCCGGCTTCCGGCTTCCGGCTCCCGGCTCCCGGCTCCCGGCTCCCGGCTCCCGGCTTCCGGCTCCCGGCTTCCGGCTTCCGGCTCCCGGCTTCCGCCTCTCGCTTCTCGCCGCTCCCCAAACTTTTCCCGCTCCGGTCGCTTGCGCGGGTGGTAGGCTTAGCGAAAGGTTGCCGGTGAACCGCGAGCTGCGCGGTCGGCGGAAGTCTGCCTGGCAGAGCGAGGGTAACGACGATGGCAGTGAGTCGCATTTTGTGGGCGATCGGAATGGCGGGATTGATTTTGCCTTGGGGTTCGGCGGCAGGGGACGAGTTCGCCGCGGCTCGTGAGCGGTTGGTCCGCGAGCAGATTGAGCCGGCCGGAGTCCGTGATTCGCGGGTCCTCGAGGCGATCCGAACCACGCCCCGCCACGAGTTCATTCCCCGCCGGTTCTGGGACCGAGCGTACTACGACATGGCCTTGCCGATCGGTGACGCGCAGACGATCAGCAGCCCTTTTACAGTCGCCTCGATGACCGAGGCGATCGACCCGCAGCCGACCGACAAGGTGCTCGAGATCGGTACCGGCAGCGGATATCAGGCGGCGGTTCTCAGCCCGCTCGTCGCCGAGGTCTACACGATCGAGATCGTCGAAGCGCTCGGGCGGCAAGCGGAACGCGATCTGGAGCGGCTCGGCTACGCGAACGTCCACGTCCGCATCGGCGATGGATTTCAGGGCTGGCCCGAAGCGGCACCGTTCGACGCGATCATCGTCACCTGCAGCCCCGAGGCGGTTCCCCAGCCCCTGGTCGACCAGCTCCGCGAAGGAGGCCAAATGGTGATCCCGGTCGGCGAGCGGTACCAGCAGACGCTGTATCTGCTGACCAAACAGAATGGCGAAATGGTGCGGACCGCCCTCCGCCCCACGCTGTTCGTGCCGATGACCGGTTCGGCCGAGGCGGCTCGCACCAAGCTGCCCGATCCGGCCAATCCCGAAATCGTCAACGGCGACTTCGAGTCCCGCGGCGGCTCGAGCGACGCGATCCCCGGCTGGTACTACGGGCGGCAGTTCACCCTGGTCGCTGAATCGGAGCGGGCGGCCGGGGAGCGGGCGGCCGCCGGCAAAGCGAACGCGCGGGAAGCGAATCAGTTCGTGCGGTTCGAGAACGAGACTCCGGGCCGCAACGCGCACCTCCTCCAAGGGCTGGCCCTCGACGGGCGAGCGGTCTCCCGCGTGCGGCTCGAAGCGCGGGTGCGGACCCACGAGGTGGCCGCCGGCGACACAACGGACCAACTCCCCACGCTCGCGATCAGCCTCTATGACGCGCAGCGACGTGAGCTCGGGATGTACTGGATTGGCACATTTCGCGGCACACGTGACTGGCGCACCCAGGACCGGGTGTTCCGCATTCCTCCGCAAACCCGCGAGGCGATCGTCCGCATCGGGCTGTTTGGAGCCACCGGAAAAGCGGATTTCGACGACGTTCGGCTGACCCCACTCCGCTAGCAGCATGGCCGCCCGGCGGCGGGTCCTAGTGGGGGGAACGCTCTTTGCAGTACTACAATCCCATTCCCCGCCCCGTATTACCGGAACTTCGCAGCTTGCCTGATCGACAGAAATTGCCCAGGCTAGTTGATCGGCCGCTGCCGTCCGCTATCTTTAATTTCGGTTCAGCACAGTCGCTTTCAATGCAAGCAAGGAGAGATGGCAACAATGGTTCGACAACAGGTGGTCGCGTTCGGCATGGCGCTGGTCCTCGGGGCCACGGCCGGAACGTCTGAAGCAGGCTGGGGCTCCCTCGGCAGTTACGGCTCCTTCGGGGGAAGTCACGGTTCCTCTGGGGGAGGGTACGGATCTTCAGGATATGGTTCTTCGGGGGGGTGGCACAGCTCGAAGTACAGCGCCTACAGCTCCTATGGCAGCAGCGGTGGGTATGCCTCGAGCGGCTACAGCTCCTACTACGGCAGCAGCGGCGGTTCGCATGGCAGCAGCGGCTACACGCAGGGTCGGCGGCACCACGGGCTGTTCGCCCGGCTGCACGCTCGCAAGGCGGCTCGCCGGGCAGCGCGAGCTTACGCCAGCAGCGGCGGGTCCTACGGCAGCAGCGGGTACAGCTCCTACGCGAGCAGCGGCGGGTCCTACGGCAGCAGCGGTTACAGCAGCTACTCGGTTAGCTATGGCTCCTCGGGCGGTTACGGCTCCTCGGGCGGTTACGGCTCCTCGGGCGGCTACATGAGCTACTCGCACGGCAGCTCGGGCGGTAGCTCCGGTGGCGGCGTCTACTACGGCAGCGGCATGCCGGTCTACGACTCGGCTCCGGTCTACGACTCGGCGCCGGTTTACGAAGCGGCTCCGGGCTACGAAGCGGCTCCGGGTGGCCAGCGCGATTCCGATCTGGCTCCGGTCCCGGCCGATGAGCCGGCCGAGGGTGAAGCGGCTGCGGACGGCCAGATCGAAGCGCGCGTTCATGGCGACGCGGCGATCCTGACCGTTTCGGTTCCCGCCGAAGCTCGCGTTTTCGTCAATGGCGAAGCGACCGAGAGCACCGGTGAAGTTCGCCAGTTCCTCTCCCGCGGACTGCGGGAAGGGTACTCCTACACCTACGTCGTGCGGGTCGAGCAGACCGTCGATGGCGAAACGATCTCGGACGTCAAGAGCGTGCGGATGCGGGCCGGCTCGGAAGAGCGGATCGCGTTCGATCTTCCCGCCGCCGAGGAGAAAATCGCGGCCTCGACCGATGAAACGATCCTGACGGTGAACGTTCCCGAAGACGCTGAAGTCACTTTGGCGGGGAACAAGACCAACATCGATGGCGCTGTCCGCACCTACCGGACTGCCCAGTTGGCTCCCGGCCAAGTCTGGGATAACTACACCGTCCGCGTCTCGGTTCGCCGCAACGGTCGCGAGCTGAGCAAAGAACAGACGATCGCCCTGCGTGGCGGCAGCCGCGAGAACCTAACGTTCGAATTCAGCGAAGCCGAGTTGGCCAGCCGCTAACTCCGCTCCCGTCACTCCGCTCTTGGGGACATCCCCGCAGCGGAACCATGCTGGTTACGACCCAAATCCCCGCGATGGAATCTTCCTTCGCGGGGATTTTTTATGGTTCGGAACCCCCCTCGCCGCCGAGTCCCTTTGAGTGGTCCGGGACCGATTGGGCTTGCTGGACAGCGCCACTTTGGATTGGTACGGCTTGCGGAAAAATCGTTTAACGGCAAGCCGCAGGCGACTGCTTTTTAAAACACAGTCGCCTTCGGCTTGCCGTTAAACGACTTGGTAGCCAACTGCTGGGCACTGCTGACTTGATGGCAATTCAGCGTGAGAAAGTGACGCTGACCAGCTAGGCTTTGTCAGAAAACCCTGAGCCGACGGCGCTAGCCGCGGGGGCTGCAGCGGAAATCCTGGGGCTGCGAGGCCCGAGGCTAGCGCCTACGGCTCACCCGAGGCTAGCGCCTGCGGCTCACCCGAGGCTAGCGCCTACGGCTCACCCGAGGCTAGCGCCTACGGCTCAAACGATTGAAATCACGGCCCTCCCAGGGGGGAGGTTGTGGGGTGTGGAAAGACCGATGCCTCTCGAGAAACGTTCCGATGGTACGCACCCCACGCGGTGGTGGCGGCTCGCCCTCAGCGTCTTGATCATCGGCCATCTATGGGCGGTGATCGGACGACCGATCGAATTCGCCACGCAAGGCCCGACCGGTCCGAGTCCGGCTGGGTCGCTGTTTTATGCTCCGGTCCGCGGGTACAGCGAGGCGGCGTTTCTCAATCACGGCTACGCCTTCTTCGCACCGAACCCCGGGCCGAGTCATCTGATCCGCGTCGAAGTTCCAAGCGAGGAAGGGGAGCCGCGGAGCTACCTGTATCCCGATCTGAGTCGCCAGTGGCCGCGGCTGCTGTACCACCGTCATTTCATGCTGACGGAATTCTTTCACAATACCTATCAGCCGGCTCAGATCCCGCCCGAGTTGGCCGAGGACCCAATCGTGGTCGAGCGGTGGGCGCTCGACCGCCAGCGGCACGAGGCGATTCGAGGTTCGATCCGCCGGCATCTGCAACGCGCTCACGAGAGCAACGAGCTGACGTTCCACCGCGTCGAACACCAATTGGCGGGCCTGCCCGAATTTCTGTCCCAGCAATTGCGGCTGGACGACCCGCAGCTGTACATCGATCTTCCCGATGACGAGCCGGAGTTCCGCCTCCGGCTGCGGAGGGACGAGCCGACAGAGCCCCAGGCTGGATCGCTGCCTCGTTTTGGAGCTCCGCCCCAAGGTGACGAGGCCCGCCCGATGCGCGGCAATTTTCCAGGGAGTGGTCGATGAACGCCGTCGCTCAATGGTTTCGCGACAGCATTGCGAGCTGGGACCGGTTTTGGTTCACGCCGCGGTTGCCCCACACGCTGGCGGTGATTCGCATCGCCACCGGCGCGATGTTGCTCTACACCCATCTGGTGTTGGCCAGCGATCTGCTGTCGTTTTTGGGCCCTGAGGCGTGGATCGACAACGCGACCGCCCGCAGTCTGCATGACGGAACGTTTGGTCCGGACGATGCCGGTTGGAGCTATCTGTGGTCGATCGATTCGGCCGCTGGGCTTTGGCTGCACCAGCTGCTCGCGATTCTCGTCTCGGCCTGCCTGATGCTCGGGTTGGCGACTCGCCTCACCGCGCCCCTGGCGTGGTTCATCCAGTTGATGATCGTGCACCGGCTGACCGGTGCGCTGTTTGGGCTCGACCAGCTCACGACGATGCTGGCGATGTACTTGATGCTGGCACCGTGCGGCGCGGTGTATTCGCTCGATGCCGTGATTCGCCGCCGGATGCTAAAGCGGCGGGGCACGCTTTCACCGCGTCTCGGGTGGTGGTTTCCCGAGCCGCGTCCCACGGTGGCGGTCTGCGTCGCCACGCGGCTGGGGCAGCTGCACCTGTGCGTGATCTATCTGTTCGGCGGGCTTTGGAAAGCTCGCGGCGAGATGTGGTGGGATGGCACGGCGCTGTGGTTTTCGGCGGCGAATTACGAGTACCAGTCGCTCGACCTGACCTGGGTCGCGCACTATCCGGTGCTCTTCGCCGCAGCGACGCACCTGACGATTTTCTGGGAGACTTTTTACTGCGCCCTGGTCTGGCCGCGGCTGACCCGTCCGTTCGTGTTGGCCACGGCGGTCGCCATCCACGGCGGGATCGCTCTGTTTTTGGGCATGATCACGTTTGGACTGATCATGATCGTCGCCAACGGGATGTTCCTCGAGCCGGAGTGGACCCGCCGCCTGCTCCGCCGCCGGGGAGGGGGGAGCGAGGAAGCGTCGCCGGAGGAACGACGCGTCGCACACAGCCCGAGGGGCTGAAACAAACCAGCCCAGGGCAGAGCAACGCGGCGAAGCCGCATCGCGCCGCCCTGGGTTTTAAGACGCGTATCCAACGCAAAGCCCTGCAAGGGCGAAACAGGGTTTGTCGGTGCGCGGAGGCTTGTGGCGCCCCGTTGGGGCAGACGACGGGGGTGGGGAATCCTGGACCCAGGGCGTCGCTCTGCGGCTCCGCCGCGGCGCTGTGCCCTGGGCTGGATTGTCGAGGCCCCTTCGGGGCAATTCTACGCCCCGTACTTTCCCAACCGGTCGGCGTTGGCGAGGGCCAGCGGCATCAGGTATTTGGCTTCGAAATGCCCCAGCCCGCCGGTGATGCAGGTCGCTTCGCCGAACGTGGTGTGGGGATCGGGCCGGCAGCAATCGCTGACCAGAAGGGTCGGCACCGGGTGCCAGGAGTGGCTCTTGAGGAACGCCGGCGTGCTGTGGTCACCGGTGACGATCAGCACTTGGGGGCCGAGCGCTTCGATCTGCGGGATGACTTCGTCGAGCTGTTCGATCCGCTTGACTTTCTCGTCGAAGTTGCCGTCTTCGCCGGTGCTGTCGACATACTTGAAGTGGATGAAGAAGAAGTCGTAGTCGTCCCAGTTCTGCTTGAGCACATCGATCTGGTCTTGCAGGGTCTGGGCCTGGCCGACGATCTCCATCCCGACGAGTCGGGCGAGGCCTTTGTACATCGGGTAGACGGCGATCGCCGCGGCCCGCAAACCGTAGACGACTTCGTAGCTCGGCAGGTGCGGTTTGGCCGCAAAGCCCCGCATGGTGTGGAAGTTGGCTTTGGGCTGGTCCTTGAGGATCTCGCGGGCCTGGCGGAGGAATTCTTTGGCGACCTTGGCGGTCTTTTCGCTTTCCTTGTTGCGGGCCACCGGGGTCAGCGGAGCGACGCCAGTCGCTTGCGGATCGGTATCTTCGACGTCGCCGCCGAGTCCTTCGCCGCGGAAGACGACCACGAAGCGGTGTTCCTTGACCGGCTCGACAAAAATTTCGACGCCGGGGATCTGGATTTGGCGGAGGCTGATCGCCACCGGCGCGCTCTCTTCGGTGGGGATCCGTCCGGCGCGGCGATCGGAGATTTTGCCTTCGCTGTCGAGCGTACAGAAATTGCAGCGGACGGCGACGTCCCCTTGCTGCAGCTCAAAACCGATCCCGGTCGCTTCGAGCGCTCCGCGGCCGATCTGGTACTGGATCGGGTCATAGCCGAACAAGCCGAGGTGGCCTGGTCCGCTACCCGGCGCGATGCCCGGTTTGACCGGAATGCTGGCTCCTTGGACGCCGCGAGTGGCCAAGGCATCGAGATTCGGCGTCTTGGCGGTTTCCAGTTCGGTCTTGCCGCCGGGCGTCATCGGCAAACCGCCCAGGCCATCGGCGACCAGCATCACGATTTTCGAATCGTTCTTGATCATCAGCTGGCGAGTCAGATCGTGCATGTCCATCAGAATGACACTCGGTGGATTGGAGGGTTCGATTGGGGAGAGAGTTGGCAGCGCTGAATGATAGGTAGCGCTCGGTTTAGCAAATTGGCGACTCTCTCAACAGGGTCTAAGGGAGCGAACGTGTTCAGCCGGGGGAAGGTTCGCTATCCTTCACCCGGCGGCCCTTGACCCCGAGGCGGTGCATCTCTTGGGGCAGAATTCCCGCGACTCCACACACCTTCCCTCCTGATAGAAGCGGCGAAACGATGGAATTGCTGAGGTTTGATCCTTCTGGAGCAATCAACGCGGACTACGGCGTGAGCGAAGCGGAACTCGGGGAACTCCATCCCCGCTTGGCGGAAATCCGCGACGACGTGGTCGAGTTGGATCCCGAGCAATACGTCTCCGGCAATATCCCGCTCGACAAGCAACCGCTCGACGCCCGTTTCAGCTGGTTGCCGAGCGAGATCCTGCGGCAGTACCGGGAAGACCCGCAGGGGAGTGAGCTGGCACGCATCTTCAAAGTCGCCAACGGGTTGCACGACCGCGTCGACGCGGTGGCAGTGCTCGGGATCGGTGGCTCGTACATGGGCGCCCGAGCGTTGATGGATGCGCTCTGCCATCCCTACCACAACGAACTCTCGCGAGGCAGCCGGGGCAGCAAACCGCGGATGTACTTTGAGGGCAACAACGTCGACAACGACGCATCGCGAGCCCTGCTCGAGCGGCTGGCCGCCGGCGGCTACGGCGACGATCCGGCCGAGCAGCGGTGGGCGATCTGCGTGATCAGCAAGAGCGGCGGAACGATGGAGACGGCCGTCGCATTCCGCCAGTACCTGGCGGCGCTGGAGTCGGAGCTGGGCGGTGCGGCTGCCGAGCTGCTGCCCCAGCTGGTCGTTCCGGTGACCGGCGAGAGCGGCAAGCTGCACGATCTGGCCACGGCGATTGGCTGTGAAGAGATCTTCTCGGTTCCCGATGGCGTCGGGGGGCGGTTCAGCGTGCTCTCGGCCGTGGGACTGCTGCCAGCCGCGATGCTCGGAGTCGACTGCGTGCAGCTGCTTGAGGGAGCGATCGCGATGAACGAGCACTTCGCCTCGGCGGCTCCCGAAGAGAACGTGGTTCTGCAGTACGTCGCGGTCAACCATCTGCTCGAGAAGAACCGCGGGGCGACGATCCGTGTGCTCAGCACGTGGAGCAAATCGCTCGAGTCGATCGGGCTTTGGTACGATCAGTTGCTCGCCGAATCGCTCGGCAAGGAAGGGCTCGGGGCAACGCCGCTGACGACCGTCAACACTCGCGATCTGCACTCCCGTCACCAGCAGCACCAGCAGGGTCGCAGCGACAAGGTCTTCAACAACTTGATCACCCGCGATTATCGCAGCGACCCGCTCGCCGTCGGCAAGAGCGAGCGGAATCAGGACACGCTCAACGACATCGCCGACAAATCGCTGCCAGATATCATGTCGGCGGCGATCCAGGGCACCAACGATGCGCTCCACGAAGATCAGCGGCCGACGACCAATCTGGTCCTGCCGTCGATCAATCCCCACACGATCGGCCAACTGCTGCAAATGCTGATGCTGGCCACGGTCGTCGAAGGTCGTCTGCTGGGGATCAATCCCTACGGACAACCGGGCGTCGAGCAGTACAAGAAAAATATGAACAAGAACCTCGGCCGGAGCTAATTCCATGCGGCGGCAAGCAGCATTCGTTCTGTTCTGCGGACTGGCCCCACTCCTCGTTGCTGGACCAGGAGCAGGCGGCGTGCAGGCCGCCGAGCCTCCCTCGGTCGACGCGTTGCTCGATCAGGGTGTGGCCGAGCTCAGAGCAGGGCGGGTCGAAGCAGCAGTCGCGGCGCTCGACCGCGTCGCCGAGCTCGATCCGCCCTCGATGCCGTACCTCTGGCAACGTGGGATCGCCCAGTATCTGGCGGGGCAGTATCGCGAAGGCCGCGCGCAGTTCGAAGCGCACCGCCGAGTGAATCCGCGGGATGTCGAGAACGCCACCTGGCACTTTATCTGCGTCGCCGCGGTGGACGGATTCGAGGCGGCGCGGAAGGGGATCTTGCCGGCACCGGGAGACCGCCGGGTGCCGATGCGCGAGATCCACGCCCTCTACGCCGGCACGGGAGACCGAGCGGCGGTCGAGGCAGCCGTCGATGCGCTTCCGGCTGGCTCGGCGGGGCGTCGCTCGGCCCGCTTCTACGCCGACCTGTATCTCGGATTGTTGGAGCACGCCGAAGGGAACGCTGACGCAGCGGCAAAGCATCTCAAGGCGGCAGCGGCGGTCCCCGAACAACACGTGATGGCCGATGTCGCTCGCGTCACCTACCAGCGATTGGTCGAAAAGGACTCAAAATGAAATTGACTTGGCTCTCCCACGGCAGTTGGCTGATCGAGATCAATCACCACCGCGTGCTCCTCGATCCGTTTCTGACCGACAATCCGGCTGCGGAGATCGCGGCCGACGAGATCGAGAACATCAGCCACATCCTGGTCTCGCACGGACACCTCGACCATGTGGCCGACGTCGCGTCGATCGCTCGGCGCTGCGATGCGACGGTCGTGGCCAATTTTGAAATCGCCAACTGGTTCGCCAAGCACCACAAGGTCGAAAGAACGCAGCCGATGAATCTCGGCGGCTCAGTGGCGCTCCCCTTTGGCCGCGTGCAGCTGACGCCGGCCCTGCACAGCAGCGGTTTGCCCGACGGATCGTATGGCGGCACCGCCGGCGGGTTCTTGATCGAGACCCCTGAGGTGCGGGCATACTTCGCCTGCGACACGGCGCTGTTCAGCGACATGCGGCTGATCACGCGGGGCGAGATCGACGTCGCGGTGCTCCCGATCGGGGACCTGTTCACGATGGGCCCGGTCGAGAGCATCGAGGCGATCCAGATGATCGAGCCCAAACAAGTGATTCCGGCGCACTACAACACCTGGCCCCCGATCGAACAGGATGCCGAGCACTGGGCCGAGCGCGTGCGGGAGTCGACCGAAGCCGAACCGGTGGTTTTGGCGGTCGGCGAGTCGATCACAATCGCAGGGAGTTAGGGCCCCTGCTGCGTCACCCTCCCCCCCGGGAGGTCAAATCAGCCGCCGGACGCTAGCCCCCGGTTTCCACAGACGCGGCAGAAACCGGACGCTAGCGCGTGGCGGCTGATTGAAACAACGGTCGGCGAGAATCGCTGGTTGACCCGCCCAGAGACGCCCCCCTCTTTCAATCTTTCGCGCGGACTTGCACTTCGTCGCCGACGACGCGGACTTCGAAGACGTCGACCTTGGTCCGCGGGTTGTCTTCCCAGGTGCCGTCTTTGATGCAGAACCGCCAGGCATGCCAGGGACAGGTGACCGTGTCGTCGTCAACGTGCCCCTCGGCCAGCGACGCTCCCATGTGGGGACAGAGGTCGTCGATCGCAAAAAACTCCTCGCCGCGACGAAAGACGGCGACCATTCGCCCGTCCACGGCGAACGCCTGCCCGCGACCTTCGACGAAGTCGCTGACTTTGCCGACGGTTTCGAAATCACTCATACTTGCCTCTTGGTAGGATCGGTCTATTCCGCGAGGATAGCGTACCGGTAAGAGGAGAGGCGAGAAGCCCCAGCGACCCGGAGAAGCAGGATGATCAATCACCAACGACTCGAGCTGCTGCAGCGTAAAGTCTTGGCCAAGGTGCAAACGCCCGCCCAGTACGTCGGTGGCGAACGGAACATCGTTGTCAAGGATCACCGCGAGGTCCGCGGCAAGCTCTGTTTGGGCTTTCCCGACGCCTACACGATCGGGATGAGCCACCATGGATTGCAGGTCCTCTACTCGCTGATGAACCGCCGTTCGGACTGGGCCGCCGAGCGCGTCTTCTGCCCGTGGCCGGACATGGAGGCTCAGCTCCGCGAGCACCAGATTCCGCTCTACAGCCTCGAGACCTTTACCGCCCTCTCGGAGTTCGACCTCCTCGGACTCTCTTTGCAGTACGAGATCAGCAGCCCCAATGTGCTGACGATGCTCGACCTCGGAGGGATTCCGCTGCACAGCACCGACCGCACGCTCCGCGATCCGTTGGTCGTCGCCGGTGGTCCTTGCTGTCAGAACCCCGAGCCGATGGCCGACTTCTTTGATGTGATGGTCTTTGGCGACGGCGAGCCGGCGCTGCCCGAGCTGTGCGATCTGTGGCTCGACGTGCGGGAGCGGCGGCGAGCGGCCGACGGCGGCTATTTGGAAGGCGAGGCGGGGCGGCGGCAGCGTGAAGAAGCGGTCTTCGAAGTCGCCCAGCGGCTCGAGTACGCTTACGTGCCGCGGTTTTATTCGCCCGAGTACCAGAACGATCGCGTGGTGGCGCTCAACCGGACCCGCAGCGGCGTCCCGGCCACGATCGCCCCGAGCGTGATCCGCGACCTCGACGGCATGCGGCTGCCGACCCGTCCGATCGTTCCCTACGTCGAATGCGTCCACGACCGGATCGCGATCGAGATCATGCGGGGCTGCCCCCACCTCTGCCGCTTCTGCCAGAGCACGGCAATCAAGCGGCCGCTGCGAATCCGGGAAGTCGACACGATCGTCGATGCGGCGCTGGAGAGCTACGAGAACAGCGGGTTCAACGAGATCAGCATCCTCTCGCTCTCGAGCAGCGATTACCCGCACTTCGAGCCGCTCGTCCGCCGGTTGCACGAGGTCTTCAAGCCGCTCGGCGTGAACATCAGCGTCCCCAGCCTGCGGGTCAACGATCAACTCCGCTCGTTGCCCCAGTTGCTCGGCAGCGAGCGTCGCCGCTCCCTGACGCTCGCTCCGGAGGTCGCCCGCGACGACATGCGGGAACAGATCCGCAAGAAGATCAAGAACGAAGACTTGATCGAGGGCTGCCGGTCGGCGTTCGCGAACGGATTCGACTCGGTCAAGCTGTACTTCATGTGCGGGCTGCCGGGCGAACGGCAAGTCGACCTCGAGGGGATCGTCGATCTGGCCGAAGCGATCGCGACGGTCGGTAAGGAAACCACCGGCCGCTACGCCCGCGTCACGGCCAGCGTCTCGAACTTCGTCCCCAAGGCGCATACGCCGTATCAGTGGAACGCGATGCAGCGCCGCGAGTATTTTCGCTGGGCGCACCAGTTCATGCGGGACCGACGCCGGATCCGCAGCGTCTCGGTCAAATGCCATGACGTCGAGACCAGCCTGCTCGAAGGCGTGCTCAGCCGCGGCGACCGGCGGACCGGACGGGCCATCGAGTTGGCTTGGCAGCGGGGAGCACGGATGGATGGCTGGACCGAACACCTCGATCCGCAGCGGTGGTGGCAAGCGGTCGCCGACGCGGGGATCGACGTCGAGCGGCAAGTCCACGAACCGTACCAGTTGATGGACAAGCTCCCCTGGGACCACGTGAACGTCAAATACGGCCGGGGATACCTGGAGAAGGAGCAGGAGCGGGCGACCGTCCAGTTGGCCGACCTCGCGTCAGCCAAGTGAGCTCGCCACCAGCCGGCGACCCCGCAGCTGGTGACCCAGGAGGTGGGGGCCGCTGCGAGGTCTCGCTCGCCAACCGGCGGCGGGTGTATCGCGATGCGACCCGCGCGGCCGGGGTCGGGCTGGCCGCCAACGTCCTGCTGCTGGTCGCCAAGCTCGCCGGAGGCCTGTTCACCGGATCGGCGGCGCTGCTGGCCGATGCGGTCAACTCGCTCGGCGACGTCGCCAGTTCGCTCGTCGTTCGCGGGGGGCTGTGGGTGGCGCAGCGCGAGGAGGACGAGGACCATCCCTATGGTCACACCAAAGCGGAATCGATTGCCGGGTTGAGCGTCGCACTGCTGGTCACCTTTTCGGCCGTCGTGCTGGCGGTCGAGACGCTGCGGCAGTTCACCTTGCACGTCGCCCCGCCGCGATCTTCGGCGATCTGGATCGCCGCGGCTTGCGCGGTGACCAAGGAATCGCTCTACCACTACACTCGCCGCGCCGCCGCACGGCTTGGCTCCTCAGCCCTCGCCGCCGCCGCCTGGGATCATCGCAGCGACGCCCTCTCCTCCGCCGCGATCGCGCTCGCCCTGTTCGTCGGCTATCGCCTCGGGCCGCAGGGCTGGGCGGTCGATCCGCTGGCGGCGCTCGTGATGTGCCTGCTGCTGGTCTACGTGGGGCTGAAGATCTATTCGCGGACCGCTGCTGAATTGATGGATCAGCAGGCCGACGCCACGACCGTTGCAGCGATCGAGACCGCGGCGAAGGGACCTCGCGAGGTCTGTGGCGTCGAGAAGCTGCGGGTGCGAAAGAGCGGATTGGAGTTCTTCGTCGAGATTCATGTCGAGGTCGACGGGCATCTGACGGTCGACGAAGGGCATCGCGTGGGGCACGAAGTCAAAGACGCCGTGCTCCGCCAGTTCCCCCGGGTCCGCGATGTCCACGTCCACATCGAACCGTTTCACCCCTGAGCTCTTTACGCCGAAGCGCCTTTTGTGCTAGCTGGTTTGACTGGGTGGTTCTGCTTCTGAGCCGTAGGCGCTAGCCTCGGGCCTTTGAGCGGTTTAGCCGACGGCGCTACTCCGCTAATTCCGTCACGCTGTTGAACGGATCGAGCCTGGCGGGACGCCCCTGCGGCACAGCGTCATCCCGCGGTACGCACCGGAATGAGCCCGAGGCTAGCGCCTACGGCTCAAGGGACACGAGAAATATGGGCGATGGATAAACAGTCCCCGAAGATAGCGACAGAGTCGCGGGGCGGCTCTCGGCTCGCGCGGGCACTCACCATGGCCTGCTTGGGAGCGATTGGGATTGCCGCTGCGGTCGGAACGGTCGGAGTGCTCTACCGCTGGTTGCAAAGCGGGCCGGTCGATGCTGCCGATCGGGTTCGACTCGGATTTGCCGAATACGTTGCCGGCCACTACGACGTGGCGCGGCGGCTGGTCGAGTCGCTCGAGGTCTCTCCGGAGGAAGCCCCAGAAGTTGCCCAAATGTGGCGGTTCTTGGTGGGTGCTACCGGCGTGCGGCTGGCGAGCGAAGCCCCCGAGCCCGACCTCGTGCGACGCGAAACGGCCCTCGCAGTGCCTCATCTCGAGTGGAATGTCGAACATGGCTTTCCGCCGGGGCGGAAGGCCGAGGGCCAGCGTCTGCTCGGCCTCGGGCTGAGCACCCTCGGCCGCTTTGCCGAAGCGGTTTCGCCGCTGAGCGAAGCGATCGCGGCAGACCCAACGCTGGCCCGCGAGCTGTTGTTGCCGCTGGCCGAAGCCAAGCTCCGCAGTCCCGCAATCGACGCCAGCGACGCCCTGCCCGACATCGATCGCTTGCTCGCGCTGCCCAACCTCGAAGGCGATCCCGAAGCGCAGGCTCAGCTCCTGCGAGCTCGAGTCCTCACCGCCATGGGCCGCTGGAAAGACGCCGATGCGACACTCGAGGCTCTGGCCGAGCGAATCGCGAGCGAGCGGGCTCTGGGCGAAGGAACTGCGGAGGGGGAAAGCCAGAATCAAGGGGCCGCGGGCGATCGAGAATTCGCCGACGCGGTCGAGCAGGCGAAGGCCGAGCGGCTGATGGCCGAAGCCGCCTCGCTAGCGGGCGGCGGAATATCGGGCGGCGGAACACTGGGCGGCGGAATATCGGGCGGCGGAATATCGGGCGGCGGGGGTCCTCCTCCAGCGGCGGTCGAATTGTGGAACCGGGCGATCGCGATCCTCGAGGAGATGGACCGCCGGGGGGATGACGAGCGAGGAGCCGAAGCCCGCTATCTGGCCGGCTGCGCGCTCCGCAGTGCTGGGCGGGCCGCCGAGGCGCTGGAGCTGTTCAACAGTCTCCGCTTGAATCGCCACCAGACGGCCGAAGCGGTCAGCTCGGGAGTCGAGGAACTGGAGATGTTGGCCGAAGCAGGCCGGTTCGCCGAGGCGGTCGAGGTCGCGGAGAACATCGTCCGCGAGATCGGCGACCCGCTGACCTACGACACCAAATGGCTGACCCTGCCGGTGCTCAAAAATCGGATCACCGTCGTCGTGGATCAGATGCGGGCGGCCGGTGCCTATGCCGAAGCCATCGAGATCGCGCGCGAGCTTCCTCCGGTGTTCGAGGAATCGGAATCGCTTCGGATCCAGGGAGATGCCTATCGCGAATGGGGCGAAGCGGCTCTGGCCCGGTCGACCGCGCGCGCCGCCGACGACGAGCAGGAACGCTCGGAGGGCCGCGAGGCCCGCGAGCATTTGCGGCTGGCCGGCGAGGCGTACGCCAAAGCGGCCGAGCTGCACTTTCTCGATCGGTCCTACGTCGATCTTCTCTGGGAGGCGATCGAATCGTATCAGGCTGGCCGCGAGTTCAAGCGTTCGCTGGAGTTGCTCGAAGACTACTTGCGGTACGAACAGCGAACTCGGAAAGCTCGGGGGCTGATCGCTCAGGGGCGGGCACTGCTGGCGCTCGATCAACCGCAGGAGGCACTCCGTCCGCTGGAGGCTTGCATCGGCGAGTATCCCCGCGATCCGCTTCGTTACGAAGCCCGCTTGCTCGCCGCCGTCGCCCAGTTGGCCAACGGCGCAACCGCCGCGGCTCGCCAATCGCTCGAACAGAACCTGTTCGACGGCCAGCTCGCGCCGAGCAGCCCCGTCTACCGCGACGCGCTCTTCATTCTTGGCGAGTCGCTGTATCGGCAGGCCCATCGCGAGTACCTCGAGTTGACCACACCGACGCTGGTCGGCAGCCGTTTGAGGCCCGGCGACCAGCCGAATCCGGACACCATCGCTCGGTTCACCGCCAACCAACAGTTGCTTGAGGATGCGATTCTGCGGCTCGATCAGGCTGCCTATCGCGATCACAGTTATGAAAATCTCAAGCGGAGTCGACGGGCGACCTATCTGGCCGCCGAGGCGCGGCGGATGGCGGCGTTTTGGCCGAGCATCGTCGCCGGGGATCCCGAGACGCTCGAATCGGCCCGCCGGATCCTGAACCAACAGCGGGCGGCGCATTTGAGCGAAGCGCAGCAGCGGTACCGGGAGCTCCGCCAGCAACTGAGCATCCTCGACCAGCGGGAGGAGCTGGAACCGTGGGAGCGATCGATGCTTCGCAATTGCTTCCTCGCCGAAGCCGACATGTGGTACGAGCTGGGGAAGTTCAGCGAAGCGGCCGAGGCCTACCAAAACATCTCCCAGCAGTTCATGAACGAGCCGGTCGCCCTCGAGGCGCTGCTGCGGCAGCGGCAGTGTTATGAGGAGCTCGGACGCGGTGCCGATGCCGCGCGCGTGCTGCAGCAAGCGACCCGATTGCTCCAGCGAATCCCGCCGGAAGAAGACCAACAGTTGGCCGAAACGACGCGGTACGACCGCGACGATTGGCAAGCCTTGCTCCAGTGGCTGCAATAGTCCAGCCGCTGCACAAACTCGAGAGGATGCACGATGTCCACGTTTGAACACCCAGCCCCCGCTTCAGCCCCCACGGCGGGCGGCCAATCGGAGCGGTCGATGACGGCGGCCGAAACCGAGCGGATGGCCAGGCTCGTCGGCGAGCGACGCGACTTGCTGGCTGAGATCCTTGCGGTCACCGGCCGCCAGGAAGCAGCGATCGAATCGGGGTTGGTCGAGAGTCTGATGGGGACGCTCAACGAAAAGCAAACCCTGGTCGACCGGCTGCGCGTGCTCCAAGAGCAACTCAAGCCGATGGCCGAAGTCCCCGCCGAGTGCCGCCAGTGGTCCAACCCGGAGGCTCGCCAGCGGACCCGAGACGCGATCGCCGATTCCGAACGGCTGCAAGCGGAAATCCTGGCGATCGACCAACGCTGCGAGCAAGCGATGCTCCAGCGGCGGGATGAATTGTTCGCGGCGATCGGTCGGACCACCGGGGCGGCGACCGCGGCCCGGGCCTACGCCGCAGGCGGGAGATCGGCCGCTGCGCACCGCTCCGGGAGCAGCGGTGGCTCGCTCGACTTGGCCAGCGGCTGACGGATTCCTCTTGCCACCAGCGGCCCGGAGCGAGTACAGCCATCCCTGATGGTCTTACTCGGTTGTGGAGCCGCCTCGGCATGAACCAAAATTCGAAGAATTCGAAATCGTCCCGTCCCGTCCCGCTGGGTAAGCCTGCCCCGCTGGGCAAGCCCGTCCCGCTTCGCGAGCTGCTGAGTCAAGCGGCCCGGACGGCGATCCTCGACGCTCCAGTCCAGCTGGAGGTCGACGTTCCGGCCGGCGCTCAGTTTTCGGTCGACGCGGGGCGGCTGACCGAGCTGGTCACCGCGATGGTCCGCGGCTCGCTCGCCTGTCTTCCGGCTGGCGGCGAAATCACGCTGACGCTCTGGCAGACCGCCGGGAGCTGCGAGATCGAAGTCGCCGACAACGGCCCGCCGATCGAGTCGCGCCCGCGGCGGTTGCCGATGGTCGCCGCCTCGCTCGGCGCCGAATTGCTCTGGCAAAACTGCCCCCAGGGAGGCGCCGCCGTCACGGCCACCCTCCGCCGCCCGCAAGCCCTCCGCGAAGCGGCGTAGAGGCGAGATGATCCAGGGACTGTTTCAATCGACGACGCTTCCGGCGCTCGAGCAGACGACCGCATTTGCGGCGCGGCGGCACGAGTTGCTCGCCGGGAACATCGCCAACGTCGACACTCCCGACTATCGGGCCCGCGATCTCTCGGTCTCGAACTTCGAACAGTCGCTGGCCGCCGCCATCGATGCCCAGCGGAATCCGGGGGAGCTGCCACCGCTCGCGTCGCCCGGCGGGGCCGCGGACGATCCGATGGCAGGCCCTCGCGCGGCGATGGAGACGCTGGTCTACCACGATGGCAGCGACGTCAACCTTGAGCGGCAAGTGACCGAGATGTCCAAGAACCAGTCGCTGCACAACATGGCGATCTCGCTGATGCGCCACCAGTTCAGCGTCCTCCGCGCGGCGATCAGCGAGCGCGTGTGACGCCCCTTTTCAGCTTCGTTTCTCGTGTCCGTTCCGTTTCTCGTAAGGGATTTCTGCGATGACGATTCGAGCGATCGATATCAGCACGTCGGCGCTGATCGCCCAACGCACGCGGCTCAACACGCTCTCGGGAAACATCGCCAACATGTCGTCGCTCGTCAACGAAGCGGGCGAGGCCAAGCCGTATCAGGCTCGCCAAGTCGTGCTCCGCACCGACGACGTCAACCGCACCGCTTCGGGGGCTGCGGGCGTCCGCGTCGACGAGATCGTGACCGATCAGTCCGATCCGCTCTATCGCTATCAGCCGGAGCATCCGCTGGCGATCAAGGAGGGCCAGTGGAAGGGGTATGTGGCGTATCCCAACATCGATCTCAGCACGCAGATGGTCGACGCGCTTGAGGCGACGCGGGCCTACGAGGCGAATGTGGGCGTGATGGAGATCACGAAGAACTTGGGCCGTGAAACCCTCAGCATCATTGCCTAAGCCGCATGCTCCGACCGATCCAGTTCCCTTCGACGCTCCGCCCACCGCAGCCGCCCGGTTTTCGCGGCGAGGGGGGGCTCCGCAGCCAGTTGGGGCTGGAACTCGGTCCGACCGCTCGCGTTGGCGGAGCGGAAGCGACGGGCAAGTCGGGTGCGCCGACTGCCCCTTCGATGCTGGACTTGCTGGTCGATCAGGCGAGCCAAGTCAACGAGATGCAGCACGACGCCGACAGCATGGTCCACGAGATGTTGACCGGCGGGAACGTGCAATCGGCCGAGGTGCTGACCGCCGTTCAGAAGGCCGACATGGCGTTTCGAACCATGCTCCAGGTCCGCAACAAGTTGCTTGAAGCGTACCGTGAAATCATGCAGATGCAGGTCTGATCCCGATGAATCAGTGGCAAGAAACCGTCAACAAACTCCGCGACTCCTTCCTGCAAATGCCGCTGCCGACGCGGGTCATCGGCGTCGCCATGGTGGCGGTGATCGCGATCGGCCTGTGGATGCTCTCGGCCAGCATCGGGAGCGAAGACTCCTTGGAGCGGCTGTTCGGGGGTGAAGTCCTGACCGACGACGAGATCACCAAGATTCAGGCGGCGCTGAGTGCGGCGGAGCTTCGCGATTGGCAGGTCGAACACAACCGAATCTCCGTCCCAAGCCAGTACAAAGACCGCTACATTCGGGCGATCAGCGAAGCCGACGCACTGCCGCTGCACACCCGCACGTTCGTCGATGATGTTCAGAAATCAACGGGCCCTTGGGAGCTGAACTCCCACCGCTTGGACCGCCAAGCGCACGCCAAGGAACGCGATCTCGGTCGCCGCATCGCGGAATTTCCCTCGGTCCTGCGGGCGTCGGTCGAACACAGCGTGCTCGACAAGGGGTTCGCGGGCAACCACCGGCAATCGGCCAGCGTCGTGGTCAATCCGGTCGGGAGCGATCCCTTGCCCCCGCACATGATTCGCAAGATCAAGGAGATGGTCCGCGCCAGCTATGCCGGGATGGAGGCCGACGACGTCGTCGTGACCGACGTCAATGCCCATGGCGTGGGCGAGGAGGACTCCGACAGCCCGCTCTTTCAGGCCCGCGTTCGTTGGGAGCAGTTTTACTTTCGCAAAGCCCATCAGGTGCTGGCCGGTTTTGGTCCGCTGAGCATCGATGCGACCGTCGAGATCGATCCGACGATGGATTCCGAAACCGCTTCGCTGCAGTACGACGCCCAGCCCACGACGCTGCAGGAGCAATCGGCCCAGCTGAGCATCGAGAGCTCGCGTCCGCTCCCCGGAGGCGTTCCGGGGGTGGCCAGCAACGCCTACGGCAACCGACCGGCGGCGATCGATCCCGCACCGCCGCAGACGAGCAAAACGACGCAGCGCAACGAGGCGCTCAAAAAAGTTGCCGGTGAACAGTACGAGATCTCCCGCACCGCGTCGCTGCAGCCCAAGCGCCTTTCGTTCTCGGTCGGTGTTCCGGAGAGCTACTACGAGAAGATTTGGCGCGACGATTTCTTCCGCTCCAATCCCGAGGCTTCGGCCGCAGACCTCAAACCGATGACGCCCGAGGACCGCGGCCGCTTGAAGCTGGCCACGGTCGAGGAGATCAAGACCGCGCTCTCGCCGATGCTGCTTTCGGTCTCGGCGGGCGAAGATCCCTTTCCGCTGATCGAAGTCTGGGACCACCGCGATCTTCCCGAGCCGGCGGTGGAGGCTCCCACGACGGCTGCCCAGACGCTCACCTGGCTGGCCAATTCGTGGCAGACGCTGGCCCTGTTCGGGCTGGGCGTGCTGGCGTTGTTGGTGGCCCGCGGGGTGGCCAAAGCCGGTCCGGGGCTGCCGCGTCCCGACTTCGAGGAAGGGTTTGGACTGGAGATTCCCAAGCCGGCTCCGGCCGAAGAGAATCCGCTCCCGGTCGACATGCCGCCGAGTCCACGGCTGACCGTCACCGGCCAGCACCTCAAGGACGAATTGAGCCAAGTGGTGGGG
Organism: Candidatus Laterigemmans baculatus; assembly: GCF_010367455.1. Taxonomy (GTDB): domain Bacteria; phylum Planctomycetota; class Planctomycetia; order Pirellulales; family Pirellulaceae; genus Laterigemmans; species Laterigemmans baculatus. Next base: position 25,849 of record NZ_WRPR01000062.1, on the reverse strand, counting down.
GCTAACCCCGAGGCGGCCGCGAGCGTGCTCCGCTCCTGGTTGGATGCGTCGGCCGCCTGATTCATCTTCGCGCCGCGGGCTCCCCCGGCGTATAAGGAGGCGGGCCTGTCGCCATCACGGAGGATGGCAACGCCCCCGGTTCCACCGCTCCGTGCTGTGTCGCGATGGTCGCTACGCAACGAACTTCCGAAACCTCGCTCCGTCGAGCGGCGATTTTGCTGAGCAATTTGGACGCTGAAAATCGGCGACGATTGCTGGCCCATCTGCCCCCGCAAGAGGCGGCCCGAATCCGCGCTGCGGCTGCCGCACTCGCGGATGTCGATCCGCTGGAAGTCCGTCGCACCGTCTCCGCGTTCGTCGGCCGCGTCTCCGCCACCCAGTCGCCCCCAGCGCAGCCCGCTCAAGCGGCCGCGCCACCGCACTCCGAGAACGCTTCCCGAGAACCATCCGAAGCTGCTTCGGAAAGCTCCGCCGGATCCGCCTCCGCAGGATCGCCCACCGCGGACTCGGGTGGAGGTTTGAAGTTTCTCAACGATGTCTCCGACGCGACGCTGCTCCGCGCGATCGGGGCCGAACATCCGCAGACGATCGCCGTCGTGCTCGCTTCGCTCGATCCCCGCCAGGCGGCTCGCTTGCTGCGACAGCTCGCTCCGGAGCCGAGGGGCGAAGCGATTCGCCGGCTGAGTCGCTTGGAAGAAGTCCCTCAAGATGTGATCGACGACATCGGCCGACACTTGCGCGGTTTGATCGGCACGGTCGACCAGGTGGGCCGTGGCGAAGGGCACCGCTTGCTAACCTCGATCTTCAGCGCCCTCGACGCCGAGGACCGCCAAGCCCTTGGCGCGGGCTTGGGCGACGCCGATCCGACCGTCGCCGCCGCCTTGGCCGAAGCCGCCAAGCGGAACCCGGCGGCGAGGCCACCCGCTTCGGACTCGCTGAACCGAACCGCCGCGGCCAGACTGCAACCGGAGAGCCCGCAACCGGAGAGCCCGCAACCGGAAAGTCCGGCGGCCGACTCGGAACGGGCCGTTGATGCTGAGCGTGGGGCTGCTGACCGTGGGGCAGGGGAGGGCGACGACTCGGCACCGCGGATCCTGCCGCTCGCCAACCACCGCCCCCCCGACTCACGCCAGTTGCCCGACTCACGCCAGTTGCGGGACGGCTCCGCTGAGTGGCCCGAGATCGCCGAGGCCAACGCGCTGCTGGAACGTCTTCCTCCGGAGCAGCTGCGGCAAACGCTGGCCGAACTGACGGCCCGCGAAGCGCTGCTGACGCTCTGCGGCTTGCCCCCCCGGAGCGTGCGTCGGCTGCTCCGCACGATGCCCCGCCGTTCGGCCAAGGAAGTCCGCCAGCGGCTCCGCGCGATCGGCCCGTTGGAGCTGAGCGAGATCGACCAAGCGAAGCGGAAAGCGGCTGCGGTCGCCGCTGGCTCGGCTTACCCCACCCCCGCAAAGGCTGCCTAGCAAAGGTGTCCTGACCTCCTTTCCTCGGACCTTCCTTTTTCGGAAACGGCTGTGGCGAGCGTTTTAAAATCATCGGACCCTCAGGACGCAGCCCGCTCGACGCGGGAATGTTCGGGGGTGGCCAATTTCAACCTGGATGATTTTGCCGCTGCCGGTGCCCGCCATCTGCGCGCGGCCGAAGCCGAAGCGGCTCGGCTGTTGGAGGTCGCTCGGACGGAAGCCGAAGCGATCAAGAAGCGGGCGCATGCCGAAGGTCGGGCCGCCGGATTGGCCGCCGGGGCCAAGGAAGCTGACGCGAAAGTCGCTGCCGCGGTCAAACGCGAAGTCGCAACGCGGATGCCGGTGCTCGAACAGACCGCTCAGCAGATCGGCACGCTCGAAGAATCGTTCTTGGAGGAGTTTCGCGCGACGCTCGTCGCCACCGCGCTGGCGGCCGCCGAGCGGGTCGTCCGAGCTCGGCTTGAGTCCGAACCGGCCGTGGTCGTCCGCTGGGCCGCCGAAGCCGTCCAGGCCGCGAAGACAGCCCGGCGGCTGGTGATTGCCGTCCACCCCGAGACGCTGGCCGCCCACGGCGAAGCGCTCGAGCAACTTCTCTCCTCCCCGGGGTTGCCGGAGGATTCACGGATCGAGCCCGATGAGTCGGTTGAGCCGGCCGGAGTCGTCGTCCGCCGCGACGGGGGAACGGTCGATCTGCAACTGAACGAACAACTCACTCGACTCGCGGAACTCCTCGCATGACCACCTCCGCTTCGGTTTCGTCGCATCGCTTGCCCACGGCCGCGGCGCTTGCCCGCTCGATGGCTGCCGGACCGCTGGCGCGGATCCGCGGCCGGGTTGCTGGTGTGGCGGGGGGCTCGATCGAAGTCGAGGGACTGAGCGCGGCGGTCGGCGCGCTGTGCCGCGTCGAGGCTTCCGGTGGCGAGCGGTATCTGGCCAAGGTGATCGGCTTTCGCGGCGACCGTCCGGTGCTGGCGATGCTCGACGAAGCTCGTGGGTTGGCCGCTGGCGACGGCGTCGAAGTGGTCACCGATGGAGTCACCGTCGCGGTCGGGCCGAGCCTCTGTGGACGGGTGATCGATGCCCTGGGACGGCCGCTCGATCGCCTGCCGCTGCCGAGCGGGCTGACGCGGACGCAGGTCGATGGCGACGCGCCTTCGTCCCTGGACCGGCCGACGATTCGCGAACCGCTCGAGACGGGCGTCCGCGTGATCGATTCGATGCTGACCTGTGGCATCGGCCAGCGGCTGGGGATCTTTGCCGGCTCGGGGGTCGGCAAAAGTTCGCTGCTGGGGATGCTGGCCCGGGGTTCTTCGGCCGACGCGATCGTGATCGCGCTGGTCGGCGAACGGGGACGCGAGGTCCGCGAATTCATGGAGGAAGCGCTCGGGGAAGAAGGTTTGCGGCGGAGCGTGTTGGTCGTCGCGACCAGCGACCAGCCGGCGACGATGCGACTGCAGGCGGCGTGGACCGCGACGGCCGTGGCTGAATCGCTCCGGGACCAAGGCAAACACGTGATGCTGTTGATCGACTCGGTGACGCGGTTCGCGATGGCCCAGCGGGAGTTGGGGTTGGCGGCGGGCGAGCCTCCGACGACGCGTGGCTACCCACCGAGCGTGTTTGCGATGATGCCCCGCTTGGTCGAACGGGCCGGCCGCACCGAGCGCGGCGCGATCACCGCTTTCTATTCGGTGCTGGTCGAAGGGGACGACACCAATGAGCCGATCGCCGACACGCTCCGCGGATTGCTCGACGGCCACATCGTGCTCTCTCGACGGCTCGCGGGCCAATCCCACTGGCCGGCAATCGATCTGCTCGAGAGCCTCAGCCGACTGCAGCCGCAGCTCGTCTCGCCCGAGCATCGGCAGGCGGCGACAACCATCCGCCGCTGGATCGCCGAGTACGAGAAGCACGCCGATCTGATCGCCATCGGTGCCTACCGCTCGGGCTCCAACGCCGAGCTCGATAAGGCGATTGCGATGCGGGGAGCGATCCGCGAGTTCCTGACCCAGCAGGCCGAGCAGCGGCATCCGGCGAAGTTGACCGGTCAGCTGCTGCTCCGCTTGGCTGCCGGCAACACCGACGGGATCGCCTGAACATGGCTCGCTTTGCCTTCCGCTTCGAAGCGATCTTGAAGCTCCGGCACAACGAGCGGGATGCGGCCCGGCTGTACGTCGCCGAGGCGCAGCGGGCGCTGGACATCCTGGATGAGCGCATCGCCGAGCTGCAGCAGGACCGTCAACGGACTCGGGAGGAAGCGGGCCGAGCGATGGTCGGCCACGTGACGGTCGAGCAACTGCTCAGCCGCGGGCGCTACGATCTGCAGCTCGACGCCGAGCAGCGCGATCTGGTGATGCAGCGGCGACAGATCGAGGTCGAGGTCGAACGCCGCCGGCAGCGGCTGACGGTCGCCGAACAGGAATGTCGCAAGCTGGAACGGCTCCGCGAGATCACGGCCGAACGTTTTGAGGCCGAACAACTTCGCGTTCAACAAGACGCGCTCGACGAGCTCGCAACCCTTCGCGCGGCTCGCCGCGGCACGGCCGGCTCAGGCTCCACCTGGGAGAAAGAATCATGATTTGGAGAGTTTTGACCGGCTTCTGCGTGGCAACCGTGCTGACCCAGATGCTCGTGCTCGGAGTGCTCGCCGCCCGCGGTGCCCTGAATTCCGAATCCGGCTTGAAGATCGTCGCCTTGGCCAATGGGATCGATATCAGCGGCGACCAGTTGCGGACCCTGCTCGAAGAATCGCAAACGGTCGAGACGCCGAGCTTCGAAGAAGTGCTCGAAAAACGGGCTCAGCTGAGTTTCGATAGCGACGTTCGCTTGCAGTCGCAAATGAGCTTTCATCAGGAGCTGCAGCGGATGCTGCGTGAACTGCAGGAGAAGGAGCAGCGGTTCGATATCCGCCGCGAGGCTTTCAACAAAAAGCTCGCGGAACTCGAGCAAGGGGCCCGCGACGAGGGCATGCAGGAAGTCCAGCGGACGCTCGAGGTCCTCGACCCGGCCCAGGCCAAAGCTCAACTCGTGATGATGTACGACGACGGAGAAATCGATACAGTCGTCAATATCGTTCAAGCCATGCCAGCCGATAAACGAAAGAAGATACTGGGCGAGTTTGCCGGTCCGGACGAAACCGAGAAACTCTACGAAGTGCTTCGCCGTTTGGGCGAAGGCGACCCCAAGCAATCGTTGATCGAGCAAGCACGCCAGGATCCGGAGGGACAGCCCACCGGCTAAATCCTCCCGCGGCGCCCCACCGGTCGACAGTGCTGGGGGCCCAACGACGTTGGGGCGGGGCGATTCCTAAGGGGGGCGTGGGTGGACGTTCAACGCAATCGAGACGCAGCCGGTTGGACGGCCCAGTCCGCTCGGCCGCGGCTGAGTGCTTCTCCGGGAGCAGGCTTCGCGACGGCTTCGTCTTCGCTGGTCGGTGGAGCGTCCGAGGGCGGCCTGCTGGCCACGTTCGACGCGATCTTCCGCCAGACCCTTGGCCCTGAGCCCGCGTCGCTCGACGCCGCGACTCCCGCCCCGTCGAGCGTCCCTGCGGCACCTGCCGACTACGCCGCTCCCAAGCCTTCCGGTCCATCGGCCGCCTCGTCATCGCCCACCGCTGCGGCGAGCGACGATGAGGAGCAGGACGACGACCGGCGAGCCGAACCTTCGGCCGCGACGCTCGATCCTCAGGCACTGCCGCCCAGCGAAGCCGCGGAACACGCCGCCGCCGACGACGACGAGCAACTCGAAGCCGCTGACGTGGACCCCGCCGCGGCCAAGTCAGAACCGGCGAAGCAGGGGGAGCTAGAACGGAAGGGCGCGCTGGGATCGAAGGGCGAGCCGGAGCTGAAGGGCGAGCCGGAATCGAACGACGAGCCGGAGCTGGCGAAGGGTTCGGTCGCTCCACTTGAGGCTGAGGCGGCGGAATCGGCTGGGGATGGCTCGGAACCGTCCGCCCACTCGCCACAGGACCCCGACGCCGCGGAGGAGGAGGTCGTCGCCGCCGCGCAGACCTCGCCGCTTGCCGGCGCTACCCCACCGCCGACTCCCACTGGAGATGCTCCGCCGCAGGAGCCGGCGGTCGACCAGCCATCCGCGGCGCTCGAGGCAACAGGCCAGGCGGGTGATTCGCCCGAGGGCCAGGAAGGCGAGCGGGTCCGTCCCGCGACCGAGCAACCGCTGCCGGCTGCCGTCAGCCCCACAGGGGAGCCGAGTGCCGCCGCGGTCGAGGCCAGCGATCCGGCCAGTGCCGAGGGTGAACGGCCCCGCAGCGAAGCATCGCAGCCGGTGGTGGAGGCGAGTCCGGAGAACAGCGCGGCAGACGGAAGCTCTCACGGCGGCCGCGACTCGGGCAACCGTGACGAGAACCGGCGGCACGAGCGGAGCGGCGACGACCAGCGCCCAGCGGGTGGCCAGCGGAACGCCGACTCGGCCTCGCGAGATCGGGCGATCGATCAACTGGTCTCCCAGATGAAGCCACTCGAGAGCACCGCTGAAGTGCCGCCGCCTCCCTCTGTCGGGACGCCGTCGAGCGGAGCCTCGCCACAGCCACTCGCCGGTGCGGCGGCCGCCGCCGCTCCGCCCGCGGCAACATCCGCCGCGGCCAAGGCCGAGGGAGTCGAATCGACCGCCACGAGCGGAGATCGGTTGAGTCTCGACGGGGGCGAAGCCCGCCGGAGCGTCGGCAGCGTCAAGGGAGAAGCGGGCGAGGGACGCGTCCAGGGCGGTTCGAACGCCGACCGCGTGCGGCTCGTGCAACGCGTCGCCCGAGCCTTTCAGCGACTCGGTCCCGAGGGCGGACGCGTGCAGGTGATGCTGCACCCGGCGGAACTCGGCAGCGTTCGGCTCGATCTGCGGATCGATGGCCAGCGGATGGAGGGCCGGATGACAGCCGAGAGCGAAGCCGCTCGGAGTGTGTTGCGAGAACATCTCCCTGAGCTGCGGCAACGTCTCGCCGACTCCGGGCTGCTCATCGAGCGGTTCGAGATCGAAGTCGATGGCCGAGCCGAGGGGGAGGGGCGGAGAGGAGGCGAAGCGGCTTTTGGGCAAGGAGAGCGGCAAGGGCAGGGGAGTGGCGAGCGTTTGTCCTGGCAGCGCGGCCGGCAGAGCTCCGTCCCGCTTGGTCGACCCGCTGCCGCGGCTCCGGCAACCGCCTCAGCAGCGTCGCCCAGCCCCTTCGCGCCCCGGACCAGCCTCGATTTTGTGGCTTAGTCGCCTTTCGCACCGCGAAAGTAGCGCTGCTGTGCTCCTTGGTTGGAGCGAAAGGCGACTCTGGGCTGCGCTACTTTCGCGGAGCGAAAGGCGACGATGGGGCAGCCCGCGGCTGAACTGGCGGCCGAGGAGCTGGAGACGCTAAGCTCGGCCGGTCCCTGCGATTCTTATAGGAGTGGTTCGAGTGTCACGGATTGATGGTAGCACTGGCGCTGCGGCGAGTTCCGGTTCGTCGAGTCCCGGCGGCAACGGGCTCAGCGACATCGACATGGATTCGTTCCTGAAGCTGCTGATCAGTGAGATGCAGAACCAGGACCCGATGAATCCGATGGACAACGCGCAGATGATTCAGCAGATCAGCCAGATCCGCGAGATCGGAGCGACGAATCAGCTGACCGACAGCTTGTCGAATCTGACTTCGAACCAGCAGATGGTGACGGCCAGCAGCCTGATCGGCCGCGAGATCACCGGGCTTGGCAGTGCCGGCGACGTTACAGGCGTCGTCGACCGAGTGACAGTCGAAGTCGACGAAGATGACAAGAATTTACGAACCGTCAAAGTTCACGTGGGTCAACAGACGATTGATATGAAGAACATTCGTCAGATCAATTCGGCATGATGCTGATCACCGGCCGCAGAGCGTCGCTTGCTTGCGTGCGGTGATCGATCACCGCACGGGAGCACAAATCGATGGGTCTCGCTTCAGCGCTTTCAACTTCGTTGACCGGTTTGACCGCTGCGGAAACGCAGATCGACGTCATCGGCAACAACTTGGCAAACGCTCAGACCGCCGGTTTCAAATCGTCACGGGCGGTGTTCGCCTCGCAGCTGCTGCAAACGATGTCGCTCGGCTCGTCCCCGACCGAGACCACCGGCGGGACCAACCCTCGGCAAACCGGCCTCGGGGTGCAAGTCGCCGAAACCGCTCTGAATTTCAAACAGGGCACGATCGAGATCAGCAGCAGCGACTCGGATCTCGCGATTCAGGGAGACGGATTCTTTCAGGTTCAAGGCTCCAACGGCGAGCGCCTCTACACGCGGAACGGGATCTTCAAGCTCAATAGCGACATGGAGTTCGTCAACTCCACGGGCCAGCGGTTGCTCGGCTATGGCGTCGACGAAATGTTCCGCATCCAAGAGACGTCGCTGACCTCGCTGACCGCCCCGATGGGCTCGGAAAGCGTCGCGAAGGAAACGAGCGTCGTCACGCTCGAAGGCACGCTGACGCCCGAAGGGGAGGTCGGCACGGTCGCCGAGGTCATCCAAAGCGTCAAACTTGGCACCGAAGCGGTGCCGCGGCCCGAAGGCGAGAACGTCTCGATCGCCACCTCGCCGATCACGCAGGCGACTGCGGTCACCGTCAACACCGCCGGTGCGGGCACCCTGGCCGCGGGGACGTACCAGTACCGGATCGCCTACGTCGACTCCTCCGGAAACGAAGCGGTTCCCAGCGGTGCGATCTCGGCCACCGTCGGGGCCGGAGGCCGAATCGAGCTGGCGAACATGCCGGCCGCTCCAGGTAGCGGTTCTTATCCAGCAATTAACGTCTACCGGACCGACGCCGACGGCACCGAATTTAACCGAATCGGTACGGTCGCCCCGGGCGGCACCTTCGTCGACGACGGCTCGGTGGCCCCCACGGCCACCGAGCTCAACATGGACACCCTCAGTGGTAACTACACCTACATGGTGACCTACCACAAAGCGGGGGAGCCCGAGAGCCGACCGAGCGTGATGATCGGTCCGCGGAACGTGGTCAATAGCCGTGTCCAGTTGAGCGACTTTCCCACCCCTCCGGTTCCGCCGCCGCTCGGTGGTTTTCCAGCCTACGACGAAATCCGCATCTATCGCAACTTAGCGAACGACCAGAACAACTTCTACTTGGTCGACACGGTCAGCCCTGATGAGACGTTCATCGACAGCAAGACCGACGCGGAAATCTCGGACCTCGAGGTCAGCGGCAACCAGCGGCTCGACATGGATGGGCCGACGATCAGCAACAACACGCTGTTGGTCGATGTGCTCAAACGAGACGGGTTGCGATACGAAAAGGTCTTCACCGAAGGAACCCTCAGCTACGAAGGGAGCAAGGGGGGCCGCTCGCTCGGCAAGACCACGTTCGAAGTGACCTCCACCTCGACGATCCAGGATTACATCGACTTCATCGAAGAAGCCTCCGGAATCCAAATCGTTCAAGGCGACTCGGCGAATCCGATTCCCGTCTCAGAAAATAACATTCAGGGCGAAACCGGAAACCTGGTTCCCGGCGGTTATATCCATAACGGATCGATCCGCATCGTCAGCAACAACGGCGAAGACAATGCGCTCGAGATCGACCTGACGGCGTTCCGGATGGAAGACAAGTTCGGCAATGTGACGGTCCCCAACTTGGCGTTCGGGTCGGTTCAGGAAGCCGTCGGGACCAGCGCCACGACCGACTTCCTCGCCTACGACACGCTCGGTGTGCCGATCAACGTCCGCGTCACGACCGTGCTCGAACAGCGAACCGACTCGTCGACCGTCTACCGCTGGTACGCCGACAGCCCTGGTAACCAGCCCCTCTCGGGCACCGACATTTCGGTCGGCACCGGACTGGTCCGCTTCGATGGCAACGGCAACTTCGTCTCGGCGACCAACAGCACGATCAATATCGCCCGCAACGATTACCCGAGCGCCTCGCCGCTGCAGTTCGACCTCGATTTCTCCAGCGTCTCCGGCTTGGCCGCTTCCAAAGCTTCGCTCGCCGCGACCCGCCAGGACGGTTCGGCTCCCGGTATCTTGACCAGCTTTGCCGTGGGTGACGATGGAAAGATCCGCGGGATGTTCAGCAACGGTGTGACCCGCGACCTCGGCCAATTGGTGCTCGCTCGATTCGCCAACCCGGTCGGTCTCGAGCAACGCGGCAACAACCTCTTCGCCCAAGGCGTCAACACCGGCCTGCCGGTCGAAGGCGCCCCGGGTGAAAACGGGATCGGGACGGTCGTCGGTGGAGCGCTCGAACTGAGCAACACCGACGTCGGTAAGGACTTGGTCGACCTCGTCCTGGCCAGCACCCAGTACCGAAGTAACAGCCGAGTCATCACCGCCACGCAGCAATTGTTCGACGAGCTGCTCAACCTGCGGCGGTAGAGGGCGGAGTACTGAGTAGTGAGTAGTGAGTAGTGAGTACTGAACGGGCACTGAACCCCGGGGGCTGGCTTGCCGGCGCTCGGGGTTTTCTCTTTTTTACTCGCTTGACTTCCGCACGCCCTGTCCGTACTATCGTTCTAGTACACCAGAGTGAGCGAGTGCGATGCGATTCTCGATCGATACCAGCAACGGCGTCCCGATCTACGAGCAGATCGTCCGGCAGGTGACGTTTGCGGTCGCCGAAGGGGTTTTGGTTTCGGGCCAGATGGTTCCCAGCGTGCGGCAGCTGAGCACGACGCTGGCGATCAATCCCAACACGATCGCTCGCGCGTATCAGCAGCTGCAAAGCGACCAAGTGCTCGAGTCGCTCCGCGGCCGTGGGTTGGTCGTCCGCGCCGACGCGGCGCCTCGCTGCGACGCAGCTCGTCAGGCGATTCTCGCCGACCGACTTCGCAGCGTTCTCTCCGAGGCCCTGCACGCGGGTCTCAGCACTGAGCAGCTCCGTGAGATGTTCGAACAGCAGATACAAAACCTGTGAGGAGGTGCTTTCAATGCAACCGGTGATTTCGATCCGCGATCTCAAGAAGCACTACCGCGATTGCAAGGCGCTCGACGGCGTCAGTTTCGATGTGCCTCCGGGAGTCGTGTTTGCCCTGCTTGGGGAGAATGGCGCTGGCAAGACGACTCTGATCAAAACGCTGACCGGGTTCGTTCGTCCCGATGGTGGCTCGGCGACGGTGCTCGGCAAGGACTCGAGCAAATACTCGCTCGAGATTCGTCGCAAGATCGGTTACGTCTCCGACGCGCCGGCGCTTTATGACTGGATGCGTCCCGACGAGATCGGCTGGTTCACCGCGGCGTTCTATCCCGAAGGATTTTTGCAGCGCTATCATGAATTGATTGCGCACTTCGAAGTTCCTGGCGGCCGTAAGATTCGCCAGCTCAGCAAAGGGCAGCGAGCCAAGGTGGCTCTTGCGCTGGCAATCGCCCATGAGCCCGAGTTGCTAATTCTCGACGAGCCCACCTCGGGGCTCGACCCCGTGGTCCGCCGCCAGTTTTTAGAAAGCATGGTCGACCGCGCGGCGACCGGCCGCACGGTGCTCTTGAGCAGCCATCAAATCAGCGAAGTCGAGCGGGTCGCCGATTGGATCGCGATCTTGCATGAAGGGAAACTGCGAATCTTACAACCACTCTCGGAACTCAAAGAGTCGGTGGCGGATGTCACGGTGACGCTCGCCGACGCGATGGTCGAGATTCCTTTGCCGAGCGGAGAAGTTCTGAGTCAATCCCGCAGCGGCAGGCAGTTGCACATGATGGTTCGAGATTTCACCGACGAGGATGCCGCGGCGATCCGAGCGGCCGCGGGCGTGGTGTCAATCGACCGCCGGCATCCGAGCCTGGAAGACATTTTCGTCGCCTGCACCCACGGCACACCGCCCGCGGCGGAACCGTCCGTGAATCATGCACGGCAAGTGGTTTAAGTCGTCGCGCGGGCGTTAGCCCAGCCGCGTAGCGGCGAAAGAGAATAGCCAGGGGCGTGAGCCCCTGGAGCCAGAGTCAATGCGTAGTTGGAATCCCCAGCGGGGCGGCATAGCGATGAGTGTCGGAATTATGTCGCCCCGCTGGGGCTGGTGCGCGTGATTCGTTGCGTTTCCTGGGGCTGACGCCCCAGGCTATTGTATGTCGCCGCTACGCGGCTGGATCTTACAGATCCCTCACCCCAGCCCTCTTCCCCAAATCCTCCCATGTCCCGATCACCCATCTTGGCTCGATTGTTGTGGAAAGACGGCTGGGTGATCTGGCCGCTTGCGCTGGCGTTGTGTGGGATCGCGGTCTTGCTTTATTTGCTCGTGCCACTGCTCCCGGGAAACCATTCACCGATTTATTCCGCGTGGTTGCTTCTGTTTCCCAATTTGTTCGCCCTGGGGGCTCCACAACTGCAAGTGGGGCAAGAGGAGGAGAGCCGGACTTTTTATTGGACTCGTTCGCTGCCGATTCCTTGGCGAACGGCCTTTGCGAGCAACGTGCTGACGGCAATCCTCGGTCTGGCAACAGTCTGGATCGTGTGTGGGCTGGCAACCTATTTGGCTTATCGAAGTGGTGACTTTTCGACTCAAAGTTCTTTTGCCTACCAAGGGATGTGGTCCGCGGATCTTTACCGCGTGATCACGTTTTCGGGGCTGCTGCTCGGACTGGGCTATCTCTGCTCTTGGTATTTCCGTTCGCCGATCGTCGCTCTGATTGCGGTCGTCCCAATCGCGTTTCTCTCAGTGGGGCTGACGCATCTGGTAAATGGTTGGGTTGCAGATTTGCTGTTGGGAGATTCTTCGGCGGATGAATTGCGCCTGGAGATTCTCCTGATCGGGCACACCAACATCGTGCTGACGATCGTTTATGCAGCGATCGCGGCTTATCTCGCTCGCCGCCGCTGGACAATGCCTGAGAACGAGGGGGGGCGAACTTCCCCGGCTTTCGCACCGACTGCCTATCGCCCGGCGCCGCAGTTAGCGCTCTTCAAACCCTCCCCCACGACCGCGTTGCTTTGGCAAGCGGCTCGCCAGTCGTCGCTGGCGGTTTTATGCGTGGTGGGAGTGTTGCTGTTGAGTTTGGTCGCGGTCGTAGTGATCGGCCACTACTCGCTTTCCCATGATTTCTCCGTCATGGTCTCGGGCGTCGTGCTTTTTGCGATCGCTGTTCTGGGGACGGTCACGTTTGGAGGAGATCATGCGCGGGAGCGGCATCGCTTTTTGGCGGAGATTGGGCTGGGGCGTTGGCAAGTGTGGTGGACGCGTCTGCTGATTCCATTGCTAGTTGCCGTGCCGGCGATCGCGGTGTTTTGCGCGGCGGTGTTTCTGGTTGAGAATCCGCGGGAGTCGAATGCGACCATCATCGTGGTGATGATCGGCTTGGCCGCCTTTGGCATCAGTCAGCTGATGGGAATGTGGATCCGCCGCCCCGCGGTGGCGGTCGGACTCGGGTTGATGTTGTTTGTTATCGCGATGCTTCTCGGCTTCTTCTACGAGGCGTATCCGTCTTTCCTCTGGACCGGTTGGCTGGGGATCGCCGCGTTGTTCTTGGCCAGCTTGAGCATGTGTCGCCGCTGGATGGATCGCGACCGCGGAGCGGTGTATCACGGCGGGATGGTCGGCTGGTTGGGCACTGCCGTGGTGGCGATGCTGCTGCCGATACTCGCCGTCCGCTGGTGGACGACGCCGGCGGCGATGCCCGAGTGGCGGGAGCGGACGCTCGCGGCGGCGGCGAGGGTGGTCGATGCGCAGCCAACGATGGGCAACGTGAGGTACATCAACGTCAATTATCGCTCGTACTACCCAGGTCCCACGCTTCGTCAAGATTTGGAGCGACTGCAAGAGGCATTCGCGGAAGCAGCCGACGGCGGTCAGATGTTCCCGATTGGCTACGATTTGCCTCAGGTCATGGACGGGTTGCTTGAAGCGGCTCGAAGTTCAGCACCTCGGGACACCGTCAGAGGTCCTGTACCTGAAGTATTCGCCCATATGGAATCGACCGGCGGTTCGGAGAAGTGGTACGCGGATTTGCTCTCCTTTGCACTCACTTCGGTCGAGCGACTGCCCGAGCTGCGGCATGTGTTGCGGGACGCTGATTTGGCGGATCAGTACGAACAGATCGTAGTTGCAGAGCTGGAACGTCCCGAATCACGTCAGATTCTCGGCGAGGACCGCTGGAGGGAGTTCGTGGGCCGGTTGCGGACGATCGACGAGCGAAGAGAAGATCGCCGCGCGGCGCTCCTGGCCAGCTATTGGCACTATGTCGCGGAAGACCGCAACAATCCTCTTCAGCTCAGCCTGGGAGGATACAGCCGCTGGTCGTGGAGGACTCAGGCCCTCGGTTGGGAACGGTGGCGGGTTCGCCGCTGGATGGAGTTGGCGACGCGGATCAGTCTCGAGCAGCTCGAGTCGGGAGTGCCGAGGCCCAGAAGTCCCGAGGAGCGAAAGCGGATGGAGGCCTGGGCGGAGGCGTTCGACGACCAGGAGACCGTCCGCTATCTCCAGCCGACTCGCTACTGGAACACCGGGCTCGACCGAAGGGTCGAGGCGCTGCGGGAATTAGGCCGCAGGGCGCCCGCCGCGGGGTCCGACCGATCGGGTCGTGCGGGGGAACCCGAGGCTAGCGCCAACGGCTCAGGGGGGTAGTACTTCAGCCACCTCGTGTTCTCCTGGGGTTTATCGCTAGAATCCGCGGTTCCGTCAAACGCGATAACCCCAGGAGCAGCGGTCGATGGCGAAAGCCCCGAAAAATGCGATCTCGCCAACGCGTGGTGAAGATTACCCCGAGTGGTACCAGCAGGTGATCCGAGCGGCCGATATGGCCGAGGTCTCACCGGTGCGAGGCTGCATGGTGATCAAACCCTGGGGCTACGCCTTGTGGGAGAACATGCAGCGGGTCCTCGACGACATGTTCAAGGCCACGGGGCATCAAAACGCGTATTTCCCGCTGTTCATCCCGATGAGCTACCTCGAGAAAGAGGCTCAGCACGTCGAGGGGTTTGCGAAGGAATGCGCGGTCGTCACCCACCATCGGCTCGAGCCGGACGGTAAAGGGGGGCTGCGGCCGGCCGGTCCGCTCGAAGAGCCGCTGATCGTGCGGCCGACGAGCGAGACGATCATCGGGGCGACCTACGCCAAATGGGTCCAGAGCTACCGCGACCTGCCGATTCTGATCAACCAGTGGGCGAACGTCGTCCGCTGGGAGATGCGGACGCGGATGTTCCTGCGGACCGCCGAATTCCTCTGGCAGGAGGGACACACGGTCCACGCCACGAGCGAAGAGGCGATGGAAGAGACGATGCGGATGCTCGACGTTTACGCCGACTTCGCGGAAAACTGGATGGCGATGCCCGTCCTCAAGGGTTTCAAGACGCCCGCCGAACGCTTCCCCGGAGCAGTCGAAACGGTTTCGATCGAGGCCATGATGCAGGACCGCAAGGCGCTGCAGGCCGGCACCAGCCACTTCCTCGGCCAGAATTTTTCGCGAGCTCAAAAGATCCAGTTCCAGGACCAAGCGGGCAACATGCAGTTCGCTTGGACGACCAGCTGGGGCGTCTCGACGCGGCTGGTCGGGGCGCTGATCATGAGCCACGCCGACGACGACGGGCTGATCCTGCCACCGAAGCTGGCACCGGTCCAAGTGATGATCATTCCGATCTTCCGCGACGATGCGCAGCGGTCCGAAGTTCAGGAGTACATCGAACGGCTCCGCGCCGAGATCGGTTCGCTGACGTTTGCCGGCAGCCCGATCCGCGTCGACGTCGACACCCGCGACATGCGGGGGGGCGAGAAGAAATGGCAGCACGTCAAACGGGGCGTGCCGCTGCGGTTGGAGGTGGGTCCCAAGGACATCGCCAACGACTCGGTGTTCGTCGGCCGCCGCGATCAGCCGCAGTCGCAGTCGATGCCCCGCGGCGAGCTGGTCGCCTCGCTGCCGGAGATCCTCCAGTCGATTCAGCAGAATCTGTTTGAGCGAGCGCTGAAGCTCCGCGAGGACAACACGCGGGTGATCACCAGCGAAGGAGAGTTCCGCGAGTTCTTCACGCCCAAGCAGAAGGATGGCGAGCCCGAGATTCACGGCGGCTTCGCCCTTTGCCACTTTGCTGACGAAAAAGACCTCGAACCGCTGCTCAAGGAGCTGAAGGTCACGCCCCGCTGCATTCCGCTAGGCCAAGAGAGCACGCCGGGCAAGTGTTTCGCGACCGGGAAGCCCACCGAGAAGCAAGCCGTGTTCGCCAAGGCGTACTGAGTACTGAGTACTGAGGACCCAAGCCCGAAGGGTTTTGCACAATACAGCCCAGGGCAAAGCGAAGCGGCGAAGCCGCGTAGCGACGCCCTGGGTCTCGGTCCAGCAACCGGCATCCAGCCCTGTAAGGGCCCTACAGAATTGTATCGCCCTTGCAGGGCTTTGGGTGGGTGTCGCGATTTCGTACCCAGGGCGTCGCTCTGCGGCTTCGCCGCGTTGCTGTGCCCTGGGCTGGTCTGTTAAGGCCCCTTCAGGGCCCGGCTTGACCGCTCCTCGTCGCTCACCCCTTCGCTAACTTCAGAAAGAACTCTTCGAGCACGAGCCGATCGGGGCCGGTGGTGCTGTGGGTTCCTTTGAGTTTGAGGTCCGCCTCGAGTAGCCAACCGAGGATCTTGCGGCCCCGCTCGCGGCCGAGCAGCCGCAGTTGACCTTCGACTTTCTTGAGCTCGAACGGCCGGTAACCGGCGGCCTGCAGAGCGGTGGCCATCGGCATTCGGCGGCCGGTTCGCTCGGCGTGGTCGATCGCCGCAGTCGCCAGCCCGAGTCGCCGCATCGACCAGGCGATTTGCGGCAAGAGGGCAATCGGTTGCTCGCCGCTGGCCAGCATCCGGTCGAGCTGCCGCAGCGCCTCGGCGGCATTGCCCGCGGCCGCGGCGTCGATCGTTTCCCAGGTCGTGTGAGCGCGCCATCCGCCGACGATGTCGCGGACCATCACGTCGCTGATCTCGCCGCCGACTTCGGCGTACAAGGCGAGCTTGGCGGTCTCGGTGTCGAGCATCCCGATGTCGGTTCCCACCAGGTCGACCAGCAGATCGGCCGCCGCTCCAGTCAACCGGCACTGGTGCCGCGGAGCCACGGTGGAAGTCAAGAACTTTCGCAGCTTCGTGAGGTCCGGTCGCTTCGATTTGCCGCTGCCAGTCGGCACCGCGCAGTGCACCACCAAATGCTCTTTGTCGGCCGATTTGTAGAGCCGCGTGTTGGACGGAAACGACTGCACTTCAAGGAACAGCCGGCCGGCGGTCGATGGCCGCGCGACGTAATCCTCCAGCTCGGGACGAAACTTTTTGACCAGCGGATCAGCCCCACGGACGATCAACACCCGACGCTCGCCCGCGTCGAACAGCGACGCCGTGCTGACTTCGTCCCGCACATCCCGCCAGACCGCCGACTCTCCGTCGACCGTTTCGGCGTCGCCGTGGCGAGTCAGCTCCCGCAATACCCAGCCGCGCAGCGTCGCGTCCTCGCCGAATAGAACGACGACCGGCGGCAACGTCGCTTCGTCCGGAGGCGCTGCGAGGAGATCAAAAGCTTCGACGGGCATCGGAACAGGGCAGGGGGGAGCGGGAGGACCAGGGGCTGCCAATATTCTGAGAGATGGCAGGTCCGGAACCTACCCCACCTCGTGAGGTTGTGCCGCCCCATCAGGGCTTGGCGCACTGGTGCGCTCCGGTACCCAGGGCGGCGCTCTGCGGCTTCGCCGCGGCGCTGTGCCCTGGGCTGTGATGTTCGAACCCTTCGGGCTGAGGGTGAAGTACCGCGCAGAAGCGTCTGGCCTCCGAAATCCGTTTCATCAGCCCACGTTACTGGGCGATGGGCTGGAAGCCTCGGATGCGGGCTTTGGGAGCGAGTCCTTGGACGGCGACCGGCGTGTCGCGGGCTTGGACCCCCACGTTGCCGGCTCGGTCGACTCCTTCGATCCGCAAGAATATCTCGCGCGGCAGCCGCGGGTCGGCCGGCCAGGCATAGCGGCCGGTGGCGTCGAGTCCCGTGGCGATCGTCGTCCAAGGGCCGCCGGGATTGCCGCTGAACGAGAGCGTGACGGGGCGGGAGGCGGGATTGTCGTCGCGGTAGGAGTACTCGATGACCAGCGCGCCGGCCTCATCCCCTTCGCCGTAGCGGGCCGCCAGCAAGTGGACTTCCGGAGCGGTGTCGTCGACGCGGACGTAGATATCGGCCTCGTCACCCGGCTGCGGACGGTGGCTGGTCAAGCCGTTGCCGCCGACCACGACGATGCAAAAACCGTACAGCCCTGAGTTGACCGTTTCGATGTCGAATGGGCTTTGGCGGTCCGGATCCGCTCCCCAGTTGCTCCAGGTTCGGCCGCCGTCGCTCGAACCCCACAGTTCCACTTCGTCGATCCCCTTGGACCCCACCGATTCGACTTCGTAGTCGAGACTGAACTGACGCGACCGGCTCTGGCGGATCTCACTCTCGTCGATCGAGATCCCAGGGACGCTCGCCGCGGGCCCCGACTGGAATGTTCCGGGCTGGTCTTCAAGGTTGGGTTGGGCTTGATAGTTGGGCTGGTCTTGATAGCCGGGCTGGGCTTGATAGTTGGGCTGGGCTTGATAGTTGGGTTGGGCCTCGTAGTCGGGTTGGGCCTCGTAGTCGGGGCGGCCGGTGCGGTAGCCGCCGTCGCCGGGCAGTGGGGCAGCGTTCGATGGGGGAGCCATCGAGGGGCCTTGAGGGACGGACCGCGTGGGGTACACCGCGTCGGGTTCGCCTGCTGGGGTTGGCAGCGTCTCGATGCTGATCGGTCGCATTGCGCTGCTCGGAGGAACGGGGTCCAGTCCGCGGTAGCTGCTCGCGGCGCGGTCGGCGTCGCTATAGCCACCGGCGTAGGGATTCGCCGTGGATCCCTCTGGAGCAACCGCTGCAGGCGCGGCAGCCGGAGCGGGGCTGGGGGGAAACGCCCGTGAAGGACTCACCATGGCGTAACCACCGTCGAGAGCTCCGGAGGCGGCCGAACCCACCTGCGGCATTCGCGCCGGAGGATTCGCCAGCGGGCTGCCTGCGGGAAGGCTTGGGGCGACGTTGCTGGCGAGGTGGGCAGGGGTTCCCGCGATCCGCGGCCGCTCGACTTGTTTTACGACGTCGGCTTGGTTCCCGGCTTGATCGAAAGCCACGACCCGCACGTTCAAGTATCGCCAATTTCCCGCCGGCACGAATTCGACTTGCCCCTGCCGCGAGCCATCGCCGCGGTCGGAGATGTTTTGGCTGGGCACCTCGACCGGGACCCACTCGGTGCGGTGGGTGTCGGTCATGTACTGGAGCTGGACGACGTTCGCTGCCGGCGCGGCATCGGCATAGACGAAGCTGACCCGGACTTGTCCGGTGGCGTCGACGTCGGCTTGAACGGTCAACTGCGGCCGCGTGGTGTCGACCGTCACGTGCAACTGCGGCGCGATCCGGTTTCCCGGCGGATGGGCGTTGCCTGCGACGTCGATCGTCCGGGTAGCAAACCAGTAGTGGCCGTCGTCCGGGGCGGAGAATTGAAAGTGCCGCCCGTTGGCCGGCTGGCGAGCGAACAGTTCCCACTGCTGGCCCTGGTTGCGGGAGACGAACAGCTCGACGTGAAGCGGACGCGAGCCGCTGGTGTCGACGCTGAACGGGATCTCGAACTGCCGCAGGTTCATCACCACGCCGGGCGTCGCCGAGCCGCTGGTCGCTTGCCCATCAATCCCGTACCCGCCCGTCCCGTACCCGCCCGTCCCGTACCCGCCGGCCCCGTACCCGCCGGGCATCGAACCGCTCGCATGAGCAGCGGGAAGGCGTGAAGCCGCGCCCGGACCCTGGGCGAAAGTCGCTGCTGGGGCGTAGACTGCGGTGACGGCTGCCAGAAGTGCTGTGAGTTTGGCATGCATGGCCGGAGCTCCGCAAAAGGCGTCGGTGGGTGCGGATCGCGAGCGACAAGCGCGGAACCACCTTTCAGCCATTCGGCCGGCCAAGTAACGGAACTTGAGGAAAAATCGTCGGGGGTGGGGAGAAATCGTTTAACGGCAAGCCGCAGGCGACTGTGTTTCTAGGCGACAGGGTTACAAAAAGCAGTCGCCTGCGGCTTACCGTTAAACGATCAGGGGGACGTTTTCGCGGAGTCTGTGGGAACCGGACGCTAGCGCGTGGCGGCTGATGAATAAGCGGCTGATGATTGAGTTGGAACGAGGACGCGGGATGAGTGCGATCGAATATCACTACGACGTGGTCGTCGTGGGAGCCGGACACGCGGGGACCGAAGCGGCTGCGGCTGCAGCTCGGCTCGGGGCACGCGTGGCGCTGCTGACAACGAACCTCGACACGGTCGGCCAGATGAGCTGCAACCCGGCGATCGGGGGCGTGGCCAAAGGTCAGATCGTCCGCGAAGTCGACGCGCTCGGCGGCTTGATGGGGCGAGCGACCGACGCCACCGGAATTCAGTTCCGGATGCTCAACTGCCGCAAGGGACCGGCGATGCACAGCCCTCGCGCCCAGGCCGACAAGCGGGGGTACCAGACCGAGATCAAACGGCTGATCGAGGAGCAACCGAACCTCGACCTCCGCCAAGAAGTCGTCGTGGACCTGCTGACCGAAGAAGCTCCCGCGGACGATTCGTTCGCCGAGAGCCAGTTGCGGCGGGCGAAGATCGTCGGCGTCGCAGTCGCTGGCGATGCGGTCTACCGCGCGCCGTGCGTGGTGCTGACCACCGGCACCTTTTTGAAAGCGGTCATGCACACCGGCGAAGCCCAGTCGCGTGGTGGGCGAGCCGGCGAGGGAACCACCGCTGGGATCAGCGGCGCGCTGCATCGGCTGGGGTTCGCCATCGAGCGGTTCAAGACGGGGACGCCGCCGCGGTTGTCGGCTCGCACGATCGACTTTTCGCGCACCGAACCGCAGCCCGGCGACTCCGATCCCGAGCCGTTTTCGTATCTGAACGACCGCATCGAGCAAACCCAACTCGACTGCTACATCACGCACACCAACGAGGCGGTCCACGATCTGATCCGCGCCAATCTCCATCGAGCTCCGATGTACAGCGGGCGGATCGAAAGCCGCGGGCCGCGGTATTGTCCTTCGATCGAGGACAAGATCGTCCGCTTTGCCGACAAGACCAGCCACCAACTGTTTCTCGAACCCGAAGGCCGGCAGACGCAGGAAGTCTACGTCAACGGGATCTCGACCAGCCTTCCGCGGGACGTCCAGGACGAGATGCTGCGGCACATCCCGGGGCTCGAGGCGGCGCGGATCATGCGCTACGGCTATGCGGTCGAGTACGACTACTGTCCGCCGACCCAGCTGCTCCCGCATTTGGAGACCAAACGGGTCGGTGGGCTGTACTTGGCCGGTCAAATCAACGGCACGACGGGCTACGAGGAAGCGGCCGGGCAGGGGCTCCTCGCTGGGGCCAACGCGGCGCTGGCCGCCGCCGGCCGACCGCCGCTGGTCCTCTCCCGCGACCAAGCCTACATCGGCGTGCTGATCGACGACCTGGTCACCAGCGGGGCCGACGAGCCCTACCGGATGTTTACGAGCCGGGCTGAATTCCGTTTGCTGCTCCGCCAGGACAATGCCGATCGGCGGCTGACGCCGCTGGCCGAGCAAGCGGGATTGGTCGGCGGCGAGCGGGTGCGGCGTCTGGGAGCGAAATTGGCGGAGATCGCCCAGGGACTCGAGTGGCTCGCGAGCGGACGCGTCGGCGAGCAGCCGGCGGAAAAGTACCTCAAGCGCCCCGAGGTCGAGTGGGATGAGATCGTCAGCCACGTCCCGGCCCTCGCCGGGCTCTCGGCAGCGGCCGCGCGGCAAGTGATGTACGACGTGAAGTACAGCGGCTACGTCGATCGCCAGCGAGCGGAAGTCGATCGCCATCGTCGGCTAAGCGAAAAGAAGATCCCGCTGAATTTCGATTACGCCGCGATTCGCCCGCTGCGAACCGAAGCTCGCCAGAAATTGTCGCAGGTGCGTCCCGCGACGCTCGACCAAGCCCGGCGGGTCAGCGGGATCACGCCGGCCGACGTGGCCCTGTTGCTGGCGCATCTCGACGCCAAAACGGCCGCGAAAAAAAGCTGAGCCGCGTGGGGGGCTAGAACCGCAGGACGCTGCACGCGGGTGTTTGATCGTTTAACGGCAAGCCACAGGCGTCGGTGTTTTAAAAAGCAGTCGCCTTCGGCTTGCCGTTAAACGAATTCCGCGACTGCTGCCCGGACTCTCTTCGTAACCTGTTGCGGTTGTTCAACTTGGCGCGAAAATATCAATCTTGACCGGTTGTGAGGGTTGGGTATAATTCCGGTGCTTTGGCAAGATCGGCAATCCGGGAAGGGGGCGGAGCTCCTCACCGCTTGCTTCACCCGCGCAAATTACCGCTGAAATGTGATCGTGCGGAGTTTGCGTGACTTTGCTAAACAAGCCACCGCTGGTCGCCGCGTTCCGGTTTGGTTGCCGGGGGCGAATGGGCAGCGAGTGGCCGGAGTACCCGCCGGCCAGAGGCAACGACCGTTGCTTGCTGCGGGTTGAATGGGATCCGGTCTTATCGTGCCAGGGAGGAGGATTACTGCCATGACCAAGAAAACGGTCTTCACTACCGGTGAAGCGGCCAAGATCTGCAAGGTCAGTCAGCAGACGATTATTCGCTGCTTTGACAATGGTTCGCTCAAAGGCTTTCGCGTCCCCGGAAGTCGCTTCCGACGGATTCCGCGGGATCACCTGTATGCCTTCATGAAGGACAACGGGATCCCAACCGATGCGCTCGAGAGCGGCAAGAAGAAGCTACTGGTCGTCGACGACGACGAGGATCTGGTGGAGCTGATCGTCGAGGGCTTCGTCCGCGATGGCCGGTTCGAGATCCGCACGGCGAACAACGGGTTCGATGCGGGGATGCAGGTCAACGAGTTCCGCCCCGACCTGGTGATTCTCGATGTGATGCTCCCCGACATCAACGGTCGGGAAGTGTGTCAGCGGGTCCGCAGCGATTCCTCGCTCGACGCGGTCAAGATCATCTGCATTTCGGGGATGGTCGAGCAGGACAAGGTCGATTCGCTGCGGAGTGCCGGCGCGAACGACTTCATGCAGAAACCGTTCGCGGTCGAGGACCTGCTGAACCGTGGCTGCGATCTGCTGGAGATGGAACGCGGCGTCACGCACTGAGCGGCGGTTGACGCGGGTAGGGCATGAGCCGTCGGGCAGCCAGCCCGGATCCGTCATCAGCCGCCGGACGCTGGCCTGGATTATTCATCAGCCGCCGGACGCTGGCCTGGATTATTCATCAGCCGCCGGGCGCTAGCCCCCGGTTGCTAAAGATGCGGCAACAACCGGACGCTAGCGCGTGGCGGCTGATAGCGCTGATCGTGTGGTGTCTCGCGGGCACCAGCGGCTTTTTGAGTGAAGGGACATCAGGGATGACGGTCTTGCCGGCGGTTCGATGGGGGGGAGCCGCTTGGCGGTTGCCCCTTGCACCGCGGTCGGCCGAAGCGCTCGCGGCGGTGCTGCTCGACGGCACCTCCGAAGCTTCCGCGGGCGGCGGACCGTTGGATCCGGAGCGTACGGTGGCGACGCTTGCCGGTCGGCTGCGGAGCGACCCGCCGCTGGCGATCTTCGCGGCGCTCGAGTATCTCCGCGCGGTTCCCTCGGCGGCCGCGACGGCGATCGAGCTCGATGAGCTGGCGGTGTGGCTCAGCGATGCGACCGAGCGGCTGTGGCTCGATGGCGATCGCGCGTTGGCCGCGGCCGAGCCGCCGACTCCCGCGGCCTTTTGCCGGTGGAGTGAACTCTACGCTCGCACGCTCTGCCAGCCGGTCGAACAGTGGATGGATGCGGCGGCCGGGTGGCTCGAAGTGGCTGGCCCGCAGGTTCCTGCGACTTGGCAAAACTCGTGGCCGCGGCTGGTCGACGCGGCGGAAGAGGTGGAGCTGGATGCCGAAGCGGAGGAGGCATTGCCGGAGGCGGGCGTTGCAGGTCCCGGCTACGGCGAAGGAAGCCTCGATCTCAGCCGCTTGGCGCGCACGCTCCGCGAGCACCGCATGCTTCGGGACCGGTTTGCGACGCGTCTGCAGGCGGAGAAGCTCCAGTCGCTGCGGCAGTTGGCTTATGGGCTGAGCCATGAGATCAACAATCCGCTGGCCAACATCAGCACCCGTGCTCAGCAGTTGGCCGAAGGGGAAGAGGATCCGCAGCGGCGACAGCGGCTCGAGCGGATCACCGACTCGGCGCTGCGGGCGCACGAGATGATCGCCGACTTGATGTACTTTGCTCGCCCGCCGCGACCGCGCCGCAGCCGCGTCGATGTCGCCGCGTTGGCCGCGATGGTCGTCGAGGAAGTGAGCCCCCAGTGCGAAGCGCTGAATATCGCGATCCGACTTCGCTGCCTGGACCAGCACAACGCGGCGGCGCTGACGGTTGACGCCGATCGCGACCAGTTGGCCGATGCGATCCGCGCGATGGTTCGCAACTCGATCGAAGCGGTGGGGACTTCCGGTGCGATCGACCTCCGCCTCTCGCGTCGCCCGAAGCGGCTGCGGATCGACGTGACCGACAGCGGTCCGGGGCTGAGCGACGAGGCGCGGCAGCACGCCTTTGATCCCTACTACAGTGGTCGCGAGGCGGGGCGCGGGCTGGGCCTGGGGCTGTGCCGCGTCTACCGCGTGGCCCGAACGCACGGCGGCGGGGCGGCGATCCTGAGCCTGGCGGTGGGCTGCCGAACGCGAATGTGGATCGCCGCTTCGTAACAAGAGGCCGCCTCGTTTCAGGGATGCGAACTGTGGACGACTATGGATGGCTCAGTCTGCTCCCGCCGCTGATCGCAATCGTGCTGGCGATTCTCACCCGCCGCGTCGTGCTCTCGTTGGGGCTGGCGATTTTGGCCGGAGCGATGTTGCTCTCCGCGGGCGCCCCCGGAGGCTGGTCGCTGGCCGGGACTTTGGATTCCGCGTGGAACGATCATCTGTTTCCGGCGCTCCGCGACGAGAGCCATCTGCAGGTGCTGTACTTCAGCCTGTTGCTCGGCGGGATGGTGGGGGTCTTGGCGGCCAGCGGGGGAATGGAAGCGCTCGTCCGCAGCCTGTCGCGGCGAGCCTCGCACCGTCGCGGCGGACAGGGGCTGGTCGGCGCGCTGGGGCTGGTCATCTTCTTCGATGATTACGCCAATACGCTGTTGCTTGGGACGACGATGCAATCGACCGCCGACCGGTTGCGGTTCTCGCGAGCGAAGCTGGCGTATTTAGTCGATTCGACCGCTGCTCCGGTCGCTGGGTTGGCGCTGGTCAGCACGTGGGTGGCGACCGAGATCAGCTTGATTGGCGAAGGTCTGGTTGCGGCGGGAGTGGCCGCGGACGTGACTCCGTTTGGCGTCTTTGTGAGCTCTGTCGCTTATCGGTTTTATGCAATCCTCGCGCTCGTCCTGGTCGCGCTGGTCGCCTGGAGCGGTCGCGATTTTGGTCCCATGTGGCGGGCGGAACAGGACGCTTGGACGGCTGCCGAGGCGGTGCCGGGTGGTGCCGCCGATGGGAGTTCTGACAAGAGTGCCGACAGAAGTGCCGAGGTTGTTCGCCCCGCGGACCGTTGGTTGTGGCTGGCCGCGGTCCTGCCGGTCGTCGCCTGCGTGGTGACGGTCGGAGTGGTGTTGGTCCAGACCGGCAGCCCGCATGCCGCGGCGGATCGGTTCGGCGTTCTGCGGTACTGGGGAGAGGTGATTGGCAGCGCCGATTCGTACGCGGCGCTCGTCTGGGGAGGGGGTGTGGGGCTCGGCGTGGCGCTGCTTTCGGGCGTCGTTGCGCGGCGGGCGTCGCTTGCGGAACTGTTAGGCGGCGCGGCGCGAGGGGCGGCGCATCTGCTGCCGGCGATGTGGATCCTGTGGTTGGCGTGGTCGCTGAGCAGCATGACCGAGGGAGTGACGATCGAGGACGGCAAAGTCGTGGCGGGGCCGTTTCTAGACACCGGCGGTTTTCTGGCCGAGGTTTTGCGGAGCAGCGGGATGCCGGGCTGGATGCTGCCGACGGCAATCTTTGTCACCGCCGGTTTCGTCGCCCTCTCGACCGGCACCAGCTGGGGGACGATGGCGATTCTGACGCCGCTCTCGGTACAGTTGGCGGTCGCTGCCGGGGGGGCGGTCGTGGGAGAGGCAGAGGTGCTCTCAGACGGCGGGCCGTGGCTGATCGCGGTGGTGGGAGCGGTCCTGGCCGGCTCGATTTTTGGTGACCATTGCTCGCCGATCTCCGATACGACGGTGCTGTCGAGCCGAGCGAGTGGGTGTGATCACATTCTGCACGTGCGGACGCAGCTGCCCTATGCGTTGCTAGCCGCTGGCGTGGCGATTCTTTGCGGCACGCTGCCGAGCGGTTTGGGAGCTCCGGTTTGGGCGTGTCTGCTCGCCGGGGCGGCGATGCTGGTCGCGGCGATGCGGTGGTTCGGTAATCCAGTCGAAGGCTAGCTGGACAGCGCCACGTTGGATTGGTTCGGAGCAGGACGGCTCGCGGAAAAATCGTTTAACGGCAAGCCGAAGGCGACTGCTTTTTAAAACACAGTCGCCTTCGGCTTGC
>NZ_WRPR01000061.1 GCF_010367455.1 Candidatus Laterigemmans baculatus | reverse complement strand
CAGTCGCCTTCGGCTTGCCGTTAAACGATTTTTCCGCGAGCCGTCCTGCTCCGAACCAATCCAAAGTGGCGCTGTCCAGCTAGGCTCTGCCAGAAAACCCTGAGCCGACGGCGCTAGCCGCGGTTAAGCTCCCCCAGGAAGCAACCGGAACGCGAACAGGCATCGCGGCGTCTCAATCGGCTGCTGGGGCTGTTCGAACTCGGGCATCGAAATCCATTCCCCTTCGCACGCCGCGGCCCGGGACCAGAGAGCCAACTGCTCCAACGACAAGCCCGTCGCCCGCCGCAGCGCCGTCTGTATTTCCGCTGGCGCCGCCGCTGCCTGGTCAAACAACTCGGCCGCTCGCGAAGCATGCCGCCGCCGCCCTTTTTCGGAACCCGCCGCGGTCTTGACCCCGGCTGCCGCGAGCTTGATCAATCCTTGCAACGCCTGAGCGAGCGGGCTGCGGCGACCGGCCACCTGCCACAATCCCTCCCACTCCTCGTGGGCTTCCCAGTAATACCCGTGGTTGAACAGATCGACCGCGTGGCAGTACTCGACCGACTGCTGCCAATCGACCAAAGCCAGGGGCGGCGATGGAGAGCGGCCGAACGAGTGCCCCGCCGGATCGCTGATCGGATGCGGCGACCGGCGGGGGATGTAGGTATAAGGAGGCAGTTCGATTCCCGGAGCAAACCGTGGTATCTCGGGAGCCAAACCTTCCTACTCGCTTTCGGAATCGGCGGGTACCAGTTCACGCAGCGTATAAAACGCCTCGGCGGGGAAAAACGGCTGGCCGTCGTCGACGAGCGGCGCGACTTCGAACTCATAGACAAAGTTCCGCCGCATCTCCGGCAACTCGATCGTCACCGTCTGCCGCTCCGCGTCGTATCGAATCGACTCGATCACTTCGCTTCGCCGCTGCATATCATCGCCTCCATACTTGGGGGTGGAGACACGAGTGTAAGAGGCGATGGTGTAAGAATTGGGATCGATCGCTTTGGATTCGTCGACCGGGCCAGTCATACGAATTTCAAATCCACGCGCTGTGGCGCGGACCTCGGCAATCCCCGTGGGGAGTTTTTCGGGTTGAAAGCGGAAGTGAACGAGATTCCCCACATTGGCCCCGGCTCCCCATCCGCTCTCTCGAATATTGCCCACGTACAGCTCGCCTGTGGGAGAAACCCCGCAAGAGATCGGACCGAGCAGCGGCGGACCGGCTGGGGGAGTCTCATAAGAGAAGGGATAGGCCGCCCCCTGTATGTGATCACCCACACGCTGGAGCGACATCCGCACGAGCCGCCGGGTGTCGTACTCGCAGCCCACCATGTGACCTTCGAAGGGTCCAAACCGCGAACCATCCAAACCGCTCGGGGTGTTGAGGAAGCAGATTCCGTTGACGCTCCGTGTCCAAGGGTGTGGGATGTCGATCGCCGGCGGTGTGCGCTCTGGCGCGTAATCCAGCTGGCGATCCAAGAGGTTGATAAACCCAAAGTGGACGCCGGGAACAATCCGGTTCAGCTCGTTGAACGGTTTGTAATTTCCTTGGTTGTCCGTCACATATACTTCGCCGTCTCGATCCTGAGCGATGCCGATCGGGAACCGGTGACCCGCCGTCAGGACCTGGATGTCGAATTGATGCGGGCGAGCCACTGATGGCTCGCGTGGGTTGAGCCGGATGACGGTGCCACGCAGATTCGCTGCCGCGCGGCTCCGCTTGTCCTGCTGACAGGCGAGAGAGACGTAGTAGCCGCCCTCGTCGGTTTGCGGCAGTCCGATCGCCCAGTCGTGATAGTCGGCCGAGTGCCCCCACCCCGAAGCCAACGTTTGCACGCGGTCGGCAACCCCATCGTCCGAATCATCCCACAATCGCACCAGCGCGAATTTGTTGATGACGTCGATGTGGTCTTCGTAGACCTGGACTCCAAACGGCGTGGCCAATTCGTCGCAGAATAGCTTGGCCTGGTCGAGCGTCCCATCGCCATCGCTGTCGGTAACATGCCAGACAGGCCCTTTCAGATCGCAGACATACAGCGATCCATCGGGATGCCATCCGAGAGCGGTCGGCATCAGGTCTTGAGGCAGCGCCAGTTGCTCGGCCGTGAACCCTGGCATGACTTCGAGCGAAATCACCTGTTCCGCCGCCTCCTCGGTCGGCAACAGCGGATACTGGTCGACCGGAACGCCGGCGGAGTATTCAAGCCGAAGTCCCCCCGCGTCCGCAGCGACGTCGCCCGATCCGGCGGAAACGGTGAACCAGCCCCCTCGAGCCATCGATGCCTCGGGACCTGCGGCAACTTGCAACTTGGCACCGGCCGTCCCTTCGAAGACGAGCGTGCCGGGGCCAGCGGCGGAGCCGTTCGCCGCAGCGGGGAGCGGGCGATGCAGCAGTCGCCAGCCTTCGGGTACCAAGCGGGCGCGAATCTCGCGCGACCAAGCAGGCAGATTTTTGCCATCGGAAGCCCAGCGGGGTCGGAACGTCTGTTCCACGACGACCGTCACCCAAGAGTCGTCGATCGAGTACGCATCGTGGCTGGTCGGCAATTGAGCTGCCGGATCCTCACCAGCCACCGGCTCGGAGGCTGCGAAGTGGAGACGATGCGAGAACCGCACCCCGCCGTCGGGCAAATGCTCCCACTGATCGGCTTCGGTCAGGAACTGTCCAAGCCGCTGCGGAACCAGCCGTTCGGCCGAATCGCCCCGGCCGCGGACCAGCAGCCATGCGGAACTGGCTGGGTTTTCGGAACTGGCTGGGTTTTGGGAACTGGCTGGGTTTTGGGGCGTGGGCCATAGATTGCCTCCGGGCGTTTCCCAGAACCAGCGTTTGCCTTCGGTGCGCTGATACGCGGTATCGCCGCTCCACCAACCGTCGATTCGCGCTTCGGCCAAATCGAAAACGATGTTCTGGCGGTTGGGCAAGCCGATCAGCAGCGGTTTGATCCATTCGCCGCCGTCGCTATGCAGCACGTCGGTGATCACCGCAGCACGTTCTCCGGCCGATTCGATTCCTTGCTTGCGGGCCACCCGCACCGGGTTCGGCTTGGGTGGCTTGAAGTCGGGCAGGTTCAACACGTGCCAGACTGCATCGACCTGATGCTCCAGATGATTGTCGAGCACTCCAGCCACCGGCGTCGCGATCGCCGGCATCTCGACTCGCGGCACGATCCGCAACGGATTAGCGACCCATCGCCGGAACCACTCGGGGCGGACCCGCTTCCCCAGCTCGCGGAGATTCGGGCCGAGCGAGCTGACGGGAGCTTCTCCCGGCTTCACTTCACCGATCGCGTGGCAGCTGGTACAGCCAAACCCGCTGCTGGTCACCAGCCGCGACCCGACGGTCCGCATTGCCACGTCACTCGGATCGTCCTCCGCCGATGGCGTTTCGGCATCCACGGTTGGTTGTCCAGCCGGAATGCGGTCGCTGGCGACAAAGGCTTCGGCCAGTTGATTGACCTCGGCCTCGCTCAGCGGAAACCGCGGCATTTGGACCGAGAGCCAGGGGCGATGTTGTTTTGCTTTCCCAGCGATCGCCTGCCGCAGCGGCTCGTCCTGCAGTTTATCGCCGATGCTGTTGAGCGAGGGGGGAATCAGAGCGGCTACGTGAGCCACCGTCTCCGAGTAGCGGGCGGCGACGGTCAGCGCCGTATCGCTGATCCCGCTGCCGGCCCCTCGCGGATGGCACGCCAAGCACTGGTTTCGTCGCAAGAGATCGCCCGCCGTCAGCAGTTCACCGCTGGGCGCCGCATCGAGGCTGCGGATGTATCGCTCGATCGCTTCCGCGTCCTCGGCGGCCAGACGGTACCCGGGCTGCCGCCGCTCGGGCCGCGCCGCAGCCAGACATCCTTCGTCCCAAGCGACTTCGGCGGTGAGTGGCTGGGCCTTGAGGGGCTCGAGCGAGTCGGTCGAGAGCGCCGCGGCGATCGGCTCGGGCAGCGTGTGGCAGGAGACGCAGCCGGCGCGTGCGATCGCTTGCCGCCCCGCCTGGAGGTCCGCCGAGGCGAGTTGCTTGACGCGTTGCTCGGCGAGTTGCTTGGCGAGTTGCTTGGCGACGGCCGGCTCGACCTCCGACGCGTCCTCAGAACCGCTCAGCGTCGTTAGGTACGCGCTGAGATCGGCTCGCTGTTCGACCGAAAGCTGAAAGTGCGGCATCCGATGCTGGGCATTGACGGCCGCGGGGTCGCGGAGCCAACGCTCGAAGAAACCGGCTGGACGTTTTTGAGCGATCGCCGTCAGGTCCCCGCCCCCGTAGAGCCCCGACGTTCCCATGTCACCGACCTGATGGCAGGCGAGGCAACCGACCGACGTCAGCAATTGCTCGCCCCGCTCGGCGTCGGGCTTGCGTGGCTTCTTGGAATCTGGCTTCTTGGAATCTTTGGCGGACGATTGTTTTGCTTTCGTCGCTTTCGCTTCGGAGGGTGCCGATTTGGAACGGTTGGTGGAGCTGTCGGTCCGCGAGGCAGCGAGCAGCGCGGCGGCGACGTTCGTTGCGGTCGCTTCGTCAAATCCGAACCCCGGCATGTTGCGGTGCGAAGCGGCCAGCGACTCTCCCACGCCGCGGCTTTCGCTATCACGCGGCTCGGTATCACGCGACTCGCTTTTACGGAGCATCGCCACCAACCACTCCGGTTCGACGTTGCCGCTCAACTTTTCGAGCGACGGAGCGGGCAACAGCGGCGGCGAGCCGGGGACCGTGTGACAGGCCGCGCAGCGAAGGGCGTCGACCAGCTGCCGTCCCTGCTCGAGCTGTTCGACCTGTTCAGCCGCGGGCCCTTCCTCGTGGAACCAGGCGTCGGCTCCGATGGGCTCGAGCCCAAAACCGGGACCGGACCAGTGCAGCCCCAAGCGGCCCTCCGCGTCGGTCCTGGAGTAGGCGACGCGAACCGGGTGGTAGCCGACCGCCAGCCGGAATTCCTCGCTAGTCAACCACCGGGGCTCGGCGGCCGAGGCTTCAAAAACCGTCTCGTCGTCGATCGCGACCGTCACCGCCCCCTGGACGAACAGGTGCAGGCGGTACATTCCCGAAGGGCGAGCGAAGAGTTGGCCAGTCCATTCGGCCGTAAACGCTCCTTCGGGAATCCGCGGGTCGGGCGAAGCGGCTCCCCAGTCGAAGCTGATTTTGTCGTCGATCCGCTCGACACTGGCTCCTTCCGAACCGCGCAGCTGGGCCACCAAACCGCTTCGCAGCTCCGGTTCTTCCTCGTCGCTGAAACCGGCAAACTGAGCCTGGACGGTCGCCGCCGCGACGCTGGCCAGCCCGCAGACGAGCAGCATCCACGTGGACCTCAGCGTGGACCTCAGCGGAGTTCGCAAGCGCATGCATCGAAAACAGCCGGTCGAATTACGCATATTCAAAGCACTGTCCTATCGTAGCGAGCGACGGGCAGGTCGGCTCAGTTCTCAGTGACGGATTCAGCAGGCTCAGACGAAGTTGGGAGTCGGCGGTCGGTAATCGTCGAGCTTGATCGATTGGAACCAGGCGATCGTCTTCGCCAGCCCCTCGCGGAGCGGTTGCTGGGGCTCCCAGCCCAATTTTTCTTGGGCCAAGCGGATGTCGGGACGGCGGCGGGTGGGATCGTCCGACGGGAGGGGGCGTTCGACCAGCTGCGATTTGCTGCCGGTCAACTCGATCACCAGTTCGGCGAGCTCCCGGATCGTGAATTCCCCAGGATTGCCGATATTGACCGGCCCCGGAAACTCTTCCTCCAGGTTCATCATACGGATGATCGCTTCGCAGAGGTCGTCGCGATAGCAAAAGGAACGCGTCTGCGAGCCGTCGCCGAACAACGTAATCGGCTGGTTTTGCAGCGCCTGGCGGATGAAGTTCGAGACGACGCGGCCGTCGTAGGGGTGCATCCGCGGCCCGTAGGTGTTGAAGATACGCACGACCCGCACCGAGACCTTGTTTTGCCGGTGGTAGTCCATGAATAGCGTCTCGGCAGCCCGCTTGCCTTCGTCGTAGCAAGCCCGGATTCCGATCGGATTGACGCTCCCGCGGTAGCTCTCGGTTTGCGGATGCACCTCCGGGTCGCCGTAGACTTCGCTGGTGCTGGCCTGGAGGATCCGGGCTCCGCAGCGTTTGGCGACACCCAGCATGTTGATGGCCCCCAGCACCGACGTCTTCATCGTCTTGATCGGGTTGTACTGGTAATGCCCGGGGGCCGCCGGGCAGGCCATGTTGTAGATTTGGTCGACTTCCAGGTAGATCGGCAACGTGACGTCGTGGCGAACCAGCTCGAAGTTGGGCCGTTCGAGCAAATGGGCCACGTTCGACTTCTGGCTGGTGAAAAAATTGTCCAGGCAAATTACGTCGTGCCCT
This sequence comes from Candidatus Laterigemmans baculatus, assembly GCF_010367455.1. Taxonomy (GTDB): domain Bacteria; phylum Planctomycetota; class Planctomycetia; order Pirellulales; family Pirellulaceae; genus Laterigemmans; species Laterigemmans baculatus. The sequence continues at coordinate 15,737 of NZ_WRPR01000061.1, read as the reverse complement.
TCGTCAACCAGCCGTTCACACAGGTGGGAGCCAAGGAAGCCGGCACCGCCGGTGACGAGAATCCGTTTGATCATGCGCTTCGTGCCGCGTGGAGAGTGCTTCTGGGAGAGAGTCCCCAGGCTAGTTACGAACAGGCTGTTTGGGGAGTCGGGGTGGACGGGAGAGCGGAGATTTGATTACCAGGGCATCCGACGTTTCTTGGTAACCGATGGTTCGACTTTCATGGGACTCGCGGAGATGCGACCTGTTCGACCGCTCTTGTGGGGATTCCTGCTCGTGACCGGCTCTTTCTTGGCAGGCGGCCCCGCGCTTCTTGGCCCCGCGCTTCTTGGCCCCCGATTCGCCACCGCCGCGGCCCCAGCGGAACTCCCCAGCGGCCCCTCCTTCCGCGTCGAGACCGAGCTGTTCGAAGGGGACGCAGTCCAGCCGGCCGCCCGGCACCTGATTCTGTTCGACGCCGGCGTGATCTACGACATTCGGCTCGACAGTGGCCGCACCGCGACGCTCTACGATCCGACTCGCCAGCGGGTGATCTTGATCGATCGGGTTCGCAAGCAGCAAACCGTGGTGGCGACCGAGGACCTGCTGCGGGCCACCGCTCAGCTCCGCGGAGCGGCTGAGCAACAGGGCAAGGGAGAAGCGTTCGGGCTGAACGCCAAAGTCCAGCCGGTCACTCCCAAAGAACCGTCCGAGCTGCCGTCGCTGCAGATCGAGTTCGGCAACGTCCTCTACACCGCAACCACGCAACCGGTCAGCAAGCCGCAGCTGGCTCAGGCCTACCACGCCTTCGCCACGCTCGCCGCGCAGCTGAACGTCGTTCGCCGCCGAGGCGTCCCACCGTTCGCTCGGATGACGCTCGGGGAGCAGATCGCCGCTGCCGGAGAAATTCCGCTGGAGTTGAAACTGGAAGTCTGGAGCGGGATCAAGAAGGAACGCTACCGAGCCCACCACCTGGTCGTCGAGCAGCTCTCGGAGCTGGACCGCAAACGGATCGCCGAGATCGGCCGCGACTTGGCTCAGTGCGAAGAGGTTTCGCTGGATCAGTTCGCCGAGTAATTCGCTCCCTCGGCAATCAGCACTTCACGCTTGCCTCCTACCGGTCCAGGCACCCGACGGACTTGGAAACCGACCGCTTCGAGCCGGCTGCGGACGAGGCTGTTGACGCAGTAACTTACCAAGCGGCCTTCCCGGGCCAGCACCCCGCGCATCCTCCGCAGCACCTCAGGCTCCCACAGCTCGGGGCTGGATGCGGGGCTGAACGGGTCGAAGTAGATCGCGTCGTACCGCTCCGCGCCGCTCGGCTGCCAATGCGCCGCGTCGCCGATCACCAGTCGCAGGCGGCAATTCGCTGCGATCTGCAGCTCCACTGGCACCTGCCCACCGGATTCCCCGACGCGGCCGGTTGTGGATAACGGCGGAAGGGCCGCCAGCTGGCTCAGGAGCGACTCGCGGACCGCCTCGAACTCTTCGTCTGGCGTCACGGGAGAAGCGGCGAGCGCTGCGGCCAGTACGTCGACCGGAAGCAGCCGCTGTTCAAGCGCCACGTAGTCCAGCGGCGTTCCCGCTCGCACCGCCTCGGCAGCGGTCAGCACAAACGCCAGTCCGGTCCCGAAGCCGACCTCCAGTACCGAGGTCGGCTGCGCCCGGCGAAGCCGCATTCCGCTGCCGCTATTCTCCAGATAGACATGGCGGCATTCGGCCGCTGCCCCGCAACCGCTGTGAAACGTATCGCCGTTGGCCACCTCGAGCAGCGTCCAGGAGCCATCGTCGGTTTTCAGGAGGCGGAACCGTGGGTCGCTCGTCGGAAACTGGGGCCGTTCGGGAATCGGCATTCGACATCAGCTCTCGCTTACACTTCTGGCGTCCGGTTTCCGCAGAGCTAGCACCACCAACCTCCCCCCGGGAGGGTCGCGAGGAACGAGCGGGGAGGGGCCGGTAGACGCTCGCGCGATGAGTGCGTGTGGCCCTTTTTCCTCAACGAATTGGCTTCTTTTCTAACGGCTCAGTCGAGAGTTCGTGCCGAAACCCATTGCCCTCCCCGGGCCTAAGAGCCCGACCCTCCCGCAAGCGGGAGGGTGTCGTTGCGGGGAATCCAGACTACGCCGTCCGCGGCGTTTGCTCCCGCTCCCACGAGAGCAGGCGACTGGCGGCAGTGGCGATCGCCGTGTCCTGGTCCTCGTCCTCGAGCAGCCCGAGCAACGGCGGGATCGGCCCGGTCCGCGCGATGCCTGCGGAGAAGACCGCCTCGTGGAGCACGCGGATCGGATTGATCTGATTGCGGAGGTCCTCGAGCGGTTCGAACTGGCGGCGAATCTCCTCCGCATCGTCCCATCGCTCCTCGCGGAGCGCTGCGAGCATTTCCATCGACCGCGACGGGGCGATGCAGACACAACCGCTGGTGAACCCGGCCACGCCGAAGTCGCGGAGGTGGACGATCGCCGGTTGCTCGCCAATGCCGCTGATAATCTTTTCCGGGGAAACGGCGTCGACCAGCGCCCGAAGCTCAAGGTCTTCGGCCGGATCTTCTTGGACCACCGCATACTTGATCCAGGAGATCAAGCCTTCGTCGACCAGCGTGCGAACCGCGGCGGTCGGCAACCAGTTGGGGAACTTGAGGTACAGCACGACCGGCTTGCCAAACGCGTCGGCGAACGCGCGGACGCCTCGCACGATCCCCGCTGGGTCCGCGATGTCGCGCTGCGGCAAGATCATCGCCGTGGGAAAATCGAAGTCGCGGAGCACCTCGGCCTGGTCCATCATCATCCCAAACGCTGGCCCCACCGAGGGAACGACGCTGGTCGTCTTGGCCACGGTCGAAGCGAGCATCTGAAGGATCGAACGGAATTCGGTCGGACGCACGTGATAGAAGACCGCGTTGCCACCATACAGCAAGATGTTGACGCCACCGCTCTCGAGGTGGCGAATGATCTTCGCGTTCTCGGCCGCGGAAACGCCTCCCTCCTCGTCACGCGCCAGCGGTGGCACGGCGATCACCGACTGGCGGATACGGGTAGCGGTATGGGGGGATGTGTCCATGATGTGACGCAGGTCTCGGGGGAAGGAAATGGTCAGTGGATGTCGGGTTCGCTCTCGGGGGAACGGCCGCGGAGGAAGTCGAAATCGCAGCCCTGGTCGGCCTGCGACACGTGATCCTGGTGCAATTTGCCATAGCCGCGTTCGAAACGGGAAGCCCGCGGCTTCCAGTTCGCACGGCGGCGGGCCGCCTCTTCGTCGCTCACGTGCCAGTGCAGCCTCCGCGACTCGACATCCAGTTCGATCAAGTCGCCGTCCTCGACGAGCGCCAACGGCCCGCCGACCCACGATTCGGGAGCCACGTGCAGCACGCAGGCGCCGTAGCTGGTGCCGCTCATCCGCGCGTCGCTGATCCGCACCAAATCGCGAACTCCCTGCTCGAGCAGCTTTTTGGGAATCGGCAACATCCCCCACTCGGGCATTCCTGGCGCTCCGACCGGACCGGCCGTCCGCAGGACCATCACGGTGTCGGCCGTGACCGGCAGATCGGGATCGTTGACCCGCGCTTTGAGGTCCGCGTAGTCGTCGAAGACCAGCGCCGGTCCGGTGTGTTTGAGCAACCGGGGTTCGGCCGCGATTCCCTTGATAACCGAACCGCCAGGGGCCAAGTTGCCACGCAACACGCACGTCCCTCCGGTGGGACTGACCGGTCGATCGAGCGGCCGAATCACCTCGCTGTCGATCACTCCGGCCCCGGCGATCTGCTCTCCGAGCGACATCCCGCCGACCGTTTGGCAATCGAGGTGGAGCAGATGCCGGATCTGCTCGAGCAGCGCCGGCACCCCTCCTGCGTTGAACAAATCCTCCATCAGAAACCGGCCCGCCGGTCGGAGATCGGCGAGCACCGGCGTCTCGCGCGAGAGGGCGTCAAAATCATCCAGCGTCAGTTCGACGCCGGCCCGCCCGGCCATCGCAATCAGGTGCACGATCGCGTTGGTCGACCCGCCGGTGGTGAGCGCCGTGCGAACCGCGTTCTCGAACGACTTGCGGCTCGCGATCCGCGACGGCCGCAGATTCTCCCAAGCGATCGCCACCGCCCGCCGCCCGCTCGCCACGGCCAATCGACTGTGCTCGGCGACCACCGCCGGAATGCAGGCGGCCCCCGGGAGTGTAAAGCCAAGCGCCTCGCTGACCGCGGCCATCGTGCTGGCGGTCCCCATCGTCATGCAGGTTCCGGCCGAACGGGCAATGCAATTCTCGATCTCAAACCAATCGCGGTCGCAAAGGCTTCCGGCGCAGCGTTCGGCCCAGAACTTCCACGAGTCGCTTCCGCTGCCCAGCGTCTCGTTCTTCCAGCGAGCTTTGAGCATCGGGCCGGCAGGCATGAAAATCGAGGGGATGTCGGCCGACAGGGCGCCCATCAACATCGCCGGAACCGTCTTGTCGCAGCCCCCCATCAAGACCGCCGCATCGACCGGGTGGCAGCGGAGCACCTCTTCGGTCTCCATCGCCAACAGGTTGCGGTAGAACATCGTCGTCGGCTTCATCATCATCTCGCCGAGCGACATCACCGGAATTTCGACCGGAAATCCCCCCGCCTGCAAAATCCCCCGCCGCACATCCTCGACGCGGGTTTTGAAATGCGAATGGCAGGTGTTCAGGTCGCTCCAGGTGTTCAGAATCGCAACGATCGGCTTGCCGCGATAGTCTTCGTCATCGAGCCCCATGCCCTTCAGCCGCGAACGATGCCCAAAGGAGCGTAAGTCGTCGGGACCAAACCAGCGATGGCTGCGGAGGGTGCTCGGATCGGGCATTGTTCTGAACTGGTGACGGAAACGGAGCGAGCGGATTCAGAGAGGCTATGCTGTCTTCGCTCGAGGGTCACCCCCCCTCCCGCAGCGCGATGTCGCTCCACCGAGGCCCCTCGCGTCGCCGAGGCGCATGGAAGAGCTGGATTCGATCGCGGCCCATTCCCACCAGATGCTCGCCGTCGGGAGAAAAGCTGAGTCGGCAGGGCAGAAGGCGAGCGAGAAAACGCTGATCCGCGGAATCGTGAACTGAGCGATTCGCTGCTGGCTGGCCGTATCCCAGAAGACGATCCGGTCGTCGTCCATCATCGCCAGACGGCCGCCGTTCGGCGAGAGACTCATCGTGAAGGAATTCCGCGGCAACTCGAACGTGCCCAAAAGCTCCCCCTGAGGCTGGGCCCGCATCGGCAGCTCGGCCCGCATCGGCAGCTCGGCCCGCGGCGGAAGGCTGGCCCGCATCAGAAGGCTGGCCCGCGGCGGAAGGCTGGGGCAGGCTGCGCGTCCGGCGATGGCTCGCAAATTCCCACGACTCCAAAGGGCCAGCGGGACTTCGGAAGTAGATTCGCTTGGAGCTGGAATCGATCGCCAGCAGGTGGGCTTCCTTGTCGGCCATCACCGCGCGAGTCAATCTCAGAGCCTGCTGGATGTCGCTGTTGAAGCTCTGCAACAACCGGTTGTACGCGACCAAGATCCCCAGCAACGAGAACACCGGCACGACGTTCGGACGACGTTCGGACGACGCTCCGGCCGAATCACTGTCGACAGCCTGCGATTCGGCGCAGGTCAGCTCGTCGCGGCGGAGCTCCCCATGCTTGGTTTGCTCGGTCGCGGCGGCCCCGCTCAGCGTCTCGTTGCGCAGCCGACAATCGGGACAGGCATCGAGGTGCCGCGAGATCTCCTGCTCGCTGGCCTGCGGCAGCTCGCCGCCAGCGAATCGAAGGTGCAGCGAATCGGAAGGACAGGCCATGGATCGCGGAATGCCAGTAGCAGTTGCGTAGCGGGTCGAGCCAGACAACCAAAGGTACCAAACCCCCGGGAGTTGCAAGGCTAATTTTTCCGCTGCGGGACCTCTGCGGTGGGGGGTCAGCGGCGGGTGATTTGCTAGAATCGGCGGCTCGCCTTTGGTCCCCCGCTCCCACCAGCCTCCACTTCCGATGACCCCGATTCGCGTTGGTATTCTCGGTGCCACGGGCTACACCGCCCTGGAAGCCATTCGTCTCCTGCTGACTCACCCGCAAGCCCAGGTGACGGTGGCGACCAGCCGCCAGGAGGAGGGGCAATCGATCGCCTCGATCCACCCCCAATTGACCGGCCGGCTCGAGTTGCCGCTCTCGGCGCCCGAGCCCGCGGTGATCGCCCAGCAGTGCGACGTCGCATTCTGCTGCTTGCCTCACGGCGCCTCGGCCGAGACGGTGCGGCAGTTGGCCGAAACAGGACTCCGCGTCATCGACTTCAGCGCCGATTTCCGGCTCGGCTCGGTCGAATTGTATCGCCGCTGGTACGGGGGGGAGCATCCTTGGCCCGAGATGGTCGGCAAGGTTCCCTACGGATTGCCCGAGTTGTTCGGCGACGAGCTGCGCGAGGCTCAGATCGTCGCCAATCCGGGCTGCTACCCCACCTCGGCCATTCTTCCCTTGGCGCCCTTGCTGTCGGCCGGAGCGATCGATCCGGCCGACATCGTGGTCGATTCGAAAAGCGGCGTCAGCGGCGCCGGGCGAACCCTTCGCGTCGGGTCCCTGTACTGTGAAGCAAACGAATCGATCGCCGCGTACGGGGTGGGAAGCCATCGCCATCAGCCTGAGATCGATGACATCCTCGGCCGCTACTCGGGCGAGCGCCCCCAGGTCCTGTTTACCCCACACCTGACTCCGATGGACCGCGGCATCCTGTCGACGATCTACGTCCGCCCCCGCTCGACCGATGCCGACGGCGTGCTGCGGTTGTGGCGGGAGTTGTATGCCGAGGCCCCCTTTGTCCACGTCGTAGATCACTTGCCCGCAACCAAACATGTCGCCGGGACCAATCATGTGCAGATGGCCGTACGACAAGCGGGCGACCGCTTGGTGCTGCTCTGCGTCGTCGATAATTTGACCAAAGGGGCCAGCGGAGCGGCCGTGCAGAACCTGAACCGCATGTTCGGGTTGCCGGAGACGCTCGGGCTCGGAGGAAAGAGCGTATGAGCGAGTCCGACGAGGAGATCGTCGCGGCGCGATTAGTCGCAGCCCCACCCGCTGGGCCGCCACTCGATCCACCGCCCGATCTGTCAGTCGCCCCCCAGCCCGACGCGCCAGTCGAGGCGAGGCTCGAGGCGCCAGTCGAGGCGCCGCTCGCCCTCCCGGTCAGGAGTCCCTACGCGTTTTCGGAAGCTCCCCCGCTCGACCGTCCGCTCGGCGGCGTGGGTGGCGAGCAGTATGCCGCCGATCCCCGCGCCGCTTCACCGCCGAGCTTTCAAGAGACGATACAACGTTCGCCCTGGCTGACGGTGCTGGTGGTTGCGGTCGTGATGGGGACCGCGACGATGCTGTATCTGATGACCAGCGTCGTCTCGATGCTGCTGGCGATGTGGTCGGTGGGCGAATTTTCGGCCGAGTCGGCTGCCGATCCCGAAGCGATGAACCGCGTGATGCAGGACCGCGTGGGAATTTTCCTCGCCGTGCTGCCGCCCCAGATTTCGCTGATCCTGGTCCCGCTCGCCGCCGCCTTCCTGTTGCCCGAAGGGCCCCGCCGTGGACTTCGCCTGGTCCGCGGAAGATGGCCCGTCTGGGTGTGGATCGCAGCCGCAGCGGGAACTCCACTGATCGGCTTGCTGAGTTCGATCCTGGTCAGCGGATTTGCGACCGAGAGTGAGTCGCTGCAGATGTTTACCGAGACCTTCCGGGCCCATGGTCGCTCAGGGTTTTTGCTCCCCATCGCGCTGCTGATTGGAGTGGCCCCGGCGGTTTGCGAAGAGCTCCTATTCCGCGGCTATCTCCAGCCGCGGCTGACCCGCCTGATACCGCCGAGCATTGGCGTGTTTTTGGCGTCGGCGCTGTTTGCCGCTTTCCATCTCGACCCGGTGCACGTCATTGCCGTCTTTCCGCTGGGATTGTGGCTCGGCTTTTTGAGCTACCGCAGCGGATCGTTGTTTCCGGCGATGATCGGCCACTTCGTCAACAACGTGCTCTCGGTCGTCAGCGTGATGGCCGAAGAGACCGGAGCGCTCGACGTCCCCGATGCGGCGATCTCCATCCCGATCCTCGTCGGAGGCGGCCTCGGACTGCTGGGCGTGATGTACGCGACGCTGCGGTGGCGAGTGGAACGGGTTTAGAGTGTGGCGCCCTATCTCACCCTCCCCCCGGGAGGGTCGGGCTCTCAGGCCCGGGGAGGGCTGCTGAACTCAGCTGTGTCGAGGCTCTACGTCCCGCTTCACCCTCCCCGCTCGTTCCTCGCGACCCTCCCGGGGGGAGGGTGACGGATCGACTTCCCGTCGAGCCACAGCCACCCTACTGGGCTGCGGCGTAGAGCTCGGCGTATTCCACGACCCAGGCATCGATCAACTGCTCGAACACCGAACGCTCAGCTTCCTGCAGCGGTTCGAAGACGTTGCGATTGAAGACTTCCTTGTTGGCGACCGTTCCCTTGGCGCGGAGGTCCAGCACGTTGTACTCGTTGTACGGACGAACGGTAATCTCCAACCGGCTGTAGCGACTCGACCGTCGCCCGTCGGAGATGGCCAAATCGTCGCGGTAACAACCGGCGCCCCAGCCCCCTTCACCGAATAGCGTTTCCTTGCGGAAACCGGGAAAGTGGTGGGCTAGCTCCTCGATCTGATGCGAGATCCGCTCCGAGAGCGCCAGGCGGTGAGCCGTATGCAGCCGCTTCAGTTCCTCTTCGCTCATCGCCTGCTGGCGAGCGGCGTCGTCGTGCGCCATCCGCCGCCGCGTTCCTCGGGCGATCGCCGACTCCAACCGATCCTTGAAATCGTCGCTCATGAGCTCCGGTCCGTCCCGCTTGCGGCGCCTTCTTCCGAAGCCGGCGGGGAAGCAGCCCCATCGCCCGCGGAGCGGTTCGCATCGCCCTCGGACTGACCGTTGGCCGCTGCAGGATTGGGCGCTGGGGAGTTGGCCGCCGAGGATTGATCGGCAGGCGACTGGTCAGCGGGCGATTTGTTAGCGGGGGACACCGCGGCCTGAGGAGCTTCGGCTCCAGCGGCCGGTGCTTCGCCGCCTCCTTCGGTCGCGGCCTGCGGCTCGACCGGTTTGGCGGTTTCGGAATCCTTCGCGGGCTCCGTTTCCTTGGCCTGCTTTGGCTTCTTCGCTTCTTTTGCCTGCTTGGGCGTATCGGCCGGTTCTTCGCGGCTGGTCTTGAAGAACTGCATCAGATCGCCAAACGACCGCAAAGGCTCCTCGCCGGTGCGCATCGCATCGCTGAGCGGTTCGGCTGGTTTATCCGAGCGGGCCACCGTGGTGTAGGTCGTGGGGCCCCGCGAGCCTCGCGATTCGCGGCCGCCACCGGAACGACCGGGACCACCCGAGCGGCCCTGTCCTCCCGAACCTTGCCCGCCTCGGCCGCCGCCACGCCCTGTGGCCGCACCGCCGCGGGCTTCGCGTCCACCCGCGGCACGCTCGGGGCGCCCGCCACCGCTGGCCGGAGCTCCACCCTTGCCACCACCGCGAGCGGCAGCCCCTTTGCCCTTGGCCCCCGGCTTGCCGCCGGGGCCACGCGAGCCGCCGCGCGGCGGACGGTCCTGCCGCTGCTGCCGCAGCACCGCTTGCCTCTCCGGAGAAATCCCCGACAAAGCGACGCGACGCCGCTTGCTGTCGATCTCCGTCACCCACGCCGTCACGACGTCGCCGATCTGCACGTACTCGTTCAGATCCTCGACAAAATCTTCCGAAATTCGACTGACGTGGATCAAGCCGCTGCACTCCGGCCCGAGCTCGACGAACACGCCGAACCCCGCGACCCCGACGACAACGCCGATCACCTGATCGCCAGGCTTGAGCTCCGACAACTTGGGGACCGTGACCAGGGCCGCGGCGGGCGAGGTTTCGGTGCTCTCCAGATCGCGGAACGGCTCGCAGAGCGAACGCACGATGTGCTTGACGCGATGCTCGCCGACCTGCCACTCCTTGATGCAGCGAGAGACTTTTTCAGCCTCCGGCATCGGATGCCGGTAAGGCTCGACCGACGCCTTGGCTGGCTCGCTCGACGCCTCCCCCTCCGCACCAGCCTTCTCCGCCGCAGGCTCCTCGGCAGCAGGCTCTTCAGCAGCGGAATCTTCGGCAGCGGAAACCTCAGCAGCAGCTTCCTCAGCAGCAGCTTCCTCGGCGGTAGCCTCGCCTGCGGTAGCCTCGCCTGCGGTAGCTTCCTCGGTCGCAGGTGGTTCCGCCGCTGGCTCCTCGGCTGCAGGCTCGCTGGCCGTCGCTTCTTCAGCCGTCGCCGAAGCGTCTGCCGAAGCCTCTTTGGCGGCCGCTTCACCTTGGAGCGTCTCGCCGAACGGAGCGTCGGGATCGGCCTGGGCGATCTTGACCTCGGTGAACTTGAGCCCGCCGGAGTCCGGCTCGGGAGCGAGCGTCTTTGTTTCTTCGACGCTGAAATTCGGCGGCTCGTAGCCCGGCGGCGCCGACGGCGGCGCCGGGATCTCCAGTCGCGCCATCAGCTTTTCAGCCAGAGCGTAATCATCGGGATGGATTGCCGTCGCGTCGAGCGGTTGCGATCCGCCGAACACGCGGAGGAAACCCGCAGCCTGCCGCGACGCCACGACATCGGGCCAGGCGTCGAGCGTGAGCAATTCCTCGCGCGAGGTGTAGAGCGTCTGGCGGCGATGGCGGTCGATCGCCTCGGCCACCGCATCGGTGACTCCGGGCAGCGAGGCGAGCCAACCGCGGTCGGCCGCGTTCGCGTCGACGCTGATTTGACTCACGCCGCTGGTGACGACGTCCTGCAGGGCACCGGCGAGCGGCTTGTCGGCCAGCTCCCGCTGGTAGGAGCCCAGCCGCAGCTTGCTCGGGTCGACTTTGGCCAGCGCTCGGGCCGGGGAGCGGACGAGCTGCGACAACCACACCGCGGCCCGGAACCGCCGCGGAGTCGAACGCAGCTCGCGATTGCCTTCGGGCCCACCGGCATACGTTTCGGCACCCGCTCGATCGGCCAGCGTCCAGCGGAGCGACCCGGTCTCCGACTGCGTCAACAGCTCGGTCAGCGCGACCATGCACCCGCGCCGCGCCGGACCGTTGCTGAGCACGATCAAGTCGACGTGGAACTGGTGGACCAGCTCGCCGAGCCGCGTCACCATCTGCTGCCGCACCGCTTTGGTCAGCTGGCACGGAATGTCTTCGGTGTGCAGCACGCCGTCGTCGGGCCCGACGATCGCCACCGCGGCGGTCCGAGGGCCGACGGCATCGACGACCAACACGTTGCGAGCATCGATTGGCTCGCGATGCATCTGCCGACGCAGCGAGTCGGCCGCCACCGAAATCAGGCGGCGGGCGGCGCGGTCGATCAAATCATCCCACCACGCCCCTTCGAGCGCTTCGCGGATTGCCGCCTCGTTGTCGACGACCACCTGCGACAACTCGTTCGAAGCCCCAGCATTGAAGCCGGCGGCCGTCTTGGACAATACGTCGACCAATTCCGCCGCGTCGTAGCGGAACTCGCAGCGAGCCACCTGAGAACGCAGCGCGCGGCCGAGCATCACGACCTGGAATGCGGTCAAGCGAGCCTTGGGGAGCGACTTTCCAGCCAACGGCTGCAGCACACTGACCAACCACCGCCGCCGCCGCTGACGGGGCGAAATCTTCTTTCGCTGCGGCTCTTTCTTTTTCGCTTTTGCTCCGCCAGCCTCGCGTCCACCGGCCAAACCCTTCGCCGTCTTGCTCGCCGGGGGCTCGGCAGCCGGAGCGTCCGCAGCCGGAGCGTCCGCAGCCGGAGCGTCCGCAGCAGGAGCTTCGCTGGCCGGAGCGTCCGCAGCAGGAGTTTCACTGGCCTCGGCCGTCGCGTCCTGAGCCGCGGGCGAGTCTGCTTGGGGCGAGTCTGCCTGGGGAGCGACTGCCTGCGACGCCTCGGGTGGGGCGGCTTCGCCTTCGCCCGAATCGGCCTCAGGCGATTCCGACTGCGGCGACTCGGCTTGCGGCGTTTCGGCTTGCGGCGTTTCAGCAGCCGGGGAAGACGCGCCGGAGCGTGCCGAGCTGGGGGCTTTGTTCGGCTGGTCCTCGGCGACCGCCTCGTCGTCGGAGTCGTCGCTGTCGCTGGCCGCCTCCGCATTGCCTTCGTGCGGATCGTGGACTTCGATCACGTGCAGCTGAATGTGCTTGTCCATCCACCGCGAGGCGGCCTGGACCATCCGCGAGTCGGCCGCCAGGTACTGGCCGAGCACCGAGTCGAGCCCTTCCACGGCGGCGGTCGCATCGGCGGCGCCGACGACGAGCTCCGCCAACTCGCTCAGCTCGACCGGGTCATTCGGCTTCGGGTTGAGCAACCGCACCGCCAACCGGCTGGCCGGGTGGGTGTTCCCCGACTCGCTGCGAATCCGCCGCGCGATTCGATCGAGCTGGCGTGGCGTCTGGGCGTGGGCGATCGAGGCCAGCAACGCGTCGTCGTCGAGGTTGCCGTCGCGATATTTCGCGCGGAGCTCCTCGCGACGCTCTTCGAGCTGGCGGTCGGTGCGGAGCGCCGAGACCACCTCCCAGAGGGCGCGTTCGGGTACCGAGCCCAGCTCGTCCCGCCGGTAGCGAGTCAAGAAAGGAGGTTCATAGCCCTGCTCCAAAAGGGGCAGGGCCGTACGCAACACCGACGCTTCGCACCGCTGGCGCCGCGCGATAGCTTCAAGATCGACTGTCATGCCCGACCGGTTCGCATCCGTAACGGCAGACGCTTAAGTGGAAGACGTGGGGTCGCCGCGACCGCACGAAGTGACGACACAGCGGGTGCGTCTAGAGTCGACCCGCAAAATCGCCCGAAATTTAAGACGTGCCAAAATGGTTGTCAACCGAGACGGCGCGCGGGGCGTCGAGATTTGCTACATTGAGGTTCCCGCCCCACGAGCCGCCCCCACCTTCTCCAGCGGCAATCCACCCGCGGCCTGGCCGCATTCTGAGGACCGTCGACGCCATGAACTCGCGAGGAATCCTCGTTCCCATCGCTTTTTTGACGTCGCTGGTGATCGTGCTGTCCCTGGCCGGAATCTCGGTCTACAGCTTTCGCCGAATCCGCGGCAACGAACGGGCGCTGACGCGCTCTTACAACGTCCTGAGCCTGATCAACCGCTGCTCGGCCACGCTCAACGAAGCGGAGACGGGCCAGCGGGGCTACCTGCTGACCGGCGACGTCGCTTACCTCGCCCCCTACCACGCCGCGGCCAGCCGGATCGACGAGACGCTCGGCTCGCTCGGCCGAGCCACCGCCGACTCGCCAGCACAGCAGGCTCATGTCGCTCAACTGCTGCCGGCGGTCCGCGAGAAACTGAGCGAGCTGGCCGAGACGATTGAGCTGTATGAGTCTGAAGGCATTGAGTCGGCGCTGCTGGTCGTCCACTCCGACGCGGGCATCGAGGCGATGGAGAGGGTTCGCCAACTGCTCGACGCAATGGCGGAAGAGGAGAACCAACTGCTCCGCCGCCGCCGCGAGGACTCCGACGCCGCCTACAGCTTGGCCATGACCACCGGAATCGTCAGCGCCGTGCTCGGCCTGACGCTGATTTGCATTTCCCTGCTGGCGGTCGATCGCGAACTGGGCCGACGGCGGCTCGCGGAAATCTCCGAGCGGCACCGCGCCGCCCAGGCCCAATCGATCGCTGACGTCGTCGCCCGGATCAGCGCCGCCCGCGACATCCGCTCGGTGACCGGGATCAGCATCCACGAATTTCGACAACTTCTCGGGGCCCGCGAAGCGATCCTCAACCTCCGCCTCGAAGGCAGCCGCACCCCCGTCGCCGAACGCAGCGCCGCGGCGACCGAAGCGCTCGATCCGCCGCCGCACTGGATTCGCGACCTCCGCGAGATCTGCCGAACGCTCAGCGACCACCAGCAAGCGTTCTCGACCGAAGCGGCCGCGCTCGCGCAGGACCCTCGCGTGCAACCACTCTCCGCCTGGGGACGCAGCGGCAAACTCCTCCGAAACCTGATGTACATTCCGCTGCGAGGACGAAGCGGCAGCGGAAAAGCCATCGGCAGCTTGATCCTTCGCGACAAGTTCGACGGGCCCTTCAACGATCACGACATGCTGGTCGCCACCCAACTGGCCCAGTCGATCAGCGTCGCGATCGAGAACGCGCGGCTGACCGATGCGCTGCAGCAGGCGGCGCGTCGCAAGGATGAATTCCTCGCGATGCTCGGTCACGAACTCCGCAATCCGCTCGCCGGAATCCTGACCAGCATCGAAGCGATCCGCGAGAGCCGGGACACGCCGCACCTCGCGCAGCCAGAGGAGCCGCACGACGAACGCGACGAGCGCGAACACCTCGAAGACGCAATCGCCCGGCAGTCGCAACACATGAGCCGCATCGTCGACGACCTGCTCGACGTGTCACGCGTCGCGATGGGAAAAATTCGGCTCAATCGCGAGCCGCTCCCGATCTGCGAAGCGGTCGAAGCGGCGGTGGCCGATTTCTGCTCGGCAAATCCCGAGTTCTCCGTCGAATGCCGGATCTCGCCGGAAGCCCAAGGAGAGATCGTCAACGCCGACCGGACCCGGATCCACCAGTGCCTGACCAACTTGATCCATAACGGCTGCAAATTCTCCGCGGCTCACGAAACAGTCACCGTCGGCGTCCACCGCGAACAGGACCCGCAACATGGCCACTGGGTGCGGATCACCGTCACCGACCGCGGCGTCGGACTGCCGGCCGAAGAACTGAAAACCATCTTCGACGCTTTCAACCAGTCGGCACGCTCGATCACCCAGTCCCGCGGCGGCCTCGGACTCGGCTTGGCACTGACGCGAGGGATCGTGGAACTGCATGGCGGCACGATCCACGCCGACAGCGAAGGCCCCGGCCGTGGCTCCACCTTTACCTTCAGCCTCCCGTGCCAGCCCTGCAGCTCCACCGCAGCCGCCCCCCCTTCGACAGACTCGCCTTCCGAAGCCCGCCGCGAGCCGCAGCCGCCCGCAGCCTTACCCCGAGCCCGAACCGCCGCGACCGCGACCGCATCCGCCGAGCCCTCGAGCGACGGGAAAACCACCGAGGAGAGCATCTCCCACGCACAGCCCGCCCCCCCAGCCACCACCAGCGAGCCCGCTCGCACGGTGCTGGTCATCGACGACGTCCGCGATGCGATCCTTCCAGTCCGCGTGCTCCTCGGCCGTCACGGCCACACCGTGATCGACGCCGGGGACGGACGGGCCGGACTGGAGCTGGCCCGACAAAAGCAGCCCGACATCATCCTCTGCGATATCGGACTGCCAGGCGGAATGAACGGCTTCGATGTCGCCAGGGCCGTCCGCCAAGACCCCAAGCTGCAGCACACCTACTTGGTGGCGCTCAGCGGCCACAGCCAACCGCGTGACCGCGAAGAAGCTCGAGAAGCGGGCTTCGATTACCACCTCGCCAAACCGATCAGCAAAGCGATGCTCGACGAACTGCTGCTCCGAGCCCCCCGCTTCTCCCCAAACTAGGCGCGGCCAACTCGGGGATTCGCCCAACTCAAGCCGACGGCGCTAGCCGCGGGTGCTGCAGCGAAAACCCCGGAGCTCGCGAGGGTCCGAGGGCTAGGCTCTGTCAGAAAACCCTGAGCCGACGGCGCTAGCCGCGGGTTCCGAAGCGGAAATCCCGGGGCTGCGAGGGCCGAGGCTAGCGTCTACGGCTCAAAAGACTGAAATCGCCAGCTTTTCTGACAGAGTTTAGCTGGACAGCGCCACTTTCTTACGCTGAATTGCCATAAAGCCAGCAGTGCCCAGCAGTTGGCTACCAAGTCGTTTAACGGCAAGCCGAAGGCGACTGTGTTTTAAAAAGCAGTCGCCTTCGGCTTGCCGTTAAAC
>NZ_WRPR01000060.1 GCF_010367455.1 Candidatus Laterigemmans baculatus | reverse complement strand
GTCGCCTTCGGCTTGCCGTTAAACGACTTGATAGCCAACTGCTGGGCACTGCTGACTTTATGGCAATTCAGCGTGAGAAAGTGGCGCTGTCCAGTTAGCGAGAGACGGAAAAACCACGAAGGACACGAAGAGCACGAAGAAGGGTGGGAGTGTTGCGGCGAGGAGAGGCCCGGTAACGACGATTCTCAGTTCTCGCTCTTTCCTGTCCATCTGCGTTCTCTGTGTTATCCGCGGTTCCCTCCCCCTCCGCTGATCGATTCGTCTGAATCGTGCCATGCGTGGTTGTTCCCGGCCCACTACCGGACCTGGACTCCATGGGCGTCAAAGCAGCTGAAACAGACCACCACCGAGCAAATCGCCAAGTCGTCGCCCAGGGTCACCCACGCCTCCCCCCAAACCCGCTCGCCCTGAACGGGCAACGACAAGCAACTGCAACCTGTCGAATGGAGGTGCGTCCCCTTTTTATGGGTCTAGCCCGGCGAAAGGCGCATGCTGATGGCAGGTCGCACGGCGTCGGCCCCTGCACTATCATCTCCCCCTATTGGGTGCCGTGATGTGAGGGCGAGCAGGAATGCAACCACAGATCAAAAAGAACGTTTTCGGCAAGTACGAGGTCAAGTACGACTGCCCGAAGTGCGCCACCAGGCTCACGTCGCCACTCAGCGAGGCTGGCGACATAGAGCATTGCCCCGAGTGCGCCGCGGAACTCCGCGTGCCGGGCAAGAAGCAGCGAGAAGCGTGGGAAAAGAAGGTAAAGCAGGAGCAGGCCGAAAAGGAGCACGCTCGGAAAGAGAAGGAGAGAGCCCGAAAGGAAAAGGAGAGGGTTCAAAAGGAAGAAGCGAGGGCTCGAAAGGAAAAGGAGAGGGCTCGGCAAGAAGAGGAGCGGGAGCAGAGGCAGCTGATGGAGTGGATCGGTGAGCCAGAAGCAAAACAACCTGAGACATCGAGTTCCCGTCCGCCATTTGTCCAGGGCGAAATAGTTGGCTCCTCAGTTCCGGCCGGCGGGTTGTCGGACACGGCGGAGTGCCCGTTCTGCGCGGAGGTAATCGCGTCGAGAGCCAGAAAGTGCAAACACTGCGGCGAGCTGCTTGACCCCGTGCTCAGGGCAGCAGAGGAGGGCCGAAGGACGGCGGCTATGCCGCAAATCGTAAATGTCGTGCATGGAGGCAATGCGACGGCAGTTGCGTCGGCCACCGCCGAAGCATCATCAACGCCCAGCAGTAGCTGCGCGGGGTGCGTTAGTGCCGTCATCCTCATCTTTCTGCTTTTGCTGTGTGCAGGAGCGCTAAGTGGCGGCTAGGTCAGCCAGAGCAGTATTTCAATTTTGCTATAACAACCGGAGACGCGAATGGTTGACTTCAAGAAGAAGCTGAAACGACAGCAGGTAAGCAAACCCACGAATCCCGTGGAGCTTTACGAAACGCTCGACCGTGCAAGTGACAAGGGGCCGCTTCGGCCTGTACAGACACACGTCTTGAGCCAGTGGCACGATGAACGGCGAGACGATCGCGACATCATTGTGAAGCTTCACACCGGCCAGGGCAAGACACTCATCGGGCTGCTTATGCTTCAATCGAGGTTGAACGAAGGCCGCGGCCCCGCACTCTATCTATGTCCAAACCACTTTCTCGTTGAGCAAACCTGTATCCAAGCTCGCCAGTTCGGTGTGACTGTCACGCGTGCTGACCATGAGATACCTGACGATTTTCATAACGGAAATACGGTTCTCGTTACGACAGTACAAAAGCTCTTCAATGGGCTCACTAAATTCGGTTTGGGTCCGAGATCGGAAAAGGTGGGGACCATCCTTCTCGATGACAGCCACGCCTGTATTGACACGATCAAGCAGGCGTGTAGCATTGGCCTTGCGAGCAATGAACACCCTTATCAAGAGATCGTCCAGCTGTTTGAGGATGATCTCAAGCACCAGGGTGCCGGAACATTCAGCGACATCCGCAATGGCGATTTTGAAGCGGTACTTGCCGTTCCCTATTGGAGCTGGCTAGACCAAATTGACGCCGTCACAGAGATTCTGTCGCGACATAACAGCCTGAACTCCATAAAATTTACTTGGCCGCTTATTCGCGACATGCTCGATCGCTGCTTTTGCATCGTATCCGGGAAGTCACTCGACATCATCCCGCACTCTCCACCGCTGCAGCTCTTCGGCAGTTTTTTCAATGCGGACAATAGAATTTTCATGTCGGCAACAGTCACGGACGACTCGTTCCTTGTAAAGGGGTTGCGGCTCGCCCGAAAGACAATTGAGAACCCGCTTAATTACCCGAATGAGCCGTGGTGCGGGGAGAAAATGCTGCTACTTCCTTCACTGCTCGACTCCAATTTGTCTCGCGAGAAGGTGGTAGCGGAGTTTGCGAAGCCAGCAACCAGCACTCGAAAGTATGGCATCGTCGGCTTGGTACCAAGTTTTAAACGTGCCGAACTTTGGAAGGAAAGTGACGCAACCGTCGCTGACACTGACAGCATTGCTGAGGACGTGGAGAGGCTTCGCGACGGTGACTGCCGAAAAGCCTTGTGTATCGTCAATAGATACGACGGCGTCGATCTTCCTGACGATGCTTGCCGGATTCTTGTAATCGACTCCAAGCCATTGGGGATGTCGCTGCATGACCGCTACATAGAATCTTGTCGCCCAGACAGCGATGTAAACACACAGCGGATTGCTAGAATCGTTGAGCAAGGCCTCGGGCGAAGCGTTAGAGGCGAGAAAGACTATTGCGCTATAGTTCTTGCTGGCGCAGACCTAGTTCAAGCGATCAGAAGTGCCGCCGTTCGAAAATTCTACTCCGCGCAAACGCAGGGGCAAATTGATATTGGGCTGGAGATTGCGGAATTGGCAAACGATGAAATCGCGGCGGGAGTTGAACCGCTCGTTGCCCTGCACGGGTTAATTAGAAAGGTGCTCGAACGCGACGTCGGCTGGAAAGAATTCTACGTTGAGCGAATGGAAGATGTCCAACCT
Organism: Candidatus Laterigemmans baculatus; assembly: GCF_010367455.1. Lineage (GTDB taxonomy): Bacteria > Planctomycetota > Planctomycetia > Pirellulales > Pirellulaceae > Laterigemmans > Laterigemmans baculatus. The sequence continues at coordinate 40,575 of NZ_WRPR01000060.1, read as the reverse complement.
GCGAAGCCAGATGAGCGACTGCTTGAAATTTACGCGAGAGAACTAGCGTCGGAACATAAGGCTGATGCTTCACGATGGCCGGAAGCCGCAAAAATCCTGCAAGACCTACTCGATAGCACTGACTTTGCAGATCAGGAGCGCGGGTGGTACCTGCAAGAGATTGCCAGGTTGACCTACCGGCAGAGCAAAGCTGATTCCAAGAAGTTGCAACTGTCTGCCCACACGCTCAACCGTTTTCTCTTCAAGCCGGAAGATGGAGCGACGGTGAAAAGGCTTGAAGCCAATTCGTCGAAGCGAGTCGAAGCCATCGCATCTTGGGTGTCCGATGCGAGCGACTATGCAGAGTTGATGATCCGCGTCGAGGGAATCCTTACTGACCTGCGTTTCGGCAGTGATTCAGATCGCTTCGAGGCCGCGTTGAATGCGTTAGGCGCAGCCCTCGGATTCTCTTGTGAACGACCGGATAAGGAGTGGGGCGAGGGTCCAGATAATTTGTGGTGTCTTCGTGCTAATGCATACCTTCTCATTGAGTGTAAAAATCGTGTCAGTTTGGAACGTGACGAGATGGCCAAGGCGGAAAGTGGCCAAATCAATAACTCGATCGCCTGGTTTCGAAAGCACTACGGGGATGCGCAGCTTCACAGCCGCATGATTTTTCCCACAACCAAGCTCGGACAAGGTGTCGCGTTCAATGAATCCGTCATGATCATTAGGAGCGGCGAGCTAAAGCAACTGTTGCGCAATGTCCGGCGATTTTTTCAGGAATTCTGGAGGTCTGACATGGGAGACCTGGATTCGACCGTTATTCAGTCGTGGCTTGATCTTCATAACCTCAGCACTGAAAGTTTGATGCAAGATTACTGCCGCAAGCCGTTGGATGAGCGACTCCTGTAGCGTTGCCCGTCAGGCCGCGCGAGCGAAAAGAGCGAATCGCGAAGTAGCTGGTTTCCACATGACCGGCAGCGGGACACGCTGCCGCTCCGCAGTGGGATACCGTCAATTCCATGAACTAATCAATTACTCGCATCCAAGGGAGAAATCGCGTTGCTAGTTGCGACCTTGACCGCTCTGCGTTCGTTGGCACGGCGACTTCTCTATTTCGGAGAGAGCCTCGGCCGCTTGAAAGGCGGATTCGTCAAGCCGCTGCGCACCTTTAATCAAGAAAGGAACAAATGCATCGTGTTGACCACGCGTCGGTCTGCCAACAACGGCATCCAACGACGCATAGATCGGCCGAAGAGCGGTTATCATCTGCCCCGGCGCAATGAGTTCACGAATGTGATCTCGATTCTCGCTGTCGGTGAACTGAAGTATCTTGTCGAACATAGGCTTGTCGGCATCGAACGAAGCGAGGTGCTCGACGTCATCAATTTGAATGCCAACGGACATGGTGTAGAGATCGTTACGAACGCAGCCGAATTGCTGAAATTTAACAAACGGAAAGAACCATGGTTGCCCGGATGACGACCCCATCTTCACGACTGCAGTGCCAAAATCAGGTACGAAGTGCATCTCCGCCGCAAACGACACGTTCTTGGGGGAAAGAACGCTTTCGACGAGCGCCCACTCGCGACCAATGTGTTGGAAATCAATGACAAATATCGGAGCAATCCCGTAGATGTCATACGCAACTAACTGGCGTCCGCTACACAACGCGTAAAACCGAACGCGAACTTCTGGGTGGATCGCGTAGGAATACGCCTGTTCGGCATGCTTGGACTTTACCAGGTCCGTGTCTGGTCTCTTTGCATCTAACACAAGTCCGGGGCGACCATCGCTGTGCAACAGGTAGTCCGGAACGATGTGAACTGGATGTCTTTTTGACCCGATCATCACAAACGGATGCAGCAACGCTTTGCTGCGGACGATTCGGTTCGGCCCTGAAGCAGAATATCCGAGGCGTCTGAGGATCGGCACCACGATTTCTTCGCGAACCGCATCCTCCTTGAAATCAGGATCGTCGAGAAGCGACGGATCAAAGTTATCGAACATTTTTCGGATTGCCACCAGTAACCCACCATGCGCAGCTGCTGCCGCCACTGTACTGCATTTCCGCAGCTATTCTTCGTCGCGCTCCGAGCGATCGATCATCATTCCTTCTGGTTTCGCGAACTCACAGAAAACCTCGGCTGAGCTTTTCATCGCGATTGCGGCCACACCTGTGCCTATTATTGGTATGCCGATCCGCCATGCCGCCATTGTCGTTGCAAGCGCACCTGCGAAATAACCGCCATTAAAGACGGCTGGAACCTTCTTGGACCACAGCTTGTAAACCTCGCTGTCGGGGTCACAAAGCGACTTCCACGCTATCCTTTTCAGCACTGCGGCCGTCCTTTTGCCAACGCTCAGTGGCTTTTCAGTGTCCCCTGGCGAGGGAAGTAGCTTTCGATCGGGCAGCGGCAGGAGCTTGATTGAATAATGTCGCACATCCTGAAGCAGCTTAATGCTCGACGACGGAACCGCGTTGCCAATAAGTCGCAGGATTTCGTTGTCGGAGTTGTACTGAACGAGGCGCACCGCATGACGATGCATTTCTGCAGCGTCCAGAGGTGATGTATCGGTGCCTATCAGCTCAGCCAGTATGCACTCCTGCTCTATCCGTTCGATGAACCGCTTCTGAAACTTGTGCCGGCTTCGGTCAGAGGCGATGTCATCGAGGTTTTGGATGACTTCACGAATGGCGCGCTTGGCCTCGGTGTTTTTCTTCTGGCGTAAAAGACAGACAGCAAGCAATGACGTGGCCTCAAGGTGGATTCGAGTGCCTCGGTTCGCGAGTTTTCGCACGCCAATGAAGCCGGTCTCGGCATACGCGAGCCGGTTGGCGTCGAGCGCTGCCTCAAACGCCCACAACTTTGCCTTAAGTAGACGATGATGTCGGCGGTCACTGAACAGCTGCTGAATCTCTCCGGCGATTTCAATTGCCTCCTCAGCGGCTCCCCTTGATACAGCGGCCCGCAGCCTTGCCTCCATTGGGCGCAGTTGAGTAAGCGTCTCTTCAGGAAGTTCCGTCAAGATCTATTACCGACATAAAGGAAGCAGTGGTACATACAGCATCTCCCGAGCCCCGTCCGAAAGTAGGGTGCGACGTCCCGCAGGTCAAGGATGGTCGCTGGCGCAAATGCACGGCCTGATATAGCTGATCAGTGGACTCAGCCTTTGCCCCAAGTGTCGTTGGCTGCGCACCCATTGTACTTGGTTAATTTTCTACCGTTTTGGCGTTCGGCGGGGGCGAGGAGAGACTGGAAAACGCTGAGAATCGGCGCGAATCGTCGACACACCTGAAATGGCCGCTTATGCTCGTTTGAGCTGGGAAAACGTGGGAGAAGTGGCGATTCCCCGGTGGGACTGTCGATCCGGTGGTTGCGGGTGCGAGCGCCGTCAGCGTCGTTTCGGATAGGGCTCCAGTCGCCCCGTCCCGCGGGGGTTCTCGTGCGCGGGCCAGCAGAGCGGCATGAACAGCCCCGGATCGTTTAACGGCAAGCCGAAGGCGACTGGTCTTCTTGGAAGTCCGGCCCCGCCAGTTCTCCCAAGGCGGCCCCGGGTCCCCCCGGACGCCGAGTTGATCTATGAATCGGGAGCACCGAGAGACGGGGAGACTACGAAGGACACGAAGGACACGAAGAAGGGTTAGAGAGTTGCGGCGAGGAGAGGCCCGGTAACGACGATTCCGAGTTCTCGCTCTTTCCTGTCCATCTGCGTTCTCTGTGTTATCCGCGGTTCCCTCCCCCTCCGCTGATCGGTTCGTCTGATTCGTGCCATGCGTGGTTGTTCTCGGCCCACTAGCCGCCGATGAACTGGTAGAGCACGAGACCGAGAGTGCCGAGCGAAAAAAGGATCGCGATCCCGGCGACGAGCCCGTCCTTGGCCAGCAAGGCGAGGGCGAATGCTGTGATCGCTCCGCCGGCTAGGTTGGCGCTGAAGGGGACGAATTCGAGCAGCGGCGTCGAAGCGGCAATCAGGATACAGGCCACGGCGATCGTCAGCGCTCCAGCGTGGTTCACCAGCCCCGTGTACCGCCGCTTGGTCAGGCGGTCGAGCCAACCGGCTGGGCGGCGAAGCCAGGAGACCATCTGCTTAATGCGGCGGCTGCTGAGCTCCCGACGCTCCATCCACTGAGGAATCCAGATGTGCTCGCGCCTCAACAGGGGCTGGACCGCGACCAAGGCCACGAACAGCCCCAAAACGATTGGAACGCCGGGAATATCGGCTGGCCCTGGAGCCAACATGATCAGCCCCGGGACGAGGATTAGCGGGGCAAAGGAACGCTCGCCAAGCGCATCAAGAACCTGGCCGAGCGACACTTTTTCTCGATTCTCCGCTGCCGACTCGACCCGATCGAGCACGTCGTGCAGCGAGTGCACTTCCTTCGGCTCGGAAGGGGAGTCCTCCCGGTCCTGCTCAACGCGCCGCTCCTGCTGTGACCTGTCGGGGGAGCGATCGTCGGAGCGGGCACTTTGCCATTGTGTCTCGTGCGGTCGATCGGAGCTCGAGTAGTCACTGGGGGTCGTCGTCGTTGGGCGCATCGATTCCTCCCGATTGCGGGGCAGGCCAGCAGTTTCCCCCTTGGCTCTGCAGATTCCGCGCCCGCTCGCCGCTCGTCGCTCGCCAGTCGCCAGTCGCCGGGGCGATCGGAAGGGGCTTGGACGCGGGGGCTGCAACCGCGGCGGAACGCCGCCGGTAGGACGGGAGCTCCTCCTACTTCACTCGTCGGTGATGGGCGGTCATGAAATGCTGCCATTGACCGTCATCGCCGCGGACCCGCGAGGAGAGGATCCAGTGATCGTCATCGACCGATTCGAAAATATCCTGATAGGCGACCAAGCCTTCGCCTTCAAATCGGGGGCCTTCGGTATCGAGCGTCAGCACGCGTCCGGAGTCGTCGAGCGAGCCGGCGTAGATCCAGAGATGGTTCATCATGGAGCCGAAGAAAGTGCCGACGTATTGCTTCCGCCGTGGGTCGTAACCGAGCGTCAGAAGCGATGACCACTTCCCCATCTCCGGTGAGTCGCCGCCGCTCTCCATCACGACCCACATCCCTTCGAGCGAGCGAACCGAGATCCGCGATTCGCTTTTTTTCGACGGCTGATCGGCCCCCATCCGATAGTCCGACTCAACGTTCCAATCGCCAACGAGTTTGGCGAGCCAGCGGTGTTCAGCTTGAGGTTTTGCAAACATGAAGCGGTGATTCGTGAAGAAAATAAAGGCTTGGAAGAGTGCAAACGCGGGACAGCGGCGGGCCGATGAGGCGGCTCAGCCCTGTTGCGCGGCCAACTCGCGGGCAGCGATCAGGGCGTTGATCTCTTCATCGGCGGGCCGAATCTCGAACGGTCCGACCTTGATGCCGGGGTGTTTGGACATCAGCGCGACCGCGTGGTTCAGATCCCGGGCTTCGAGCAACAGGATCCCGCCGATCTGCTCCTTGGTTTCGGCGTAGGGGCCGTCGGTGACGACCGTTTCGCCATTCCGCACGGTCAGCGTGACCGCATTCCGCGCGGACTGCAGCGCCTCTCCGCCGATCCAGTGCCCGCCGCGGCGGAGTTCGTCGTCATAGGCAAAGCATTCCTCCATCATCGCCTCGAGTTCGGCTGCGGATTTCCCTTCCCATGCCGAGTCGTCGGCATACCCCAAACAGATAAATTTCATCGCCAACCTTTCGGGTTAAGTTGTGTCGAACCGCAAACTTCACCCAGTAATCGTTCGCGAAGCGGCGGAATCGACACGCGGCGAAAAATTTTTCTCGCAGCTGCCATCGGTCGACAGCGACTAGCTGAGGATGTCTTGGACCACGCGGCCGTAGACGTCGGTCAGGCGGAAATCGCGGCCGGCGTGTCGAAAGGTGAGTTGTTCGTGGTCGAGTCCCAGGAGATGCAAAATCGTGGCGTGCAGATCATGGACATGCATCTTGTCGACCATCGCTTTGAAACCAAAGTCGTCGGTCTCGCCGTAAGTCATCCCGCCTTTGACGCCGCCGCCCGCCATCCACATCGAAAAGCCGTGGTGGTTGTGATCGCGACCATCGCCCCCCTCGGACGTCGGCGTGCGGCCGAATTCGCCGCCCCAGACGACCAGCGTGTCTTCGAGCAAACCGCGCTGCTTGAGGTCGCCCAGTAATGCGGCGATCGGTTGATCGATATCGCCGCAGAGCTTCTTCGTTTGCTCGTTGTGGTTCGAGTGAGTATCCCACGGTTGGCCGTTGCCGTAGTAGACCTGCACAAAGCGGACGCCCCGTTCGACCAGTCGCCGGGCGAGCAAGCAGCCGTTGGCAAAATGGCCTTCTCCATACGCTTCGCGGGTGTGTTTCGTCTCTCGCGCGAGATCGAACGCGTCGCTCGCCTGGAACTGCATCCGGAACGCCGTCTCCATCGCTTCGGTGCGAGCGTCGAGGGCCGAATCGCCCGGTCGCGTCTCCCGGTGCACCGCGTTCAACTGTTCCAGCAGATCCAATTGTCGCCGCTGCGCCGCCCGGTCCCATCGATCATTCCTGAGGTTGGGAACCATCGTTTGGGGATCGATCTTCGAATGGTTGATATAAGTTCCTTGGTACTCCGAAGGCAGAAAGGCGCTATTCCACAAGATGGAGAATCGCACCGGCCGCCCCGGACAGAGCACGATATAACCGGGCAGATTCTCGTTCTCGGTACCCAGCCCATATAAGAACCAAGCACCCATCGTGGGCCGCGTCGGCAGGATCGTGCCGTTGTTCATTTGCAGCAAAGCGGGACCGTGGTTCGGATTGTCCGCATGCAACGACCGCAGTACGCAAATGTCGTCGATATGCCCGCTGAGCTTGGGCAGCAGCTCGCTCACCGGCACTCCGCTCTCGCCACAGGGGCGAAATTTGAACGGAGAAGGGAGCAGTCCGCCGGTCGGCCGCTCGGTGGTCAGGTCCGCTCCCGGTGGTTTTTGCCCCGCGTACTTTTCCAGCAGCGGCTTGGGATCGAACAAATCCGCCTGAAACGGGCCTCCATTCATGAACAGGTGGATGACGCGTTTGGCCCGTGGGGTGAAATGCGGACCGCGAATCTCCGTCGCACCAGGTGCCGCAAGAGCTTGTGGCGCCAGCGCACTGGCCGCGCCGACTAAACCCAACCCACCGCCGAATTGTTGAAGCAGTTGCCGCCGATTCAGTCCTAGGTGGTTCATGTCTGCTTCCGCTTTTGAGCGTTCGAATCGGGTATGGTTTTATACGATCAGCCGCCACACGCTAGCGTCCGGTTAAGCCTGAAACATAGTCGCCTTTCGCTCCGCGAAAGAAGCGGTTCTGCGCTACTTTCGCGGAGCGAAAGGCGACTATTTGGGGAATCCAATAGGGCGTTGGCTGGCTAATCGATAAACAGGAATGCATTGGAGGCTAGCAGCACGTGCGCGTACTGCTGCCAGGCGACCGCTCGGGATTCAGCGGTCGCCTGGTTCAGAAATCGAAGTCCGAGCTGGAGCTCCTGGTCAGTGGCCGCCCGCGAGAACAGCAGCCAGTGGGCACGCTCGATTTTCGCGCGGTCCGTTTCAACTCCGTCCGCCGACGCGTTCGCCCCGGCTGCAAACTCCGCGTTCAGACGATCGACGAGGGCTTCGGACTGTGCGGCCAGGAGAGGACCATTCAGCGCGAACAACCCCTGCAGCGCCGTCGTCGTCATGGTCCGCTGAGGGCTGTGCGCGTTGGGATCGGGGAAATCGTGAATCTGGAGCGTCGTTGACATCTCGCGGCGATGGATCGTCGCATAGATTGTCCGCCGCAGGTTCTCTGCCGACTCCAGCGGCAAGGAGGGGCCGCCAATGGTGAGGTCCAAGCGGCCGGTTGCCGCGAGCATCGCGTCGCGCCACGGCTCGAAGTCCAGCCGCCGGCGATTCATCCGCGAGAGCCAGCGATTCTCCGGGTCAAGCTCGGCCTTCCGCGGATCGAGTTCGCTTGACTGACGCCAGGTGGCCGAGAGGAGGATCTCGCGGTGCAGGTCTTTGATCGACCACCCGTTGGCAATGAATCGCGCAGCGAGATCGTCGAGCAGTTGCGGGTGCGAGGGACGGCTCCCCTGCTGGCCGAAATTGCTGGGCGTGCTCACCAGCCCCTGCCCAAAATGCGCGAGCCAGATTCGATTGACCAGGACGCGTGCTGCGAGCGAAGCTGCGTTGCCGCTGGTGATCGCTCGGGCCAACTCGAGTCTTCCGCTTCCCTGCTCGAACGGTTGCGAGGAGTCGGAAAGCACCGTGATAAATCGTCGCGGAACCACGTCGCCTGTGCGGTTGGGATTGCCGCGAATGAAGACGGGCAGATCGCGAGCTCCCGGGCGATATTCGAGCTTGGTGCCTTCTTCAGGCCGCTCGCCGGCACGCAGGACAAATAGCGACTGATCCGACACGGCGGATGCGAGCGGCGCGTTGTAGTAGGGAGTCGAAGATTCGATCTCTTGGATTTTGGCCGCGAGCTCCTCCGCTTTGATGTTCGGATCGGGCTCGTTCTCTTTCGGCTTCATCTTCTTCAGTTTCGCGATTTCCGCTTGGAGATCGGCGACTTGCGTTTTCGCGAGCCGCACCGGCTCGTAGAGCTCTTCCTCGACCAGCGGACGACCTTCCAACCGACAGCTCGCCACGATGCCGGCCAAGGCGTAGTAATCCTCGGTGCTAATGGGATCGAACTTGTGATCGTGACAGCGGGCGCAGGCGACGGTTAGACCGAGAAAAGTTTGAGAGACGGCGTCGACACGCTCTTCCCACTCGTCGGCCACGATGACTTTGATGATCTCACTGGGCAGCTTGAGCTCTTTCCAGTAGCTGGGGCTGAGTCCCAAAAAGCCCAGGGCCGGGATGTCCTCGGGCCCCGTTTCCGGCAGCATGTCGGTGGCCAATTGCCGGTGGATGAACTCGTCGTAGGGGAGGTTATCGTTGAACGCCTGCACGACCCAGTCGCGGTACAGGTGCGGCTCCCCCTTCTGCTCGAGCCAGCTGGCCGTCATGTCGGTGTAGCGAGCAAGATCGAGCCACATCCGGCCCCATTTCTCTCCATAGTGCGGCGACTGCAGGAGACGTTCGACGAGTTTCTCATACGCCTCCGGATCGTCGTCGCGGACGAACGCCTGGACTTCGTCGGGAGTGGGAGGCAGTCCAACGAGATCGAACGAGAGCCGCCGGATCAGGGTGGCCCGATCGGCTTCCGGAGCGGGCTGCAATCCTTCTCGTTCCATCGCGGAGAGCACGAACGCATCGATCCGGCGGCGAGCCCAGCCGGGATCGGTCACTTCCGGTAACGGTTGCTCGGCGACCGGCTGAAACGACCAAAACTCTCGCCCCGCCTCAAAATCGATCTGCCCGTCGGGACGCTCCGCGGCTTCCGCCGAAGGAGGAAACGGAGCGCCTCGCTGGACCCAGTCGACCAGGAGGTCGATCTCTTCCTGCGGTAACTTTCCCTCCGGCGGCATCTGAATATCGCCCTCGTAGGAGAGCGTTTCAATCAACAGGCTCGCCTGCGGCTGGCCGGGAACGAATACCGCTCCGGAATCGCCCCCACGCTCGAGATCGCTCGCCGAATCGAGCCGCAGGCCCGCATGGAGCGTGTCGGCTTCGGCTGAATGGCACTCATAACACCGCGCGCTGAGCAGAGGCCGAATCTTCCGCTCGAAGTACTCATAATCGTCGGTCGTAAATTGCGAGCCTTGCGGTTCCGCGGCGCTGGCCGGCGAGGTGAATCCTGCAAGGCACGCAATCAGCAGTAGTGCATGACGGACCATGGGCGCCCTGGGAGTCAAGGAAGGAGGAAGGCGGGAAGGAAAGACGGGTGGGGCGGGGTGAGCATTTCGCTTTCGGATGGAACTCTGTTTTAGCAGAGAACTCGAGCCAGTTCACGCAACCCGAGTCGGTAGCGACGGCACGAGTCGTGCATCGATACCTCCAGCAATCGCCCAATGCTACTCGCTTTCGCACTTCCTTGAGCCGCAGGCGCTAGCCTCGGGCCTCATCCGGTTCGTGTCGTGGACGAACGTTGCCCCGGAGCTGCGTTCGGAGAAGAGCTCAGGCCGGTCAGGAGAGAGAGACGGAACCCGCGGCTAGCGCCGTCGGCTCACCCGCGGCTAGCGCCGTCGGCTCACCCGCGGCTCACCCGCGGCTCACCCGCGGCTCACCCGCGGCTCACCCGCGGCTAGCGCCGTCGGCTCACCCGCGGCTAGCGCCGTCGGCTCAAAGTGGATGGCATGGGGCAATGGCCCTTCAGCGAGCGTTTAGATACATAACTTGGAGGCAGTGATGAGTCGGATTCGCGCTTGGTCCTCACCGGCCGCTGGACAACCCTTGGAGCTCGCGGAGTACGACCTGGGGCCGCTCGGCAGCGAAGAGGTCGAGGTGGAGGTGGAGCACTGTGGGATCTGCCACTCCGATCTGTCGGTGCTGGAAAATGAATGGAAGAGCACCCATTATCCGGTGGTGCCGGGGCACGAAGTGATTGGCCGCGTTGTCGCGATGGGAGCGAACGCCAAGGGGCTGCGGGAGGGACAGCGGGTCGGCGTGGGCTGGAACGCGGGCAGCTGCATGCATTGCCGTGCCTGTTTATCGGGAGATCAGCATCTTTGCCCGGTCGCCCAAGCGACGATCGTGGGGCACCACGGTGGGTTTGCCGAGCGAGTGCGAGCGCATTGGGCGTGGGCGATCCCGATCCCGGAGCGGCTCGAACCGGCGGCCGCGGGCCCGCTCCTGTGCGGCGGTGTTACCGTCTTTTCGCCGTTGGTCGATTTCGCAGTTCGCCCCACGCAGCGGGCGGGCGTCGTGGGGATTGGCGGGCTGGGACACATGGCGCTGCAGTTCCTTGGCGCCTGGGGGTGTGAAGTGACGGCGTTCACTTCGAGCAAATCGAAGTTTGACGAAGCGAAACAGTTGGGGGCGGACCACGTCGTCTCCAGCCGTGACTCCGACGCGATCGAGCACTTGGCCGGCAAGCTCGATCTGTTACTGGTGACCGTCAATGTCCCACTCGACTGGAACGCCCTGATCTCCACCCTCAACGCCCGCGGCCGAATGCATTTGGTCGGTGCGGTGCTCGAGCCGATCCCGGTTTACGCGTTCGATTTGATTGCGGGGCTTCGCAGCGTTTCCGGATCGCCGACCGGGCCACCGACGACGATCGCCGAGATGCTCGACTTCGCCGCTCGCCATTCGCTCGCGCCCCAGATCGAGCGATTTCCCATGAGCCGTGCGAACGAAGCCTTGGACCACCTGCGGGCCGGCAAGGCAAGGTACCGAATCGTCCTCGACGCGGACTGGAGCTGAGCGAGACCAGAGTCGCCTCGCATAGTCGCCTTTCGCTCCGCGAAAGTTGCGCCGGCCTATAGTCGCCTTTCGCTCCGCGAAAGTTGCGCAGAAACGCTACTTTCGCGGAGCGAAAGGCGACTATGGCGGAGCGAAAGGCGACGATGGCGGAGCGAAAGGCGACTAACTAAACCTTGCTTCGCGGGCGGAGACTTCGCTTCCCTGTTTTTGGGCCAAGATCTTATACAGATCGGGGCGGCGGGCCCGCATCCAGCGGGCGCCGGTGGAACGCTCGCGGAGGCTGCCGATAAGATCCGCGACGACCATATCATCACCAATCTGTTGGCTCTCGCGGAGAATTCGACCGTAGGGATCGAGGATCATCGCATTGCCCGTCCGGACTTCGTCGTCGTCCCGTCCGACGCCGTTGCTGAAAATTAGAAACATCCCATTGTCGTGGGCTCGGGCTGGCAGCCACCGCAGCAACCAACCACGCCCCTTGTCCCCGCGGAATTCATCGGCGAGTGGTTGGGGATTGCGGTCGCGATTCTCCCACAGCTCGACATCGATCGGCCCCATCGCCTCGGGACTGCCCGATCGACAACCGCCGGTTTGATGGGGAGCGAGCAGAACTTCCGCCCCGAGCAGCGCCGTGGCCCGCGCGTTTTCCACCAAGTTGTTGTCGTAGCAAATCAGCACTCCCACGCGGCAATCCCAGGGAGTGTCGAATACCGTATAGCGGTCGCCCGAGTGCATGTGTGCGGAGACGAAGCAGTGGAGTTTGCGATGGCAGTGCCACGCGCCGCCGGGAAGTGCCACGATGTAGCTGTTGTACAGTCGTCCTTCGCTGTCGCGCTCGATCAGTCCCGCTCCGATCAACATCCCTCGCCGATCGGCTTGTTCACAAAGCCACTGGGTCGTCGGGCCGTCGGGGACCGGTTCGGACAACTCGGCCAACTGTTCCGGCGAAGCGTTCCGCAGAAACCAGTATCCGGTGACGCAGCATTCGGGAAAGACGAGCATCTGGACGCCCTGCCGCGAGGCCTGCTCGATGAACGCTTGCATCGTCGCCAAGTTGGCTCGTTTGTCGCCATTGACGTGCTGAAACTGCACCGCGGCCGCCCGAATGTTCTGCACGAGCTTTGACTCCTGGAGAAGATAAAATCCTGTGCGGCCAATCCTACCCGATTCCCACCCCGTCGCCCGACCCGCCCCTCTAGCAGGGGCCGAGCCTCGGAGTGATTCGCGGTGGGCCGGTTGCGGTTATTCTGTAGGGAGCGACGCCGCCGGGGAGGGCGGTGGTTCGATTCGACCCGCCATCATTTGTGGATCATGATTCATCTCAACCGCGGCATCGGCGACCATGGCCTTGGTGGACGCTTGGGGGGCTGTCTGCTCGCGCTGGCGGCCCTCGCGGCGCCTTCCCGTTCGCTTGCTGCGGAACCGACGATCGACTTCAGCCACGAGGTCGTCCCGGTATTGCGAGAACACTGCGTCGAGTGCCACGGCGATAAGGAAGCTAAGGGAGGTTTTTCGATCAACTCCCGCTCGCTGATCGTCGACTCCGGTTCCGTCGATCTGGAAAGTCCCGGCGACTCCTATTTGCTGGAGCTCATCACTTCGAGCGATCCCGATCTGCAGATGCCGCCGGCGGACCATGAGCGGCTGAGCGGGTTGGAAGTCGCGGTGCTCCGTCGCTGGATCGTCGGCGGTCTGCCGTGGGAGGAAGGTTTTAGCTTTGGAGCAACCGCTTATGAACCGCCGCTGCATCCGCGACTGCCCGAGCTGCCGCCGGTGGTCGCGGGCCGCACTAACCCGATCGACCGCATCCTTGACAACTACTTAGCCGAGCGTGACCTGCCGACGCCGGCACCGATCGATGATGCGTTGTTCTACCGCCGGGTCCATCTCGATTTGGTGGGGCTGCTCCCGGAGCCCGAGGCGCTGGCCGCATTCGTGGCCGATCCGGCGAGTGATAAACGCGAGCGGGCGGTTGAGACGCTGCTCGAGAAGGACCTCGCCTACGCCGATCATTGGCTGACGTTTTTCAATGACCTGCTCCGCAATGACTACAGCGGCACCGGTTTCATCACCGGAGGTCGGCGTCAGATCACGGGATGGTTGTACGCGGCGCTGCTCGACAACATGCCCTTCGACCAGTTCGCTCGCGAGTTGATCGCTCCGCCGACGGCTGAGAGCGGCGGCTACATCGAAGGGATCAAATGGCGAGGCGAGGTCAGCGCGGGGCAAACCGTGGAGATCCAGTTCGCCCAGAACGTGTCCCAGTCGTTCCTGGGAATCAACATGAAGTGTGCCTCCTGCCACGACAGCTTTATCGATCGGTGGACGCTCGAGGAGGCGTATGGGCTGGCAGCGATCTACGCCACCGAACCGCTGGAGATCCATCGCTGCGATAAGCCGGTAGGGAAAACGGCCGAGGCGGGGTGGCTCTTTCCCAAACTCGGTCAGATCGACCCCCAGGCTCCGCAACCCGAGCGCCTGCAGCAATTGGCCGGCTTGATGACGCACCCCGAAAATGGACGTTTCACCCGGACGATCGTCAATCGACTGTGGTACAAGCTGATGGGCCGCGGCATCGTCCATCCGCTCGACGCCATGCAGAGCGAGCCTTGGAATGCGGACCTGCTCGATTACTTGGCCTGGTATCTGGCCGAGGAGGACTACGACCTCAAGCGAGTCCTTCGCTTGATCGCCACCAGCCATGCCTACCAATCGGCGAGCGAAGTGACGGCGGCAGAGTCGGGCGGGGGGACCTACACGTACCGCGGTCCACTCCCCAGGCGTCTGACCGCCGAGCAATTTCTCGACGCCGTCTGGCAATTGACCGGCGAAGCTCCCTCGGCACCCGACGCGGCCGTGGTTCGGAGCCTTCCCCCGTCGGGCGACGCTGCGGAGGTCGACGCTTTGCCGCCCGTACCGGTGCAGTGGATTTGGGGAGGAGCGAGCGATGGGGTGCCGCCGGCTGGTCAGCAACTGGTGCTCCGCAAGACGCTGAAGCTGGAGGAGCCGATCGCTCGCGGAGCTGCCGTTTTCACTTGCGACAATGAATTCGTGTTGTACGTCAATGGTCGCGAGGTCGAGCGGGGCGATAATTGGACAACGCTGCATACGTTGCCGCTGCGAGGACGACTGAAGCAGGGGGACAACCAGTTCGTGTTCGTTGTGAAGAACGCGGGCGACGCGCCGAATCCGGCGGGTCTGATGTTGGCCGCGGCTTGGAAGACCGAGTCGGGAACGGTCGGCCAGTGGGGAACCGACGCCACGTGGCAGTGGAGTCCGACGTTGCCCCAACCGCGGGAAGGTCGCTTGGGAAATCCGCCCGGTCCGTGGAAGCCGGCCCACGTCGTCGAGCCGGTCGCCAGTTGGACCGAGACGATTGGCTCGCAAGTCCAGTCGCAATTGGTGCTGGCCGCCGCTGGAGAGACGCCGATGGTCCGCGCTTCCCTCCTGAAGAACAACGCCTTGATGCGTTCGCTCGGCCGACCCACCCGCGATCAAGTCGTCTCGATGCGACCGCCGGGACTGACGACCTTGGAAGCGATCGATTTGGCGAACGAGCAGACGCTGGCCGACGCCTTCGCCGCTGGCGGGGAACACTTGCTCGAGAAGGCGGAGGGTGATCCCGACGCGGTTCTGCGTCACCTGTATGCGTTTGCTCTTTCGCGGGAACCGACCGACGACGAACGCGCGGTGCTAAGGGAGCGTCTGGGTGAGCGACCGACGGCAGCCGCGGTGCAGGATGTCCTGTGGGCGGTGTGCATGCTGCCGGAATTCCTGCTGGTCCGGTAGGTGCCAAGCTACTTCGAAAACGTGATTGAACCATGAATGATTTTGAGCTCGATCTGAAGTCCGCTGAAGTCCAGGCGGTCCCGGAAGCAGTCGTGCGACGCGAGTTCCTCAAACGGCTCGCCGCCGCGGGCGCTGCCGCGCTGGCGGCTTCGGAGCCGCGAGCCCTGACGGCTGCCGAGACGCATCCGGTCGACCGCCCCGAGGCGACGGCCGATGCCTGCATCGTGCTCTGGCTCGCTGGCGGGATGGCAGCACCGGAGACGTTCGATCCGAAGCGCTACCTGCCCTTCGAGCCGGGACTGCGCGTGGCCGACATGCTCAGCACTTTCCCAGCGATTCCCACCGCGGTGGACGGTTTGCAGATCTGTGCGGGGCTGGAGAACATCGCGGGGGTGATGGACCGGGCGACGTTGATCCGCTCGGCGGTCCAACCCGACCTGGGCAGCATCCTCCACTCGCGGCATCAATACCACTGGCACACCGGCTATGTGCCGCCGCAAACGGTCGCCTGTCCGCACATCGGGGCCTGGATGGCTCGGGTGCTCGGTCCGCGGAACCCCGTGATGCCGCCGTTTATCAACATCGGCCAGCGGCTCGAGGGCGTTGGTGAAAGTGAAGAGCTCAAAGCCTTCACCACCGCGGGCTTTTTTGGCAGCGAGTTCGCCCCGATGAATTTGCCCTACCCGGAACAAGCGGCCGCCAGCGTTCGCCCGCCGGCCGGCATGGACGGGCAGCGGTTCGCCAACCGCAATCGCCTGTTTCGCAAGCTGGTCGACCAAAGTCCGCACCGCGACCAGATGAGCGACTACCAGCAGGAATCGATGCTGCGGTCGATGGACAACGCCTACCGGCTGCTCAGCTCCAAGGAACGGGAGGCCTTCGATATCACGACGGAACCGAAGGAGAGTTACGAAGCCTACGATACAGGGCGATTTGGCCGCGGCTGCCTGCTCGCCCGGCGGATGGTGGAAGCGGGAGCCCGGTTCGTGGAAGTGACCACCGAGTACGTTCCCTTCCTGCACTGGGATACGCACGCCTCGGGCCACACCACGGTCGATCGGATGCATAAGGAAATCGATCGCCCGATCGCCCAGCTCATTCGCGACCTCGAACGCCGGGGGATGCTCGACCGAACGCTCGTCGTGATCGCATCGGAGTTCAGCCGCGACGCTTTAATGGAAGGCCAACCCGGTTCCAATGCCAACGATCAAGCGACGGAGAAGGTCGACGTCGTCACCGAAATGAAGCACTACGGTCTGCATCGCCACTTTACTGGAGGAACCAGCGTGGTGATGTTCGGCGGCGGAATGAAAAAGGGCTTCGTCTACGGAGCGACCGCCGAGGAGCGGCCGTTGATGGCGATCGAAAACCCCGTCTCGATCGAAAACTTGCATGCCACGATCATGACCGCGATGGGGATCAGTCCCCAGACCGGCTTCGACATCGAGGGCCGCCCCTTTTACGTCACCAAGGACGGTTTGGGGCGCGCGGTCGGCGATTTATTCGCCTGACCCAGTGGCGCCGGCCGCTTAAAGGATATCAGCCGCCGGGGGGTAGACTCGGTCAGAAAACGCCCTCCCACCATGACCCTCCCCCCGGGAGGGTAGGGCTCATAGGCCCGGGGAGGGCTGCTGAATACGGCCGTGTCGAGGCTCTAGGTCCCCCATCGCCCTCCCCGCTCGTTCCTCGCGACCCTCCCGGGGGGAGGGTGTTGTTCCCGGTTTCGACTGACCCGAGCCCGGATTATTCATCAGCCGCCGGGGGGTAGACTCGGTTCCCGAAAACGCCGTGAGAACCGGACGCTACCGCGCGGCGGCTGAGAGGAGTTGTTCCGCAACGCTCAGCGAGTCCGTTGCATCGGCTCGCTCACTGAGGATTTCGATGATCTTGCGTGCGAACAGATGGCAGTGATTTCCGCTTCGCGCGGTCACCAGATCGCCATCGACGACCACGTCCTCGTCGACAAACTCGGCGCCATAGGCCAGTGCATCGCCGTGCAGATTATTATGGCAGACGAGGCGCCGGCCCCGCACCACATCCCGCACCGGCGCGGCGAGCCACAGGCCGTGGCAGATAATGCCTTTGAGAATCTGGGGTTGGGCAAAGGCCCGTCTGAGGAATTCCGCAGCTGGCGGCAGCTTGCCAAGATCCTCGGTGTATCGCAGCCGATCCGCCACCATTCCCGAGGGAACGATGATGGCGCTGTACGTCGCCAATTCCTCATCGTCGATCGACTCGAAACTCTCCTGACACGGCCAAGGAGCCTTCAGTTCGTGCCCTTGAAAGGTGAGCGACGATTGTCCCCACAGGCGGCTCAGAAAATGGACTTCGGCACCTTCCTCCGGAAAGCGGAAGTTGTAATAGAAGATCTCATTCTCATAGAAATCGCCTTCGATCAGAATGCCGATTTTCTTGCCGGGAAGTTTCATGATTGTCTGTGTGTTAGGGTGAAAGCGAACGTCGCCATAGTCGCCTTTCGCTCCGCGAAAGTAGCGCCTCGATGCCATAGTCGCCTTTCGCTCCGCGAAAGTAGCGCCTCGATGCATCTTTCGCGGAGCGAAAGGCAACTCTTCGACTCGGCTATTGGCCGCAGCGGACGCCGATCATTTCCGGATGGATGTCCCCCTCGATGATCACTTCCAGCAGGAACGGCCCTTGATGTTCCAGGGCTTGGCGGATCGCCGGCGCGATTTGTTCTTGCCGCTCGATCCGGATCCCGGGCACGCCCATCGTCTGCGCCATCTCCGCGAATCGGATGTCCGGTTTGGAGAGGTCGAAGCTCAGGGGGAAATCGTGTGGCGGAATAGCGTTCTCACGCCAGTACTGCTGGATGTTCAACTGCAGCAATCGATAGGAGCGGTTGTTGCAAACGATGAACTTTGCGTCGACGTTATGCCGCGCGGCTGACCAGAGGGCTTGAATCGTGTACATCGCCCCGCCGTCACCGGTGACGCCGATCACGGTGCGCTTCGGCATTGCCAGTTTCACCCCGATGGCTCCTGGAATCCCCACGCCCAGCGATCCGCCGCGGGTTTGGAAAAACGATCCGGGGTCGGTCGGCGTGCAGTAGCGGGTCAGAGCCGGCGAATTGGTGAGCGCTTCGTCGAACAGCACGACATCCGCAGGGACCTGCCGCGCGAGCTCTTCCATGAAGGTTGCAAAATGCAGCGGGGTGCGATCGCGGAGGGCGATGTCCTTCTGCAGCTCGGCTTCGCGGGCGAGCTGCTTGGCTTCCGCCATCGCGGCTGTGCGTGCCGCCGCGGCCCGACGAAAGTTCTCGGACAGTTTCCCGTCGAGCACTTCGGCCAGTTTGCCCAGGGTGAGTTTGGGGTCGCTGACCAGCCCCAGGTCGACCGGGTGGTTCTTCGCGATCTCGTAGGCGTTCAAATCGATGTGGATCGATTTGGCACCGGGCGCGAAAATATTATCGAGGCTCGGGAATACCTCGGGCAACATGTAAGTCCCGACAATTAAATTCACGTCACCGCGGGTCGTGATCGATCGGCTGCTCTCGCCGAACATATGCCCGGTGGAACCCTGGTGGAGCGGATGGGCGAAGCTCATATTCAGCTCGCCCGAGTCGACCGCCCAGACTTCGGCGCCGAGCAACTCGGCGACGCGGGCCAGCTCCGCCTCGGCTTTTGAATAGGCTACGCCGTCGCCCATGAAGATCATCGGCTTTTCTGCCGCGGCGAGCATTTCGGCAGCTTCCGCGAGGAGCGCCGGGTCGGGCATGACGCGGGTGCTCGGAATCACGGTCGGCCGCACCGGCTCGGATGAGAGGCTATCGAGGACGTCCTGCGGCAAACAGACGTAGACCGGCCCCATCGGTGGCGTTGCGGCAATCTTGATTGCGCGGCGGAGCACTCGCAGCGTCGAGGCCGGGTCGGTGACCATCGTCGACCACTTGGTGACCGGGCGGGCCATCCCGACCAGGTCTCCGGCCATCTGCGCGTCCATCGCCTGATACTTGGCGCCCGCATCGCCGCCGATCACCACCAGCGGAGCGTGTCCCCGCATCGCCTGGTACAGCGCGCCGATCGAATTTCCCAGCCCGGGAGTGCTGTGAATCTGCACGACCGTCGGCGTTTGAGTCGCCCGAGCGTACCCATCGGCGATCATGACAGCGATCGTTTCTTGCAGCGTTAGAACGTACTTCAAATCGGGGTAATCCCACAGCGAATCGAGCAGGCCCTGCTCGACCGTTCCCGGGTTACCGAAGATGTACTGGATGCCGTCGGCCCGTAATTGGTCGAGCACAGCGGTCTGGCCCGTTTTTCTTAGGCTCCGCTCTGCAGTCGCCACTGGGGCTATCGCGGCCACTGGGGCTGTCGCGGCAGCCAATGTCGAAGATGTGTTCATTCCCCGGTTTCCTCAAAAGCATTGATTGTCTGTCGCATGGTTTGCCGGAGCGCTCGCCCTACCAGCCGTGACGCCGCAGCCCGTTTTCAAGACATTCCACGAGCAGACGCCCACACTCCAGCGACGAAGCGGTGCTCCGACTGGTGATGAACGGATAGTCGACGATCACGCTGGTCTCATGGCCAACGTTTCCGATGAACTGGCCCTCGGGACCCACTGCGTCTCGCAGGATGTATTCGAGCGGATAGAAGGGCGCGCCGAAGTTGATAAACCCATCACCAAACCCGGTCTTGCTGCCGTCGAGTGCGTGGGGTCCTTCGAATCCGGTCCCGTCGAGGTAGTCGTAATCGAGCGGGTGCCCGGTCACGTGCCGGCCCCAAATCAAGCTGCGCTTCTCGCGGATATCGCGGGCGAATGCCAAGCAGGTGACTCCATAGCACTCCGCGGCAATCGGCTTGTCCAGTTTATGGAAACCGAGAATGAGATCGTGGAGCCGGCTGTTGTTGGCCAGATCAATCAACGCCCCGCTGCCGCCGACGATCACCATGGCGTCGTACTGAGGCAATTCTTTGGCGACGATCGCGTCGACGCGCTTGTGGTAGGCCTCCATGTCTCGCAGATACGTCGGCGAGCTGGGGTATGCCCGCTGCGGGAACCACTCCTTCAAGCTTCGCGGACGATCGAGCTCATTGCTCTGCGTGAACGCGCGGACTTTCTCCGCCATTTCCTTCGTCGTCACCGAGCGTCCCAGCGGGGGATCGATGTACTCGGGATCCATGCTGACAACTAACGCCGCTGGCTTTTGCCCGGTGGGCGTGAGGAACTCGACGTTGTAGCCGGCGCCCTTGCAGGCCTCGAGCGGTCCAATCAGCTCTTCACCCCAATAACCCCACTCCGAGACCACGAACAGAACGTTCTTCACCGAGCTTCTCCAGAATCGATTGATGTGTATTCGGAAAGTCCCCTCACACCGCCGGTCCTTCCCAAACTTCATAGTCGGAATGCGCGGCACAAAATACCAAGCGGATTTTGGGAGCTATGGTTGTGCGGGCCTCCCCGTTTAGACCATTGGAGATTGATTTAATGACCGCCGTCGCAACCGAACTGACTGCTCCCACCGCTACCGAAGCCGAAGCGCTTGCCGCCGATTGGTACCGAAAGCTGGATATCCACGCCCCGCTCGACGAGGTGCTGGCGTTGCTCTCGGGCGACGACGTGGAGATGCAGTTTCCCGAAGCGACGCTTCGCGGTACCGGAGAATTTCAGCAGTGGTACGAGCGCGTCACGAATCTCTTCTTCGACGAAGTGCACACGCTCAAGCAGGTCGACGCCGAGCCGACCGACAATGGAACCACGGTGAAGGTCGTTGTCCGCTGGGAAGCAAGCGTCTGGAACCCGCCGGCGGCGAACAGTGAACGGATCAAGTGCGACGCCTATCAGACGTGGCATGTG
Source organism: Candidatus Laterigemmans baculatus (assembly GCF_010367455.1). Taxonomy (GTDB): domain Bacteria; phylum Planctomycetota; class Planctomycetia; order Pirellulales; family Pirellulaceae; genus Laterigemmans; species Laterigemmans baculatus. The sequence goes on along the minus strand of NZ_WRPR01000060.1, from coordinate 19,725 downwards.
ACTCGCGCCGCCGGCAGCGGACGCGCCGTCATCTCCCGCTACATCGTCGACGAGCTCGTCTTCGACGCCGACTCGGCCAAGCTCTAACCGCCGGGGGCGCCAGCGGCCGCATCCTATCGCTGTCTGACAATCCTGAGCCGACGGCGCTAGCCGCGGGTGCTGCACCGCACTCATTCAATACCCCTTCCTTGGAGTTCCCATTCCATGTCCAGCCTCACCGCTTCGGTTGCCGCTCCCACGATGAACGTTCCCGACACCGCTTTGGGGCGGTTGTATGAGGAGCACATTCGCCTCGTTTTGGAAAAGGACATTGAGGCGCTGTTGGACCAGTACACCGAGGATGCGGTGCTGATCAGCAGCTTTGAGAAAGAGCCCAAATACTTTCGCGGCCGTGAAGAACTTCGCGCGCATTTCCAGGGCATCCTCGGAATCGAGGGCCTGCAGTCTGAGATCGCCTTCTGGGGCGAGACGGAAGAGCCGCAGACCCTGATGGTCATCGAAGCGATCACGATGCAAACGGCCGACGGTGAGGCTCACATGCGTTTCGCCGACAACTGGGTGCTGCGTGATGGCAAGATCGCGATCCACTTCGCCGGCATGGTCCAGTACCCCGATGGCTCGCTGGCCTAGGCACGCGTTCCCCACTACCACCCATTCATCCGGATTTGAGTGCCATGTCTATGAAGTATCGTTTGCTTGGTCGGAGCGGATTGCGCGTCTCGGAACTCTGTCTTGGCTGTGCAACTTTCGGAACCAACTGGGGATCGATTGGATCAGACGAGCAGGAGAGTGGGCGCATCTTTGACGCCTTCGTCGAAGCAGGCGGAAACTTTTTTGATACATCCAACCGTTACCAAGAAGGTCAGTCGGAGCAGATTCTTGGTGGGCTGATCCAACGCGACCGCGACCGCTACGTGATCGCATCCAAATATTCGCTGCAAGACGGTTTGACCGATGGCACGGATCCGAACGGCTGCGGTAATCATCGCAAGAACCTGTTCCGCTCGGTCGAAGGAAGTTTGAAGCGGCTCAAGACGGATTACCTCGACATGCTGTGGATTCATATCTACGACTACAGCACGCCCGTCGAGGAAGTCATGCGAGCCTTGGATGACCTCGTGCGGCAGGGCAAAGTTCACTATGTCGGCGCTTCGAATTTTCCGGCATGGTGGATCGCTCGTGCCAACACACTGGCGGAGCAACGGGGATGGACGCCGTTCGTCGCGACTCAGTTGGAGTACGCGATCACCGAGCGATCTTGTGAACCTGAGTTTCTGCCCATGACACATGAGCTGGATCTGGCGCTGGTCGCTTGGTCGCCGTTGGGCGGTGGAATTTGTACTGGCAAGTACAACCAGGGCCCGCTGGACAGCGCTCAGCCGCATCGGTTGGTGGACGAGATCGACCCAGAAAAACGCCACTACTGGCACCAGGCCACTCGCCGCAATCTGGCCATCATGGACAAGGTTATTGAGATCGCCGACGAGATCGGCCGGCCGACGGCGCAGGTGGCGCTCCGCTGGTTGCTGCAACAAAAGGTCGTCACGATCCCCATCTTCTCGGCCCGCACCCTGGAGCAGGCCGAGGTGGATTTGGGATCCGTGGACTTCGAGCTCACCGCGGAGCAGATGGCAGCCCTTTCGGAGGTCAGCCGCCCGGCGATTGGCTCGATCATGCCGGACGCCGGTGCCTATCCCTACCCGATGCTCGAGTACGGTAGCCCCGCGCTGCCCGAGTTTTACTCTCGACAACTTCTGTACGGGCAGACGGAGTCGGCGATTGTCAACCACCGCCGCGCCTACCCTTACCTCTACCACCGCCCGGCAACGCAGGCACCGGTTGTGGATGGTGAACCCGTTGCCGTTTAAGGATCTGTCATGAATTCGCCCTCCTCCTTCGACTACATCGTGATCGGGGCCGGCTCGGCCGGTTGCGTGATCGCGAACCGACTGTCCGAATCGGGAGCAGCCCGCGTGCTGTTGCTCGAGGCGGGCCGCCGGGACGACAAGCCAGAGATCCACGATCCCTCGGGATTCGTTTCTCTGATGGGGTCGGACGTCGACTGGCAGTATCAGTCGGAGGAGGAGCCGCACCTGGCGGGTCGGCGACTGAATCTCAATCGCGGCAAGACGCTCGGCGGAACGAGTTCCACGAATGCGATGATCTTCATTCGTGGACACCGCCACGACTTCGACCACTGGAACTACCTCGGCAACGAAGGCTGGGGTTATGACGATGTGCTGCCGTACTTCAAACGCTCCGAGGATAATGAACAGGGGAGCAACGCATTTCGCGGCACTGGAGGACCGATCCACGTCCGCCATTACAGCAGCTACGCCGAACCCTCTCCCGCGGCTCAGGCATTTGTCGGCGCGGGGGTCGAGATGGGTTTCCGCGGAGGCCCCGACTGGGACTTCAATATAGACGCGGCTGAAGAATCGGTCGGGTTCTATCAGTTCAGCCTCACTCCCGAGGGCCAGCGCTGTAGTGCCGCTGTGGGATACCTGCATCCGATTCTGGGGCGGGCCAATCTCGAGATTCAAACGGGTGCGCAGGTGACGCGGCTAATCCTGGAAGGGAACCGCGTGATCGGTGCCGAGTACCTGCAGAACGGTCAGAGCCACGTCGTTCTTGCCGAACGTGAGGTCGTGCTCAGTGCCGGCGCCTTCGATTCACCGAGGCTGTTGATGCTTTCGGGTGTGGGGCCGGCGGAGCAGTTGCGGCAGCGAGGGATCCGCGTGGCGGTCGACCTCCCCGGTGTTGGCCGCAACCTTCAAGACCATCTACTGATGCCGGTCGTCTTTCAGTGCAAGCGGGAACAGCCCGTTCCGCCGCTACTGGCCGAGGGAGGGCTGTTGACCCGCACGCGAACCGGCCTCTCGGCGGCAGCGCCCGATCTGCAGATCAATTTCAACGCGACCATTCCCAACCTGCTGCCGCCGGATTGCCCGGCCCACGGACCCAGCTTCACTTTTATCACGATCCTCGCTCAGCCGCAGAGCATCGGCGAGGTGACGCTCCGCGATGCCGATCCACGGTCGGCACCGATGATCCGAGAGAACTATTTGCAGTGTGATGCGGACCTGCAAGTGCAACTCGAGGCGATCAAGCTGTGTCGCGAAATGGTGCAAACGCGAGCCTTCCGCGAACTGGCCGATGCCGAGGCGCTTCCGGGGAAGCGGGCGAGCGAAGCCGACCTGCGTCACTACGTCCGGACCCATGCGTCGACGATCTGGCACCCGGTGGGAACCTGCAAGATGGGGCGCGATGCGATGGCGGTCGTCGATCCGCAACTCCGCGTCCATGGCGTCGAGGGACTTCGCGTTGTCGATGCCTCGATCATGCCCCGGATCGTCAGCGCCAATCCGAATGCAGCCATCCTGATGATTGGCGAAAAGGCGGCCGAGATGATTCAAGCCGGTTCTCGGCCAGGCGACAGCCAAGCCGGTTGGGACGCTGGGCAAGAGCAGGCCATGCCAGAACTGATCGGTTCAATTTAAGCAATAGATTCTGGGTTTATTCAGAAAACCTCTCAACGACACCCTCCCGGGGGGAGGGTAATGCCAGTAGGAAGTTTTCTGATAGAGCCTAACTGGACAGCGCCACTTTGGATCGGTTCGGAGCAGGACGGCTCGCGGAAAAATCGTTTAACGGCAAGCCGAAGGCGACTGCTTTTTAAAACACAGTCGCCTTCGGCTTGCCGTTAAACGACTTGGTAGCCAACTGCTGGGCACTGCTGACTTTATGGCAATTCAGCGTAAGAAAGTGGCGCTGTCCAGCTAACGCCATCGGCTCAGCGTTTTCCGAGCAAACCAATTCTTTCTCTCAAAGTAAAAACACTATGTCTGCTGTAAACTTTTCGCATGTGGCGCTGAACTGCCGAAACATGGCTGCGGTCGAAGCGTTTTACACGACCCATTTCGGCTTCCGCCGTGCGCGGCTGATCGATCTAGGAGGAGACGGCCAGATTCTTTTTCTCAAGTCTGGCAGTGTCTATCTGGAACTTTTCCAAGCCGCCGAAACTTCGTCAGTCGAACCACCGCAAAATGACGGACCGAGCACGCCTGGCGTACGGCATCTTGCCTTTCAGGTCGCGGATATCGATGCCAAGCTCGCCGAGATGGGCGCAGCGGCTGAGGTGACTCTCGGCCCGCTGGCTTTCGACGATTTCATTCCCGGATGGAAAACGGTTTGGGTTCGCGATCCCGAAGGCATGATCGTGGAGATCAGCCAAGGGTTCGTCGATCAAGGAGACGTTCCTCCGATGCCTGCGGTAGCGACTCCGGCGGCGACCGCCTCGGCCGCGACGATCTGAGCGGTCACCCGCCAAAGGGATTCCCAGTACTGGAGCATGCGCGGCTCCGAGGAATGAATTCATGGAATACGACGTTCCAGAACTGACTGCGATGGCGATGACCGCCGGCGGACTCTTGCTGGCGGCCAGCTGTCTGCTGAGCCGCGTCGGTGCAAGCTTCTGCATTCCGGTGTCACTCCTCTTCCTCCTGGTGGGGATGCTTGCCGGATGCGACGGACCGGGAGGGATCGAGTTCGATGATTTCCCACTGGCTCATGCTTCCGGGACCATCGCCCTCGCCGCAGTGCTGTTTGCAGGCGGACTGCAGACCCATTTCCATACCGTGAAGAATGCGATCGCTCCGGCGGCGGTTCTAGCGAGTGTGGGAGTGGTGGGGGTCGCCAGCATTACCGCTTTCGGCGCTCATTACCTCGGACTTCCGTGGGGCGAAGCGTGGTTGGTCGGCGCGATTGTGGCATCGACCGACGCTTCGGCAGTGTTCAGCGTCCTTCAAGGGGTCAGTCTGCCCCGACGAGTGGCCTCGACGATCGAGCTGGAAAGCGGCCTCAACGATCCAATTGCGGTCATCCTGACGCTGGCGGCGACATCGCTGATGCTCGGTCAACCGGCGTCGTGGGCCGAGTTGGCCGTCCAGGTGCTGCAGCAGTTGACCATCGGCGTGTTTTTCGGCTTGGCGATTGGTTTTGCTGCACGGGAGATGCTCATTCGCGTGCCCCTTTCGACGCCAGCTCTGACGCCGGTGTTGACCCTCGGATGCGCCCTGATGGCATTTGGCGGGCCTGCGATGCTCGACGGTAGTGGCTTCCTCGCCGCCTACCTGGCGGGAATCGTCGTCGGCAATGCGCCGATTCCGGATCGAGAACCGCTGGTGCACGTCCACGACTCGATATCGTGGCTCGGACAAGTCGCGATGTTTTTGATGTTGGGATTGTTAGTGAATCCATCCGACCTGCCCCACGTCGCCGGTTATGGAATTGCCATCACGCTGCTGATCGCGTTTGTCGCTCGTCCTCTCAGCGTCTCACTTTGCCTGCTTCCATTCCGGATGAAATGGAATGAGAAGCTGTTTATTTCGTGGGTGGGACTACGCGGCGCCGTGCCCATCATTTTAGCGACGGTGCCGGTGCTTCGAGCCAACGGGCAAAGCGCCAGAATGACGGAGGCGCTGGATGTCTTTGACATCGTCTTCTTTGTTGTCGTCGTTAGCGCGCTAATCCCTGGAGCGACCGTTCCCTTCGTCGCCCGGTTATTGAGGTTGGATGCTTCGAGCGACGGGGAAGCGGCTCACTTCGCGTCAACGTCTTCGGCGCCCTATGCGGCGCCAACCGCAGCACAGCCGACACAAGCGATGCAGCAGAGCCTCTGATGCGACGGGTGTAAAAAAGTTTTCTCCCCTCCACTGGATTTTTGTCGCTCGCTCGGAATGGGACCTAGGGTTTGACAACTCAGCAACAGAAGCGTTGCTGGTCCGCCGGAAAAGACAAACCATCCACTCAAGGCCCCGTACGGCTCGGACAGGAACCAAGGCTATGTCGATTGCGACTGAATATCTCCCCGCATCGGAAGTTGCCAGCGTAGAGGCGGCGACCAATTTGGAGTTTTCCTTCTCCGATACGATCGCCGGATATGTGCGAAGCTTCGATCGCTTGGCACGGTGCTTCACCTTGGAGACCTCCGACGGACGGGAATATGAAGTCTATTTGACGCCCACCACGTTTGGACGAATCACACAGAACCTGGGCGAAGGTTACATCGACGCCACGGGCCGCTTCGGTGAGATGATCACCGAAGGGCAGTTCCTCTACGCGTACGGCGTCTTCTACTTCGACGGCGGAGCGAAGCACAAGTTCGAAGCAAAGTCGATTGTGTTCCCTGGCAACGATCCGGAGCACTATCGGCAAGAGGAGCCGGACTGGTGGACGAACCAAATTCGGTCGATTTCGAACTCCTATCTCAAATGGCAGTTCAACTACCCTGAGCAGAAAATTGATTACCGAAACTACCGCACGGTGCTCCACCTCGAGGGAGCCAAGCGGGGCGATTTCCTGCAAGAGACCGACACGATCTCGCGTCTGGTCTATGGGTTCGCATCCGCGTTTTTGTTGACCGGCGAAGACGCATTCCTCGAAGCCGCCGAAGAGGGAACCGAGTACCTCCGCGACCACATGCGGTTCTTCGACCCGGACGAGAACCTGATCTACTGGTACCACGGCATTCAAGTCAGCGGCAACCGCGAGCAGAAGCTGCTGACTTCGGAGTTCGGCGATGACTATGATTCACTGCCGATGTACGAGCAGATCTATGCTCTGGCCGGCCCGACCCAAACGTTCCGCGCCACCGGCGATCGGAAGATCCTCTCGGACATCGAGAACACTGTCGAGCTTTTCGATCGATTCTACAAGGATCATGTGGGCGGTGGGTACTTTTCGCACATCGATCCGATCACCCTCGACCCACGAGCCGAATCGCTCGGGCCGAACCGGGCGCGAAAGAACTGGAACTCGGTCGGCGATCACGCTCCGGCCTATCTGATCAATCTGTTCCTGGCGACGGGTGAAGAGAAGTACGCCGACTTCTTGGTCGACACGGCCGATACGATCGCCCGGCACTTCCCCGACTTTGAAAACAGCCCCTTTGTGCAGGAGCGGTTCCATGAAGATTGGAGCCACGACCAGAGCTGGGGCTGGCAGCAGAACCGAGCGGTGGTCGGTCACAATTTGAAGATCGCTTGGAACTTGATGCGAATCCACCACGCTCGGCCTTCGCAGAGTTACGAGGAGCTCGCCCGCAAGATCGGTGACGTGATGCCCGAAGCGGGCAGCGATCGCCAGCGGGGCGGCTGGTACGACGTCGTCGAGCGAGCCCTTGAGCCGGGCCAGCGGGTGCACCGCTATGTGTGGCACGATCGCAAGGCATGGTGGCAGCAAGAGCAGGCGATTCTGGCCTATCTGATCCTGCACGGTGCTCTCGGCGAGGAAGTTTATGAGAAGCACGCTCGTGAAGCGGCCGCTTACTACAACGCTTTCTTCTTGGACCATGAGGATGGCGGTGTGTACTTCAACACGCTCGCCAATGGTTTGCCCTACCTGCTCGGCAATGAGCGATTCAAGGGAAGCCACTCCATGTCCGGTTACCACTCGATGGAGCTCTGCTATCTGGCAGCGGTTTATACGAACCTGCTGATCACCAAGCAGCCGCTCGATCTGTTCTTCAAGCCTTATCCGAACGGATTCAAAGACAACCTCCTGCGGGTTTCGCCCGACCTGTTGCCGCCCGGCAGCATCCGCATCGGTGCGGTCGAGATCGATGGCCAGCCCTACGAGGACTACGACGCCGATCAGCTGATCGTGCGGCTCCCCGAGTCGGAACAGCGTGTCAAGGTGAAAGTCACCGTCGTCCCCAACGAGAAGAAAGCATGAGTTGCTCCGTTTCGATCGACCTCCACGAGGAAATTTTGACGGCCGCGATCCGCGGGAAAATCGACGGGCAAAGTGCTCCGGGGCTGCAATTGCAGTTGCTCGAAGGGCTCGGTTCCGCGGCGTCGGCCGTCCTCGATGTCCAGGGTGTTTCGTACATGTCGAGCGCCGGGTTCCGCATGCTGCTGTTGCTGCATCGCGAGATCACCACGCGTCACGGTCGAACGGCGATGGTGGGACTGTCGGAAGATGTGCGCGACACCATGGAAATGACAGGATTCCTCGATTTCTTTCTCCTCTTTGACAGCGTCGAGGAGGCCCTCACACAGGTGCGTCACCATGCAAACCTTGATGCTGCAACGCGTTGATGCTTACGCCACGCGAACGATCGCGGGGATGAGTGTCCGGGCCGGCCGGGTCTTCCCGTTCGGCGCGACGCTCGTCGCCGGGGGCGTGAACTTCTCCGTCTTCTCGCGCCACGCCACGGCTTGCACGCTGGTGCTGTACGAGAAGGGAGCCGCCGAGCCGTTCGCGGAGCTGCCGTTCCCGGACGAATTTCGGGTGGGCGACGTCTACGCCATGACGGTCTTCGAGCTGGACCACGAGAACCTCGAGTATGGTTATCGGATGGACGGGCCGAACGATCCCAGCGAGGGACATCGTTTCGATCCCTCGGTTGTCCTGATGGACCCCTACGCCCGCCAGATCGGTGGGCGGGAGGTCTGGGGACAGACCCCGGATTGGGACCAGGCTTACCAGCACCGTTCGCAGGTTCTGCAGGACGATTTCGACTGGGAGCACGATCGGCCGCTGGAACTCGCTGCCGAGGATTTGGTGATCTACGAGGCGCACGTTCGTAGCTTTACTCAACACCCTTCGTCCAACGTTCGCCACCCGGGGACGTTCGCCGGGCTGCGAGAGAAAATTCCCTACCTCAAGTCGCTCGGTATCAACTGCTTGGAGCTGATGCCGATCTTCGAGTTCGACGAATTCGAGAACAGCTCGGCCAATCCGGCCAATGGACAGCTCCGCTACAACTACTGGGGCTACAGCACCGTCGGGTTCTTTGCTCCCAAAGCGGGTTATGCGGCCACGGGGCCTCTGGGGATGCAGGCCGATGAGCTGAAGACGCTGATTAAAGATCTGCACCGCAACGGGATCGAGGTGATGCTGGACGTCGTGTTCAATCACACGGCCGAAGGGGATCATCGGGGACCGACGATTTCGTTCCGAGGTCTGGATAACAAGACGTATTACATGCTGACGCCGGAAGGTTACTACTATAACTTCAGTGGCTGCGGCAATACGCTCAATTGCAATAACCCTATCGTGCGGCAGGTCGTTTTGGACTGCCTGCGGTACTGGGTGTCCGAGTACCACATCGACGGTTTCCGGTTTGATCTGGCAGCGATCTTAGGCCGTGATCCATCGGGGGTGCCGTTGGCGAATCCGCCATTGCTGGAGAGCCTGGCGCACGACCCCGTGCTGGGGCGGACCAAGTTGGTGGCCGAAGCGTGGGACGCCGGTGGTCTCTATCAGGTGGGAAGTTTTCCCGCCTATGGACGCTGGGCCGAGTGGAACGGCAAGTATCGCGATACGGCGCGAAAGTTTCTCAAGGGAGACATGGGTCAGGTATCGGAGATGTCGCTGCGACTGCAGGGCTCCCCCGATCTGTACTATGGCCGTGGCACGGCGGCGAGCATTAACTTCCTGACTTGCCACGACGGTTTCACGCTCCGTGATTTGGTCTCCTACAACGAGAAGCACAACGAAGCGAACGGCGAGAGCAATCGGGACGGGGCGAACGACAACGAGAGCTGGAACTGCGGAGCCGAAGGGGCAACCGATGACCGGCTCGTCGAGTCGCTACGGCTTCGCCAGATGAAGAATGCCGCCACGCTGCTGATGGTCAGCCAAGGAATCCCGATGATCCTGATGGGCGATGAAGTGGGCCGCACCAAGCAGGGCAATAACAACACCTACTGCCACGACAATGAGCTGAACTGGTTCAACTGGTGGCAGGTGGAAGAGAACGCTGAGCTGCAGCGGTTCTTCCAGAAGATCATCGCGTTCCGCCACGCACATCCGGTGCTTCGCAGCCGCGATCACCTCCGCCACGCCGACTGGGTCGGCAGCGGCGTTCCCGACATCTCTTGGCATGGAACGCGCGCCTGGGAGCCCGATTGGTCGGCGCTGAGCCGAGTCGTTGGGCTGCTGCTCGGGGGGCATCATGCCAAGGGAGGAACCGTGGCGGATGACGACGTTTACGTGGCGTCCAACATGCACTTTGAGGCGCTGGAGTTCGAGCTTCCGCGGCCTGCGGAGGGACGCCAATGGCACGTCGCGGTGAACACTGGGGTTCCGGCGCCGGGCGATGCGCACCCCTGCGGTGAGGAGCCGATGCTCGAACAACAGGACCGGTGCCTCGTTGGCGGCCGCTCCGTGGTGGTACTGGTCGGGCGGTAATTGCGGCTCGGACCGATCCCTCGCTTGCAGCCCACGAAGCGTACTGGAAGTACTGAACTTTTTCAACGACTCTGTGCGACCTCTTGGGAGGCCGCGCCTCATGATTTCCTCTTTCGCAGTTTTAGGAGATTCCGAAAATGGCCTTCACTGTTACCTCATCCGTCGATGGAACTGTCGCGAAACTTACGCTGGCCGGTCGGCTCGATGCGAACACCGCTCGGGAGTTCCAGGTCGAGATTGAGAAGGTTGCGGAACAGCGGCCCTGCACCGTGGCTCTGTTCGTGCACGAGCTCGAGTACATGGCCAGTGCCGGCATTCGGATGCTCGTATTTACCAAGCAGAAGCTCGGCAGCGAGACGGACGTCTATGTGGTCGGTGCCCAGCATCAAATCATTCACACACTCGAGATGACCGGTGTCGACAAGTCGGTCATCTTGGTCGACGAGTTCGAACCCGCCGCGAGCATTCAAGGCTAGTAGGCCGCGGCCGCTTTACGGAACTCGTACCGACTCAATGAATATGCGAACTCTCATCGTTCCCAGCGACCTAAGCTCGCTCGATCTCGTGGCCGACTTGGTTCTGGAGGAGGCTCGGGAGGCGGGACTCGACCAGCGCGAGACTTACCAGCTACGGCTGGCCGTGGATGAAATCCTCACGAACATCATCAATTACGGTTATCTCGCGAACGGTCTCAGCGGCCAGATCCACGTTCATGCGGAGCGGTACGACGAGTCGCTGGTTATCACGCTCGAGGACACCTCACCGCCGTATGACCCGTGTCAGCGGGACACGGCGAGAGTCGCGGAGGATTTCGATAAACCGCTCGAGGAGCGGCAAATCGGGGGGCTGGGAATCTATTTCGCCCTGCAAGCGGTGAGCGAGTTTCGCTACGAGTACCGAGATGGCCGCAACCGCAACATCTTCATCATGCGTCGGTCGCGACTTACTTCTTCGACCACATCGGATCAGCAAGACGTGGTGCACTCATGATGCAAGAGACTTTCTCGGAGATGGCCGCCGCTTCGCCAACGGGGGTGGGTGAGATCGCGGGGGCAGAGTGTCGAGCGTCTTCGGCGATGACCGAGCGCCGCGGCAACGGGACCCTTCGCCGCCGCATCCTCTGGTTGGTTGCCGCGGTCAACGTGGCTTCGACGATCGTCGCCTGCGCAATCGCCTACAATTTCCAGAAGCAGGCGTTTCTGCACGGTATCGACCGCGTCTTGATCGCGGGAGCTCGGGGGGCGCAACACATCCATGACGACGAGTTCCAGCAGTTGATGCTCGCGGGGCAGGAGTTTACTCCCGAGGAAGAACTCTTGCACCTTAAGCAGATCTCGAGCTATGCCAACCAGCTGCGTCTCAATTATCTGGGGGCGCTGGTCGAGCGGGATGGCCGCTATTTCTATACGGTCACCAGCTCTCCCGACCATGAGTTCGTCGATGGTACCTTCGACCGGATGTGGACCGAATACACTGACGTCACTCCAGCACTCAGAGCGAGTTTCCGTGACGGGCAGGTGCGGTTTGAGGAACACGAGGATCGTTACGGCAGTTTCCGCTCCGCCTACGTTCCGTTTCGCAATTCGGGTGAAGGCAAGGTCGGCTACGTGTATGTCGCCGATATCGGCCTCGATATGATCTACGGTCACCTGCACCGCACGCTGGCAAAGACCGCCTTTGCTGGCTTGCTGATCAGCGTCGTCTCGCTGTGGATGACGTGGCTCCTCGCCGGTCATGTGACGCGGCCACTGGTCCGCCTGGCGAACATGATTCGGCAGGTCATCGTCCAGGACTTTGGCATGCAGCCAGAGCAGCGTTCGGCAATCGCTTGGATTGCCGAGCAGTCGCACGAGGAGGTCAGCCATGTCGCCCGAGCATTTTGCAAGATGGAGTCACGGCTGGAAGAGTACCTGGTCGAGCTCCAGGCGACGACGGCCGAGCGGGAGCGAATGGCGTCGGAGCTGAGCATCGCTCACGATATTCAGATGGGACTGCTTCCTCGAGAGCTTCCCCTGCGGGAGAACTGTGACGTCTTTGCCCGCGTGATTCCCGCCAAGGAAGTCGGGGGTGACTTGTTCGATGTGGTGATGCTCGATGAGCACCGGATGCTGCTGGTCGTCGCCGATGTTTCCGGGAAGGGGATTCCCGGCGGGATGTTCATGGCCGTTACCAAGACATTGCTCGATGCAGCGACCGCTTCGTGCACAAACCCGGCCGAGATCGTCCGCTTTCTCAACGACCGACTATGTGCACAGAACGACGCCTGCATGTTTGTGACCATGTTTTTGGCGGTTCTCGATACTCGGACCGGTTGCTTGGAATACACCAATGCGGGGCACAATCCTCCTTACCTCCGCCACGACGATGGAACGCTCGAAATGCTCAGCGCCCGTCACGGAATGGCAACGGGCATCGCAGCCGGGCAGGATTATGGGTCCGACACTTTGACCCTTCGCAGCGACGATCTGCTGCTGATTTACTCCGATGGCATCACGGAGGCGCAAGATTGCGACGAGCAGTTGTTCGATGAGTCGCGGCTCGAAGCCTGCCTCGCGAACGTCGGGCATGAAGCGGCGGGCGAAGTGGCCGCGGACGTGATCCAGCGAGTCATGGAGTTCCAGGGAACGGCTCCCCAAGCGGACGACATCACGATCCTCGCCCTCCGCTATGCAGCCGGCGTATCGGTCGAGCTCGAGTTGGCCGGGAAGAGCAGCGGCGCGGAGCGGTAGAGGGGGGAGAACGGATCGTAGGTGGCGTAGGATCTGCGACGATTGTTCCGACCACGACCAACGAATCCACGGCGGCCGCTTGAGTGAAGCTCGCCGCTGGCCGATGAGAATTCCGATAGCCGCTGATGCGTCGCCTTCGGGCGGTCGCCTGCCGGTTCGTTCTCTCGCGCTTCATTCGTTACGGAAGGATCCGTTTCCATGATGGAAACTGCAAAGAGGTATGGAAATCTCGCTCTGCTCGTGCCTGCGGCGGTGTTGAGCGGCTTTCTCTCAACTCCGGCATCGGCGGAGGCTGAGGAACGGCCCCTCGGAGGGGCGATTACCCAGGTGGCCGTGGTCGAGGCCGGCGAGCTCCCGAGCGTGGTGCCAGCCAGCTTCGCAGCTTGCGGCGGCGGGCAGTGTGGGGACGTGGGCTGCCAGGTCTGCTGTGAGCAGTGCGCTCGGAGCGGTTGGTATCTGAGCGCCAGTGGCGGCTGGCAGCACCGGGAAACGGTGCATGAAGCGAATGATCCGCAGACGTTTTTGACGTTCGATGACGGCTTCTCGGCCAACGCCGCACTTGGTTACCGCTTTGATCGGTTCCGGATCGAAGCCGAGACCAGCTTTATGAACAACGAGGTGGATCGGGCCGGCGCCGGCGGAAACTCGAGCGACGCCGCGGGAAATGTGAATATCCGGGCGCTGATGTTCAACATCTATCACGACATCGATCTCAACATTTTCCGCTGGCAGCCCTACGTGGGGGCGGGGATTGGTCTCTACCAGTCGGACATCAACAGTCTCTACCCCGAGTTCTTCGACTTGGCGGGGGCTCCGATGGCAGGTACGGCGGTGAACTCGACGAGCGACATGCCTTTCGCCTACCAGTTCCGTGCGGGCTTGACTCGGCAGCTGAGCGAGAAGTCGGAGTTCTACACCGGGTACCGTTACTTCCGTGGGGAAGAGCTGGAATTTGCGGCCCTGCCCTTCTCAAATTTCGCCCCCACGTTCCATCCGGAAGGGGTCAAGAGCCACTCGGTTGAGTTCGGGTTCCGGATTAACTTCTAAAGATCCACGGCTGATTTTGTCACTCACCTCCCTGCTCAAACGTCCGCGAGTGCGTTCGCTCAGGGCCTCCCACTGTTCCTCTGGTATTGAATGTTCTTGACGCGATTTGGGATGCATCTCCGCGCCTGCGGTCTAGGCGGTGCCGTGGCTCGCGTGGGAGCCGTGGCCGCGGTGTGGGCAGTGGTCGCGGTGGGGGGATCGCCGTTTGCGGCCGCGCAGGAGACCGCTCCGTATCCCAACGGCACGTCGGGCATCAAGGCGGAAACGGTTCCGCCACCGGGCTATTACTGGTTGATGTACAACCGGATGTATCAGGTCGAGGAACTGAAAGGTCCCGCTGGAGAGACGCTTACGGCCAACGATGGGAGTCCGCTGGGCGCGTCGATTCGCGGCTACGCGAACGTGCACCGATTCGTGCATGTGACGGAACTGGAGTTTGCTGGAGCGAATTACTCTTGGAACGCTGTGCTACCGTTCGTCGCGATTAAAAATCAGATTGCGGGTTGGCAGATCGAAGACTCCCAGTGCCGGATCGGCGACGTGAATCTCGAACCGCTGGTACTCGAGTGGCATCAACCGCAGTACGAGTTCGGCTTCTTGTATGGGCTGACGTTCATCAAACCGCTGTGAGCGATGATCCGAATCGAGCATTATCAAGAGGCAGATCTCGAGGGGCTGGTATCGCTTTTTACCTCCGCGGTGCACATCCTCGGCGCGAGTCACTACGAGGCCGCGCAACTTGCCGCCTGGGCACCCCAGCCGCCGGACCTAGAGCAGTGGCGCGTTCGCTTGGCGGCGGTCGAGACGTTGGTGGCCAGAATCGATTCGGCGCTCGCCGGCTTCGTCTCGTTTGAGTGGAACGGTCACATCGACCTGTTATTCACCTCCCCCCACCATGCCCGCCGTGGAGTGGCCTCGCGATTGCTGAACATGGCGGAGGAAGCGGTTGCTGCGGAGAAGGCCCCAGCGATGTTCACCGAAGCCAGTCTTATCGCTCGCCCCTTCTTTATCCGCCACGGCTACCAGGTCGTGGAAGAGCAACTCGTGATGCGCCGCGGCGTCACTCTGCGGCGGTTCGCCATGCGAAAGTCGCTTGCCGAACCCTGCTAGTGCTCGACCCGTTTCTGTCGGCTGTTCTGCTCCCCTCGAATGGCGAATCTTCAGACAGGGCGGAGACTCCGCGCAACCGGAAAAGTTTACCGAGCGGTCCGGATTTGAGCTCGATTCCGGGCAATCTAACTGGCCCCGGCATGGTTTGGATTGGCGGCCGCGGTCGATACAAGACACGGGAATTGTAGCTCACTTGCACCAGAGCTGGCTTCGTTCGGGAGCATCGAACGATGCGTGCAGCGAAGTGGTTCTGGGTGTCGGGTCCTTGAGTCGGGGACGGCGGTCGACGGCAGGAAGCAAGACACAGGTGCCACCGCTCTGGGTGGTATAGGAGTCAGGGAAGATGAAGCTAAGCACGTTAGCGCTGCTTACGTCTCTTTGTGCGGCCGCTCAAGTGGGCGCGGCGGATGGGCAGCAAGGAGCGGTTCGAGTCGTTGGCCACCAGTCCGGAGCGACGTTCGCCGCATGCGATTGCGGGGAAGTCGTCTGCGGGTGTGAAGAAGTGCTCGCCCCTGCCTGCGGATGTGAAGGAATGGTGGAGGGAGGATGTGACGGAGCGTGTGGCGGCTGCGCGAGCGGCTGCGACTTAGGCGACCCGTTTCGGCTGATCGGCGAGCATGGCAACTGGAGCGCCGGCGGCTGGATCCAGATGGGGTATCACAACAACGACATCCCGCTGTTCAACCAGCACAAGCACAACTTCAACTTGCACCAGGCTTGGCTGTACGCCGAAAAGGCAATCGATACGAGCTGTGGGTTCGACATCGGCGGTCGCATCGACTACGTCTACGGCGTCGATGCTCAGGACACGCAGGCGTTCGGGACCAATCCGCGCGGCTGGGATAACGACTGGGACAACGGCATCTATGGCCACGCCCTGCCGCAGGTTTATCTGGAAGCCGGCTACGGCGATCTGGCAATCAAGGCCGGCCACTTCTACACGTTGATCGGCTACGAATCGGTGATGGCGCCGAACAACTTCTTCTACAGCCACGCCTATACGATGTATCTCAGCGAGCCGTTCACGCACACCGGTGCGTTGGCGACCTATCAGCTGAACGATCGCGTGACGCTCTACGGCGGTTACACCTTGGGGTGGGACAGCGGCTTTGATGACAACGGCGATAACTTCATCGGCGGCATCACGACGGCTGTGACCGATCGCTGGAACTTGACCTACGCAACGGTCGGCGGTCGGTTTGGCGAGGCTCGCTTCAATGGCGTGGAGAAAGGCTACATGCACAGCGTGGTCAGCACCCATCAGCTGACCGAGAAGCTGCAGTACGTGTTTCAGTCGGACGTGCTGAGCACCGAAGACGGAGATGGTGCGACGGTCCGCGACACGTTCGGGATCAACCAGTACCTGCTGTACGCACTGAACGACTGCTGGTCGGTCGGTGGTCGCTTCGAGTGGTACGAGCAGCAGGGCGTGTTCAATGCTCCGACCGATCCGCGAACCGACATTTACGCGACCACGGTCGGATTGAACTACCGGCCGCATGCGAACGTGTTGATCCGTCCGGAGCTCCGCTACGACCATGACGAAGAAGGCGTCGCCGGCTTGGACCATGGAACCAGCCAGACCACCTTCGGATTCGACACGATCCTGACTTTCTAAGCTTCATCTGACTCGCGAAATCGCTGGGTCTTCAACGCAAGGCAGGCTCAACCGCCAAGGGTGGTTGAGCCTGCCTTTCTTTACGTTAAGCCTGTCATTCGTTAACAGGGATTCTCCGTCGCCGAAGTCTCAGTCTTCGGCCGATTCACTGCCGCCACTGCCGCCACTGCCGTCAGCGGAGGCTGGAGCGGGTGATGGCGCTGGCGAAGGCGATGGCGATGGCGAAGGCGCCGTGGCTGGACGCTCGGCGGCAGGTTGGCTCTCACCGTCTGGAGTGTCCGCTGCGGGAGTCGCATCGGGGCGACCTGGGGCACCGGGCTGAGCCGCAGCGCCGGGTCGCCGCTGACTACGGTCTCCAGCCGCGCCGGGAAGAGTGGCGCCAGAGCGCTCGCCCGGGCGGACTCGATCCAGTGCCCGATCTGCGGCGTTCGCTCCGGCGGCCTCGGGACGGGTGCCCCGGGGGCAATCCGCTGCACCACGCTCACCCGCACGATTGCCTCGGCCCTCTCGGTTGCGCTGAACCTCTCGCTCGCGTTGGCCCGCTCGGTCGCGCTGGCCCGCTCGGTCTCGTTGCCGACGCCCGTCGAGGCGGGGAGGCGGAGTGAACGCGTCCCGCGCTGCCTCAGCCGCACCTTCGCTTTCCCGCTCGCCTCGCTGTTCGGCGCGATTGAGCAGATCCGAGGGCTGCTGGTCCCGATCGCGGCGGTCACTCCGCTCAACGTCGGCTCGAGCTTCGCCGCGGGCTCGAGCTCCGAACGGCGTGAGGTCGAAGCTGCCCCGCGCCCGTGCTGCCTCGCCTCGTTCGCGATCGCGACCATCCGCTCCTCGACGTCCGGCCTCTCGGTCCTCTCGTCCCGGCCGATCAGCTTCGGGGCGATCGGTTTCAGGACGATCGGTTTCGGGGCGATCGGCTTCAGGACGATCGGCTTCAGGGCGATCGGCTTCAGGACGATCGGCTTCAGGACGATCGGCTTCAGGACGATCGGCTTCAGGACGATCGGCTTCAGGACGATCGGTTTCAGGACGATCGGCTTCAGGGCGATCGGCTTCAGGACGATCGGTTTCAGGGCGATCGGTTTCGGGACGATCGGCTTCGCGTCGATCCGCATCAGGGCGATCACGATCGACGTTGGGCCGCATCACGCGTTCCCGGCCGGGGGTGACGATGCCTCCATCGACCGATCCTTCCGCTTCGGCTTCGAAGCGACCTCGGGCGAAGCGACGGCTTGCTTCGATTTGCTCGCGGACTTGCTCCAGCTCTCGACTCTGTTCTTCGCCGAGCCGTTCAAAGCGAAGCCCGCCCTCGCGGCGCGATCCCTCCTGCGTGATCAGCTGTTGCACGGGAGTGGCGAAGCTCGACCACCGCACCAGGTCGGAGTCGGACGGCGCCGAACCGATCCACTGACGGTATTCGGTATAGCTGACGGGGATCCGAGAGTATTGGGCCACGTCGATCCCGCGATGCGCGACGATGAGATTTTGCAGGTAGTCGACGCGGCTTGTGCGGTAGTACGTGTAAAGGGGGTCATAGTAGGTTGGGCGTTCCATATACGCGGCCCACGGTACAAATCCGATTGCGTTATACCGGTCGCCGTAGTAGTTGCCAAAGTAGTAATGGCGGTAATCGGGTCGCACGAACCAGTGCACCATGGCCCGAGTGACGTCGATCGCTACTTGGGGACGGTAGGCTCGACGGTACGTGGTTGCGACTCGCACCGGGGCGAAGAGCACGCCGCGAGTTTCCACCGGATAATCCCAATACCCGGCAACATAGATGTAGCCGCGGGGCGTCCACACGTAACGCGACGGGACCCAAATCCAATTTGGTTGAACGCGCGCCCAGAATCCCTCTTCCCACTGATAATCGTTACCAACCCAAACGTACTGGCCGGGGACCCAGAAATAATCCTCTCCGGGAGCTTCCACGGTCGGTTCATAATCTTCGACCGGTGGAGGAGCAGGCAGATATTCGACCCGTTCCAGCGAGTTGTCCGCCCAGAACCCCGAGACCCACACCGAGGCTCCGTCGACCGTCGCCCAGTAACCGGGAACCCAGCGAGTATTGGGGGGCGTATAACGCCAGGTCCCCGAGATCCAGACCAGTTCGTCAGCCTCTCCTTCGACGCCCCAATAGCCGGGAACCCAGGTGACTTCACGACCATCGCTGGTCGGACGCACGTCGGCAGGCAGTTCTTCAATCGGCTCCGGTGCCGGCTCCGGCAGCTCAAGAAACTCTTGCTCGCCTCCCATCGGTTCTGCGAACCCCTCGTGGACGGGGCCGCGCATCAAAACCTCTAATTCAACGGAGTCGGTTTCGGCTCCGACATTCGCTGCTGGCGGCTGGGCAAGCAGCGGTGCGGCTGCTGTCCCAAATGCGGCCACAGGGACCGCCATCGCGAATAGCGCGCGGCGGCATTGACGCACGACGTAAAACATCACTTCCTGTCTCCAGACTAATTTCATGTTGCCTTGAAAGCTTGCCGCCCCACTGCGGCAGAGGAGGAAGGATCTTGCAAGCGATTCATGTGCCGAAGGCTGGAACTAGAGGAGAACTAGTTCGGTAGCGCGCGGCAGACCTCCCGGGTGCTGCCGCCTTTGGGGGATCTGTCCCAATCGCCTGATGGGTCGTCCTCCGTGACCGCCTGGGTGGACCGCAGCGATCCGGTGCAGGGCCGCGAGCGGAGCTGGCAACGCATCGATGGCGGTCGAAGAGGGCTTGCCGCGCTCGAAGAAGAGGATCCGTTTCTGTAGCGAGCGGCCGTGGGGGGATTGATCTCCCACAAACAGATGGCCGCGCTGGATCGCCGCGCGCACTCGGATCGCGGAGCGGAATCGCAGGAAGGGCGGGGCGGCCGGCTCGCACGCCTCGCAATCGCTCGCTAGGCTCTGTCAGAAAACCCGGCGATTTCACTCTTTTGAGCCGTAGGCGATAGCCTCGGGTGAGCCGTAGGCGCTAGCCTCGGGCCTCGCAGCCCCGGGATTTCCGCTGCAGCACCCGCGGCTAGCGCCGTCGGCTCAGGGTTT
>NZ_WRPR01000059.1 GCF_010367455.1 Candidatus Laterigemmans baculatus | reverse complement strand
GCCTCCGGCCTCCGGCCTCCAGCCTGCTGAAACACCCTCACCCCAGCCCTCTCCCGCAAGCGGGCGAGGGAGCCAGACGACGACTCCGGCCTCCGGCCTCCAGCCTGCAGAGACACCCTCACCCCAGCCCTCTCCCGCAAGCGGGCGAGGGAGCCAGACTGTCCGGGAGGTGGAGCTCGAGAAGGCTTGGGGGCTGTACTATTTGGTGACGGGCCAGCCGCAGCGGGCGGTGGAACATTTGCGGCGGGCGGCGGACGTGGAGCCTGCGCTGTGGCTGCAGATCGCGGCGGTCGAGGGGCAAAGCGGCGAAGCGACGGCCGAGCAGCTGCGGGCGACGTTGGTGACGGCCCGCGAGCGGCTGGAGCAACAATTTGCGGCTGAGCCAGCCAATGTCCGCTATCGGATCCTGTACGCGACCAGCCTGTATCACCTCGACGAGCTCGAGCGGGCCGAAGAGGTGCTGCGGGAAGGGATGGCCGCGGGGGACCATCCAGCCTTTCGCCAGTTGCTGGCGGCTGTGTGCGTTCGCCGGTACGACCGCCGGGTGGCTCGGGCGGGCGACGGGGAGACTGGCGCTGCGGCAGCTGGGGCGGGAGCGACAACTGGGGCGGAAGCAACAGCTGGGGCGGAAGCGGACGCGGGTGGGCTGCGAGATGCGAGTGGGCTGCGGGAGGGGTTGGGCGAGCTGCAGCGGGCGCTGGAGCTGGATCCGCGGTGCGGGCCGGCATTGGAGCGGTTGTTGGCGCTGTCGCGTACTTCGCCGGAGGTACTGGAGGAGAGTCGCCGGACGCTGCGCGGGTTGATCGCTGCTGGAGAAGCCTCGGCGATGGCCCATTTCACGCTCGGCACGCTCGATTGGCTCGCGGGCGATGGCGAGCAAGCCGGTTTGCACTTGCGGCAGGCGCTCGCTCTCGACGCTGCCCTTCCGGTGGTCGCCAACAATCTGGCCCACGTGATCGGCGAGGATCCGGAGGGGGATCTGGAGGCGGCTCTGGCGCTGGTTTGCGAAGCTGTCGAAGCGGAACCTGAGAATCCGGCGTTTCTCGATACGCGGGGGCGAATTTACGAGAAGCAGGGCCAGTGGGCGGCGGCGGCGGCCGATTATCAGCGGGCATTGGCGGCGAGTCCGGAGCCGCGAAGGGTGCAGCAAAAGCTGGCGGAGATCTACGAAAAGCTCGGTGAACCTGCCCTCGCTGCCCAATTTCGCGAGGCTGCTCGATCGCCGCAACCGGTAGAGCTGGAGTAATCGTCGCGACCGCTCGCGGGCTCGGGAATTGGCGTCCGGGGAGGGGCTGCGCTTTTGACGAACTTGGGGTGTGGCTCTATTCTGGCGTTGAGCTTTTATCTCTGCTCGCCCTGCCTTTGCCGCTCCTCGGTGCCTGATGCGCCGGTGGGTTGGCCAGTGCAGACAATACGCTGGTGCCGCGACACGCTGATGTCGGCGGCTTGCCAGTGCTGTGGGCGAGCGGGAATGGGCTGGCTCGTTTGCTCCTCCTTGATTGAACACCGATGCACGCACCGATGGACGCTCCGGAACTGCTTTCAAGTCCTCCTGGCGAAGGCGGTCCATCGCTGGCTGGGATCCTGTGGCGGCGGAAGGGCTACGTCATCTTCTTTTTGTTGGTCGGTTTGGGAGGGGGGTACGCGTACTTCACCCAGGCCACCGAGATCTACCAGGCCGCGGCTGTTATCGAGGTCTACCGCCATCAGTCATCGGACGACGAGGCGTCAGCCGCGGAACGCATCGCGGCGATGGCCCCCAACGTGGGATACATCCGCGCCGAAGTCACTAGCGATCCAGTGCTTCTATCCGCAGTAGAGTTGGGAAATCTTACTGAATTACCGGGGATGCCATCCAACCCGAGCGAAGCGGTTGGTGCAATTCGCCAGGGGTTGGTGTTGGAGTCCGCGATCGAGGGTGCCTCGGAGCAGGACCGTTCGATCGTTGAGGTCAGCTTCGAATCGGGCGATCCGAGACTTTGCGCGGCCGTCGTCAACGCGGTCGTCTCGGCGTACGAGGAGTATGTAGGGGGACGGCATCAACGTGCGGTTGAGAATGTCGTAGGGGTTTTCCGTGAGTCGCGGGACTCAATTTTGCCCCAGCTGAACAAGCTGGAAGAAGAATACACCGCCTTTCGCTCCAAGGCGCCGCTCGAGTGGACCTCCGATGGCGAAGCGGTGAACCCGTTTCGCGAAGACGTGCTGCGGATGGAAACGCAGCTCGACGCGATGCAGACCGAGGCTCGGCAGCTGACCAACAAGTTGAAGCTGATCGAGGAGTCGACCAAGAGCCACGATAGCGCCGTGCTGGTCCTGCAGGAGATCCAGTATTTGCTGGACGAGGTCAGCGATGTGAAGGCGCTGGAGACCGCGCTCGTCGAAGGGACCGATGCGGAGATCGAGATCCAAAACCGCCTCGTGCCGCTGCTGATCCAAGCCGACATGCTGGGGACGCAGTATGGCGAAAACCATCCGGCTCGGAAGAACGTCGAGCGGCAAATCGAGGCGACGCGGAAGGCGTTGGCTGAACTTGAGCGGACGAAGCAGGCTCTCGCCGAGGACGAGAGCAAAATCGAAGCTCGTCGCGAGGAAGGGGCGCGAACGCTGCTGCGGAGCTACGTCAATGGGCTGCAGAAAAAGAAGCAGTTGATCGAAGACGACATCGCCGACGCCGAAGAGCGGTTGGCGGAGGCTCGGGAACGGGCTCACGCCTTGATCGCCTTTGAGAACGAGAACGCCTCATACACGCGGCGGATTGCTCGTTACCAGGAGATGCTCGATTCGTTCGACAGCCAGCTCGAGCGGTCGAGTCTCCCGCTGGTCAATCCGGGGCTGGAAGTGAATACCTTGCGGCCTGCCGGGATGGGCTACCTGGTCGGTCCGCTGCTTTCCAAGTGCTTGTTGCTGGGAGCGTTTTTGGGGGCTGCCGTCGGTGCGGGGCTGGGGTGGTTGGTCGATTGGTCGGAGCGAACGTTCCGCAGCCCCGACGAGGTCTCGCAGGCCCTCGACTTGCCGATCCTGGCTCACCTGCCCCTGATCACGCGTCCGCGGAAGCGGCGTCGCAGGAAGCAGGCGAGCGGAGCGTATGATTCGATCGACCGCTCCATCGTCGTGCTGCACGATCCTCAGAGCCCGACGGCCGAGGCGGTGCGTTCGGTCCGTACGTCGCTGTTCTGCAGCTCAAGCAAGGACCTCGAGTTCCAAGTCATCCAGGTCACCAGTGCCCTCTCCGGGGACGGGAAGAGTACGTTTGTCGCGAATTTGGCCGCCAGTCTGGCGAACGCCAACAAGCGGGTCGTGGTGATCGATGCGGACCTCCGCCGCCCGACGCAGAACCGGTTGTTCGGCAGCGATAGCGAGATCGGGTTGACCACGGTGCTCAACGGCGACTGCTCGCTGGCCGAAGCGGTGGTTCCGACCGCTGTGGAGGGGCTGTATCTGCTCCCCTGCGGGGCCAAGCCGAGCAACCCGTCGGAAGCGCTGACGCTGCGGGAGTTCGGGCAAACGATCGACGACCTGCGGGCCGAGTTCGACATGATCCTGATCGACACTCCGCCGCTGCTGGCGGTGACGGATGCAGCGAATGTGAGTGCGAACGTCGACGGGGTGTTGTTCGTGATGCGGATCGGCCGAAACATCAAACCGTTGGCACGACGAGCGACGCAGATGCTGCGATCGCTGCACGTGAACATGATCGGGATCGTCGTCAACGCGATCGGCGACAGCGGCTACTCAGCCACCTACGCCTCGAACTGGTCGACCGAGTATGGCGGGCGACCGGGGACCGAATATGGTTACGGGTACGACTCGAAAGTCAGCGGAGCCTATCTCGGAGCTTCCAAAGGCGGAACGGTCACCGTGCGGGGAAAGAGTCTAGTGAACGAAGCGGCCAGCCGGCGGTCGGTGGAGGGGCACCGGCAAGCCGAGAGCGAATCCACCCCGGACGACGAATTCGCCTCGATCACCAACGGCCACCTCCGCTAAGCCCAAAGTCGCCTTTCGCTCCGTGAAAGTTGTGCAGAGTCGCCTTTCGCTCCGCGAAAGTTGTGCAGTAACGCTACTTTCGCGGAGCGAAAGGCGACTATGGCGGAGCGGAAGGGGGCTCTGAGAATAGAATTGCGAAGCCGCCTTGCGAGCCTCGCCCACTGCGGTACAATTTCGCCAGACCAAGCACGGCAGCCGCCGAGCAATCGTCTACGCACCCCTAGCTCAACTGGATAGAGCATCGGTCTACGGAACCGAAGGTTACAGGTTCGAATCCTGTGGGGTGTACTGTCGGGAAAAAGCCCGCTTCGGATGCCGCCTGATGGCATTCAAAGCGGGCTTTTTTCGTGTTGCGGCAGAGCGTCTCGCGTCCAGTGATCCCGGCCATTTCCGGAACTGGGGGATAGGCTCTGTCAGAAAAATCGGCGATTCCAATCTTTTGAGCCGCAGGCGCTAGCCTCGGGCCTCGCAGCCCCAGGATTTCTGCTGCAGCACCCGCGGCTAGCGCCGTCGGCTCATGGGGTTCTGCTGCAGCACCCGCGGCTAGCGCCGTCGGCTCAGGGGGGTCTGACAGAACCTAGGCTGGACAGCACCACTTTCTCACGCTGAATTGCCATAAAGTCAGCAGTGCCCAGCGGTTGGCTACCGAGTCGTTTAACGGCAAGCCGAAGGCGACTGTGTTTTAAAAAGCAGTCGCCTTCGGCTTGCCGTTAAACGATTTTTCTGCGAGCGGTTCCGCTGCGAACGGAAGGGGCGCGAGGCCCGAGGCTAGCGCCAGCGGCTCAAAAGTGGGCCGAGCCTAGGGCAGTTGGCCCGAGACGGCAGTCTGCCTCTTCTTCCAAAGCCGCCCTGCTCCGCTGGCTCCGAGGGTCAGGCAGAATGCGAGCGTCGCGAGTGAGGCGGGCTCGGGGACGGCGGTCACCCCGCGGAGGGCAAACGCGGTCGTCGCGCCTGGGCCAAAGGTGACCTTGTTCCACTCGTAGGTCACGTAGTCATAAGTGTGTGCCATCCCGCCGGTCCGGGCGACGGCCATCCATGACCAGTTGGGAGTTGCGGTGCTCGTTCGGTTGAAGATCGAGAGGTAATAAGACCCCTCGGCCAGCTGCGTCTCGGTGATCGCCGCCGAGTAGGAATAGATGTTCGCTTGGTTCGGATAATCGGCGGACGCGACTGGCGAAGCAACGCTGACGTTCTCTTGGAAGAGCCTGTCGCCGGGGCCGAGAGCGGTGGCACGATAGATCTCGATCGTGAAGTCCTGAGGATCGGTGCTTCCACTGCTTCCGTCCACGCCCCACCAGTCGACGCTGTGAAGCGAAGTCGAGCTGGTCAGGGAAAACCGGTCTCCGGCCTGTCGCTTGGCGCTTGAGTCCGAGATCAGGGGCAGAGAGAAGGGGTAAGCGTCATCGTAGGTCGCGTTGCTCTGAAATACGATCTCTGCCGCGACGGGAGCGGGGGCGATGCCGAGAGCGACGAACGCAAGGCAGGCCAGACAACCGACGCGTGCATATGTCCCAAGATCCTTCAACACTGTTGCCGGTCCCGCAAATCGGAAGAAACGCTTCGAACGGTGATGCTCACTCCCCCTGAAGTTACTGGTGTGCGGAAGCCGGTGCAATCGGTGGCAGGGCAAGATGCGGGAAGGATAAGTTAGAGGCGGGTGGCCACGGGAGGAGAGGGAGCGGGTAGACGAAAGGCGGGCCACGGAAAGACACGGAAGGGCACGGTAGGAGGAGACGGTGGCGGGTACGGCGAGAGGGCCACCGAGGGCACGGAGAGCACCGAGGTAAAATGGCAGGGAGTGGAGGAACAGGAGATCGCAGAGGTAACGGAGGGGGCTTGCTTGGAGTCGGTTGGCTGCTGGGAGTGGGGGCGAAAGCTTGTTATTTGCGCGATTGGCGATATCCGCGGTTTCAGTGCCCTGCTCTTTCGTGCTTTTCCGTGTCCTTCCGTGGCCAGGCCTTCCCTGTCTTTGGGGACTCGGTCGAATAGGAGCACGATTGGAAGCTCGGCGTACGTCAGCCTTTCCAGGCTGAAGTCTTGCGGCTGGGGCCGGTCAGGCGGGAAAGCCTGGCGTACTGGGGAGCCTGACGTGCGGGAGCGCTGCTTTCGCGGAGCGAAAGGCGACTAGGGGCGCACGAAAAAACCCGGGCTGGTCTGGCGAGGACCGGCCCGGGTTTAGTCTGACGTTATTGGTGGTCGTTTCGATTTGCACCGAAACTGCTTCTACTGAGTGCGAGGTTCGTCTCCACGGATAAGCCTGCCGAGTTACCCCGGACGAGACTTGAATATCCTTAGAAAGGAGGTGATCCAGCCGCAGGTTCCCCTACGGCTACCTTGTTACGACTTAGTCCCAATCGTCGAGCTGACCTTCGGCACCTGCCTCCCTTGCGGGTTAGCTCAGTGACTTCGGGCCCTCCCAACTTTCGTGGCTTGACGGGCGGTGTGTACAAGGCTCAGGAACACATTCACCGCGGTATGCTGACCCGCGATTACTAGCGATTCCGGCTTCATGCAGGCGAGTTGCAGCCTGCAATCCGAACTGGGGCACGCTTTATGGGATTAGCTCGACCTCACGGTTTTGCTTCCCTTTGTACGTACCATTGTAGGACGTGTGCAGCCCTAGACATAAAGGCCATGAGGACTTGACGTCATCCCCACCTTCCTCCGGTTTGACACCGGCAGTCTCTTTAGAGTCCCCGGCATTACCCGCTGGCAACTAAAGATAAGGGTTTCGCTCGTTAAGGGACTTAACCCGACATCTCACGACACGAGCTGACGACAGCCATGCAGCACCTGTGCAAGGGCTCCCCGAAGGGCACCCCCTTGTTTCCAAAGGGTTCCCAAGCATGTCAAATCTAGGATAAGGTTCTTCGCGTAGCCTCGAATTAAGCCACATCCTCCACCGCTTGTGTGAGCCCCCGTCAATTCCTTTGAGTTTCAGCCTTGCGACCATACTCCCCAGGCGGAGCACTTAACGCTTTCGCTACGGCCGGGAGGATGTGGAAGTCCCCCCAACCCAGTGCTCATCGTTTACGGCTAGGACTACCGGGGTATCTAATCCCGTTCGCTCCCCTAGCTTTCGTGCCTCAGCGTCAGAAAAGACCCAGTGAGTCGCTTTCGCCACCGGTGTTCCTGTTGATATCAACGCATTTCACCGCTCCACCAACAGTTCCACTCACCCCTGTCTTCCTCAAGTCTGGGGGTTTGGAGCGCAGTTCCTCGGTTGAGCCGAGGGATTTCACACCCCACCTACCAGACCGCCTACGCACGCTTTAAGCCCAGTGATACCGAATAACGTTTGGACGGTTCGTCTTACCGCGGCTGCTGGCACGAACTTAGCCCGTCCTTCCTCTGAAGATCGGTCAACTATGGGAGAGTACCCCCATAGATTTCCTCCCAACTGACAGCGGTTTACAACCCGAAGGCCTTCATCCCGCACGCGGCGTCGCTCGGTCAGACTTTCGTCCATTGCCGAAGATTCTCGACTGCAGCCACCCGTAGGTGTCTGGGCAGTGTCTCAGTCCCAGTGAGCCGGGTCATGCTCTCACACCCGGTATCCATCGCAGCCTTGGTGGGCCATTACCCCGCCAACAAGCTAATAGAACGCGGTCTGATCCTCGGGCGGAATCTCACCATTTGATCCGGAGATATTATCCGGTATTACCGTCAGTTTCCCGACGCTATCCCGGTCCCAAGGGTACATAACCACGCGTTACTCTCCCTTACGCCGCTCGCCGGCACCTCTCACCACAACCTCCAGTCCATCACCGGAGGGCATGGTGAGAGGCCCGCTGCCGCACGACTTGCATGCCTAATCCACGCCGCCAACGTTCATTCTGAGCCAGGATCAAACCCTTCAATTGTGTATGCTTAGACGACCCAGGTCTCTCCAAGGAGAAACCTGTTGCTTTCCGTAAGAAAGCCGGCCGGTCATAAACTCACCGAAGTTTTTCACCTGTGGATGGAGCTCGGTAGATCTCCATCACAGTCGCCAATTTAAATTGGACGACCTCGCAAGAACTTAAAACTCAGTAGAAGTTCTAACCACCAAATTGTCAAAGATCGGTTGTCGCGGCCGCTTGGGTCGCGAGCTGATTATCTTTTCGATTTCCGCTCGCCGGGTCAAGCCCGAGAAGTCAGAAATTTCTGAGATCGGTTTCTCGCCGGGCAAGCGGCGGGTGAACTTGAGAAGTTCGTTTGCCGCTCGTTGCCAGCGATGGGAGAAGAATAGGCGCGAGGCCGGAGTTCCGCAAGGGCTGTTGCTGCAGCTGCGGAAAATTTCTCGCCCTGCCCCGCTTTTTGCGTGATTTGCTGGGTTTTCGCGGGAATCGCGAAGGGCAGGACGGGCGGGGAGGGAACGGGGAAGACGAAAGGCGGGCCACGGAAAGACACGGAAGGGCACGGAAAGAGGAGACGGGAGCTGGCGATTGCTCGTGCTCGAATTGCGCCGGTTGCTGGTAGGGGGTGGAGGGAGCGGGGGAGACGAAAGGCGGGCCACGGAAAGACACGGAAGAGCACGGTAGGAGGAGACGGTGGCGGGTACGGCGAGAGGGCCACCGAGGGCACGGAGAGCACCGAGGTAAAATGGCAGGGAGTGGAGGAACAGGAGATCGCAGAGGTAACGGAGGGGGCTTGCTTGGAGTCGGTTGGCTGCTGGGAGTGGGGGCGAAAGCTTGTTATTTGCGCGATTGGCGATATCCGCGGTTTCAGTGCCCTGCTCTTTCGTGCTTTTCCGTGTCCTTCCGTGGCCAGGCCTTCCCTGTCTTTGGGGACTCGGTCGAATAGGAGCACGATTGGAAGCTCGGCGTACGTCAGCCTTTCCAGGCTGAAGTCTTGCGGCTGGGGCCGGTCAGGCGGGAAAGCCTGGCGTACTGGGGAGCCTGACGTGCGGGAGCGCTGCTTTCGCGGAGCGAAAGGCGACTAGGGGCGCACGAAAAAACCCGGGCTGGTCTGGCGAGGACCGGCCCGGGTTTAGTCTGACGTTATTGGTGGTCGTTTCGATTTGCACCGAAACTGCTTCTACTGAGTGCGAGGTTCGTCTCCACGGATAAGCCTGCCGAGTTACCCCGGACGAGACTTGAATATCCTTAGAAAGGAGGTGATCCAGCCGCAGGTTCCCCTACGGCTACCTTGTTACGACTTAGTCCCAATCGTCGAGCTGACCTTCGGCACCTGCCTCCCTTGCGGGTTAGCTCAGTGACTTCGGGCCCTCCCAACTTTCGTGGCTTGACGGGCGGTGTGTACAAGGCTCAGGAACACATTCACCGCGGTATGCTGACCCGCGATTACTAGCGATTCCGGCTTCATGCAGGCGAGTTGCAGCCTGCAATCCGAACTGGGGCACGCTTTATGGGATTAGCTCGACCTCACGGTTTTGCTTCCCTTTGTACGTACCATTGTAGGACGTGTGCAGCCCTAGACATAAAGGCCATGAGGACTTGACGTCATCCCCACCTTCCTCCGGTTTGACACCGGCAGTCTCTTTAGAGTCCCCGGCATTACCCGCTGGCAACTAAAGATAAGGGTTTCGCTCGTTAAGGGACTTAACCCGACATCTCACGACACGAGCTGACGACAGCCATGCAGCACCTGTGCAAGGGCTCCCCGAAGGGCACCCCCTTGTTTCCAAAGGGTTCCCAAGCATGTCAAATCTAGGATAAGGTTCTTCGCGTAGCCTCGAATTAAGCCACATCCTCCACCGCTTGTGTGAGCCCCCGTCAATTCCTTTGAGTTTCAGCCTTGCGACCATACTCCCCAGGCGGAGCACTTAACGCTTTCGCTACGGCCGGGAGGATGTGGAAGTCCCCCCAACCCAGTGCTCATCGTTTACGGCTAGGACTACCGGGGTATCTAATCCCGTTCGCTCCCCTAGCTTTCGTGCCTCAGCGTCAGAAAAGACCCAGTGAGTCGCTTTCGCCACCGGTGTTCCTGTTGATATCAACGCATTTCACCGCTCCACCAACAGTTCCACTCACCCCTGTCTTCCTCAAGTCTGGGGGTTTGGAGCGCAGTTCCTCGGTTGAGCCGAGGGATTTCACACCCCACCTACCAGACCGCCTACGCACGCTTTAAGCCCAGTGATACCGAATAACGTTTGGACGGTTCGTCTTACCGCGGCTGCTGGCACGAACTTAGCCCGTCCTTCCTCTGAAGATCGGTCAACTATGGGAGAGTACCCCCATAGATTTCCTCCCAACTGACAGCGGTTTACAACCCGAAGGCCTTCATCCCGCACGCGGCGTCGCTCGGTCAGACTTTCGTCCATTGCCGAAGATTCTCGACTGCAGCCACCCGTAGGTGTCTGGGCAGTGTCTCAGTCCCAGTGAGCCGGGTCATGCTCTCACACCCGGTATCCATCGCAGCCTTGGTGGGCCATTACCCCGCCAACAAGCTAATAGAACGCGGTCTGATCCTCGGGCGGAATCTCACCATTTGATCCGGAGATATTATCCGGTATTACCGTCAGTTTCCCGACGCTATCCCGGTCCCAAGGGTACATAACCACGCGTTACTCTCCCTTACGCCGCTCGCCGGCACCTCTCACCACAACCTCCAGTCCATCACCGGAGGGCATGGTGAGAGGCCCGCTGCCGCACGACTTGCATGCCTAATCCACGCCGCCAACGTTCATTCTGAGCCAGGATCAAACCCTTCAATTGTGTATGCTTAGACGACCCAAGTCTCTCCAAGGAGAAACCTGTTGCTTTCCGCAAGAAGGCCGGCCGGTCATAAACTCACCGAAGTTTTTCACCTGTGGATGGAGCTCGGTAGATCTCCATCACAGTCGCCAATTTAAATTGGACGACCTCGC
>NZ_WRPR01000058.1 GCF_010367455.1 Candidatus Laterigemmans baculatus | reverse complement strand
ACCGGCAACCGGCAACCGGCAACCGGCAACCTGCAACCTGCAACCTGCTACCTGCTACCTGCTACCGGCTACCGGCTACCGGCTACCGGCTACCGGCTACCGGCTACCGGCTACCGGCTCCCGGCCACCGGCTACCGGCCACCTGCAACCTGCAACCTGCTACCTGAACCCTGCCTCCCCTGAATCGAAAGGGATTGGATGACCGTTGGGACTGAACCGACTGAACTGCGAGCCGAAGATGCGGAGCGTCTTGCGGCGGCGCGGCAAAGCATCCTCGATCAACTCGGACGGATCATCGTTGGTCAACGCGAGGTGATCGACGAGTTGATGATCTGCCTGTTCAGCCGCGGTCACTGCTTGCTCGAAGGAGTGCCCGGCTTGGCCAAGACGTTGATGATCAGCACGTTGGCCAAGACGCTCGATCTGTCGTTCAGCCGGATCCAGTTCACGCCCGACTTGATGCCGGCCGACGTGACGGGCACGGAGATTATCGAAGAGGACCGGGCGACGGGGCACCGCAGCACGCGGTTCATGGAGGGGCCGCTGTTTGCCAACGTCGTGTTGGCCGACGAGATCAACCGGACGCCTCCCAAGACCCAGGCCTCGCTGCTCGAAGCGATGCAGGAACGGACCGTCTCGATCGGCCGGACGCGGCACCAGTTGGCCGACCCGTTCTTCGTCCTGGCGACGCAAAACCCGATCGAGCAGGAAGGAACCTATCCGCTGCCCGAGGCTCAGCAGGACCGGTTCATGTTCAAGGTCTTCGTCGACTACCCGAGCTTCGACGAGGAGTTCGAGGTGGCCCGCCGCACGACCGGCGGCGTGGTTGCCGAAGTCACACCGGTGCTCAGCGGCGAAGACATTTTGCGGCTCCAGCAGCTCGTTCGCCAGGTTCCGGCCAGTGACCACGTCGTTCGCTACGCACTCTCGCTGGTGCGTCAAACGCGTGTCGGCGGCGAGGGAGTGCCCGATTTCGTCGACGAGCTCGTCGGCTGGGGGGCTGGGCCGCGGGCGGTCCAGTACCTGATTCTCGGCGGCAAGGCTCGCGCGCTACTCGAGGGCCGGTTCCATGTCACCGTGGAAGACATCCAGCAGCTCGCCCGCCCGGTGCTCCGCCATCGGATGGTGGTCAACTTCGCTGCCGAGAGCGAAGGCATCACCAGCGATGCCGTCATCGACCGGATCATTGCCGCCACCCCGACCAGCGAGGACGAACTGACCCGCGATGCCCGATTCCAAAAAATCTTCGCCTCCTGAGTCCGCTCAGCGACTGCTGCGAAGCGAAGCGACGCAGCGGATTCGCCGCCTCGAACTGCTCGCCCGCCGCACGGTCGAAGGCTTCATGTCGGGGATGCACCGCAGCCCCTACTTCGGCCAGTCCGTGGAGTTTCTCCAGCACCGGCAGTACACGCCCGGCGACGATCTGCGGCACATCGACTGGAAGGTCTGGGCGCGCCAGGATCGGCTGCACATCAAGCAGTTCGAGGAGGAGACCAACTTCCGCTTGAACCTCCTGGTCGATTCCTCGGCCAGCATGGATTACGGCAGCGGTGAGGAGAACAAGTACGAGTACGCCGCGGCGATCGCCGCCTGCTTGACGTTTTTGACCGAGCGTCAGCAGGATGCGGCGGGGCTGTACACGTTCGATTCGAAGGTCCGGCAGGCGCTGCCGGCGCGGACCGGGCGGGCTCAGCTGTCGCGAATCCTCTCGGTGCTCAGCGGCCCCAGCCACGAGAAGCAAACGGATCTGCTGGCCGTGGTCCGGGAGGTCGTGCCGACGATCCCACGCCGCGGTCTGGTCGCGATCTGCTCCGATCTGCTGGGGGTTCACAACCTCCGCGACGGGCTGCGGATGTTGCGGCAGCGCGGACACGACGTGATCGTGTTCCACATCCTGCACCGCGACGAGCACGAGTTTCCCTTTACCGGAGCGACCCGCTTCGAAGGACTCGAGGGGGCCGATTTCCTGAACTGCAATCCACGGGCGCTGCGGGAGGGCTACCTCGAAGCGCTGGGGGCGTTTTTGGAACAGACTCGCCGCGTCTGCGGCCGCCTCTCGATCGACTACATCGAGGTCAAAACCGACGAACCACTCGACGCCGTCCTCGCAAAGTTCTTGGTCGCCCGCAAAGCGCTGCCGAACTTGAGAGGCACCTAACGAGCCCCCTATGCAGTTTCTCTATCCCGCCCTGGCCGCCGGCTTTTTGTTCGTCGCGGTCCCGCCGTTGGTGCATCTGATCAACATGCTTCGCCACCGCCGCCAGAGTTGGGCGGCGATGGAGTTCTTGCTGGCCAGTTACCGCAAGCAAAAGAAGTGGATCATCCTCCGCCAACTGCTGTTGCTGCTGTGCCGGATCGGCGTGGCGGCCACGCTGATCGCGATGCTGGCCGGATGGACGGGAGGTTCCGCCTGGCTCGATGCCTTCGGCGGCCAGACGACGCATCACGTCGTGATCCTCGATGACAGCTACTCGATGGCCGACAGCAGCGGTGGCAATACCGCCTACAGCCGCGCGGTCGCTGCCCTCGACGGGCTGGCCCGGCGGCTGCGGATGGCTGAGGGGAACCACCAGTTGACGGTCATTCGCAGCAGCCGCGCGGCTCTGGTCGTGCGCGGCGGCAGCGAGTCGGGAGACGCCGCGGCGGAGATGAGCGCCGCCGACCTGCGGGGCGATCTGCGGGGAGTCGAACGTGTGGTGGCGACCGAGCCGAGCCCCTTGGCCGATGACTTGGTCGCCGCCCTCCAGTTGGCTGAAGACCTGAGCAATGCGACCACGGCGAACCGCACGCTGCTGTACGTGCTGAGCGACTTTCGGGCTCGCGACTGGGAATCGCCCGAACGGGCCGCCGAAGCGATCGGAGCCGTGTCGCGGCTGGGGGCGGAGATTCGCATGATCGATTGCGCGGTCGCCCCGGCAGGGAACCTCGCGGTCACCTCCCTCGAGCCACTGCCGGACGTTTGGGTCGCCGGGGTTCCGGCCGTGTTCCGGGCCACGGTGCGGAATTATGGGACGACCCCGGCGCGGAACGTCACCCTGGCGGTCCGCACGATTCGCTATGGCAGCGAAGCTCCGATCGCCGATGCCGCCGAACGCGTTTCAGGACGCATCGAGTCGCTCCCTGGCGTCGTGTTCGATTCCCTCGCACCAGGAGCCGAAGCGACCAAAGAGTTTCAGGTTTTCATCTCCGAGCGAGGCGTCCACGCGGTCGAGGTGGAACTGCCGGACGACGCGGTGCGGATCGACAACCGCCGAGCTGCGACGTTGCCCCTCTCGGATGCGGCCCGGGTGCTGATCGTCGATGGCGCCCCGGAGCAGCGCGGCGCGTACCACGTCGCCTCGGTGCTCGATCCGGGCAGCCAAGTTCGCACCGGTGCGGTCCCCGAAATCCGTCCGCCGAGCTACCTGCGGACCGCCTCAGCCGATGATCTCGCCGCCTACCGAGCCGTGTATCTGATCGACCTCCCGCAAATCGACGCGGCGGCCGCGGCCGCTCTCGAGGCGTACGTCTCGAACGGTGGCGGGCTGATGTGGTTCATCGGAAACAAAGCCCTTGCCGAGCGTTACAACGAGACCTTACTCGGCGCCAATCGGCGGCTGCTCCCCGGCCCGCTTAGCGAACCGATTCCGCTGGACGTCAGTGGAGCGACCGGCGCGCCCGATCTGGCGCTCGGCGAACCGCATCGGTTGACCGAACCGCTGGCCACGATTGGCGATGCCGCCCTGTCGCTCGTCCGCGTCAGCCGCAGCATGGGCGTGGAGCTCCCGGCGGAGCCCGAGGCGCCGACGCGGTCGGTCCTCCGCCGCCGCGATGGCGAGCCGGTGGTGTTGCAGCACGACGTCGGCCGCGGCCGAGTGATCACGGCGCTACTGGGACTCGATGGCGAGTGGACAAACTGGACCGGCGACCCCACGTTTGTCGTGTTCATGCTCCGCGCGAACGCCTACCTTTGGTCGGCCGCAGCGGCTGCCACCTCGGGGAATGTCGAAGACGCGGTGGTGCTGAACCTGCCGGCCGATGCTTACGCCCCGTCGATCACCTACCTTCCGGCCGTCGCGGCTCCTCCGCGGATCCCGATCGAAGAGCAGGCCGAAGTTGTCGACGACGAGGTGCTGCGGTTCGAGCTGAATCCGATCACCGCGGCTCTGGAAGGGGACAGCGACCTTGACGCGATGTTGGAGCCGGGGATTTCCGAGCTGTGGCTGACCCGGCTCAACGGCGATGCGGAGGTCCGCCCGTATGCCTCGGCGGTGCGGAGCGGCGAAGGGGACTTGAGCCGCGCCGATCGCGGTGACATTCGCCGCGATGTGCAGCCGGCGGTGGTCACGTTTTATGACGCCGATGAGGTGATCGCCAGCGAGGAGACCAGCGGCAACAGCTTGACCGCGCTCCTCCTGTTTTGTGCCTTGGGATTGTTGCTCGGCGGCGAACAAATCCTGGCCTACCTTGCCAGTTATCATCCGCCCCTCAGCGGAGCGAAATCATGAGCGATGAGACTGGCGGAATCACGCGCCAAGAAATCGTCTACTCCTTTGAACGCCTCGCTTGGCTCGGCGGTTGGTGGGCCTGGGCCATCGCCCTCGCGGCGCTCGCGCTGGTCCTCTACGGCGTCTACCGGCTGTACCGTCGCGACACGAGCGAGCTGGTCGGAGCGACGCGTTGGACGCTGATCCTGCTGCGGCTCGGAGTGATCCTGGGGCTCGTGTTCTTTCTGCTCGGACTCGAGCGGCGAGCGCGGCAGCGGATCACTCGGCCGAGCGAAGTCGCCGTGCTGATCGACACCAGCCAAAGCATGTCGCTGCCGCACGGCGATCAGCCCGGCGGCCCCTCGCGGATCGAAGCGGTTTCACAGCTGGTCGCCGAAACGCCGTGGCTCGAGGGCCTCGGCCAGCAGAACCGCGTCACGGTCTACACCTTCGCCGAGACGGGTGAATTGAGCGAAGTGGTCGTCTCGAACCTGACGAGCGAAGCGGCGGAAGCTGCCGACCAAGCGGCACGGGAACGAGCGAGTTCGGCGGAGCAGGGCGACGCGGCAATGCCCGCCTCGCCATGGGCAATCGCCGGCGCCGGGCTGCTGGGGCTGGCGGCTTTGGCGATGCTCGCCGCCGCCGCACTGCAGTTGTCCGCCCCACGCCTGAGGAGCCCCTCGCACCATCGCGACGAGCGGTATCTGGGAACTGCCGGTCCGCGGGTTCTGTTGGCTTCGGCGGTCCTGCTGGTCTGCGGCGGAGTGCTGCTCGCCGCGGTTTGGACGCGGGAGGCCGACCGCTCGCTCCGCGGGCTGCTGGGGTTCACCGCGCCGCGGGTCGTCGAGCAACCCAATTCGGATGGGACGGACGAGCAGACCCCGGAACCGACCTTCGAAGAGAAACTCGAGCAGGTCGATTGGGATTCGGTGCTCCTCGCCTCGGGCTCGGAGAGCCGGATCGGAGACGCGATTCGGGCGACGTTAACGCGGCACGATCCAACGACTCTGGCCGGCGTGGTGCTGCTCTCCGACGGCCAAAACAACGCGGGCACTCCTCCAGCGTCGGCTGCCGCCCTGGTCGCCCGCGGCGGGACGGCGATCTACCCAATCGGTTTCGGTTCGGCGCGGCCGCCGGTGAACGTGCGGATCGTCGAACTCGACGCCCCGCGGCGGGTCTATCCAGGCGACAGCTTCGCCCTGAACGCCGTGCTCCAGGGGAGCGGGACCGAGCCGCTGAACGTTCAAGTGCAACTGCTCGACATGGCCGAGACCTCGGATGCCGCT
Organism: Candidatus Laterigemmans baculatus; assembly: GCF_010367455.1. Taxonomy (GTDB): domain Bacteria; phylum Planctomycetota; class Planctomycetia; order Pirellulales; family Pirellulaceae; genus Laterigemmans; species Laterigemmans baculatus. The sequence continues at coordinate 9,612 of NZ_WRPR01000058.1, read as the reverse complement.
GCTGGCGAAATTGCTGGCGGGGCTGCGGCAGAGGGAACCGAGGGGGCCGCGGCGGTTCCGGAGGGAGCCGAAGTCGTCGACACCCGTCAGGTCACCGTTCCCTCCGACGGGACACTGCTCGGGGTGCGGTTCGAGATGGCCCCCGAAGCGGTCGGCCGCCGGAGGTTGATGGTCCGCGTCGTGCCGCCGGCCGCGGATCAAAACGACCGCGACAACCTTCGCCAATCGCGATACGAAGTCGTCAGCCGACGGCTCCGCGTGCTGCTCTTGGCCGGCGGTCCGATGCGCGAATACCAATTCGTCCGCAACTTGCTCTATCGCGACCCGTCGGTCGAAGTCGATGCCTGGCTGCAGACCGGTCAGAGCGGGATGAGCCAAGACGCCGACCGCCTGCTCAGCGACTTTCCTTCAACCCCCGGCGAGCTGTTCGAGTACGACGCGATTCTCGCTTTCGACCCCGACTGGATGCAGCTCGATGCGAACCAACTCGAGCTGCTCGACCAGTGGCTGACGCGTCAGGCCGGCGGCTTGGTGCTGATCTCCGGCCCGGTCTACATGCCGGAATGGATGCGTCAGCGAACCGATCCGCGAATCGCTCAGGTCCGCAATTTCTTCCCCGTGGTGCTGCCGACGCGGGGGCCATTGCTCAGTGGTGGCCGCAGCGGTGGCGATGCGGCTTGGCCGCTAGAATTCACTCCCGACGGAGCGCGGGCCGAGTTTCTCGATCTCGCCGAAACGTCCGAGGCTTCGTCGACGGTCTGGGAAGATTTTTCGGGGGTCTATGATTTCGTCGGTGTCCAGCAGGCGAAGCCGGGGGCGAAGGTCTATGCCCATTTCTCGGACCCCGCGACGGCGATCGACCAAACGCTGCCGATCTATTTGGCTTCGCAGTTTTACGGCGCCGGCCGCGTCTTTTTTCAAGGCAGCGGCGAGATGTGGCGGCTGCGGGGAGTCAGCGACGCCCTCTACGATACGTACTACACGAAGCTCGTGCGTTGGGTTTCCGAGGGGCGGCTGCTCCGCGACTCGAACCGCGGAATTCTGCTGGTCGATCGTCCGCGAGCGATGGTCGGCGACACCGTCACGGTCCGGGCGATCTTGACCGACGAGCAGTTCGAACCGCTCCGCGTCCCGGAGGTCGAAGCCAAACTCTTGTCTCCTTCTGGACGTATTGAATCGGTACGCTTGACGCCGCTTCCCGGGGAAGCGAGGGAGGGGACCTACGGCGGTCGCTTTTTGGTTCGCGAGGCGGGGCCGTTTGAAGTTCGATTGACGCTCGGCAACGCTCTGGAGGAGCAAGTCCTTCGCCAGACGGTTCAAGTCCGGCTCCCGACGCTCGAGCTCGAACGGCCGCGACGCAACGACGAAGTGCTCCGCTCGTTGGCCGCCACGACCGGCGGCCGGTATTACACGCCGCCCGATTCCGGAACCTCCTCGAGCGGAACCTCCTCGAGCGGTGCCACCGATCCGCTGGAGCTGGTCGAGCGGATCGAACCTCAGCCGCAGATTGCGATTTTGCCTGGGACCACCGACCGGGACTTCCAGCGTCGCCGCAACGCCAGCTTGATGTGGTTGCTCGCGTCAATGCTTACGATGGAATGGGTCGTCCGACGACTGCATCGGCTGGCCTGACCATGGATCGAGGAACCCTGTCGGACTCCCAGAACTTGGAACGCATGGACGATACCGCACGCTCGACGCTCGACCCGAAACTGCGCTCCCTGCTGGCCAGGCTCCGCAGCCGCATTCGACGCTACATCGTGCTCGATTCGGTGCTTGCCGCGCTGGCCGTGGTGCTGGTCGTGTTCTGGGTCGGCCTGCTGGTCGATTGGGGACCGGTGAAGCTCGGTGGGACTGAGATGCCCCGCTCGGCGCGAATCGTCCTGCTCGTGATTGCCGGAGGGCTGTTGCTGCTGATCGCCGGTCGGTTGCTCGTCGGCCGGCTGGCGCGGGCGTTGCCGGATGAGAGCCTGGCGCTGCTGCTCGAGCGGCATCATCCCCAGCTCGGCGGCCGCTTGATTACCTCGGTCCAGTTGCACCGCCCGCGGCAAGCCGGCGACGTCTACGCTCCCGCGTTGCTCGACCGGGTTCACCGCGAAGCGATCCAAGCCGCCGACGATGTCGATTCCGGCCGCGTCTTTCGCTGGCGGCCGATCTATTCGAAAGCGGCCCTCGTCGTGCCGCTGTTGATCGGCGCGGTCGCCTTGGCGATCGCCAGCCCGGCAACGTTTGGCCAAGCCGCCAGCCGCTTGCTGCTGATCTCCGATCGACCGTGGCCGCGACAAGCTGAGCTGCAGATGGTCGGGGTCGAAGTACCGCTGGTGACGCCGACCGACCAGCCTCGCCGTGCCGAGAGCGAAGCGGTGCGGTTGCTCCAGTTCGAAGACAAGAGCGTCCGCGTTGCCCGAGGCGGAGCGGCGACGCTGCGGATCCGCGCGCGGGCCGAGGGGGCGGTCGTTCCCGAAGTCTGCACCGTCTATTACCGCACCGCGGGAGGCATCCGCGGGCAATCGAACATGCGTCGCGTTGGCCGCGTCCGCGATGGCTACCAAGCGTTCGCTCTCGACGGGCCTCCGCTGGCCGGGATCAGCGAAGACCTCACGCTCTCGGTCCGAGGACTCGACGATCGGCTCGACGACTACCACGTCGAAGTCGTCGATCCACCGACGATTACGGCGCTCGAGATCCAGGCCCACTATCCGCCCTACCTGCGGGATCCGGCCGCCGGTGACTCGGCCGACTTGGTGACCGCCTATCAGCCTGGGTTGCGGATCCGCGAAGGGACCGCGGTGACGATGGTCGGCCGGACCAGCGAGCCGGTGGCGGTCGTCGAAGCGGCCGTGACCTCGGGAGACCAACCGGCCGAGTTCGTCCCGGTCGATGTCGCTGCCGACGGCCTCTCCTTCGCCCTCCGGATGACCGACGTCCGCAGCCCTACGACCGTAGTCATGGTTCCGAGCGACGCGAACCAAATCTCGGCACCGAGCCCCTATCGTTACTTTCTGGGCGTCGTCTCCGACGCTCCTCCCGAGATGCAGCTTCGGTTGCGGGGAATCGGCTCGGCCGTAACGCCCGAAGTCCGTCTGCCGATCGAAGGAACCGCGACCGACGATTACGCCGTCGAACAGGTCCGCATCCACGTCGCTCGGGCCAGCGAAGAAGTGGAGCCGCAGCCGACGACGCGGGCAGTGACGACCGACCGCGAAGGCCGTTTCGAGACGACGATGGACCTCCGCGACTTGGCTGCCGAAGGTCAGTTCCCGCGCCTCGAACCGGGGGGAAAGCTGAACGTCTACGGCGAGGCGACCGACGCTTATGATCTCGGCGACCCCCACATCACCCGTACCGACCTGTTCCACTTGGACGTGATCACGGCCGATGATCTGTTGGCGACGCTCGAACGCCGCGAGCTCGGGCTCCGCACGCGACTCGAGCAAGTCATCACCGAGACGCAGGCGCTTCGCGATGCCCTGGACTTGCTCCGCCGCGAAGGCTGGACGCCCAGCAGCGACGCGGCCAATCGCCAGGCGACTAGCGAGGGTGTGGCCGTTCAAGTCGACGCCGCGACCGAAGCGGAAGTGGGCAGCACCGACGGGGACGACGTGGAAGGGGTCGACCGGACGGCACAGTTGCTGCGGCTGCGGATCCAGCAAGCAGGGTTGCAAGCCGACAAGACGTCGCAAGAGCTCACCGGCATCGCCGCTTCGATCGACGATATCCTGCTCGAAATGGTCAACAACCGCGTCGACTCGGTCGACCGCCGCGAGCGGATTGCCCAGGGAGTTCGCGACCCGCTGAACGCGATCGTGGCCGGTCCGCTGACCCAACTCGATAGGCAGATCGACGGTCTGTTGCCGCTGGTCGAGCGAACCGCGACGGGGCCGGCTGCGGCAGCCGCGGCTGTCGAGACGACCGAGCAAGTCCTGCTGCAACTGACCGCGGTTCTCGAAAGGATGCTCGACCTGGAAAGCTACAATGAAGTGCTCGATCTGGTCCGCGGCCTGATCGACAACCAGGAAAAATTGATCGAAGCCACCGAGCGTGAGCAAACGCGGAAGCTGTTCGATCTGTAACCAGTCGCACGCAGGCGATGGCTGATCATCGCCGCCAGTGGCTTTGCAAGAACTGGCGATGGCTTTGCAAGTCGCCGATCCCTCTCCGGGAGTTTTCACGTGTCATTCCTCCGCCCATCGCCGCTGGCCGCCACGTCTGCGGTTCGCCGCTTTTTGCGTCCCCTGCTGGCTGGGCCCCTGCTCGTCGGGCCCCTGCTCGTCGGGTTCGCCCTGTGCTGCGCGATGCCGGCGGCGGCGATCGCCCAGCCCAATCCGGCCCCCGATGCCAATCCGGCCCCCGATGCCCAGGCGGCAGAAGCCGGCAGCGGAGCGGCTCCGACCGCCGCCCAGCAAGCCGAACTGGCGGTCCAGCAAGCCCAGATCGCCGAGCGGTATCGGAAGATCGAGGAACTGCTGCTGCGGTTGGCGGATGTCGAAGCGGCGGAGAATCCCGAACGCGCCGCGCTGCTCCGCCGCGGGGCCAAGCAGAGCCGAGAAAAATTCATTCTCCAGCGGCTCAGCTCCGCAGCCGATTCGCTCTCGTCGGAGGAATACCAGCGAGCGATCAGCGACCAGAAAGCGGCCCAGCAAGAGCTGACCTCGCTGCTCAAACTGCTGATGACCGAGGACCGGCCGCAGCGAATTCGCGAAGAGAAGGAACGCGTCACCCGCTGGATCAAGGACCTCAAACGGCTCGAGCGGTCGGAGCGAGGAATCCGCGCCCGGGCTGAAAACGGAGCCGAGCTGAGCGAGATTGAGTCGGAGCAGAAATCGGTCACCGAGCGAGCCAAAGAACTCGAAGCGGAACTGAAGGCAGACGCCGCGGCCGACCAGCAAGCAGCCCCCTCCCCAGAAGGCCAATCACAAGAAGGCGAGTCGCCAGAAGGCCAATCGCCGGAGGGTGACGCCAACGCAGGCGAACCCAAACCCGCGGAGTCTCCCGAAGGCGAGCCGCAGGAGGGCGAGCCGCGGCCAGGAGAATCGCCAGAAGGCCAGCCGAGCGAGGGGCAACCGCAACAGGGCGAACAACCACAGCAAGGGCAACAACAGCAAGGGCAGCAACAGCAACAGGGCCAACAGCAACAGGGCCAACAGCAACAGGGCCAACAGCAACAGGGCCAACAGCAACAGGGTCAGCAGCAACAGGGTCAGCAGCAACAACAGGGTCAGCAGCAGCAGCAAGGCCAGCAGCAGCAACAAGAACAACCGCCGGCGACTCCCCAGGAGGCTGCCCAGCGAGCGCTTGAGCAGGCCCGTCAGAAGATGGAGCAGGCTCAGCAGAAGCTCGACGAAGCCAAACGGCAGGAGGCAGTCGAGGCGCAGCGGCAGGCCGAGCAGGAATTGCGGGAAGCGATCGAGCGGCTCGAGCGAATCCTCCGCCAGTTGCGGGAGGAGGAGATGCTTCGCGAACTGGCGAGGATCGAGGCGCGGCTGCGGAAAATGGCGCAGATGCAATCCGAGGTGCTCGACAGCACGGTCGCACTGGCCAAGACGCCCGCGGCCCAGCGGGATCGCCAGACCGATATCCGCGCGGGCAACCTCGCTTTTGAGGAAAAGAAGATCGTGCTCGAAGCCGACCGCGCGGTGCTGCTGCTCCGCGAAGAGGGTTCAAGTGTGGCTTTTCCCGAAGTCGTCCAGCAGATGCGGGGGGACATGGTCCGCGTCGCCGAGCGGCTGACGCAGACGAAAATCGACACTGTCACGCAAGGACTGCAGGAAGACATCCTGGTCGCTCTGGAAGAGATGATTGCTGCCCTGCAGCAGGCTCAGCGAGATCTGGAAAAACAGCAGCAACAGCAGCAACAGGGACAAGGCCAGCAATCCGGTCAGCCGGGAGAACAGCCGCTGGTCCAGCCGATTGCGGAGTTGAAACTGATTCGCACCATGCAGACGCGGATCAAGACGGTCACCGAGCGGTACGGCGAAATGATTCCCGACGACGCGAAAGTCGCTGCCGACGAAGATCTGCTGGGGCTGCTGCGGAACCTGTCTGACCGGCAGCAGCGGCTGTACCGGATCACCCGCGATCTGTTGCTGCGGCGGAACGAGTAGCCCGGGGCCGGTCCTACTGGAAATCGTCTTCGGCAGGTATGTTTGGGGCTTTCCCCTCGCACCTCTCACCTGCCGCGGCCGATGAGCGATCTGGACGCCTACGATTACGATTTGCCCCGCGAGCTGATCGCCCAACAACCGCTGCGGAACCGCATCGATGCGCGGTTGATGGTCGTCGATCGAGCGAGCCAGTCGATCGCCCACCACCATGTCCGAGACCTTCCGGAGATCCTCAGCGCGGGCGACTGCTTAGTGATGAACGACAGTCGCGTCGTCCCGGCTCGCCTGGTCGGGTTCCGCACTGAGACCCGCGGTCGCTGGCAAGGTCTCTTTCTCCGCTCGGATTCGGCTACCGGTTGCTGGGAAGTGCTGAGCAAGACGCGAGGCAAACTCAAGCCGGGCGATCAGCTCAGCGTCCAAGACCGCAACGCTCGCGAGTCGCTGACGCTGACGGTTCTGGCCCGCACCGAAGAAGGGCATGCGATCGTCCGACCCGAGCAAGCTGGCGAGGCCGCGGATCTTCTCGAGCAGTATGGGCGAATTCCGATCCCGCCCTACATTCGCGACGGTCAGATGGTCGACTCGGATGTGGCCGACTATCAGACCGTCTATGCCCGCCATCGCGGCAGCGTTGCGGCTCCCACCGCCGGATTGCATTTCACCAAAGAGCTTTTCGAATCGCTGCACCGTGTCGGAGTCACCGGCCATGCCGTGACGCTGCACGTGGGGCTCGGGACCTTTCGCCCGATCGCGGCCGACCATCTCGACGAGCATCAGATGCACGCTGAGTGGGGACAGATCACCGCCGAGACGGCCGAGGCATTGAACGCGGCACACGACGCGGGTCGGCGGCGAATCGCGATCGGAACCACCTCGGTGCGGGTCCTCGAGTCGGCGGCCGACGAGCGCGGTCGGTTGTCGGCGTGGACCGGAATGACCGACCTGTTCATCAAGCCGGGCTACCAGTTTCGCGCCGTCGATGCCTTGATGACCAACTTCCATCTGCCGCGCAGCACGCTGCTGGTGCTGATCACGGCACTGGCCGGACGCGAGCTGATCCGCCGCGCCTACGCCGAAGCGATCGAGCAGCGGTACCGCTTCTACAGCTACGGCGACGCGATGCTGATTCTGTGACCCTCTGGTCCCCTCTCCCCCGAATCGTTCGCGAAGATGACTTAAATTTCATCCTCGATTTCTTCGCGAACGATTTGGGGGAGAGGGTTAGGGTGAGGGGGCCATTCACCGCGGCCAGTCCCTCCCGGGAGTCCGATCCGCAAGCACTCCGGAAGACATAGATCCTGCAGTTCCAAGGCTCTCCCGCGGCCGGTTGCCGGCCGCTTCTCCCCCTCACCCCGTCCCTCTCCCCCAAAGAGAATCGCGAACGAGTCTCGGTTGAAAGTCACGCGAACTCCGCGATTCCCTTCGAGGGAGAGGGGGCAAAAACCTCCCGCGCCTCCCCTCAGGAACCTTCCAGCATGCCGGCCCATGACGAACAGATTTTGGTGATTCCCGCGGCGGTCGTGGAGCGGATCGCTCCCTTCGAAGGCTTCACCACCGAGGTCGACCGGTACCTCGAGGCCATTCTCAACGACGACAGCCTCGAGTTTCGTCCGCGGTCGGAGATGGAATTGGATCCCTCTTTCAAGCAGTTGATTCCCTACGTCATCCTCCGTCATACCGACGCCACCGGAGTGCCGCGAATCTTTAACTACACGCGGGGTAGCGGACAGGGAGAAGCGAGGCTGCACGCCCGCCGCAGCATTGGCATCGGCGGGCACATCTCCAGCGAAGACGCGGCTCCGCCAGACGACCGCCACGACTACGGCCCCTATCGCAACGGCATGCTCCGCGAACTGGCTGAAGAGGTGCAGCTGAACTCGGCCTACGAAGAGCACTGCGTCGGTCTGATCTACGATTCCTCGACCGAGGTGGGGCGAGTGCACCTGGGGGTCGTCCACATTTTCGAGTTGGCCGAGGCCCGCGTGGAGGCGAACGAAGAGGACATCTGCGATCCTGGATTCGTCACGGTGGACGAGCTGAGACGCGACCGCGAGCAGTTGGAGATTTGGTCGCGGCTGTGCCTCGATTCCCTGCTGAGAGAATGAACAGGGGCGGCGAAATGAGCACCGCGGAAACGATCTATCTGGACAACCACGCCACGACGCGGTGCGATCCGCGAGTCGTCGAAGCGCTGGTTCCAATGCTGGTCGAGAACTACGGGAATGTCAGCAGCCGAACGCACGCCGTCGGCCGAGCCGCCGCGGAAGCCTACGAGGCGGCGATCGCTTCGCTCGCGGCGGACCTCGGGTGCACTAGCGACGAACTGCTGATCACCAGCGGTGCGACCGAGTCGAACAACTTGGCGATCCTCGGGTTCTGCCTGCATCCTCGGCAGCGCCGCCGGCATGTGATCACCGTCGCGAGTGAACACTCCGCGGTGCTCGATCCAGTCGCGGTGCTCGAGAAGTCTGGGTTCCGCGTCACGCGTCTGCCGGTCATTCCGCAAGGACATCGCGAGGCGGGACGAGTCGATCTGGACCGCTTGCACGACGCGCTCGATGACGACACCGCGCTGGTCTCGATCATGCAGGCCAACAACGAGATCGGCGTGCTCCACGATCTGGCTCCAATCGCCGAACTATGTCACGCCCGCGGGGCGGTGCTGCACAGCGACGCGACGCAGGCGATCGGCCGCGTCCGCATCGACGTCGAGCAACTCGGCGTCGATCTGGCCAGCGGCTCGGCTCACAAACTCTACGGACCCAAGGGCGTGGGACTGCTGTACGTGCGGCGGCGAGGTCGTCGCATCCGGCTACGTCCGGAGATCGTCGGCGGCGGCCAGCAGCAGGGGCTCCGCAGCGGCACGCTGAATTCCCCAGGCACCGTCGCTTTCGCGGCGGCGTTGCGCATCTGCGTCGAGGGGTTTCCCGATGAACCGCAACGGATCGGAGAGCTCACCGAGCGACTTTGGCAGCGGCTGAGCAGCCGGATCGAGGGCGTGCAGCTCAACGGTCCCGAGCGCGCTCCCGAGTTGCGGCTGGCCGGCAACTTGAACGTCTGCTTCCCTGACATCGAAGGGGCGGCGCTGATGGCGGCCACCCCGCAAGTTGCCCTCAGCAGCGGTTCGGCCTGTAGCGCGACCGATCCGAATCCGAGCCATGTGCTGCTGGCCCTCGGGCTGAGCGAAGCCGAAGCCCGGCGAACACTCCGCTTCGGTGTGGGGCGATTCAACACCGAGAGCGAAATCGACCAAGCCGTCGAAGCCCTAGCCGAGAGCCACCAGCGACTCAAAAAGCAATTTCGGTAGCCGGTTTCAGGTAGCCGGTTTCAGGTAGCAGGTTTCAGGTAGCAGGTTTCATTCGTACTCGTACTCGTACTCGTACTCGTACTCGCTCCCAACGCTGGGGTTTCGAGTACGAGTACGAGTACCGCTTCGCTGAGTACGAGTACGACCTCGCCTCCCGCCTCCCGCCTCCCGCCTCCCGCCTCCCGCCTCCCGCCTCCCGCC
>NZ_WRPR01000057.1 GCF_010367455.1 Candidatus Laterigemmans baculatus | reverse complement strand
TAGGGTTTGCGGGGGGCCACGGAAGGCCACGGAAGAGCACGGAAGAGGGAGGAAAGGGAGCAGCTTTCTGAGGTTGATCGTACTCGTACTCAGCGTAGCGGTACTCGTACTCGTACTCGATCCGAGCGGGTTGTTGCAGGAGTCGAAGGAACAGGAGAAAGCGGAGGGAACGGAGGAGGTAGGGTTTGCGGGGGGGCACGGAAGGACACGGAAGAGCACGGAAACGAATTAGGCAAATGTGAATGGGCTGGGGGCATTTCGAACAGGATGGACTAAGTTACGACTATCTCTTTTCTGGGTTTTCCCACTGCGTCTGTGCTTTCCGTGCGCTTCCGTGTCCTTCCGTGGCTCCCCTGAAACCTCGAAAATCTTCCGTGACTCCGACTCGTCCCCGCATTCTGTTTTTGAACCGGAGCTATTGGCCCGATAGCGAGGCGACCGGTCAGCTGCTGACGGACCTTTGCGAGTCCATTGCGGATCGCTTCGAGGTGCATGTCGTCTGTGGCCAGCCCAACAGCGATGCGAGCGGCGGGCAGTATCGGGCCAGTGGCACTTCGCTGCAGAACGGCGTCACGATCCATCGACTGGTCCACACGCGGTTCCCCAAGCGGCTTGGGTCCGGGCGGATTTTCAACCTGCTGACGTTCACCGCAGCCACCGAACGCTATCTGGCTCGAACCGGTCTCCAGGCGGATGTGATCATCAGCGAAACCGATCCTTTCCTGCTTCCTTGGGTCGGCCATCGTCACGCCGGGCGGACCGGAGCCCGCTTCGTCGCCTATCTCCAGGACGTTTATCCGGACATTGCGATCGCCCTGGGGAAAGCCCGCGACGGGTTCGTCACGCGGCACATCCGGCGGCTCCTGAAGCGGGCTTATTTGGCGGCCGACAAGGTGATCGTGCTCGGTGAAGACATGACCGCCCGGATGGCCGGCTGGGGCGTGCCCGCGGAGCGTTTTGCGGTCGTGCCGAACTGGATCGATACCCAAGCGGTCGCGCCGCGAAAGACGGAAAATCGCTTCCGCTCCAAACATGCGTTGGAAGAGCGGTTCGTGGTCATGCACAGCGGCAACATGGGGCTGACCCAGCGGCTGGAAAATTTGCTGGCCGCGACCCGCTCCCCCGACTGGCCCGAGCAAGCGGTGGTGGCGCTGGTCGGCGACGGGGCAGCACGCAAAAACCTCCAAACGCTCGCCGAAAGCTGTCCGGCAGGCCGCGTCCGTTTCTTTCCCTACCAGCCCCGCGAGTCGCTGGCCGACAGCCTGTCGGCTGCCGATCTGCACGTCGTTTCCATGGACCCGCGAATTACCGGATGCCTGTTTCCCAGTAAGATCTACGGGATCCTCGCCGTGGCCACTCCGATCTTGATGGTCGCTCCGCCCGACAGCGAGCCAGCGAGAATGGTCGTCAACGAACAGATCGGTTGGGCCTGCCCGCCAGGCGAACCGGGACAAATTGCCGCTCGCGTCGCCGCCGCGGTCGCGGACTCCCAAGCCCGACAGGCGTATGGCCGAAACGCCCGAGCTCTGGCCGAAGCAAACTACGACCGTCGCATCGCCACCCAAAAATTCGCCGAGGTCATCGACGAAGTGTTGGATCGCCACAGTCCCCTCTCCCCCTTGGTTCGGAGCGGGACGGTTCACGGAAAAATCGTTTAACGGCAAGCCGAAGGCGACTGCTTTTTAAAACACCGTCGCCTTCGGCTTGCCGTTAAACGACTTGGTAGCCAATCAGGCCACAAATCGGGGTTTAATCGAAAAGCCATTCTGGGCAACAATGCCGTGACTATCCTAATCGCTGGATTTTGCCGCTTGGCTTCCTTCTTCTGACCGGGAAACTGAGATCACGTGACGCACGCCCAACGCTTGCCCCGCCGCATTTTCGTGACCGGCCACCGCGGGATGGTCGGGTCGGCTGTGTGCCGCCGGCTCGCTGCCGAGTCCGAGGTGGAACTGCTGACCGCTAGCCGCGACGCGCTCGATCTGACCGACTCCCAAGCGGTGCTCGAGTATTTTCAGAGTGAAAAACCGGATGCGGTCATCTTCGCCGCGGCTCGCGTTGGCGGAATCGTCGCCAACGATACCTACCCGGTCGAGTTCCTCAGCGACAATGTTCAAATGGCAACCGCGGCGATCGAAGCAGCCAAAGCGGCTGAGGTCGAACGGTTTTTGTTCCTCGGTAGCACTTGCATCTACCCTCGCGACGCCGCACAGCCGCTCCGCGAAGAAGCCCTGCTGAGTGGCCCGCTGGAACAAACCAATGAAGCCTATGCGCTTGCAAAAATTGTCGGCCTCAAGCTCTGTCAGTACATGCGGAAGCAGTACGGGCTGATGTATCACAGCGCGATGCCCACCAACTTGTACGGTCCCGGCGACAACTACCACCCGGAGCACAGCCACGTATTGCCGGCTCTGATCCGCCGCTTCCACGAAGCCAAGGAAGCGGGCCTCGAAGAAGTTGTCATTTGGGGCAGCGGCCGGCCGCGGCGCGAATTCCTGCACGTCGACGATCTCGCCGACGCCTTGGTCTACCTACTGCAAGTGCCCGATCCGCCCGACTGGGTCAATGTGGGAACCGGCCAAGACGCGACGATTCTCGAAGTCGCCCGCGCGGTTGCTGAAGTCGTCGGGTATGAAGGTCAGATCGAGACCGATCCTACCCGCCCCGACGGCACACCGCGAAAAGTCACCGATGTCTCGCGGCTCCACGAACTCGGCTGGCACCACACGATCGATTTCCGCGACGGACTTGCGTCCACCTACCAACACTATCTCGCCGAACGAGAATCCGACCGCCTCCGCGCCGTTTAGAAACCCCCTCGCCCGCGAACAGCCAAAAGTCCCCTCTCCCCCGCGGCTTGGCTGCGAACGAAAGTTCCGCAGCCAAGCCGTGGGGGAGAGGGTTAGGGTGAGGGGGCAAACCGAGACGGCTAACATCAATAGAAAGAGAAGCAGCGAGAATGAATGATGACTCCGAGGCCTTTCCGACATGCGGCCGCAGCTCGAGCCCGTGAGTTGCGAGCGCAACAGACGAAGGCGGAATCGCTACTGTGGCAGGTGGTCCGTGGGCGTCGTCTGTGCGGGTTGAAGTTCCGACGCCAGTATCCAATTGACCCCTACTTTGCAGATTTTGCTTGTATCGAACGCCGACTCGTGGTTGAGGTGGATGGTGGATACCACGACTACATTTACGAGAATGACTGTAGCCGACAGACGTTTATTGAAAGACAGGGATGGACAGTGATCCGTTTCGCTAATGAAGACATTCTAGAGGACGTCGATCGGGTGGCGGTCGCCATTTGTAGACGTCTCGGCTTGGAGCCAACATTCCGCGGAAGGAAGCCGCGATAAACCCCCTCACCCCAACCCTCTCCCCCAAATCGTTCGCAACCACCAGTTGCAAACGATTTGGGGGAGAGGGGGCCAGAAAAATTCCGCTAACGCACCTGTACCTCTAAATCTCAAACCGAAACCAGTTCCATGACCAAAGTTGCATTGATTACCGGTATCACGGGCCAGGACGGCTCTTTTTTGGCCGAACTGCTGCTCGAAAAGGGCTATCAGGTTCATGGGCTCGTGCGTCGTAGCAGCACTTTCGGCACCGAGCGGATCGATCACCTCTACCAAGATCCCCATACCAGCCCCAACCTGCTGTTGCATTACGGTGATCTGACCGATGGGCAGGCGTTGACGAATCTTGTGCTCGAGATTCAACCCGATGAAATCTATAACCTCGGCGCCCAAAGCCACGTCCGCGTCTCCTTCGACCAGCCGGTCTATACGTTGCAGACCGTTGGTGTGGGAGCACTCAATGTGCTGGAAGCCGCGCGGCTGCTGAACAAGACAAAGCCGGTGCGAGTCTATCAGGCGTCGAGCAGCGAAATGTATGGCGACGTAATGCAGACTCCCCAGTCGGAGACGACGCCGTTCAATCCCCAATCGCCGTACGCATGCGCCAAAGTCTTCGCGTTCCACCAGACGGTGAACTATCGCCGTGGCTACGACTTGTTCGCCAGCAACGGAATTCTGTTCAACCACGAATCGGAACGCCGCGGCGAAACTTTCGTCACGCGAAAAATTACTCGCGCCGCGACGCGAATTAAACTGGGGCTGCAGGACACGCTGTACCTCGGGAATATCGACGCCAAACGCGACTGGGGTTACGCCCGTGACTATGTCGAAGGCATGTGGCGGATGCTCCAGCACGACGAGCCCGACGATTTTGTGTTGGCGACCGGCGAGACCCAGACGGTGCGGGCGTTCCTCGACTTGGTCTTCGGTCAACTCGACCTCGACTGGAATGATTACGTCAAGATCGACCCCCGCTACTTCCGCCCCGCCGAGGTCGAACTGCTGCTCGGCGACGCCAGCAAGGCGAAGGAAAAGCTCGGATGGGAAGCGACCACCGATCTTCGCCAACTCGCGAAAATCATGGTCGACCACGACCTTGATCTGGCCCAAAGAGAAAAGCACAACAAAGCCTACGCCCAGCAGGCATAGAAGACCGGAGACCGGTTTCAGGGGGCCACGGAAGGACACGGAAAAGCACGGAAATGAATCTCGAGCGAAACCTCGTTTAACGGCAAGCCGCAGGCGACTGTGTTTCCAGTCTGAAGGCTGAAGAAAGTGGACATCTAACAGGAGGCAAGGGAGTCCACAGAGGATTGCTGCTCCGTTGCCTCTGCTTCCTCCTGTTCCTTCAACCCTGCAGCAGTCCGCTCGATCCGATTACGAGCACGAAACCTTCCGTGCTTTTCCGTGTCATTCCGTGGCCCGTGTCCGTCTGTGGCTACCCCTGCCCCCGTCTTAAACCCCGAACCCCATAGCTAACTTGGCCTCCTCTGAAACACCTCCTGTCGCAGTCATCACCGGGATCACTGGCCAAGACGGTTCCTACTTGACCGATGCGCTTTTGGAGAAAGGCTATGTGGTTCATGGGATTGTGCGGCGAGCCAGTACGACAGTTCGCGCACGGATCGACCACCTTTACTCCGATCCCACGATCTACGGGCAACGTCTGTTCTTGCATTATTCGGATTTGGACGATGCCACCTCGATTCGGCGGATCTTGACGAAGACCGAGCCGGACGAGCTCTATCATTTGGCTGGACAGAGCCATGTGGGGGCGAGTTTTGAGATTCCCGAGTCGACGTGCGAGTTCACGGCCATGGGGACACTGCGGTTGCTTGAGATCCTTCGCGACCTTCCCAAGCGGCCGAAGTTTCTGCATATCGGCAGTAGTGAGATTTTTGGTCGGCCAGAGCAGGCGCCTCAAAATGAACTGACGCCAATGCGGCCCGTTTCCCCCTACGGCGTCGCGAAAGCATTCGCCACGCAAATGGTGCGTGTGTATCGCGATTCGTTTGGATTCTTTGCCTGCAACGCGATCTGCTACAACCACGAGTCACCACGCCGCGGCGAATCGTTTGTGACTCGCAAGATCACCCGCGGGGCCGCCGCAATTGCTTGCGGAACCCAGAAGAAGTTGGCGCTGGGGAATCTGGATGCCGAACGCGACTGGGGGTATGCCCCCGAATACGTCGAAGCGATGTGGAGGATGCTGCAGCAGCCACAGGCCGACGATTATGTCTTGGCGACCGGCAAGCGGCATTCGCTGCGGGATTTCTTGGCTGCCGCATTCGATGCCGTGGGCCTCGACTGGCGAGACTACGTCGAAGTCGATCCCCGTTACCTAAGACCCAACGACGCCACGCAATTGGTCGGCGACCCCTCGCACGCCCGAAAAGTCCTCGGCTGGTCCGCAACAACGACCCTCGAGGAGCTCGCTAAAATGATGGTCGAGCACGATCTGAAGCAGATGGCCGGTAGCCGGTAGCCGGTAGCCGGTAGCCGGTAGCAGGCGTTCTTTCCTACTCGTACTCGTACTCAGCGAAGCGGTACTCGTACTCGCACTCGATCCGAGCGGGTTGCTGCAGGAGTTGAAGGAACAGGAGAAAACAGAGGCAACGGAGCAGCATTCCTCTGTTCACTCCCTTGCCTCCTGTTTAAGGTCCACCCTTTTTTCAATGATTTTCCTTCCCGTCCGTGCGCTTTGCCTGTTCCCCCATTCCGTGCTTTTCCGTGTCCGTCCGTGGCCCGTGTCCGTCCGTGGCCCGTGTCTGTCCGTGGCCACCACTTCCTGATTCCCAGCCCGGTTGCGGGGTGGGCTTTATGTTAGACTTCCGCTGTGGGGTGGGTTCGAGATCGACTTTGGGGGGAATGAGCAATGGATGCAGCATTTAACGTTCTTCGTGGTACTCGCTGCTTGGTGACCGGCGGCGCGGGGTTTATTGGCTCGCACATCGCCACGCACCTGGTCCGCGGCGGGGCGTCGGTTCGCGTGCTGGACAACCTCAGCACCGGGTTTGCTCGGAATCTGCAGGCCGTGGCTGACGATCTGGAATTCATCGAAGGCGATGCGGCCGATGCGGATCTGGTTGACCGCTGCAGCGAGGGAGTCGATTACGTCTTCCATCAAGCGGCGATGGCCAGCGTGCCGCGGAGCATGCGAGAGCCCGCGTTGTGCCACGCCTGGTGCGCGACGTCGACGGTCAACGTGCTGCAAGCCGCCGCGTCGTCGGGAGTCCGCCGCGTCGTCTTGGCTTCGACCAGTGCCGCTTATGGGAACTCGTCGTTCGTGTCCAAACGCGAATCGGATCCCCCGGCGCCGCTATCGCCTTATGCGGCCGCGAAACTCTCCGCCGAACAGTACTGCGGGGCGTTCTACCGCGGGTTTGGGCTGGAGACGGCGGTGCTGCGGTACTTCAATGTTTTCGGGCCCCGCCAGGACCCGCAGAGCGAATACAGTGCAGTGATCCCACGGTTCGTTTCGATGATCCTCAGCGGCCAGCGGCCCGTGATTTACGGCGACGGGGGCCAATCGCGGGATTTTGTGTATGTCGCCGATGTGGTCCAAGCCAACTTGCTGGCCGCCACGGTCCCGGCCGCGGCAGGCGGGACATTCAACGTCGCCCGAGGCGGCAGCACGACGCTGCTGGAATTGCTCAACGACCTTCGCGAAATTCTTGGCGAGTCGATCGAGCCGATCCACGAACCGGCTCGCGAAGGAGACGTCCGCGACTCGCTGGCCGACATCAGCCAAGCCCGCACCGTGCTCGGCTACGACCCCCAAGTCACCGTGGAAGCAGGCCTCCGCCAAAGCGTCGATTACTACCGAAGCATCGCCAACCAAAAAGTCGGTAGCCGGTAGCGGGGAGACGGGGGCCACGGAAGGACACGGAAGAGGCTGCTCAGCGCAAACTCGTTTAACGGCAAGCCGCAGGCGACTGTGTTTCCAGTCTAGCCACGGAAGGACACGGAAAAGCACGGAAGAGGGGGGCAACCACGAATCACACGAATTGGACGAATGGGTGGCCACGGAAGGACACGGAAGGCCACGGAAAGCGGGGAGAGGGGGAAGGACCGCGGATAGCACGGAGAACGCGGATGAAAGGAAAGTTCGAATACTAAAAATCTGCGCTATCCGTGTTATCCGTGGTTCCCCCACCTTTCCTTCGTGCTCTTCGTGTCCTTCGTGGTTCACCCCCCACCCCTTCCGTGCCTTTCCGTGTCGTTCCGTGGCCCGTGTCCGTCCATGGCCCCCCATGCCTCACCCCCTCCGTTGCCTCTGCTTCCTCCTGTTCCTTCAGCCTCCGCAGCAGTCCGCTCGATCCGATTACGAGCACGAGCACCGCTGCGCTGAGCACGAGCACGAAGCCTCAAGCCTGCCATCTTTCTTCCCTCTCCCCCTTCCGTGCCTTTCCGTGTCGTTCCGTGGCCCCTCTCTCTGCCCCCGGACACCGGACACCGGACACCGGACACCGCGAGGCTTCCGTGAATTCTTTTCCTGCTTCGGCTGGGCTGGAGGGCGGCGGACGTTGCGTTTGGGGCTTGATAGGGGTGCGATCGTAGCCGTAAAGCATGATTCTTGCCTGACCGCCGCAACCTGCCTTTCCTCCGGATCGTTTGCCCAATCGGGCAACCGTAGTTACCATCAGAACCGGCATCACGAGAGCAACCGATCCAGTCGTTATGGGGGAGGCGCTAGCAGCGACTCCTACGGTTGCGCGGCACCTGGGATGAATGCAGTTCGATGGACTCTCTCTCCGCGACTAAAATCGCAGCCACCGCTGCTGCGCTTGGATTGATTCTCAGTCTCACGGCGGTTCCGCTAGTCCGTGCTTGGGCTCACCGCGTGGGCTTGGTCGACCGTCCCGACCCGACGCGGAAGCTGCATCGCGGCGACATTGCCCTGGGGGGCGGATTGGCCGTGTTGCTGGCGACGCTCGGGGCGAGCGGAGCCGTACTGGCGCTGGCCTCTCAGCGGCTGGGCTCGGTCCTTTTCGAAGGCCCACTGTCGGCTTTGAGCCAGCCCTTTTCCTTGAACCAGCAGTGGTTGGGGCTGTTGCTCGGGGGGCTCGGGATCGTGGCTTTGGGAGTCGTCGATGACCGCTTCGCGCTCCGGGGTCGGCAAAAATTACTCGGCCAGATCGCGGTCGCGGTCCTGGTCGCCGTGCTTTGGCATCCGGCCAGCGAAGTCGAACTGTTTGGCTGGCAGATCGATCTGGGGTCGGCCGCGCTGCCGCTGGCGATCGTGTGGTTGCTCACGGCCATCAACGCGGTGAACCTGATCGACGGGGCTGACGGGGTGGCTTCGACCGTGGGGGCAGTTGTGTGTGGCTCGATCACGCTGATCGCGATCACCAACGGCCAGCTTTTGACGGCTGTCGTGGCCGCTGCGATGGCTGCTTCGCTGATTGGTTTTCTGTGCTTCAACCGCCCTCCGGCGACCATTTTTCTCGGCGATGCCGGAAGCATGCTGATCGGCTTGGTCGGAGGGACGCTCGCCTGTTGGTCGGTCGAGTCGGCGGAGTCTGTCGGTGCAGCAGCCTCGGTTGGGTCGGGGGGACGCCCGTTGCCGATGCTGGTGCCGGTGGCGGTGTTGGCAGTTCCGCTGTTCGATGCGGCGACCGCCTTTTTGCGGCGAATCTTGACGGGGCGAAGCATTTTTGCGGCCGATCGGGGCCATCTGCACCATATTCTGGCCGACTACCTGCGGGCTCACCGCCGTTCGCCGGTGTGGATGCTGGGCGTTTTCGCCACGCTGTGCCTGGTGACTTCGGCCGGAGCGATCGCCGGAGCGGCGCTCCGGAGCGACTGGCTGGCCCTGCTCGGAATCGCGACCGTCGTCGGCGGGCTCGTGTGCACGCGGGTCTTTGGGCATGCCGAAGCTCGCTTGTTGGTCACCCACGGCAAACGCGTCGGCGGCTCGCTGATCGCTCGCCACCGCTCGTGCCACGACCAGATCCACGTGGCGGGGATCGCGCTGCAAGGCAACCGCAAGTGGGAGAACGTTTGGGCGCCGCTGGTTGAGTTTGCTCAGGCGAACAATTTGTGGCGGTTGCAGCTCGATTTGAACATTGCTTGGCGGCACGAAGGCTACCATGGATTCTGGTCGCGTGGCCGGTTGCCGGAGAAGTCCGAGCAGTGGAGCATGCGGCTGCCGATCATCTGCGATCGACGACCCGTCGGCCGGCTGGAAGTGATCGGGCAAGCCGGTTCGGAAAGCGAATACCAGTCGCTCGAGACGTTCACGCACCTGATCAGCGGGATGCAGCCAGCGATCGACGCCCTAGTGCACGCTCTGGAAGAACAGCAAATGCCTGCCGCACCCGCCCCACCACTCGCCGGCCTCCCGGAGCCAACCCACTCCAGCGAAGAACAACACGGCGAAGAGCAGTTCGAGGAGTTCGAAGTCTTAAACGGTAGCCGGTAGCGGGGAGCCGGGAGAAGTAAACCACGAAGGGGGGCCACGGAAGGACACGGAAAATCACGGAAGGGGGGCCACGGACGGACACGGAAGTGCACGGAAGAGGGGGGGCCGGTTTCGTACTCGTACTCAGCGAAGCGGTACTCGTACTCGTACTCGAATCGAGCAGACGGCTGCTGGGGTTGGAAGGAACAGGAGAAAGCAGAGGCAACGGAGGGGGTGTGGCATGGGGGGCCACGGACGGACACGGAAGTGCACGGAAGGGGGGCGCAGGTTTCGTACTCGTGCTCAGCGAAGCGGTACTCGTACTCGTACTCGAACCGAGCAGACTGCTGCGGGGGGTGGAAGGAACAGGAGAAAGCGGAGGCAACGGAGAAGGGTTTCTCTGTTAACTCAGTTGCCTTCTGTTGAATTTTCTTAAGCCTGCGGTCCGCCGCTACACGACCTCAGGCTCAGGGGCTTTGCCTTTCCATTCGTGTAATTCGTGTGATCCGTGGTTGTTCCCTTTTCCGTGAAACCACCGCAGGGGTTGAAGGAACTGGAGAAAGCAGAGGCAACGGAGCAGACTTCCTCTGTTGACTCTCTTGCCTTCTGTTGAATGCCCATCTTTTTAAGGCTGCAGTTCGCCGTAAAACGACCTCGGGCTATGGCACTTTGCCTTTCCATTCGTGCAATTCGTGGTTGTCCCCTCCCCTTCCGTGCTCTTCCGTGTCCTTCCGTGGCCCACCCCCTGAAACCTGCTCCCTGAAACCTGCTCCCTGACACCTCTTTTTCCCGTGGCTTCTCTCGCTTCTCGCCGCTCGCCTCTCGCTTCTCGACTGCCGGTCTATCGGCAAGTTGTGCACGCGGTCGTGGCGATCGTTGCAGCTGCGGTTCCGGCGGGGATTGCGCTCGACCATGGGGGGCGGTTCGCTTGGAGCTGGTGGTTGTTGACGGTGCTGGCGATCGGATTCGTCGGCGGGGCGGTGGTGGGCAAATCGAGCTGGCAGCGGGGCAGCTGGCTGCGGTGGGCTCCGCCGGTGCTGTTGCTGCTGCTGGCTGGCTTTGCCGCGCTCCAGTCGATTTCGCTCCCCGCGTCGCTCGTCCGCACGCTCTCGCCCGGTTCGGCTGCGGCGCACGAGCAGTGGCTGCCAGCGGCGACGGACCAGCCAGCACCGACCGAATACTCGCTCTCGGTCGCTCCGAGGCTCAGCCGCGACTTTGCCGCTCGAGCAGTCGTCGTCGCTGCGTTCGCATTCGTCGCCGTCGTCGTGTTTGCCAATCCCCAGCTGGCGACGCTGTTGCTCGCAGCCCTCCTGGCCACCGGTGTGCTGCACGCGTCGCTCGGGATCTACCAGCGGATGACAACCCCCGGCACCACGCTCGGCGGAATCCATCTCGGCGGGCCGTTTGGGTTTTTCGTCAACCGCAACAACGCCGCCGCCCTGCTCAACGTCGCTCTCGCCGCCGCCGTGGGGCTGGTCGCCTGGAGGATCCGCAGCACGCTGGCGCAGGTAACATCCCACCATCAGCCGCCA
>NZ_WRPR01000056.1 GCF_010367455.1 Candidatus Laterigemmans baculatus | reverse complement strand
CGAATGCAGAAACCCGCGATTCCGGGAGCACAGTCAAATCGCGTGCACCTGTTGCGGGATCGAACTTACGGCAGAACGAAAGTCGTGGATCGAGCGCATCAAACCGATGGCGTCACCGAGCGGCGAGCATCAGTAATTCGAGCGCACCATGTTGTGACGTGAGCGGGAAAGAATTAAATCAGGGGCTGCGAGAACGGTATGTGGTCGAATCCGCGAACGTCACCAATCACCCGGCGGCGACGAGAGATTGTCCATTTGAAAACGCCCGACTTCGCCGCTCGGGTGCATTGGATTGTTACCCCGCGATTGCGCGAGCGATGTCGAGAAACCGCGCAGCAAATTCTTGATCACGGGTCACGACGGTGTCGGCGTCACCACTACACACATATGATGACGGATCAAGGCGCTCGATGTCAGCCCAGAATCGTCGTTGGATCGGGATGAGCCAATCGTAGTTCGTTCGATCCCACGAAGCGTCTTGCGATCCAGCCATCGTGTGCGGATCGGCTAGGTTGAAGCCGCAATAGTTGACGTAGCGATCCGTGACGGTCAGTGAGTCGGGCAGTGATCGAAACACGTACCATTCGTCGTGTGTGTCGAACGGAATTTGTAGTTGCGGCGTTAGTGGTGGACTAACCATGACATCGCCCACCAGCGTCCATCCGAGCGATAGTTCATCGGCACTTGGAGTGATTGGCCCAGAGTCAAACGCAGTGATGCAGAGGCGTTGGCCGGCGTGGTGTTCCCGCGTCAGAGCGG
Source organism: Candidatus Laterigemmans baculatus (assembly GCF_010367455.1). Lineage (GTDB taxonomy): Bacteria > Planctomycetota > Planctomycetia > Pirellulales > Pirellulaceae > Laterigemmans > Laterigemmans baculatus. Next base: position 3,215 of record NZ_WRPR01000056.1, on the reverse strand, counting down.
GAAGGTCGCGGATCATTTGGCGCACGACGATCCAAGTCCATTTGCCGTGTGTTCCGGAGAATATGGAATCATCCCAGCGCATTTGATTTAAGTGGGGTAACGGTGGAAATCACGTGGCGACCGCCGACGAGTCAGGTCCGCAGAGAGAAGCCCGTCGGTCGCTCACGTGCATTTCATGGTTCCGCCTCATCGCTCACGCTCGATCATTCGAGCGTGAAACACGCGGCGAAGAATATAGACCGCCATCAAGGCACATGTTAGTAGAACAAAACAGAAACCAGCAATGGGATTCCCAGCGTATGATGCTGTGCCCGCTGCGAATCCCTGCTGGAACGCCGTAAGCCCGGACAAGAGCGTAAGGCTGGACACAGCGACATGGGCGACGGCAATGGCAGCCGAGGGGAAGAAGACCAGGATTGCAGCCACGCGTGTTCGGGTTGTATCTGCGAGTTGGTCATCAGCAAATCGTACAGCCAAAAGCCACGTGAGAATGGCAAAGGCGTTCCCAAATACAGGCATCACAAGAGCCAGCGTCGGGAAGTGGCGGTATTCATGGCGAACAGCGAGAAAGAGCGCGTTCGCCATTGCGACGTAAATGAACAGGCACCCGACGTCACCAATGGAAAACGTTGGCATACCACGGCGTGTTGATGAAGACGGTTTGCGCGCGCGTGCGATGCCCGCGTATACAACACGCGGCCCCCACAGAGGCGTGAACAACATCAGCGAACCGGTTACGGTAACTACTACGAGAAACTCGATGAACTCATTGAGCGTAGGCAATTTGTTAGCCGAGTTAGCAGAGACTTTCAGTGGCGGAACGGCGAGGATCACGCGGCGGCGGCCCACGAGATAGAGTGAAGGAAACGCGATGCCCGCCGCTCGCGTGAATCCGTTTGTTCGCGGAGTTTTCCGGCACCCGGCGACGAGCCCGGCAGTTCTACGAGCCGGCGATCGCAGGTTCGATTAAGTGTAGCGGCGGCAAGCGACGGAGCCAATCTCCGCCCGCAACGGTCCCGTTTTGTTCGTAGCGGGCGATGGACGGTGGCAACGTGTTAAGCAGTTCGAGCCGAGCGAGTCCCGGAGCGGATCGGGCCCGCGATTCGAGCCTGGCGGCAAGTCGAGCGCACCGGTGGTGCGAGCGTGCCCGCGACGGAACGATGGAAGTGAACTGAGCGCACCGAACCATTCGCGTCACAGAGCGGATCGCAGCAGATATCTCGAGCGCACCATTTATGACGTGAGAGGGAAAGAACCAATTAGACGCAGCGTGGGCGGTATGGTGGTCGACTCCGCGAACGTTACGGATTACGGGGCGGCGGCCCACAGCGACAGTCTCAAGAACACGGGCACCCGCCGCTCACGTACATCCGATTGTTCGCGGAGTTTTTGCGGAGCCGGCAGATCGGTGAGTGGAAGAGTCGGCACCCCAAGTGTAGCAGCGTGCGACGGCCGAGCCAATCTTCGATCGCACCAGTTCTCAATCGCACTTGGCGTTGGACAATCCGTAGTAGCCGCGTGAACCGAGCCAATCACGAATTGGGGACCGGCGGTCAAATTCAGAAACCCGCGATTCCGGGGGCACAGTCGAATAGCGTGCACCTGTTACGGGATGGAACTTACGGCAGAACGAAAGTCGTGGATCGAGAACCGCTGGCGTCACCGAGCGGCACGCATCAGTGATTCGAGCGCACCATCTGTAATGTGAGAGGAAAAGGACCGATCAGACGCCGCGTGAACGGCATGGTGGTCGAGTCCGCGAACGCTGGAAATCACGTGGCGACCGCCGACGAGTCAGATCCGCAGCGAGGAGCCCATCGGTCGCTCACGTGCATTTCATGGTTCGCCGTTGCCTGGCGTCAAGTACTCGCGTGTCACGTAGTCAGTTGATTTGTATTCGCAATGGCAGCCAATGCAGGACTCGATGGTTCCTCGAGTGAGGACGCGGCGGGTTCGCCCGTCTACGACCGAATACTCCCAATCGCCGTTTTCGAGGTCATACCCGACAGCCCTCTTCCGCATGACGGTGTAAAGCTCGACCCTCTCAGGGGCGTTCACGTCCCGAAACTTAGCTTTAACGATAAGGGAGCCGGGTGGGTACGAACCCGTACCAGCCTTGATGACAGGGTGTGCTTTTTTGTTTGCGTAGACGTGGCAGTAGGCAGGCTCAAGGAATCCGTCGTGTATCTCGTGTCGGGCCCGAGGGATGGTTACGCAGAGAGCCGCCGTTGAGTCAGCCATTCGGTGCGGCTCCTCGGTGACGGCGGTCAATCGAGAGACGTCGGTTGCGAGCAGAGCGACTTCGTCGTCAGTAAGTTCGTGCCCTAACGCGACCCCCGAAAGTAGGCATGCTAAAGCAAGCGTGCAGCATATAGATCTAGCCAAAGAACCAGCCTCTACGCTCGGCGAACGTCCGCGTTAACCCGGCGGCGGCCGAGTGGAAAGTCTACAAGAAACGCCCCATCCGCCGCTCGGGTTCGACGCGTTGTTCGCGGAGTTTTTCTGGACTTGGCGACGAGCCAGCAGTTCCGCGAGCCGGCGATCACGCGTCGCATCAAGTGTAGCGGCGGTCAGTGGCCGAGCCAATCTTCGCGCGCACCAGTTCTCGCGCGCACCTGGCGATGAACAATCCGGAGTAGCCCCACGAACCGAGCCAATCGGATCGCGCGTTGCGGGCCGGTGGTCAAATGCAGAAACCAGCGATTCCGGGGGCACCGTCAAATCGCGTGCAACTGTTACGAGATCGAACTTACGGCAGAACGAAAGTCGTGGATCGAGCGCATCAAACCGATGGCGTCACGGAGCGGCAAGCATCAGTAATTCTAGCGCACCATTTGTGACGTGAGAGGGAAAGAATCAAATCAGACGCCGCGAGGGCGGTATGGTGGTCAACGCCGCGAACGGCACGGATTACGGGGCGGCGGCCCACAAAGACAGTTTCGAAAACACGAGCACCCGCCGCTCCCGTACATCCGATGGTTCGCGGAGTTTTTGTGGAGCCGGCAGATCGGTGAACCGACGAGCCAGACGCGTGAAGTATAGCAGCGGGCAATGGCCGAGCCAATCTTCGAGCGCACCAGTTCTCACGCGCACCTGGCGTTGAACAGCCCGGAGTAGCCTGACGAACCGAGCCATTCGATGCGGAGTGACCGGCGGTCGAATGCAGAAACCCGCGATTCCGGGAGCACAGTCAAATCGCGTGCACCTGTTGCGGG
>NZ_WRPR01000003.1 GCF_010367455.1 Candidatus Laterigemmans baculatus | reverse complement strand
GTGATTTGTTTCAGCGGGAAGTGAGACTTTCTGGGTCAGTTACAAGAGACAGATTCGGGGGCTGAAAAGGGTAAGGTTCGTTGACGGATTCCGAGGTTGATCTGCTTGCGACGGTGCCTCGCCTGAGACAGCTTCAGGCGTCTCTCCTGGTCCACCGCCGCCGGATTACCTCGGTACCAGGTCTGCGGTGTCTGAAAGCCCAGCGAGCTGTGAAGCCGGACTTCGTTGTAGTGCCGGACCAGACCACCGATGACTTCCATCGAGTCGTATCGGCCCTCCAGGTCGTGCGATTCAATCCCCTCGCGAAGAGTGCGGTTGAATCGCTCCAAAACTCCGTTCTCTTCCGGGCAGTGAGGCCGGATGCGGTGGTGCGCCAGCCCATGGTGAGACAGTAGCCCGACAAATTCACTCGAGATAAATCCGCTCCCGTTGTCGCTGCGGATCAGCGGGGTGCGGACCAGTTCCCCCTCACGATCCCGAGGCAACGTCTCAATCGCACGCTGAGCGGCCGTGCTGACCGAGTGACCATCCATGCTCGTTAGCAACTCCCAGTGAACCAGATAACGCGAATACTCGTCGATGAAGTTGATCAGGTAGTACTGCACACCGCCCACATTCAAATGCATCAGGTCGGTCGCCCAGATCTCGTCCGGAGCCGATGCCTTCTCCACCTCCTCCCGGTACCGCTTTTGACGGCCCCGGTGGCGATGCATCAGCTCTTCCTCTCGAAGAATCCGGTAAACCGTGCTCGCGCTCAGGTAGGCCACGTCGTCGTCGATCATCCGCCATGACAGCTCCCGATGGCGGACCTCCGGATGTTCCAGTGCGAACTGAATCACCGCCCGCTTCTCCTCCGGCAACGCTTCGTAGGCCTGCACCGGGGAGACCGGTTCGCACGCCGTCCGCTCCCAAGCTCGGTCCTTTTTCCACCGGTAAAACGTGCCCCGCGGAATGCCCAGGTGCCGCAGTGATTCGTTCATGGGCATCCCGCTTCTCGCCTTGGCCTGGTCGACCTCGGCGATGACACGCCGCTGCAGTTCCGCCGGTAGATGCGCGAAATCCTCGATCCCTAAAGCGTTTTTTTTAGCTCCAGGTTCTCGGCCGTGATCTCCGCGATCACCGCTCGCAGCCGGTTCACCTCCTTCTCGTGGGGATCCGGTCCGGCCGCTTCGTCCTTGCCCCCGCGGCGCTTGCCAAAGACCGCGTCGGCGCCGCCGATCAACTGCTTCTTCCAGGTGTAGTACTGCGTGGGGTTGATGCCTTCCACGCGGCACAGTTCCGAGATCTCCGTCCCCGCCTCCATCCCGGCAAGGACGATCCGCATCTTGTCCGCTGCGGACCACTGACGACGCTTCTTCGACTGACTCATGCGAGCTCTCCTAGGGAAACCGAGCCCGTCAATCGTAACTTACCGAAAGTCCCATTTCCGCTGACGCACTACA
>NZ_WRPR01000055.1 GCF_010367455.1 Candidatus Laterigemmans baculatus | reverse complement strand
TCGGGGCTGCGAGGCCCGAGGCTAGCGCCTTCGGCTCAAAAGACTGAAAACCCTGAGCCGACGGCGCTAGCCGCGGGTGCTGCAGCGACCATTTCGGGGCTGCGAGGCCCGAGGCTAGCGCCTTCGGCTCAAAAGACTGAGAACCCTGAGCCGACGGCGCTAGCCGCGGGTGCTGCAGCGACCATTCTCGGGGCTGCGAGGCCCGACGCTAGCGCCTCCGGCTCAAGAGACACTGCGAGCCGCTGGCACCGGACACAGATATGCTCCGCGAGAATCGATGAGCGAGACGCAGCGCCCCGCCGATTGGCAGGTCTTGATCGTCGAGGACGATCCAGATGCCGCGGCCAATATCGCCGACATCCTCGAACTCGATGGCTACTCCTCCAGCCTTGCCTGCAGCATCGCCGAAGCGCTCAAGCGGCTGCGGGGCGGGTCGTACGACACGATCATCCTCGACCGCAGCCTCCCCGACGGCCAGTCGATCGAGTCGCTGACCGAGATCCGTGGCTTGGCCCCCGACGCGGCGATCGTGATCATCACGGGGCACGCGGACCTCGATGGCGTCGTGCAGGCGCTGCGCCATGGGGCCTCGGACTACATTCTCAAGCCGCTCAACTCCGACGCCCTGCGGGCGACCCTAGCGAGGATCCGCAACGCCCAAGCGAATGCGGCCGAGATCGCGCGGCTGAGTCGCGACCTGAGCCGTCGCCAAAGCGAATTCGAGACCTTGCTCCACGTGTTCCCGAGCGAGTTCGCGATCGCCATCGCCGATGATCCCGATTGCCAGTTCATCCACGTTAGCGAATCGTTCGCCCGGATGCTCAACATCCCGCAAGAAACCAACGCTTCGTTGAGCGTCGAAATCGAAGGGCGGCCCGACTACTACTTTTCCTCTGGCGGTGTTCGGATTCCCGCCGACCAGCTCCCGGTCCAACAGTCGGCGATGCAGGGAAGGGTGATTCAGGGCCGTGAGATGGATCTGATCCGACCGGACCAGCCACCGGTCCACCTGCTGTGCTACTCGAGCCCGCTGTACGACGAATACGGAAAGCCGCGCGGTGCCGTGGGTGCCTTCCTCGACGTCACCGAACGCCGCCAGGCAGCGGAGGCGCTCGAGGAGAGCGAGAGACGATTTCGGGCGATCTTCGACAACTCGATGGATGGCCTGATCGTGATGGATGACGAAAGCCGGATCGTCGATGCCAACCCCGCCGCCTGCAGCACCCTCGCACGGCCCGCCCAGGCATTGAAGCAAACACTGCTGAACGACATGCTCCCCTGCGACGATGGCGAAGGCGCTCCGGTGCCCTGGCAAACGCAGCTCGCCCGCGGCCAGCTGACCGGGGAATGCCACGGCGTCGATCCAGCCGGACGGCCGCAGAATATCGAGTATCGGGCGGCGGCCAACTTCCTGCCCGGACTGCACGTGATCTCCCTCCGCGACGTCACCGAACGCAAGCGGGCCGAGCAACGGTTGCTGCAAACCGAGCGACTTGCGGCGATCGGTGAAACCATTGCGGGCCTCGCCCACGAAAGCCGCAATGCTCTCCAGCGGAGTCGCGCATGCCTGGAGCTGTTGAGCCTGGAAGTGGAGAAACAGCCCGATGCGATCGATCTGGTCGGCCGCGTGCTCAAAGCCCAAGACCGGCTTCAGGAGCTGTACGAGGAAGTCCGCGAGTACGCCGCTCCGATCAAGCTCAACGTTCAAACGGTCGATCTCCGCCAGGTCTGGCGGACTTCGTGGAATCACGTCGTCGAGACGCACCCGCAAAAAAGCGTCGAGCTGGCCGAACACGGGATGAGCGACGGATTCCACTGTCCGGGCGATCGCCGCCGTCTGGAACAAATTTTTCTCAACATTTTTGAGAACGCCCACCAAGTCTCCTCCGCGGGCGGCGTGATCCGCCTCCACGGCTCCCCGGCCACGATCGGCGATCGGCCGGGGGTGGCGATCTCGATTTGCGACGAGGGACCGGGCATGAACCGGGAGCAGCGGGAGCGGATTTTTGAAGCCTTCTTTACCACCAAGACCAAAGGGACTGGGCTCGGTATGGCGATCGTCAAACGCCTCGTGCTCGCCCACGGAGGCCACGTCCACGTCGCCGATCGCGACGGTCCCGGCGCGGAGATCGTCATCGTGCTGCCGACCGTGCCCGAACGGTCCGCGTCTTGAAGTCCACTCGGTCCCAGCGCAACCACCCAACCACCGCCCGAGGGTTCGCCATGTATGCGAGGATCCTGCTCCCGCTCGATCTGACCGATCACAATGCTGCGGTGCTCCGGCGGGCGTCGGAGCTCGCCCGCGCCTCCAGCGGCGAGCTCCACTTGCTGCACGTCGTCGAGACGATTGCCGGCGTCGAGTTCGAGGACGATCCGGAGTTCTACCGCCGGTTCACCGAGGCTTCCCAGGAAAAACTCTCCGCAGCCGCCGCCCAGCTTCGCAGCCAAGGGCACCGCGTCGAATTCATGACGAGCTATGGGAGCCGGGGCGACAAGATTCTCGAGTACACGGTCGACCGCGAGATCGAGCTGATGATCGTGCGTTCGCCAGCCCTCACTCCGGAGGAGCCGCGTAAAGGGCTGGCCAGCCTCAGCTGGAAGCTCGGCCTGCTCGCCCGCTGCGACGTGCTGCTCGTCAAGTAATCCGATCAGCGGGGCAGGGGGGTGGGGATCTCGGCGAGCAGCTGCGCGGCGCGGTCGAGATTCGAGCGTCGTGGCAAGCGCCCCAGGTCGCTGTCGACCCCGCAAGCCACGAACGGAGCGGCACAGTGGGGGCACGTCACCCGCTGGCCGAGCAGCGACATGAGCAAGCGCAGCGGACGTCCACAAGTCCGGCATTTCTCCGCAAAGTAAGTCCGAATGGTTTCCCGAGTTACCTGATTCCTCGCGGCTGAACCGTCCACCGTCTCGTCTCCTGTGGGAAACCGATCGCGGCGGGCCGAAGGGGGGCAGCATTCGTGCATGGGTGGCCTATGAGGGCGGTGAATGATGGCGGAGACTCCGTTCCGGAAGATGGCAGCGTGCATGCTGTTGGGCGGGACCCCGGCTGGGGCTGCGTGCGGTACATCGCATCTGGAATGCCGCGAGCGGAAAAAAAATTTTCCTCGGGTTTTTCCGCATCGCCGCCGACCGCCGCGCCGCTCGGTGGTGCGTTCTGAATCCACCTGCTGTGCGGCATTGGCACAAGGGAGCGCAAGGGGTGCTGTCAGCGTTGGCTCTCGGTCCCGCAGTAGCCATACTTCTCCAGCATCCGGTAGAGCGTGCGGCGACCGATCCCGAGCTGCCGCGCCGCCTTGGCTTTGTTGCCGCGATTGCGATCGAGCACGGCCAGGACATGCGTGCGGCTGAGCGACTCGAGATCGATCGGCGCTCCCGGCGTCGCCGCCGCTCCCGGCCCAGCGGGCCCTGCGGGAGGTCCCCCTCCACCAGACATCCCGGCTCCACTGGACATTCCGGCTCCGCTGGACATCCCGGCTCCGCTGGACATCGCCGCTCCATTGAGGCCCGAGCCGCCGCCGTCGATCGCCGGAGCGGCCCCTTCAAACTCGCTCCGCAGATCGCTCTCCTGCGGCGCGGCGGAGGTTTGGCCGCTCGGACCGAGAGCGCCACCGCCGAGAGCGTCCGAAGCTGAGTTGCCCGCCACGCGCGTGTCCGCCGCTCGAGTGCCCGCTCCCGCACCGAATGCCCCCCCCGCGGCGAGCCAGGTCCGCTGCAGCTCTGGGGGCAGGTTGTGGCGGCGGATGACGCGGTCGTCGGCCAGGATCTTTGCCCGCTCAATTGCGTTTTGAAGCTGGCGGACGTTGCCGGGCCAGGGATAGGCCTCGAGCAGCTCCATCACTCCCGGCTCGACCTCCCAGTGCGGCCCGAGCAGGTGGCGAACCAGCAAGGGAACATCCCCCTCGCGTTCGCGGAGCGGCGGGAGGCTGAGCGTCAGCACGTTGACGCGATAATATAAATCCTCGCGAAACCGTCCGGCGCGGACTTCGCTGGCCATGTCGCGGTTGGTCGCCGCCAGGATCCGCACGTTCACCCGTCGCTCCTTGACCGAACCGACGCGTCGCATCGAGCCGTCTTCGAGCACTCGCAGCAGCTTGCCCTGCAGCGATCCGGCCAGCTCCCCGAACTCGTCGATCATCAGCGTTCCGCCGTCGGCGATTTCGAACAGCCCCGGCTTGGCCGCGACGGCTCCGGTAAACGCCCCCTTCTCGTGACCGAACAGCTCACTTTCGAGCAGCGGTTCGGGCAGCGCCGCGCAGTTGATCACGACCAGCGGGCGGTCGGCCAGCGGCCCTTGGGCATGGATGGCGCGGGCGACGAGCTCCTTGCCGGTTCCGCTCTCCCCTTCGATCAGGATCGGCTTGTCGCTCCCGGCGACGCGGTCGATCAGGCGGAACAGCTCCTTCATCGCCGGGGCCTCGCCGACGATCGAGCCGGGCGGCTGCGAGCGGGCCAGGACCTGCCGCAGGTTCTCGTTGTCGCGCTGCAACCGGCCCGACTTGTGCGCTTTGCGGATCAGCACGTCGAGGTCCGAGAGCCGTAGCGGCTTGGTCAGATACTCCGCCGCTCCCTGCTTGATCGCCTCGACCGCCGAGGCGATCGTCCCGCCGCCGGTCAGCAGGATGATCTGCATCTCGGGGTCCTCGTGGAGCAGCCGCCGCAGCAGCTCGATCCCATCCATTCCCGGCATGTGCTGGTCGATCACCGCCACGTCGAATCGCCGCTCCGCCTGCACCGCGAGCGCCTGGGCCGCGTCGGTCGCGGCCGCGACGTGGTACCCGCAGCGCTCGAAAAAGCGGAACGCGGGTTCCAAAAAGTCGGCTTCGTCATCGACCAACAGCAAATCGAGATCCGCGGGTGCTTTGGACATACGCTCACGAAAACCCGTATCGCGTGGGCTGGGGGAACAGCGAAGCCGACGAGCCACTCCGGGGACCAAGGCATTTCCGATGCCGCCCGGATTATCCGGCGAAAGCGCGTCAAAACAGCGCGCCTCGCCCCCCCGACTCGCGCCCCCACGATGGCGCATTCTGGCGCACCCGAAAAGCGATCAGCCGTTCAGCCCGCTGCCCGGCCGAGAGCCGCCGGGGCTCGCACTCGGCGGCGCGTCGCGAAACAAAAAACGCCGCCGCAGAGCGCTGCGGAGGCAACGACTGCGGCGGCGTCGGCAAAGGCGGAGGGCACGGGACTCGAACCCGCAGCCCCTTACGGGGTACCTCAGTTCCAATGAGGCCGCTCACCAATTCGCTTACCCTCCGCGTTTGAGATCGGTGCGGTGCCGTGGGCGAATTCGGTCGAGCGGAAGCAGTGCGCGGGTGGCGCCGGTCTCTAGTTCATCAGCTTGGCGCCGCTGATGAGTTTAATGAATTCCTCGTTGCTGTCGAAGCGGCCTAACTGTTTTGTCAGCTGCTCCATCGCTTCCATGTGATGCATGCTGGTCAGCGACCGCCGGAGCATCGTCACCGCCTCATAGGTCTCCGGGTCGTGGAGCAGTTCTTCGCGGCGGGTCCCGCTTTGCGAGATGTCGATCGCCGGCCAGACGCGGCGCTCGGCCAGACGCCGGTCGAGGACCAGCTCCATGTTGCCGGTCCCTTTGAACTCCTGGAAGATCGCCTCGTCCATGCGGCTGTTCGTATCGACCAGCGCCGTGCCGACGATCGTCAGCGAGCCCCCTTCCTGGAACGCCCGCGCGGTGGCGAACAGCTTCTTGGGGATGTCCATCGCTTTAATATCCAACCCGCCGGTCATCGTCGCTCGCCCGCGACCGGTCGAGCCGACCCATTTGTTGAAGGCGCGGGCCAAGCGGGTGATCGAATCGAGCAGCACGAACACGTCCTGCCCCATCTCGGCCAGCCGCCGCGCCCGGTCGATCACCAACTGGCTGAGGCGGACGTGGCTGTCGACATCCTCGTCGAGACTGCTGGCGATCACCTCGCCGTTGCGGACGCTCCGCCGCATGTCGGTGACTTCCTCGGGCCGCTCGTCGATCAGCAGCACGATCAGCTTCACGTCGGGGTGGTTTTCGGCGATCCCTTGGCTGATGTTCTGCAGCATGATCGTTTTCCCGCTCCGCGGCGGGGCCACGATCAGCGCCCGCTGCCCCTTGCCGAGCGGGGCGAGCAGATCGATCACCCGGTTGGTGATCGGCTCGCGGCCCACTTCCAGCCGCAACCACTCTTCGGGGTTGATCGGCGTCAGCTCGTCAAAGCTCTTGACCGAGGGATAATCGTCCGGCGGCATCCCGTCGACGTCCAAGATCTCGCGGACCCGCGGGCCTTGCTGGCGGCGAGCCTGCTGGACCATCGCTCGCAGCATCACTCCCTGGCGAAGCCCGTAGCGGTCGATCATCGTCCCGGGAACGAACGGGTCGGTCCGCTCGCGGGAATAGTTGTTGGCCGGGCTGCGGAGAAAACCGTAGCCGTTGGGGTGCAGTTCAAGAATCCCCTGCGACTCCTCCATCGGAGCATCGCTCGGGGTGTTGTCTTCGGCCCCCTCGGGCCCCCGGTCGTCCGGTCCGCGGCCTTCGGAGCCCCGCCCATCGGGGCCTCGCCCATCGGGGCCACCGGGTCCACGGCGCCGTCGCCGTGCCCGCGGTTTTCCGCCTCCTTGAGGCTGACCGTTGCTCGACCCAGGAGCGCCGCCGCCACTGCCGCTTCCGCCACGACCGCGGTAAGTCCGTTTCTTCTTAGCCATTCGTCACCCGAAGGTCCGAGCCGGTGCGGTGCTTAAGAAAGGTGGCAAACTACCACTCCATTCCCCACCGGCCGCTGTCACAGAGAGATGCCGCTTCCCAGAACCACAGTGCAAAACCTTCAGTCGGACGGAGCGGCAACAACGGTCCAACTGTTCCTAACGTGAACACTCAACGCCGAGCCAACCGCTCGTGCGTCTCCCGCACTCTGACACAGCCAACACCGGAGGGCCCCCCGAGACCGCCAACCCCACTCGATACCGCTCAAGGAAAAACCGCCTCGAGAGGTGCCACTGGGGAGGAGCGGACCGAATCAGCCACCGACCCTCCGGCCAGAAACTCATTCGCGGGCTCAGCTCAACTGCGTCGGAGTGCCTGGCTGCAGGCCGCAACCATTTGTCCCGGGCGTGGACGCGTCTTTCGGTCGTACGCGTCTCAGCAGGTCCTGTTTCACCGGCGCAAGGGAGCGCTGCGGCGGGAACCCATGTTGATTTAAAGCAGCTCGACACGCGTGCAAAGCAGCACCACACCCCAGGCGTTCAAAACCGCGAGGCACGACCGCTGGATGGCAACCCTGCCGTAAAAGGGCCCGCAGCAAGCAGGACCCGAAAGCAGGCGTCGAGCAACTGGTCAGTTACTATGCGGAATGTTACACACCTTTCGGGGCGTGTCAAGCGAGACTTCTCCCCCCACGCACTCTCGACGCTCACGCCTCGGCGAGCCTCCCGCCCCTAAACCGGCCCGCCCACTCGAACCGGCCCGCCCACTCGAACCGGCCCGCGGACACGGACCAGCCCGCGGACTCGAATCGGCCCGTGGCTTCGGTCCTGGCGGTTTCAGCCGGAGGGGGAGGATTTGGCAAAGGCCGGCAATTTGCGGCGGCGGGCGGTTTGCGCTGTGGCGGGCGGTTTGCGCGGCGGCTGGCGTTGCGAGCCGCTCGGCGTTCTGTCATATTGTCGCGGAGACGGCAGCCCGTTGGCCGCCGCCGAAGGCTTTCTCCCCCGTTCCCTGACTCGCGCGAACGTATTGCTCGGTTTCGTCTCGCAAAGCGGCCGGCTTCGGTTCTTCGAAGCTCCCCGCCTTCCGACGCACCGCACGCTCGGCAGCCAACTCCAGCGATCCACCTCGCCTGCCCCCCGGTCCTAGCTCTGCACAAGACTCGGGGCTCTTTTCGGACCGCACTTTGTGAAAAGTTTCACAAAGTCGCCGTCCCGGGTGGGCTCCGGGGCCCGGTTGGGTTTGGAGCAGGGGGAGGGGAGAGCCGCCGGTGTTTCCCCACCTTTGAAGCACAGACGAAGCATGACCGTTATCAAGCGAGGGCTGGATATCCCAGTAGCCGGAGCGCCCGAGCAGCACATCGAGGTCGCGCGGCACATCGACCGCGTCGGCCTGGTCGGTGACGACTACATCGGCATGAAGCCGACGATGCTGGTCCAGGAAGGGGACCGAGTGAAGCTCGGTCAGGTTCTGTTTGAGGACAAGAAGACTCCCGGGGTGCAGTACACGGCGCCGGCGGCCGGGCGAGTCGTCGAGATCAACCGGGGCCTGAAGCGGAAGTTCGAATCGCTGGTGATCGAGGTCGCGGGCGACGAGGCGGTCGACGGCGAGCGGTACAGCGAGGGGCAGATCGCGGGGCTCGGCCGGGAAAAGATCACCACCTCACTGCTCTCGATCGGGCTCTGGCCTTCGCTGCGAACGCGTCCTTTCGGGCGGGTCCCCAAGCCGGGGAGCGTTCCGCAGGCGATCTTCGTCCAGGCGATCGACACCAATCCTCTGGCCGCCGATCCGACGATCGTCCTCGCCGGCCACGAACACCACTTCACCGCGGGGCTGGCGGCGCTGACGCAGCTGACCGACGGCACGGTCTATGTCTGCAAGGCTCCCGATGCGTCGCTTCCCGGGGAAGGGATCAGCGGCGTCCGGTTCGAGACTTTTTCCGGCCCGCACCCTGCCGGGCTGCCAGGGACCCACATCCACTTCCTCGAGCCGGTCGGGCCGGGCAAGACGGTCTGGTATCTGAACAGCCAGGACGTCGCGGCGATCGGGGCCTGGTTCTCGACCGGGCGGCTCGATTCGCGACGCGTCGTCGCGCTCGGCGGGCCGCAGGTCAAGACCCCGCGGTTGCTCGAGACCCGGCTCGGCGCCGATCTGCTGCAGTTGACCGAGGACGAGTTGGTCGTCGACGACAACCGGATCATCTCCGGGTCGATCCTGCATGGTCGGGCGGTCGCCCCGCCGGTGCAGTACCTCGGCCGCTACGCCCAGCAGGTCTCGGTGCTCAAGGAAGGCCACCTGCGGGAATTTCTCGGATGGCAGAAGCCCGGCTTTGACAAGTTCTCGATCATCCGCGTGTTTGCCTCGTCGCTCTCGCGCGACAAGCGGTTCTTGCTGACGACCAGCACCGAGGGGAGCGAGCGGGCGATGGTCCCGATCGGAACCTACGAACGGGTGATGCCGCTCGACGTGCTGCCGACCCCGCTGCTTCGGGCGCTGATCGTTCGCGACACCGACGCGGCCCAACAGCTCGGGGCGCTCGAATTGGAAGAGGAAGATTTGGCGCTCTGCACCTTCGTCTGTCCCGGCAAGTATGAATACGGCTCGATCCTTCGCGACAACCTGCGCAAGATCGAAGTCGAAGGCTGATCCTAACAAAAACTTACTAATTCATTTTTCGGAAAAGCGAGTCTGGTACCATGCAGGCGCTTCGCGATGCTTTGGATCGCGTCCATCCTCATTTTGCCAAGGGTGGAAAGCTCCAAAAACTGTACCCGGTGTACGAGGCGCTTGATACGTTTCTGTACACGCCCGGGGAGACGACTAAGGGTCTGACGCACGTCCGCGACTCGATCGATCTCAAGCGGATGATGATCACGGTCGTCGTCGCTCTGATTCCCTGCACGCTGTTTGGGATGTGGAACGTCGGCTACCAGGCGAACACCGCGATCGCCGAAATGGCGGCGGTCGACGCCCCGTTTGAGTTTGATTGGCATCACACGGTGCAGGCCGCTCTCGGTCTCGGCCATGATCCGACGAACTTCATCGACAATTTTGTCTATGGAGCGATCTATTTCTTACCGCTGTACATCGTGACGATGGTCGTTGGCGGTCATATTGAAATGGTCTTCAGCATTCTGCGTGGTCATGAGATCAACGAAGGATTTTTGGTCACCGGTCTGCTCTATCCGTTGATCCTCCCCCCGGACATTCCGCTCTGGCAAGTGGCCCTGGGGATCGCCTTTGGCGTGATCGTGGGCAAGGAGATCTTTGGGGGGACCGGCCGAAACTTCTTGAACCCCGCGTTAACCGCCCGAGCATTCCTATACTTCGCCTACTCGGCTCAGATCAGCGGCGACCAGATCTGGACGGCGGTCGACGGTTTCGCCGGAGCGACGCCGCTCGGTGTGATGGCCGTGGCCGATCCGGCGGTCGGAATGGACGCCCTCTCGAGCGTGGCTGTCCCGTGGGGCGAGCGAGCCGTCACCCTGAGTTCGGCATTCTTCGGCACGATTCAAGGCTGCGTCGGTGAGACCAGCGTTTTGATGTGCTTGATTGGTGCTGCGATCCTCATCGTGACCGGGGTTGGATCGTGGCGAATCATGTCGGCCGTCGTCGTGGGAGTGATCGCGACGACGCTGCTCCTGAACGCCGTCGGCAGCGACACCAACGCGATGTTCACGATGCCCTTCCACTGGCACCTGGCTGTGGGCGGGTTGGCTTTTGGCATCGTGTTCATGGCGACTGACCCGGTGAGCGCGTCGATGACCAATACCGGGAAATGGATCTATGGAATCCTGATCGGCTTCATGACGATCTTGATTCGCGTGGTGAATCCGGCGTTCCCGGAGGGCGTGATGCTGGCGATTCTGTTCGGCAACGTGTTCGCCCCGCTGATTGATTATTTCGTCATCCAATCCAATATCCGCCGGAGGGTTGCCCGCTATGTCCCAGCGTGAGTCCCTAGGAAATACGTTTTTGGTCGCGTTGGTGTTGTGCGTGGTCTGCTCGCTCGGCGTGAGCACCGCCGCGGTCGCACTGCGGGATCGACAAGAAACCAACCGAGCGCTCGATCGCAAGAAGAACATTCTCGACGCCACCGGCATCGCCTATGACGAAACCGGCGCACCGGCCTCGGAATTGTCGATCGACCAGGTCAACGAGTTGTATAAGCGGATCGATGAGACGTTGGTCGACCTCGAGACCGGGGAGTACGTCACCGACATCGACGTCGAGACCTACGACGAGCGACAAGCGGCGAAGGAAGACCCGAAGAAAGAGGATTCGTTGGCCGTCGCGATCGAGGATCCGGCCTATGACATCGGGTTCCGCCAACGCGAGCGGATCGCTCGGGTCTACTTCGTCCGCGACGAGGCAGGAGAAATTGAGCAGGTCGTGTTGCCGGTCTATGGCAAAGGTTTGTGGTCGACGTTGTATGGCTACTTAGCGGTCCGCGACGACCTGCAAACCGTCCAAGGTCTGACCTTCTACGAGCACGCCGAGACCCCTGGTCTTGGCGGGGAAGTCGAAAACCCGATGTGGAAGGCGCAGTGGACCGGGCTGTACCTGTACGGTGAAGAGGGGAATCCGGCGATCGAAGTCGCCAAGGGGGTGGCTCCGGAGGGCAATCAGTACATGGTCGACGGTCTGTCGGGAGCGACGATCACCGCCCGCGGGGTCTCGAACCTGGTCCGCTACTGGATCAGTGACGATGGCTTTGGGCCGTTCCTGCGGAATCTGGCCGACGAGATGGGCCTCCCTGCCCGTCCCGGTCTCGAGGAAGAAAACGAAGCGACGAGCGAGCAAGCCGAACCAGCCGCAACCGAGGAGCCGAACGATGCTGAGAACTAAAACGGCCGACGTCCTCTTCGGACCGGTCTTCAAGAACAATCCGATCGCCCTGCAGATCCTGGGGATTTGCTCGGCCCTGGCGGTGACGAGCAAGATGAGCACCGCGGGCGTGATGTGTATCGCGGTGATCGCGGTCGTCGCCTGCAGCAATGCGGCGGTCAGCGCCATCCGCAGCTACATCCCCAGCAGCATCCGGATCATCGTGCAGATGACGGTGATCGCTTCGCTGGTGATCCTGGTCGACCAGATCCTCAAGGCATTCGTCTACGACATCAGCAAGCAATTGTCGGTGTTCGTCGGATTGATCATCACCAACTGTATCGTGATGGGCCGGGCCGAAGGCTTTGCGATGAAGAACGGCGTCGGGATCAGCTTCATGGACGGGATCGGCAACGGTCTCGGCTATAGCCTGGTTCTGATGGTCGTGGCCTTCTTCCGGGAGTTGGGCGGTAGCGGTTCGGTATTCGGTTTTCAGCTGATGGAACTGGATCGCAATGGTGGTTGGTACAACCCCAATAACTTGATGCTGTTGCCCCCGAGCGCGTTTTTCATCATCGGGATCTTCATTTGGATTCTGAGAATCTTCCGTCCCGAGCAACTCGAGGAGTCGTGAGGCTCGCGTTTTTGTGAGCGCTCTGGATTCTCTCCCCCGACACGCCTTACGCCCGCCTGAACGGCCATGCAAGAAAATATCAACATCTTCATTACCGCGGTCTTTATCGAGAATCTCGCCCTGGCGTTTTTCTTGGGAATGTGCACGTTCTTGGCGATCTCCAAGGATGTGAAGACCGCGCTCGGATTGGGAGTCGCGGTGATTGTGATCCAAGCGATCACGGTGCCCGCGAACAATCTGCTGTACCAGTTCTTTCTCCGCGACGGAGCGATGGCGTGGGCCGGCCGGATCCACCCCAGCCTGTCGACGCTCGGAAATCTGGACCTCAGTTTTCTCGGTTTTATTAGCTACATCGGCGTGATCGCGGCGATGGTGCAAGTGCTGGAAATGGTCCTCGACCGCTTCTTCCCGCCGCTGTACGTCGCCCTGGGGATCTTCTTGCCCCTGATCACGGTGAACTGCGCGATTTTGGGGGCTTCGCTGTTCATGGTCGAACGCGACTACACCTTCACCAACAGCTGCGTATACGGACTCGGCGCGGGCGTCGGCTGGGCGCTGGCGATCGCCGCCCTGGCGGGCATCCGGGAAAAGATGAAGTACTCTGACGTCCCGCCTCCGCTGCGGGGGCTGGGGATTACGTTCATCACCGTGGGTCTGATGGCGATGGCGTTCATGGCCTTCGGCGGCATCCAGCTGTAGAGCGGACCGTTGCGTGGTCGATTTCCGTATCCTTCGTAAATTTTATTAGCGGACACATTCATGTACACGGTCCTCTACGGCGTATTAATGTTCACCGGGGTGATCATCGCCTTGGTGGCATTTATTCTGCTGGCCAAGAAGCAATTGGTCGCTTCCGGTCCGGTCAAAATCATGATCAACGGCCAGAAGGAGATCAGCGTTCCGGCCGGTGGGAAACTGCTCGGCGCATTGGCCGATGCTGGGATCTTCGTATCCAGCGCTTGCGGCGGCGGCGGTACGTGTGCTCAGTGCCGGGTCAAGGTTCTCGAAGGCGGAGGAGAAATTCTCGCCACCGAGAAAGGCCACATCTCCAAGAAGGAAGCCCGCGAGGGCGAGCGGCTCAGCTGCCAGGTGGCGGTTCGCCAAGACATGAAGGTCGAGGTGCCGGCCGAGGCCTTCGACACTCGCAAGTGGAACTGCATCGTCCGCAGCAATCGCAACGTGGCGACGTTCATCAAGGAACTGGTGCTGGAGTTGCCCGAAGGCGAGGAAGTCGACTTCCGGGCAGGCGGCTATATCCAGATCGAGTGCCCACCGCACACGGTCGAGTATAAGAACTTCGACATCGAGGAGCGGTTCCATCCGGACTGGGACAAGTTCAACGTGTGGCGGTACGTCTCGCACGTCGAAGAGCCCGTGACGCGGGCCTACTCGATGGCCAACTATCCGGGCGAGAAAGGCATCATCATGCTGAACGTCCGGGTCGCCAGCCCGCCGCCGCGGGCGCCCGAGGGAACTCCGCCCGGGAAGATGTCGAGCTATATCTTCAATCTCAAACCGGGCGACAAAGCGACGATCAGCGGCCCTTACGGCGAATTCTTCATCAAGGACACCGACGCCGAAATGGTCTACATCGGTGGTGGTGCCGGAATGGCTCCGCTGCGGAGCCATATCTTCGAGTTGTTCAAGCGGATGAAGACCGACCGCAAGGTCTCGTACTGGTACGGCGGCCGCAGCTCGCGAGAACTGTTCTATGTGGATCACTTCCGCGAAATCGAGAAAGAGTTTCCGAACTTCACCTTCAACATCGCGCTCAGCGAGCCGCTGCCGGAAGACAACTGGACGGGCTACAAGGGCTTCATCCACCAGGTGTTGCTCGAGAACTACCTCAAAGACCACCCGGCGCCGGAAGACATCGAGTACTACATTTGCGGACCGCCGATGATGAATGCGGCCGTCTTTAAGATGCTGGACGATCTTGGCGTCGAGCCGGAAAACATCGCTTACGACGACTTCGGCGGCTGATTCGATGAACCTCGAGCGGTGGCTGCCGCGGCTCGTCCGCTGCAGCTTGATTCTCTGCGGCGGGATCGTCTGGGGCGGAAGCCTCAGCGGCTGCGGCCCCGCCGCCGAGCGGGCCTCCAAGCCGGAGACGCCGATCGCGAAGACGACTGGCTTGACGATGGGGACCTACTACTCGGTCACCATCGCCAATCCTCCCCAGGAGTTGCCCGCCGATTGGACCGAGCGGGTCGACGCCGAGCTGCGGCAGGTCAACGACCAGATGTCGACCTATCTCGAGTCGTCGGAAATCAGCCGCTTCAACCGCTCGACTTCGCTCGATTGGTTTCCCGTCAGCGGCGAGACGGCGATGGTCGTGGCGGTCGCCCAGGAAGTCTCCGCAGCCACAGGCGGGGCTTTCGACATTACAGTCGGTCCCTTGGTGGACGCTTGGAGCTTTGGGCCTGGGAAGCGGACGGGACGCCCGCCGAGCGCCGCGGAGCTCGAGTCGCTGCGGCGGAAAGTGGGTTATGAGAATCTGGAGGTGCGGCGCGACCCTCCGGCGCTCCGCAAAAAGATCCCGGAACTGCGGATCGATCTATCGGCAATCGCCAAGGGACACGGGGTCGACCGCGTGCTGGGGCTGCTGGTCGAGCTTGGTTGCGAGCACGCGTTCGTCGACATCGGGGGCGAAGACCGCGCGATTGGCCGTCGCGGCGAACGCGGTTGGCGGGTGGCGATCGAGGACCCGAACGACGAGCAGCGGCGGTACGCGATGGCGATCGAATTGAACGATCGAGCGATCGCCACCAGCGGAGACTACCGCAACTTCTTCGAGTTCGAAGGACGGCGTTATTCGCACACGATCGATCCTCGCACCGGTCGCCCGATTGAGCATGGGGTCGCCTCGGTGTCGGTGATTGCGAATGATTGTATGACGGCGGACGCCTGGGCCACGGCGCTGGCGGTGGTCGGGCCGACGGACGGCCTGGAGTTGGCGAGCCGGTTTGACTTGGCGGTGCGGTTCGTCGTGCGGGAGTCGGAGGACCGGTTTCGCGTGGTCGCGTCGGATACGTTTCCCGGCAACATTCTCCTTTTTATGGACGCCGACGAATGACTTGGAGCTCCCTCTGGATCCTCGCCGCGATCTCCTTCGCCGTGTTCCTGATCGTCGCCTTGGGCATGGCCATTGGGGTGATGTTCGGTCGGCGGTCGATCAGCGGCTCTTGCGGGGGTCTGGCCAACCGGAAGGACGCCGAGGGGAAGACGTCGTGCTCGCTGTGCGAAAATCCGGCGGACGCCTGCCGTGAGCTGCGGGAGCGAGGGCTGCCGGGCGTGCGGGGGCAGGAGCAGGCCCCCAGCGAAGAGGTGAGGGCAGGGGGTAATTAGTCGCCTTTCGCTCCGCGAAAGCAGCGTTTCTGCGATACTTTCGCGGAGCGAAAGGCGACTATGGCCGCCTCGGTTTTTTCAGCTCGAAACTTGAATCGCTCTTTGCGGGTTTTCTTGGCCTTGCTACCGTCGCTCTCGAGCGGCGGATACCAATCGTTCGGTACCGCGTGAAGCCACTGAAAATACTGCGGTGAGCACAACGATGAACAGCGCCCCGGTCGCCCGGACGAGCCTGCTGATCCTGCTAGTCGGCGGGGGTCTGACAATTGGCGGGTGCCAGCAGCCCACCAATCCAGCCGTGCCGCTCTCACCGGTCGGTCCTCTGGGAGCGAACACCCGCGTGCCCCCGCCGCAGACGGGCAGTTACGCTGTTCCCAATGGCTACTACCAAGGCCAAGCGTCCACCGCTCCGATCAGCGGTGGGCAATACGCCGCGGTGGCTGGCCCGGAGGCTGACTACGTGGCGACCGCAGCTCCGAGCTTGAATGGCTGGGCGGATGCTGCGGCTGCTCCGGTAGCCAGCCCAGCTCCGGCGGTTGCCTCTGCGGCGGCCGTTCAGCCGGCAGCCTATCACGACGCGGCAGCCGGTCCCACCTCCGGTTTTGGTGCTGCTCCCCGAATTCCCGCTTCGGCGCTGCAGCACGGCGGTGCTGGCGGTACACCGCTGCGCCCCAACCTCGGCGGGATGGAGGTCGTCGATCTGACGGCTCCCGCGACGCTGCAGCCAACCGAGCCGCCGAGCCTGCAAGTGATCGAGCGGGATGCGGTGGCGGCGACAGCGAATGCCTCCATGGCTTCGGCCGCTCCCACTTTCCGTTCGCTGAGCCCGGCGGAGACCGACACAGCGGCATCTGGCGGGACGCGATCGGACGTGGTCGTGCAGGCGAGCGCAAGGGAGGTCCGTCCCCCGAGCGCAAGCGATTCGCAGCCCGAGAAGGCTGCCAGTGCGACTGCCGCTCCTTCGACTAGCAAGGCCAAGGGAGTCACCGAGTCGGCGGATCTTCCCTGGCGGAAGCCGCTGCGGTAGGCGTCTAGGCGAGCTCGAGCGCCTCTTCGATCGCCGTCTGGTACTGTTCGTCGCTGAGCTCGAACATTTTCCGCAGGTCCCCGAGCATCCGGAGCTGCGACTCGCTCAGTTCGCCCTCGGCTGAGGCGGCGAGAAACGCGGCCTGCAGGACCGTCGTTCGCTGCGCCTGCGACCAGCGGCGGCTGCCCGAGAGCATGTAGTTCAGCGGGGAGACGCCGAGGTGCCTCGTCGAGGAACAGAGGGCCCCGAGCTCTTCGCGGCTGATCGGTCGATCGAGCAGGCGCTCGCCCACGTGGTGGAGCGCCTGGATCTCCTGCTCGGAGATCCTCCCGTCGGCGGTGGTCACCAGCACGGCCGCCCGCATCGCCTCTTCGCAGAATTGTTCGCGCTGGGCCATCTCGTGGGAGTGGCGATCCATCTCGAGAACGTTCACGTCCCAGTGGGCGCGGCACTGGTCGCACTGCACGAACGGCTCGGCGGCTCCGATCGGGACGACCGGAATGAAGTACAGCGTCAGGAAGGGGCGGCGGGTCCGCAGCCGATACGTCTGCGACGTACCGCAGCCCGGGCAATAGAAGTCGCCGGTCTCACGGGTCCGGCTGAGATTCATCGTGCCGATCAGGATCATCTAAAGTGGCGACAATGGTGGCGGTTGAGGGACGAAACCACAGCCGCGGGCGTTCGCGGCGGGCTTCCATCATACGGTTTTCCCGCAGCCAGATTCCTAGCGGAGCGGTTTTCCGCTGCAGCCCCCGCGGCTAGCGCCGTCGGCTTACCCGCGGCTAGCGCCGTCGGCTTACCCGCGGCTAGCGCCGTCGGCTCAGGGTTAGCTGAGCGAGCCGGAAGGTCACCACCGGAGGGTGACGATTATCCGGTTTATCTGAATTCGGCAGCCTGGGATGGCCGAAGAGAGACGCATGGGGCCCCGTCCATGAGAATCGTCGCATGAGTCTGCTGCCGGTCGTTACGCCTCGGACCAGTACTCCGCTCCAGCATCAGCGTCTGGTCTACCAGGTGCATGCCGACCAGGTCGGCTTGCAGCGGCTGTACGATCAGCTGAGCACCGGCCGCCGGGTGCTCAGTCCCTCGGATGATCCCACAGCGGCAGCCCGCGCGCTGAGCTATCAGCAAGGGGTCGATTACTCGGAGCAGTTGGTCCGCAACACCAAGGCGGCCAGCGGCTACCTGCAGTCGGTCGACACGGCGATGGCATCGATCGACGACGGGCTGATCGAGGCGCGAGCGATCGCGGTCGGTGCCGCTCAAGGCGTGTTGGCCGAGGGGGAGCGAGAGACGCTGGCCGGCCAACTCGATCAGGTGCTCGCGCGGCTAATGTCGGTTGGCAACCAAGCATTCCGCGACCACTCGCTGATCGGCGGTGCGCTGACCAGCAAGCCGCCGCTGCGGTGGGAGAACGGGACGATCGTCTACTCGGGCAATGAGGCGGTCGCTCAAGCCGAGATTGCTCCGGGGACTGCGGTGGCAACGCTGCCGACCGGCGACGATGCGCTCGGGCTCGCCGCTCCGCGGCTCAAAAGCAAGGAGCTCGCGGCCGGTTTGACTGCCGAGACTCGGCTGGTCGACACCCGCGATGGCCGGGGGATGCAGCCGGGAATCTTGCGATTGTCCGGGGGCGGGGACTGGACCGAAATCGACTTGCGGGGTTCGGTGACGATGGGCGATGTGGCCAGTCGGATTGAGGGGGTGGTGCTCGACGGCCGCGAGTTGGCGGTCGACATCAGCGGCGATGCGGTCACGATCCGCTACGCCGACGGGCTTCACGGAACGCTCGCGATCTCCGACGCGCCGGGAAGCGAATTGGCCAAGCAGATGAAGATCAGCAATCCGCAAGGCATCGCGCCGCCCCCGATCGTCGGTGCAGGGTTGGCTCCGCGAACCACGACTGCGACGCGGTTGTCGGATCTGGACGACGGGGCGGGGCTGGACTTGCAGCCCGGCTTCCAGATCGTCGAGGGAGACGAGACGTTTGAGGTCGATCTCAGCACGGCCGAGACGGTCGACGACGTTCTGCTAGCGATCAACCACAGCGGTGCGGCGGTGCGTGCGGAACTGGATCCGACCACCAGCAAGCTCCAGTTGCGGTTGCTCAAGAGCGGCGTGACCTACTCGATCGGAGAGTCGGGCGGGATGGCGGCGACTCGGCTCGGTTTGCGATCGGCCGGTGGCGAGACCCGCCTCGACTCGCTCCGCAACGGCCGCGGAGCCGGGCTCAGTGGCGACGCCCGGCCCGACCTGACGATCGTCCGGCCCGACGGGGTCTCGCTCGACATCAACGCCGAGGGACTCTCGACCATCGACGACGTGATCGCGGCGATCAACGCTCATCCAGACAATCAGGACGCCGCTCAAGTGACCGCCGCGCTTTCCGCCCACGGCAACGGCATCACGCTGCAAGGAGCGTCGGGAACCGGAGGGCTGGAGATCCGCCAAAACCCGCCCTCGGAACTCGGCAATACGCTGGGGCTGATTCCCAGCGGCCAGGATGCGGTGGTGGGCAGCAGCGAGGCGGGAAATGAGGTGGTGCGAGGGGCGGACTACGCGCCGGTCGAAAGCGGAGGGGCGCTCGACACGCTGCTGCGGCTGCGGGATGCCGTCTTGAGCGGCGATGTGACCGAGATCGAGCGGCTCTCACAACGGCTCGACGCGGACTTCGACCAAGCGAACCGGACCCGCGGCATGGTCGGCTATCGCTTGCAATCGGTCGACCTGATGCAAGCGCGAGCGGAAGACCAGGCGGTCTTGATGAAGAGCCGGATGAGCGAGGAGATCGACGCGGAATTCACCTCGATGGTCAGCGAGATCACGCGTCGTCAAATGTCGCTCGACGCCTCGCTCCGCCTGATGGGACAGACCTCCGGGTTAACCGTCCTGAATTTCCTGTAACGGTTTTGCCGAAGAGAGGGGGCTCTGGGGACCGATACCCCCAGTGATACCTCGGCCTCTTTGCCGATTCTTTCGACCAAACCCTGATGAGGGATGCGGCGATCATGCGCATCGATACCACCCGCTTCGGCACCCTCGACATCCAAGAGCGGGAGATGTTTCTCTTCCCGCAAGGCTTGATCGGGCTGGAGACGCTCCGCCAGTGGCTGTTGTTACCCGATCCGCAGAGTCCGGCCGTGGCCTGGCTGCAGTCGGCATCGCGGAGCGACGTGGCGTTGGCGATGGTCAGTCCTCGGGCGTTCGTCGAGGGCTACCGCGTGCGAGCGCCGCGTCGCGCCCTGAGCGGCCTCCAACTCCGCAGCGGCGATGAGCTCTACGTGCTGACGACGCTCAACCGCCGCTCCGGGCAGTGGCTGACGAATCTTCGCGCGCCGCTAGTGCTCAATCTCCGCCGCCGCGTCGGCTGTCAGGTGATCACCGAGGACAACCACAGCGTCGCCTATCCGCTGGTCCTCGAGCGAGCCGGTCGCCTGGCGGCCTGAGTACTGAGTACTGGGTGCTGGGTGCTGGGTGCTGGGTGCTGGGTACGTCCCTCACAATCGCGCGATGCGGCACTGCGGCGAGGACGTTGGAATCTTGCCGGGACTCGGTCCGATAGATTCCTGTGCCGGATCGACGCGTGTCTTCCGGAGTCAGCGCCTGGGGTCGATTTTCCAAACTCGAATCGACCGTACCGCCCGTCAGTCAAGCACTGCAAGCAATCGAGTCGAGGGACGACGCCATGTTGGTTCTTTCACGGCACCGTGACGAAAGCATCATGATCGGCGACGACGTGGTGATCACGATCGTCGATATTCGCGGAGACAAAGTCCGGTTGGGGATCGATGCCCCGCAGGACATCCCGGTGCACCGCCAAGAGGTTTACGACGCGATCCAGCGAGAGAACCGCAGCGCGAGCCAGCTGCAGCCGGGGGCGACCGCGGAACTCCGCGGCCGCCGCAAGGCCTGAGCGGCCCGCCGCCGCGGTTGCCGAGAAGATAGGAAAGGTTTGCAGGTTGTAACGCTCATGCGGATTGTTCCGCGGGGGGTTGCGAAAATTGATCGGAATTGGACCGAGCGAATTTTGCCGGTCCCCAAGCGTGTCCGAATTTACCCTTGAGAGCTGGTGTCTTCACTTGAATCCACTGGCTCGACTTCAACGAGACAGTGTGGTTGGCATCAAGGAAGGTCCCCTTCCGGCTCGTGTCTGCGTCGATTGACGGCGCACCTGCGGGGCGTGGCGAAGCGAATCGGGGATGTCCGCGACCTGTCTGTCACCCACGCCCTACGACTCCGCTCGGCGGTTGGAGCGGATGCAAAAGCTGGCTGCGAGAGCAGACGGCTTCCTGTGGTCCGTCACCGATCCGCTTTTAGGAACATAAACCCATGACACGTATCAATACGAACGTACCGTCTCTCGTCGCTCAGAATCGACTCAGCCGCAGCAACAACGATTTGCAAACCGCAATGACGCGGTTGAGCACGGGTTTGAAAATCAATTCCGGTTCGGATGACCCGGCCGGTTTGATCGCGAGCGAAGCCCTGCGGAGCGAAGTCACCAGTTTGAACAAGGCGATCGGCAACACGCAGCGTGCCAGCCAGATCATCGCCACCGCCGACAGCGCCTTGGGGCAGGTCAGCAATCTGCTCAACGACGTCCGCGGGTTGGTCGTCGAGGCGGCCAACAGCGGAGCGCTCTCCGAAGACGAAATCGCGGCGAACCAGCTGCAGATCGACAGCTCGCTCGAAGCGATCAACCGGATCTCCCAGACCACGACCTTCCAGGGTCGCAAGCTGCTCGACGGCAGCCTCGACTTCTTGACCCAGGCCGGCTCGAATTACGATCAGATCAAGAGCTTGCAGATCGACCAGGCGAACCTCGGCCCGGCCGGCAAGCTGGGGGTGAGCGTCTCGATCACCAAGGCGGCCGAGCAAGCCAGCGTCACCGTGGGCGACATTCCCGAAGCGGCGACCAATGCCGCTTCGGAGGGCACGATCGACTTCTCGCGCGACATCGCGGGAGTGAAGGCCACCGGTGGAATCGAGTTCAAAGAAGTCTCGGTGGCCGCGGCCCAGGCCACCAACTCCTACACGGTCGCCAACGCCGCGACGACCGGCTTCGATATCACCGCGAAGGCCGATGGGGCTTACGCCGAGGCCGCCGGTAACAGCGCGACTTTCGAAATCGTTCAGAACGGTGCCCAGACCGACGATATCGACATCATCAAGTCGGGTGACGATTTCACGATCTCGATCAAGACCGGCGCCACCGTCACGCTCGACGACGTCAAAGCCGCCTTCGACGCCGACGCCGACACCAAGGACGATTTCACCTTCACCGTCACCGGTGGTGGTGCGGTCAGCGTCTCGGGCGGAACCAACACGACCGCTCAAGCGGCGCTCGCCGGCGGTGTGGATGAAGTGGCCACCACCGCGGCGATCTCGCTGACAGCCGTAGCCGATGGCACGACCGCCAACGGGGCGACGATCAGCTTCGTCGAAGAGAACGGGGTGACCACGCCGACCGCCACGGTCGACGACGACGGGAACATCACCGTCACGGTTGAAAACAGCGACACGGTCGCCTTCGCCGACATCAAGGCAGCGATCGATGCCGAGGGCACCTACACCGCGACGGTGGACACCAGCGGCGGATTGACTTCCTACGACGGCGATACCGCCACGGCCACCACGACTGCCTTCAGTGGTGGAATCGACGCGGAGACGGCGAGCGCGCAGATCAAGCTCACCGCGCTCGCCACGGGGGCCGCGGCCAACGGTCGCACGATCACCTTCGCCCAAGCCGATGGTGTGACCACCCCCACGGCCGCCGTCGACGGCAGTGGCAACATCACGATCACGGTCGAAGACACCGATGCGGTCAGCCTCGACGATATCGTCGCGGCCATCGAGGACGAGGGCACGTATGCCGCCGAGGCGGATGTCACCGGCGGCCTGACCAGCTTTGACGGCGACACCGACACGGTGAGCACCACGGACTTCGCCGGTGGATCGACGGTCGGGGGAGCGACAGCATCCTCCGGTTCGGTCTCGCTCTCGCGGACCATCACTGCCGCCAAAGCCGCCGGTGCGGTCGACTTCAAAGAGATCTCGGTGGCCGCCGCCCAGGGGACCCAGTCCTATACGGTCGCCAACGCGGCCACCGCCGCGTTCGATATCACCGCCAAATCGGATGGGGATTACGCGGAGGCCGCTGGCAACAGTGCGACCTTCGAATTGGTCCAGAACGCCGCTCAGACCGACGACATCGACATCATCAAGTCGGGTCACGACTTCACGATTTCGATCAAGACCGGTGCCACGGTCACGCTCGACGACGTCAAAGCCGCGTTCGAAGCCGACAACGATGTGAAGGACAATTTCGACTTCACCATCACCGCTGGCGGCACCGACAGCGTCTCGGGAGCGACCAACGCCGTCGCTCAAGCGGCCCTGGCTGGTGGTGTGGATGAGGTGGCCACCACCGCGGCGATCTCGCTGACGGCCGTGGCCGACGGTGCGGCCGCCAATGGCGCGACGATCACCTTCAGCGAGGTCCATGGAGTGACCACGCCGACCGCGACGGTCGATGCCGATGGCAACATCACCATCACGGTCGAAAACAGCGACGTGGTCGCCTTCGACGACATCAAAGCGGCGATCGATGCCGAAGGGACCTACAGCGCGACGGTCGACACCACCGGCGGGCTGGCCTCCTACGATGGCGATACCGCGACGGCCACCACGACCGCCTTCAGCGGTGGCGTCGACGGCGAGGTGCTGACCGCTGAAATCGACCTCACCGCGAGTGAGACCGGTGAGGCTATCAACGGCAAGACGATCACGTTCGCCAAGGTCGACGGGGTGACGACGCCGACGGCCACGGTCGACGACGATGGCAACATCACGATCTCGGTCGAAGACACCGATGCGGTCAGCGTCGAAGCGATCGCCGCGGCGATCCGCACCGAAGGCACCTATGGAGCCGAGGCCCGGACCACCGGCGGCCTGACCAGCTTCGACGGTGACACCGACGTCGCGACGGTCGCGAACTTCGCCGGCGGTGCGGCGAGCTCCGGCGGTCTCGCCAAAGACGTGGTGTTCGAACTGCAAGGCAGAACCGGTTCGGAGGTGTTCAACGTCAGTGCCGGCACCGGCGTCGAAGACTTGGTCACGCAGATCAACCTCGTCAAGGACGCGACCGGCGTCACGGCCACCGTCGAGGACGGGTCGCTGGTCCTCAAGTCGAACGAGTACGGCTCGGACGCGTTCGTCGATCTTCGGATCATCGAAGAAGAGACCGGCGGAACGTTCACCGCAGCGGTGGGTGCCGGTAGCCGCGACATCGGCTCGGACATCGAGGCCAAGGTCAACGGTGTGGACGCCAACGGCAAGGGCAACAAGCTCTCGATCAACACCTCGACGCTCGACCTGTCGATCGAAGTCGAGGCCGGCAGTGCGGAGTCGATGGACTTCACGATCGCCGGCGGTGGAGCTCTGTTCCAGCTCGGCGGCGACGTGGTCAGCAACCAGCAAGCCCGCGTCGGTATCGGCAGCGTCAACACCGCTCGCCTCGGTGGCGTCTCCGGCAAGCTGTTCCAGCTCGGAAGCGGCGAGTCGGCCGCCCTGGCGAACGATCCGAACGCAGCCGCGAAAATCGTCAACGAAGCGATCAATCAGGTGACCAGCCTCCGCGGTCGCTTGGGTGCGTTCCAGTCGACGACGCTCGAGAGCAACCTGGTCTCGCTGAACGACACGGTCGCCAACTTGCAGGAAGCCGAGAGCAGCATCCGCGACGCCGACTTCGCCGCCGAATCGGCCCGGATGACGCGGGCTCAGATCCTGGTCCAGTCGGGCACCAACGTGCTGGCGATGGCCAACCAGAACCCGCAGAGCGTGCTGTCGCTGCTGCGATAGTCGCGACGCCGCGGGCCTGAGGAGAAGGCCCGCATCGATCGCGCGGAACAATCGTTCGAGGGGGCGGGTCGCAAGTCGCGGCACGCCCCCTTTTTTCTTGCGCCCCGGCCAGCAAAACGTCCTAGGGTTTGCTTGGACAGCGCCGGTCGAGTTTGCCGATTAAAGCCCTCAGGACGGCAGGCGTGTACGTCAGCCTGCCGTGGTTGGCGTACGTGAGGCCGAGACGGACTATTCGCTCTATGGGTCGCATCTCCACCTCCATCGGTCTGATCACCGGGACCCCGATCAAGGACACGGTCGACCAGCTGATCAAGCTCTCGGCCACTGGCCGCGACATGCTCAGCAGCCGCGTCACGCAGCTCAAGGACGAGCGGGAGGCGGTCACGGCACTGACGGTCAAATCGATCGGTGTCCAACTCGCCGCCAAAGCGTTCGGTTCATCATCCGCCTTCCAGCGGACCTCGGCGACCTCGTCCAATCCCGACGTCCTCTCGGCGGTCCGCACCGGAACCCCCGCCGCTGGCAAGTACGCCGTCCGCACGCTGCAGACAGCCGCGACTCAAGCCTTCAAGACCGCGGCCCTGGCGACCGCCGACCAAGCCCTGGGAACGGCCGGATCGCTGACGATTCGCGGCGGCGGTTTCGCGGATCGGTCGGTTCGGCTCGAAGAACTCAACGGCGGCCGCGGGGTTGCCTCCGGATCGATTCGAGTGACCGACCGCAGCGGCTCGGTCGCCACGGTCGATCTCTCTCGAGCGACGACGATCGACGACGTCGTTGCGGCGATCAATGACGCCGAGGGAATTCGCGTTCGAGCGACCACCGACGGCGATGCGCTGCGGATTACCGACCTCAGCGGGGCAACCTCGACCAACCTCCGCGTCGAGGAAGTGGGACGCGGTTCGACGGCCGCGGACCTCGGACTCCGCGGGATCGACGTCGCGAATTCGTCGGCTCGTGGGGGTGATATCCTGCGACTCTCCGGAAACACGCGGCTCGATTCTCTGCGGGACGGCCGCGGTCTGGGGCTCGGCAGCGGCAAAGATCTTGAGCTCTCGTTTCGCAATGGATCGGCGATCGAAGTCGACTTGGGCGATTTCAGCCGTGCCGCCAGCCAGGCCAAGGGAGTCACCGACAACGCCGTCTTAGGTGCCCGCCTGACCTTTACGGCGGAAACGAAAGGCGCCGAAGGAGACGGGATCCAGATTCGCTTTGTTGACGACGCGAGCGCGGCGATCGAAGGCGAATCGGCCGAAGTCGTCGAGGGGCCGAGCGGCAAAGAGATCGTGTTTCGGATCGCCGAAGGGGTGACCACGGCTGCCGACATTGTGACTGCCGCCAAGGCCAACTCGGACGTGGCGGCCCTCGTCTCGGCGAAAGCGATGGGAGACGGGCTGGGGCTGGTGGGAACCGCGGACACGGCGGTCCTGAGCGGCGGTGCGGAGATTGCGGCACCGGAGTTCGCCACGATCAACGACCTGCTTCGGACACTCAACTCGGTCGATCCGGCAAGACTGCGAGCCGAGATTTCCAGCGACGGGGAATCGATTCAGCTGACCGACCTGACCACCGGAAGCCACGACTTCAGCGTCGGCGATATTGGGACCAGCACGTTCGCCGCCGATCTGGGGATCGCCGGGGAGAGTTCCACTGGGGTGGCCGTGGGAGGCCGGCTGATCAGCGGCCTCCGCAGCGTCTCGCTCGATGCCCTCGGCGGCGGCCAGGGGATCGGTCCGCTCGGCACCCTGCAGATCACCACCCGCGACGGCGAAAACGCGAGTGTGGACCTGTCTGCTGCGGAATCGCTGCAGGACGTGATCAACGCGATCAACGACAGCGGGCTTGAGCTCGAAGCCTCGCTCGACGGCAATGGTGCCGGGGTGGTGCTCCGCGACCTCTCCTCCGGCGAGGGCAACGCGTTCACCGTATCCAGCCTCGATGGCACCGCCAGCAAGCTCGGCTTGGACCAAGTCGCTGCGGACGGTCACATCCAGGGCACCGACTTGAATCTCCAGTTCGTGACTCGCGCGACGCGGCTCGACACGCTCAACCAAGGCAATGGCGTCGGTAGCGGCGCGTTCGAGATTCGAGATTCGCAGGGGCGAACGCGAACGATCGACTTGGCCAAAGCAAAGATCACCACCGTCGGCGGTCTGGTCGACGCCATCAACAAGTTGAAACTCTCGGTCTCCGCGCGGATCAACGAAACGGGGGATGGGATCCGGCTGGTGCAGACGGCCGACGGCCCGATGGATCTGCGGGTCAGTGACTCCGGTGCCGGGACGACCGCGGAGCGGCTGGGGCTCGCCGGCACGGCGACCGAACAGCTCGTCGACGGCGAGGTCGTCTCGACGATCAACGCCCGCCAAGTGGACGTCATCTCCTACGCTTCGAGCGACTCGCTGACGACGCTCGCGAGCCGGATTCGCGAGAAGAGCCGGTTCGCCAATGCCTCGGTCCTGGGCGGCCAATCCGGGTTGGCTTCGCTCTCGCTGAGCAGTCGCCGAGGAGGTGAGGCAGGACGCATCTCGATCGGCGGTCAGGGGCTGGAACTCGGGATTCAGGAAACGACCCGCGGCCGCGATGCGGTGGTCGCCATTGGAGAGGTCGGTAGTGCGGCGAGCTCCGTCTTTCGCTCGGCCGATGGAGTCTTCGAAGATGCGATCGAAGGGCTCTCTTTGACCGCCAAACAGCTCACCGACCAGCCGACCACCATCGACGTCGTCGCCGACCACTCCTCGCTGGAATCCGCTGTCGAGCGGTTCGTTGAGCAGTACAACGGGCTGATCGACCAGGTCGCGGAGCTGAGTTTCTCGAACCTCGAAACCAACGAGGTCGGGATCCTGTTCGGGTCCAACGAGGCGATCCGGATCCCCGGCGGGCTCGCCAAAGTCGTCACCGGAACCTTCTCCGCAAGCGATACCATCCGCTCGGCCGGCACGGTCGGACTGCGGCTCAATCGTGACGGTCAGCTGGAGTTTGATAAAGAAAAGTTTCAGGCCGCAATCGCCGATGATGCTCAAGCGGTCGAGGACTTCTTCACGACCGAAGAGTCTGGTTTCGTTGCCCGAATCGACGCGGCGGTCGATAAGATTTCAGGCGAAGATCGCAGTCTGTTGATCAATCGATCGACGGAGCTGAACACGCAAATCGAGCATGGAACCGAGCGCATCCAGGCGATGAACGAGCGGTTGGAAAGCCAACGCAACCGTCTGCTCAAGCAGTTCTTCGCGATGGAGTCGGCGATCGCCAAACTGCAGACGAATCAGCAATACATCTCCCGGATCTCCTACATGGGTCTGGATGGCTCCACGCAGAATTAACTCAGTGGCCGCACTCGCTTCGGGTCGATGAGACCCACTTTCCACGCTCGGTAACCAAGCGCTTATGCATTCCGCCAACGAACAGTACCTTCGCTCCTCCGTGCTGACGGCTTCACCAGCGCGTCTCCGACTGATGTTGCTCGATCGCTCGGTGGCCGTCGCCGACCGGCTGCTGGAAGTGCGGCAACAGGCCACGGCCCGCCTGACCGACGAGTGGACGCTCTCGCTCCGCGACCTGCTCGGCGAGCTGCTCTCGGGCGTCAGCCGGAACAGCGGAGAGTTGGCGGCCCGCGTCGCCGATCTGTACGTCTTCCTGCTGCAGGAACTGACCCGCGCCGAGCAGGAACCGGGGACCGAGCGGATCGAAGCGATCGGCCGAATCTTGCGAATCGAACAGGAAACCTGGCGGCAGGTCTGCGAGAACCAGCTGCGGCAAAACGCCCCCGCACCAGCCGCGGCTCCAGCCCTCGGCCTCCCAGCCGCCGCCGGCATGCCCGCCGCCGGTTCGCTGAACTTGAACGCGTAAGGCGTAACGTACGTCAGCCTTTCCCTGAGCCGACGGCGCTAGCCGCGGGTTCTGCAGCGTAAATTCCGGGCGAGCGAGGCCCGAGGCTAGCGCCTACGGCTCAGAAGAGGCGGGAAAGCCTGACGCACGGGCGAAAGCGTTGCCGCGGGCTCCTTTGAGGCCTATCCTTCAAGAGGTCCCGCTCCCCGGTGGAGGACGTGGGCCGCTGCCTCTTTGGTTGCTCGCGTCACTCTTTCGGAACATTCCTCCGATGCGTTCCTTGCTGTGGTTCTGCTTGCTGCTGATGGTCGTCGTCGCAGCGATCTTCCAACGGACTCCCCTCGGAGCCGCTGTCGCCGCTCCACCGGTCCCAGACGCGGCGGCCGAACCGCCCGCAGCAAAAGAGGCTGCAGCGAAAAAGGCTGCAGCGAAAGAGGCGGGGGAGAGCGGGGCCGAGGAGGCTTCGCGGTACATCCGGATCAGCAAGACCGAGGGGGGGCTTCCCAAAGCCTTGGAAACCTCGATCGTGCGGTACGTCGGGGGCAAGCAGAGTTCGCATCCCGGAGTGGTCGTCGATTTGGTCGGTGTCGTGCACGTCGGTCAGAAGGAGTACTACCGCCAGCTCGATAAGCGGCTGAAGACGTACGACGTCGTGCTCTACGAGTTGGTCGCTCCGAACGGGACGCGGGTCGCTCCGGAAGAAGTCGCTGCATCGCGATCGCCGCTGGGCGCCGTGCAACTCGGGATGCGGGACATGCTGAATCTCGAGTTTCAGCTCCAGCACATCGATTACTCGGCGAAAAATTTTCGCCACGCCGACATGAGCCCGGATGAATTTCTGGCCGACATGGAGGACCGCGGAGACAGCATCCTCAAGATGGGGCTGCGGATGATGGGAGCGGGCCTGGCGACTCAAGCCGCCTCGGGGAGCGACGCGGGCATGCTCCGGGCCCTGCTCAGCGGCGAGGATCGGCCGAAGAAGATGAAGCAGGTGATGGCCCAGCAGCTGATCGATATGGAGGCGATGACCGCGGGGTTGGACGACGCGGCTGGTGAAAACACGTTGATCCGCGGCCGCAACGCGCGGGCCTTCGAAGTGCTCAAAGAGGAAATCGAAGCGGGGAAAAAGCGGATCGCCGTCTTCTATGGGGCGGGCCATCTCCCGGACATGGCCGAACGGCTCGAGCAAGACTTCCAGCTCCGGCCGACCACCGTCGAATGGTTCCCCGCCTGGAATCTGCAGAAGAACTAGCGCCGCTTATTTGACCTCGCGGCTGCAGGTGGAGGCGAGCAGCGTGGTCAGGTAGTGGTGGGTGTGAGCGAGCACGTGCTCGTAGGGCAGATGCTCGACTTCTTCGCCGAGCACTTCGGCTTCGAAGTAGCCGTCGTAGCCGGCGGACAAGAGGGTGGCGATGATCTCGCGGAGCGGCACCCGCCCCTCGCCGAGGAGGCAGCGGTTCTGTTCGCCGAGCGGAAGGTGTTTGCCGTCGCCGAGTTGCACGATCCGGATGTGCCGCACGATGTCGGGCAGCCACTCGAGGATCGTCGGATCGAACCCCAGGTGATAGGTATCGAGGGCGAGCCCGACGTTGGAGCGGCTCAGGGAACCGATCACCTCGAGCGTCTGGCGAACGTCATTGACGATCGTCCAGTCGGCGCCGCAGCCGGGATGCATCGGTTCGACCGCCAGCGAGACACCGACGGCGTCGGCCGCTTCGCTGAGCTCTTCGAAGGCCGAGAGCATCATCCGCCGGGCGTGATTGCGGGTGTGGTTGTTGCGTCCGCCGGAGAGCAGGATCACGTTTTTGGCGCCGACCTGCGAGGCCGCCTGCACGGCGTCGAGCGCGTCGCACAGGCTCTCGTGATAGCTGCGTCCATCGCTGCCGGTGAACCCGCCGGCCCAGGAGACGCTCGAGACTTCCAGGTTGTGTTCGGCCAGCAGTTCGACAGCCTTGTCGGTACCGTACTCGGTGACCTTCGGCCGCCAGAGACCGATCCCCGCAAACCCGTGCTCAGCCGCAGCCAGAACATCTTCTTCGAACGTCCAACGGTAGGTTGTCAGTTCGTTGATCGCCAGCTTCACCATCCGTGTCGCTACCGGCTCGTAAAAAGGGTTCAAAGCGGCAGGGACTCCAGGGAATCCCGCTGCGCCTCGCGTCAGTCAACCGAATCGGCACCGCTCCGCCGCGGCTCCAGGCGGGCTCGGGTCTCACCCGGTGAGCCGTCACCCGCGGTTGCGCCGCCGAAGGAAATCGGCGACCAACGGGGGCCAGTATGCCGGGAGGAAACGGCGGTGTAAAGAAACGATTGGGCTTGAAAAAAAGTGGCGGCGTGTTTGGCCAAACCGCTCTGGACGCGGCTACTTCATGTACGGCAGCCGACGGCCCAGTCGGCGTGCCGAGGCGAGTTGTTCTTCGAGACTTTGGCGGCTGATCACGGCATGCTCGACCGTGAGAATGTTCTCCGCATCGAATTCGGCATTCTCGCGGCGCTGGAGCACCGTCTCGACTTCCTCGTCGAGCGATAGCAGCCAAGCGGGCACGTCGAGTCCCGCGCCGGTGGGATGCCGCGTGAGCAGATCGGCTTCCTGCTCGATGATGTGGAAAGCCCTCCCGTTGCGTGCGCCTTCGGCATCTTCGATCGCCGGCTCGACGAGCGCTTGCAAGCGATCGATCGTCATCGGCTGCACGAACCGCTCGAGGATCCGATCGGCGACGGTCGGCATCTGCATCGCGTACTGCTGCTGCAGCTCGCGGAGCTTGTGAACGTACACGTCGGCTTCGGTGCCGATCCGGTCGGAGAGCGAGCGTCGCCAAATCGTAGCCGCCGCATCCATCCCGTGCCGCACGAGGATCTCGTGAGCCCACATCACCGGGCGGAGGTTCCAGGCGATCCGGTCGTACCGCACGCGGAGCCGGAGGAAATCGAGGAACGTATACAGCAACTCGCCCCGGTCGCTCTGCGTGGTCGTGCTGTTGTAATCGCGGTACTCGGTGTGGTGATCGAGGATCGCTTCGAAGACGATGCTCAGCGATTGCTCGGCGACCTCTCGGGGAAGCGTCTCATCGAGTTCGCGAACCAGCGGCCAATCGGCGGCCTCCTCGGGGCTCTCGAGCAACCGCTCGAGCCAGCGTCCGACGCCCTGGTGCAGGATCGCGCGGACGTTGGAGAGTTTGAGGAAC
This sequence comes from Candidatus Laterigemmans baculatus, assembly GCF_010367455.1. GTDB lineage: Bacteria > Planctomycetota > Planctomycetia > Pirellulales > Pirellulaceae > Laterigemmans > Laterigemmans baculatus. The sequence continues at coordinate 42,950 of NZ_WRPR01000055.1, read as the reverse complement.
GTCTGTGTGAAGACCGGGTCGCCATAGCGGCGGATGAACTCGACCAGGACTTGCCACGGTTCCGGTTCGGCGACCGCCTCGAGTGCCGAGAGCCGGAGCGTGCGGCTGTGCGCCAGCCAACTGCCGAGCAGCGTTTCGGTCAATTTCTCGAGCAACGGGATCACCGTGTCGTCGGCGTTCTCACCGTCTTTCCAGCCTCGCACCGTCTGGACCAGCGCCGAGACGAGCGAGCGGAAACCGATCCGAAACAGCCCGTCGAATTCGGTCACCGCTCCGGGACCGATCGGGTTCTGCTGCTCCATGACGCGAGCCGTTTCGATCAGCCGGCAGGCCTCGACGAAATGCCCGCGTCGAGGTAGCCACTGCAACAAATGGATGAGCACCCGCTGCCGCAACCGAGCGGCGACGATCTTGACCGGATCGCCGCCACGGCTGAGCGGAATGTAGAGCAGGCTCCGGGTTTGGATCGCGCCGAGCAGGGCCGGAAACTGCTCGACCACGCCCGCGGCATTCCCGGCGATCAGCGCCGCGTAGAGCCGCACCGCGCGACGGTCGTCTTCGCCCATCGCGTCGACCACCGCATCGGCGGCCGCGCGATCGACGGCTTCGGCCGAGAGGACTCCGGCGAGCAACCGGCGGGCGTCGGACATGTCCACCGCCGCGGCGATGATCCGTTCGATCAGCGCGTCGCGAACCAGGCGGCGACGGTCGTAACGGGTCATCGAATCGCCATCCGCTCCGCCGGGACGAATCTCGTAGGAGCGAACCGCATCGAGCAATTCGAGCAAGCCGCTGCGATTCTCCGCTGCGCGGCGGGCCCAGCCGGCCATCACTTCCTCGCGCCACGGCAGCAGTTCGGCATCCCCTTCGGCCTCCGCTTCGCTCCGCGCGACTTCGCCCATGTCCGAGGCCACGACCCACAATCGCGAGAGCGAAGCGAGGAAGGTCAGATGGTTGCTGAGCCGTTTCGATTCGCTCTCCAGCTCGTCTTGGCTCCCCTCGTCGTACTCAAAAATTGCACCTTCGACGCCATCGTCGGTCGTGTCGGAGTAGGTCACTCCTTCGTAGGCCGCGTCGAATAGCCCTTCGCCCTCGTCCGCCTCGGCCCCAGGCGGGTCGCTGCTCTCCAATTCGGCAAAGCCTTCGGCCGCGTCGAGTTCGCTGTCCCAGTCCCGCTGTCGCGAATCGCGCGGGCGGGCCGGGCCGCCGAGCAGGAACACCGGAGCGGACCAAAAATCTTCGGCGTTGGCTTCGAGGTAATCGAAGAACTTTCGCACCAGCGACCACGGGCGGGGGACCGACGCGGGACGCCGCTCGGGGCTGTCGCCACAGGCGGCGCGGAGCCGGGCCAGCCAGCGTTCGGCGAGCTGCGGCAAAGAGCTCGACCCGCGGCGCAGACCGACCGTGTCGGCATGGCTGAGCCAGTGCACGAGCAGCGCCATCGAAGCGACAAAATCGTCGCGGTGCAGCAGGGCGTCGACGACCAGCGCGTAGGCCCGCGGCGAGTCGAACAGCTCGGCGTGGGGTGCCCAAAATTTAACGTCGCCAGCGGCCGCCCCACCGCGATGCCAGAGCCGCAAGGCCCGGGCGACCAAGCGGGCGGAGCGGAAACTGTCGAGCGGATCGACCGCCTGCAGCGACTCGACCGTGTGGGCCGCGAACCGTCGCCACCAACGGGCCGCGTCCTCGAACTGCCGCTCCATCGCTTCGTACAGCGCGGCGTCGTCCCGCGCCGCCGCTTCGCTCCAGACCGCCGCCAGGTAGCCGAAATACTGCTCCATGAGGGCCACCAGGTCATCGACGCGGTGGTCGTGCGTGGCGCTCTCGGGACCATGGAAGCGGGCGAAGTTCCCCCCGAAACCGAGGATGTTCCAGGGATCGACCAAGGCCCCGCATTCAATCCCGCGGTGAATCAAGTCGAGCGCCTTGCGGGGGACTTCCGCCGCCTCGCCGAGACGCCCCTCGCGGAGGTCTCGCAGGCCGAGCGTCAACAGGCAGTCGATCCGGCACGTCAACCGAGCCGACGCGACGGGGACGACATCCGCTTGCCGCGTGGCCGCGTCGGGATAGCCCATCCGCGCGTAGGTCCGGGCCAAATGCACATGCTGCAGTTGTTTCGCTCGCCGGGTGGCGAGGGCCGCGTTGAGATGCTGACGGGCCGCTCCGAACGGCTGCCGACGCTGCTCGGCTTCTTGCCGCAATCGTTCGGCATGCGGTCCGCTCATGCGGCGCAGCAAGTCGTCGTAAAAGGCATCGCGGTAGCGGGCGATCGGGGCCATCAGCGACGCCAGGGTGACGGTCGAGTCGTGCGCGGCCGGTCCCCAGCCGCTGACGCCCGAGGCCATTAGCATCGTTCCGGCGAGGACCGCCGCCGCTTCGTCCATCAGCTCCTCGCGGTTGGGCGTCGCCGACGCGACGGCGCGAGAACCTTGCGGATCGACGCGGCTGAGGAGCGCATCGACGGTGACTTGCTGCAGCACGAATCGGCGGTAGCGTCCCTCGCCATCGACGACGTTCGGATCCCACTGGCCGAAGTGGTAGTTGGGGCGACGATTGACCGGGTGGTCGAAGTCGTAGGCCCGCGGGTCAAACGCCAGCTCGCTGAGCGCATCGAGATCGAAGTGCGCCGCTCGGAGGATCGACGCATCGGTGTCGCGGAGGATATCGAGGGTGCGGCGGATCAGCGTCTGGTAGGGAACTTCGGCGACGCCCGCCCCGGCGATGAACAGCGGGATCGGCCGAACCCACTCGTGCGGATACGGCTCTCCCTCGCGATTCTCGAGCTGCGCGACCGGGCGGTAGCCGACGAAATCGTTCAATTCGCCAATCGCGTCGGCGACGATCCGCTCGGTCTCGTCCCACGGGCCGCCCTGCGAGAGAACCGCTTCGACGCAGCGACCGAGAAAAAACCCGTTGAAGATCGCTTCGGGTTCCTGGTGGAACAACAAATCGCGGTGAAAGTCGAGATAGCTCGGCAGCAGGTCGCTCCACACCAACCGACGGACCTGGCGGGCCTGCGAGAGGTCGGCGAACGCCGCCGAGGAACCTTCGAGCGACTCGATCGCGTCCTGCAGCCACTGGCCGAGCACCAGCCACGGAGGCATCCCCGACAACGGATCCCCCGCCGCGGCTGTCCCGTGCAATCGGTTCAGATTGGAGAGCGTCGCCGGGTCGCTGAGGCCCGACGAGAAATTGAGATAACCCACCACCTGAGCGATACAATCGGTCGGCGGTGGCGTAGGCAGGGCAGCAGCCATGGCACCGTACGTTGAGTGCCAGGGAGTGCGGGACGGGGCCGACGCCGGACTCCGGCGTGGCACCCCCGGACCATCCCTGGAACGGCTTTCAATTGGGGGCGGGTAGGATCGACCCGGCTCAATCTAGGAAAGCACCGCCGGATGGTCTAGGACGGGTACCCGCGGCGCTCCCTGCAAGGGCCCGAAGGGTCGACGTGGCTGCCGGGGGGGAAAGCCTCGCGGCGCGTCCCCCCGGGCGACGCCGCTACCGCTTCTTGGCGGCTTTTTTCGGAGCCGATTTCTTGGCAGCCGCGGCCCGCGTTTTCGGAGCGGGCGCTGCCTTGGCGGACGTTTTCCGCGCCGCGGCGGCTTGGCCCGCAGCGGTCTTGGGAGCCGCCTTCTTGACGGTCGCCTTCTTCACCGCAGTGGCTTTTGTGGCAGTCGCTTTGCCAGCGGCAGCCTTGGTCGCAGTCGCTTTGGCGGCAGTGGCTTTGGCCGCAACAGCCTTGCCGGCGGCCTTGCCTCGCGAAGCGGTTTTGGTGGCGACCGCTTTGACAGCCGACTTGGCGGCCGCTTTCTTGGTGACCGTGGTCTTGGCGGCAGTCGCTTTCTTGACGCCCTTGGCCGACTTCGGGGCGGCCTTCTTGGGAGCCTTCTTTTGGCCGCTCTTGCCGCCGGTCGACGTTTCGCCGCCAGCCGCCTTGTCGCCGCCGAAGATGTTGTCCCAAGCGTCCGCGTACTGGGCGTTGCTACCGACTCGTGTAATCGTCATCTCAAATTTCCTCCGCAGGGGCTTCTAAATCAGTTCAGGCCGCACGCCGGGCATGGCCATACCCGACGTGGACCGCCGCTCGGCCGCTTTGCCATGCTGCCGATTCTCTTTGACACGGCAAGGTGTCGAGAAGCGGCAATTCTCAGAAAATCGGCAATCTTGCCGCGAACCTCGAATCTATCCGCGAATGCTCTTGTAGCGGAATCGATGCGGCTCGTCTTCGTGCATTCCGAGTCGCTCCTTGCGACCCCGCTCGTAGATCTCGAAGTTACCTTCGCACCACACGACCTTGGCGTCGCCTTCGAAGGCCAGGATGTGGGTCGCCAAGCGGTCGAGGAACCAGCGGTCGTGGCTGGTCACGACGACGCACCCGGCGAAGTTCATGATCGCTTCTTCGAGGGCTCGGAGCGTATCGACGTCGAGGTCGTTAGTCGGTTCGTCCAGGAGCAGCACGTTGCAGCCGCGCCGCAACAGCTTGGCGAGGTGGACGCGGTTGCGTTCACCGCCGGAGAGCGTCCCGACTTTCTTCTCCTGGTCGGTCTTTTTGAAATTGAACTTCGAGACGTACGAGCGGGCGTTGACGACCCGGCCTCCCATGTCGAACGTCTCGTGTCCGCCGCTGATCTCCTGGAACACCGTATTTTCCGGAGAGAGCGAATCGCGGCTCTGATCGACGTAGCCCATCTCGACGGTCGGCCCGATGCGGATCACGCCGCTGTCGGGCTCGTCCTGGCCGGTGAGCATCCGGAACAGCGTCGTCTTGCCTGCCCCGTTGGGACCGATCACGCCGACGATTCCACCGGCCGGCAAGCGGAAGTCGACGTTCTCCATCAGCACGCGATCGCCAAAACCTTTGGTCAGGTTCTGGGCTTCGATCACCAGCTCGCCGAGGTGTTTGCCGGGGGGGATCTGGATTTCCAGCTCATCGGTCTGCTCGGCCGACTGCTCGGAGGCCATTTTCTCGTAAGCGCTGATCCGCGCCTTGCTCTTGGCCTGCCGCGCCTTGGGGCTCATCCGGATCCACTCCAGCTCGCGGCTGAGCGTCCGGTCGCGGGCCTTAGCCTGCCGCTTCTCGAGCTCCAGGCGTTTCTCCTTGGCCTCGAGCCAAGCGGTGTAGTTGCCTTCAAAGGGGATCCCCCGCCCGCGGTCGATCTCGAGGATCCACTGGGCGACGTTGTCGAGGAAGTAGCGGTCGTGGGTCACGGCGACGACCGTTCCGGCGTAGCTGGCCAAGTGCTGCTCGAGCCAAGCGACCGACTCGGCGTCGAGGTGGTTCGTCGGTTCGTCGAGCAGCAGCAGGTCGGGCTGACGGATCAGCATTTGGCAGAGCGCCACGCGGCGCCGCTCGCCCCCGGAGAGCTTGGTGACGTCGGCGTCGCCGGGCGGCAGGTTCATCACGTCCATCGCAACTTGGACTTGCCGCTCCAGCTCCCACAGGTTGCCCGCGTCGATCGTGTCCTGCAGCCGCGCCATCTCGTCGCACAGCTTTTCCATTTTGTCGGGATCGTCGACCTCACCGAGCTCGACGCTGATCTCGTTGTAGCGATCGAGGATCCGCTGCCGCTCGGCGACCGCCGTCTGGACGTTCTCCTCGACCGTCTTGGTAGGATCGAGATCGGGTTCCTGCGAGAGGTACCCGACCGTGTAGCCGGCAGTCAGCTTGGCGGAGCCTTCGAACTCCTTGTCCTGACCGGCCATGATCCGCATCAGCGTCGATTTGCCCGCCCCGTTGGGGCCCAAGACGCCGATCTTGGCGCCGGGATAGAACGCGAGAGAGACGTTTTCCAGCACCACCTTGGGGCCGTGCTTCTTCGTCAAATTCTCGATTTGGTAAATGTATTGCTTTCCCATCAGACTCAAGAAAGGGTTCAGGTAGCAGGTTTTAGGTGGCAGGCGGCGGAAGGCCGGGAGCCGGAATTTCTTTCGTACTCGTACTCGTACTCGTACTCGCCTCAGTACTCAGTACTCAGTACTCAGTACTCGCCTCAGTACTCAGTACCCCGTCGCTGCGGTCGATTCGAGTACGAGTACCGCTTCGCTGAGTACGAGTACGAGTACGAGAAAATGAGGGTCGAGGATTCAAGCAGCGGGGTTTCAGGTTCCAAACTCCCTGAAACCTGAAACCTGCTCCCTGAAACCTTCCTCATTCCCATTCGATCGTTGCGGGGGGTTTGCTGCTGATGTCGTAGCAGACTCGGTTGACGCCTTTCACTTCGTTGATGATTCGCGTGCTCATCCGCGCCAGCAAGTCGTACGGCAGGCGGCTCCAGTCGGCAGTCATGAAGTCATCGGTGTTGACGCTGCGGATCGCGATCGCGTTCTCGTACGTCCGGGCGTCGCCCATCACCCCCACGCTTTCGACCGGCAGCAGGACGGCGAACGACTGGCTGGTCTGGCGGTACAGCCCGGCTGCCTTGATCTCGTTGACGACGATCGCGTCGGCTTCGCGAAGGACTTCCAAGCGGCTTTCGGTGACTTCCCCCAAACACCGCACGGCCAAGCCGGGGCCGGGGAAGGGATGCCGCCAGACGAGCGTCTCGGGCAAACCGAGTTCGGCTCCGAGCCGCCGGACTTCGTCCTTGAATAGATCCCGCAGCGGCTCGATCAGTTCGAAGCCGAGCTGTTCGGGCAACCCGCCGACATTGTGGTGAAGCTTAATCGTGGCCGCCGGACCGTCTTTGGCCGCTCCACTTTCGATCACATCCGGGTAGAGCGTTCCTTGGGCGAGGAAGTGCGCGTCCTGGATCTTTTCGGCTTCGGCTTTGAAGCAATCGATGAAGGCATATCCGATACGGCGGCGTTTCTCTTGCGGTTCGGTGATTCCGGCCAGCGTGTCGAGAAACCGCTCGCGGGCGTCGACGACGTGCAGTTCGGTCTTGAAGTGGTTGCTGAACTCGCTGATCACGGCCGCCTGCTCGTCTTTGCGGAGCAAGCCGTTGTCGATCAGGATGCAGGCCAACTGGGGTCCGATCGCCTTGTAGAGCAGGGCGGCGGTGACCGACGAATCGACGCCGCCAGAGAGTCCGCAGATCACCCGCCGATCGCCGACCTGGGCGCGGATCTGCTCGATCGCCGCCTCGGCGAAATCGCCCAGATGCCAAGTGCCGGTGCAGCCGCAGACGGTCATCACGAAGTTGTGCAGGATCTGGCTGCCGAGCGGCGTGTGGGTCACCTCGGGATGGAACTGCATCCCATAGACAGCCAATTGGCGGTGGCGAATCGCGGCGACCGGACAGGTGTCGGTTTCCGCCAGCGGCTCGAACGCCTCGCCGACTTCAGCGACCTGATCGCCGTGGCTCATCCAGACATCGGTCTCGTCGGCCAGCCCATCGAACAATCCCTCGTGATTGCTGATCCGCACCGTCGCTCGGCCGTACTCGCGATGGGTCGCGTGCTGGACCTTCCCCCCGAGCGCCTCGACGACCAGCTGCATTCCGTAGCAGATCCCCAGGACCGGAATCCCCAGCTCAAAAATTTTGGGATCGCACTTCGGCGCGTTCGGCTCGTAAACGCTCGACGGGCCGCCCGAGAGGATGATTCCCTTGGGCTGCAGTTCGGCCAGCCGCTCGGCGGGCAGGTCGTGCCGCACGATCTGGCAGTAGACATTCTGTTCGCGGACGCGGCGGGCGATCAGCTGGGCATACTGCGAGCCAAAGTCGAGTACGACGACGCGCTCATCGGTCAAACGCTGCTCGGTCAAGCGCTGCTCAGTCAAGCGCTGCTTGGGCGCCGGCGCCTCACGGGGAATGCTCATCAGCTCTGCTTTGGGATATTCTGCGGGGGCGACGGAAAGAATCACGAAGTATAGGAGTGGCTCTGAGGGCTCCCAAGGGGTGCCGCCCGAGCCTCAGGAGGAAACCTGGCCTCAGGAGGAAAGATTCGAGCATGAATATTTTGGTGACCAATGACGACGGGGTGTACGCCCCCGGCTTAGCGGCGCTCGCGGCCCAGATGCGGCATCTCGGCGACGTGTTCATCGCCGCTCCGACGACCGAGCAGAGCGGCGTCGGGCATTCGATCACGTACCTGACCCCGCTGGTCTCGCGGGAGATTTTGCGCGACGACCGGCACTGGGCGTGGGCGGTCGATGGCTCGCCAGCCGACTGCGTCAAGCTGGCGATCAGCCAACTCTGTCCGGTCCGTCCCGACCTGGTCGTCAGCGGGATCAACAACGGGCTCAACGCCGGCATCAACGTCCTCTACTCGGGAACCGTGGCCGCGGCGATCGAAGGCGCGTTCTTCGGGGTCCGCTCGATCGCCGTCAGTCTCGAGTACGATCCGCATGCGGACTTCGATGCCGCAGCGGTCGTCGCCCGCAACGTGATCGGCGGAATTTTGCGGAACGACAAGCACCAGGGGAGCTTGTTCAACATCAACATTCCAACCGTTGCCACCGCCGAACCGGCCGCCGTCAAAGTCGTCCCGATGGGGCTCGAGCAATACGGCAGCACGTACGAAAAGCGGCAAGACCCGGGGGGCCGCGACTACTACTGGGCGACCTGGACACCGCCGAACGACCTCCGCCCCGACGGCACCGACGTGACCGAACTGCGGGCTGGCCACATCACCGTCACGCCGCTGCACTTCGACCTCAGCCGCCGCGATCTGCTCAAGCAGATGCCCAAGTGGGAGCTGAAAGCCTAAGTACGTCAGCCGTTCCCCTTAGGCGTTGCCGGAAAACCCTGAGCCGACGGCGCTAGCCGCGGGTCCGGCAGCGGAAAACCCCCGCCGCGAGGCCCGACGCTAGCGCCTACGGCTCCGTCGGGGCCGCGGGTCCGGCTGGAAAGCCAGACCTGCGGGGGCTACGATCTCTGCCCTCTGGATTCTCCCCCCACTCTTCCACTGCGGGTCGTCGCTCGGCTATGCGTATCGTGCTGTGCTTTCCTGTCGAACCCAAACACATCGAGGCGATTCGCCGAGCGGCCCCGGCCGGGGCGGAGATCGTCGACGCCGGGCAGGAGCGGGTCGACGAGGAATTGCCTTCGGCCGACATCTTCATCGGCCACGCCAAGGTCCCGGTCGACTGGGATCGCGTGCTCGCGGCCGGACGCCTCCAGTGGATCCAGTCATCGGCGGCTGGTCTGGACCACTGCCTGGTCCCGGGAGTAATCGACTCGGAGATCGTGGTCACCAGCGCTTCGGGGCTGTTCGCTCCGCAGGTGACCGAGCAGACGCTGGCGCTGCTGCTGGGGCTGATCCGCAGCCTCCCGACGTTCATGGAAGCGACCCGCCGCCGCGAATTCATCCGCCGGCCGACCGACGATTTGCGGGGGAAGACGGTTGGGATCGTGGGGCTTGGGGGGAACGGGCGGTGCATCTCGCGAGCCCTCGCCCCGCTCTGCGAACGGATTATCGCGACCGATTACTTTCCGCACACTCAGCCCCGCGAGGTCGACCAGCTCTGGTCAGCGGATCTCGTCGACCGGCTGGTCGGCGAATCCGACGTGGTCATCCTGACGTTGCCGCTGAATGCCCAGACGCACCATTACTTCGATGCGGCGCGGATCGCCAAGATGCGCCCCGGGAGTTATCTGATCAACGTCGCTCGCGGTCCGGTGGTGGAGGAAGCGGCGCTGGTCGAGGCCCTCGAGAGCGGACACTTGCGGGGAGCGGGGCTCGACGTCACCGAAGTGGAACCTTTGCCGGGCGACAGTCGTCTTTGGGAATGCCCTCAGGTGATCATCACTCCACACGTTGGGGCCCAATCGGCCCGGCGGGTGGACGACACGGTCCGCTTGGTGTGCGAAAATCTAAGTCGCTGGCAAGCCGGCGAACCGCTGTACAATCGCGTCGATAAGCGGCTCGGCTTCCCCAACCCCGATACCCTCTGGAACGCATGAGCTCAAGCCGGATGCGTGACATGCTGAGCACGACTCGGCACGACCCGAACGCCACGGTCACCTACCACGGGACGCCGCGTACGGATCCGCAGGACAACGAATTGCTCGAGCGGTATCAGGAGTTGATCTCCGCCCGACGGTTGAACTGGACCGGCCACTATCGGCTGGGAAAGATGCTCGGCAGCGGTGGGCAGGGCCGCGTCTTCCTCTCGGCCTGTCGCGGCACCGACAACTTCACGTTGCCAGTGGCGGTGAAATTCTTCTCCCCCCATCGCTACGCCAACGTGCGGCAGTACGAGCAAGCGATGCGGGGAATCGCGGGCGTGGCGGCTCGCGTCGCGCTGATCCAGCACGACAATCTGCTCGACGTCCACAACTTCGTCGACCGCAACCGGATCCGGATGATGGTGATGGAGTGGATCGACGGCTACGACCTCCGCGAGCTGATGCGGCCCGAATATCTCTCGGACCTCAACGGTCGCGTCGAAGCGCGGCGGTGGCGGTACATCAACGAAGTGATCCTCACGGCCGGGCCAGCCCAGTCGCGGTTCAAAGCGGGCGTCGCCGTCGCGATCGTGCGGGAATGCCTCTCGGCCCTTGCCGCGCTGCACCGCGAAGGGATCGTGCATGGCGACATCAAGCCGGCGAACCTGATGCTCAAACGGACCGGGCATCTCAAGTTGATCGATATCGGCTCGGCCTTTGATTTCCACGATCCGCCCCACGACCGCGACTGCACGCCGGTCTACGCCGCCCCGGAAGTGCTCGAGAACAACGAGTCTTCGCCGCGAAGCGACTTGGCCAGCCTTGGCTACGTGCTGATCGAGTTGCTCGGCGGGCGGCTCCCCTTTGAGCCGGGGCTGGGACTGCGGCAGTTGCTGGCGGCGAAACGCGAGTTGCCGTCGCGGCTGCACGAACTTCTGCCCGAGGAAGTCACCTGCAATCCGCTGCTGATGAATTTCTGCCGCGGCTTGATCGCTCCCGACCCCAACCGCCGCTTCCCCAGCGCCGAAGCGGCCGAGCACGTCGATCAGGGTGCTGCCGCTTTCCACCGCCAACTGGTGCTGAGCGATATGTCGACCGAGTACGACAACGACATCCGCGTCTGGCTCGAAGAACTCGGCCAGCTCGAAGCCTTTCGAGAGCCGAAGGACGAGCCGGGTGAACCGTAGGGGGTTCGGGTGGTGCATCGGCTGCGGGGCGCAAGGCCGGATCATTCATCAGCCGCCGGGCGCTAGCCCCCGGTTCTCAAAACACCGTGACAACCGGACGCTAGTGCGTGGCGGCTGATTTTGCGAATCGTGCAATTTCTGTCGGCCACGAGGCTCACCCGCGGTTAGCACCCGCGGCTAGCGCCGTCGGCTCACCCTCGGTTAGCACCGTCGGCTCACCCGCGGCTAGCGCCGTCGGCTCACCCGCGGCTAGCGCCGTCGGCTCACCCGCGGCTAGCGCCGTCGGCTCACCCGACGATCGGGCCGCTCTCTTGCACTAGGTCGCGGATGGCTTTGAACTCGGGCTCGGCGGCCGATTGGCACCACTCGAACAGCACTCCCTCGGTCGTCACCACCGACAGCCCCTGGTCGCGGATCCGCTCGAGCGCCACGGCATGGTCCTCGGTCCCCCGCGCCCCGGCGGCATCGCTGACCACGTAGACGTCAAAACCTTCCGCCGCGAGATCGAGGGCGGTTTGCAGGACGCAGATATGCGTCTCGATCCCGCAGACAACGATTTGGCGGATTCCCTGCTCGGCCAGCTGCGAAACGATGGGGCGGACGGCCGCGGCGCTGAACGCCATCTTCTCGTGGCGCTCGGGAAGGAAGTCGACGATTTCGGCTGCCGTCGCTCCCAGCCCCTGCGGGTATTGCTCGGTGGCGGCCAGCGGAACCCCGACCGCCGCCGCGCCGCGGCAGAGCCGGCTGACGTTCCAGAGCAGACGCTCGTGGTTGAGGATTTTCGGCAGCAGATTGACTTGCACGTCGACGACCAGCAGCGCGGACTGCTGGCGGTCGAGCAACTGCGGGCTGCGGAAGCCGGGGGCGTTATCGGTCACCGGGCGTCTCGTCTCGAAGAGAAAGGGCAGGGGAGGGGGAACGGCAAGTGGAGGTTGACCCGGCCGGGGGAACTTCGCTAGCTATCGACTGAAAAACTTACGATGCATCCTCGCACGCTGACAACCACCGTCGCCCTGGTCATCCTGCCGCTGTTCGGCTGCCGGAGCACGACCTCGACCGATGTGGCTCCGATCCACACCTGGGCAGCACCACAGCTGCATTCAGCCGTTGGTCGGTCGGTCGTGCTTGCGACGATCATCGGCGATCCTCCGCAAGCCGCTCGACTGGCCGAAGCACTCACCGCGACCCGCCCGTTGGAACCGAGCCGCAGCGTCCGCTTGGTGCATCAGGCAGATCTGCAGCGGCACGTCGAAATCCAGCTCGCCTCGACCGCGCCGAACATCCCCAGCGATCTGGCGTTATTGTCCGCAGCTCGAAAAGAAGGGCTGGAGTATTTGCTGATCGGCGAGATCCTCAAATCGCGAGGGGGCGGATCCGCAACTTCCGCGGCGGCGGCGAAGCTCGCTTCGTTGCCACCGGAATTGGCCGCCCAGGCGGAGCCAGCGACTCCCTCCGAGCTCGCTTCCGATCCTCCTTCGCAAGGACCGGCCTCCACGGCGAGCTCGACGCAGCGGCTGACCATTTCCTGGCGATTGCTCGATGTGGGTGAAGCTCGCGTCGTGGGGGGAATGCCGGTGAGCGTGAGCGCTGCTTCCGCCGCCACACTTTACCCCGACTTGGCCAGCTCCAGTGGAACCGAGGAAGCCCGGCTGGCGACCGCCGCAGCGCGAGAAACGTGGAAACTGCTGACCCCGTCGATCCGCCGTGAAACGGTTCGCTTGGCCGAGCCGTACTTATTGACCGGCGCGTCGGCCGTCCGGCGTGGCAACCAGCACGCCGCCGCCGTTCGCTGGGCCGAAGCCGAGCAGGCCTGGCAGCAGGCTTTGGAGCAGCACCCGGCGAATCACGCGGCGGTACACAATTTGGCACTCGCCGCCGCTGCGCGACAAGATTTCAGACGCGGCAAAGCGCTGGCGCAGCAAGCTCTCCAAATGCACGGTTCGAAGGATTACGAGCGAACGGTGGTCTGGATCGAAGGGCGGCAGCGCGAAGCGGCCGAGGCGTTCGGACTGCCACGCCCCGAGGAAGGCTGGCTGTTCTCTCCGGACTAGACTACAGCGCCGCGCAGACTTCTTTGGCGGCGGCGATCGTCTCGTCGATCATCGCTTCGGTGTGGGTGCGACTGAAGAACAGCGCTTCGTACTGGCTGCAGGGAAGATAGATCCCGCGTTCGATCATTCCCCAGAAGAAACGGCCGAAGCGACCCGAGTCGCTCTTGGAGGCGCCGCCCCAGTCGTGGACCGGGTGGGGATTGAAGAATAGCGTCAGCATGCTGCCGATTTGCTGGACCTGGTGGGGCAGCCCCGCGGCACTGGCCGCCTCGGCCAGACCGTCGGCCAAGCGTTTGCCGAGCCGCTCGAGCTCGGCATACGGCGGATCCTGCTCGAGCAACCGGAGCGTGGCGTTGCCGGCGGCCACGGCGACCGGATTGCCGCTGAGCGTTCCGGCCTGAAAGACTTTGCCCGCCGGCAGGACGCAGTTCATGATCTCCTCGCGGCCCCCGTAAGCACCGAGCGGCATCCCGCCGCCGACGACTTTGCCGAGCGTGGTCATGTCGGGAGTGATTCCAAACCGCTCCTGGGCACCACCGTAAGCCAACCGGAATCCGGTCATCACCTCATCAAAGATCAGCACCGCCCCGTCGGCCGCGGTCAGCTCCCGCGCGGCCTCGAGAAAACCGGGAACCGGCGGCACACATCCCATGTTGCCGACCACCGGCTCGAGGATGATCGCGGCGATCTGACCAGGAAATTTCTCGAACGTCGCTGCGAGCGCGGCCGCGTCATTGAAGGGCAAGACGATCGTGTCGCCTCCGGCTCCAGCGGTCACGCCAGGCGAATCGGGAACGCCGAGCGTCGCCGCGGCGCTACCGGCCGAGACCAGCAGAGCATCGACGTGGCCATGGTAATTGCCAGCGAATTTGATGATCTTGTCGCGACCGGTGAATCCACGAGCCACTCGAATCGCGCTCATCGTCGCCTCGGTCCCGCTGTTGACCAACCGCACCTTGTCGATGCTCGGCACGGCCGCCACGATCCGCTCGGCCAGCTCGCTCTCCCGTTCGGTCGGCGCCCCAAAGCTGGTCCCTCGAGCCGCGGCTTCGGTGATCGCCGCGATGACTTCGGGATGGGCGTGTCCGAGGATCATCGGTCCCCAGGAGACGATGTAGTCGAGGTACCGCCGGCCATCGATATCGAACAGATACGGTCCTTCCGCACGCTCGATGAACAGCGGCGAACCGCCGACCGCTCCGAACGCGCGGGCGGGGCTGTTCACGCCTCCGGGCATCAATCGGCAGGCGCGGTCAAAGGCGCGGCGGCTGTTCGGTCCGGCTTGAGGAGAATTCATGGCAGGGCATTCCAGAATGCGTAAGAGGAGAGTGGTCGGTTTCTTTGAGCCGCAGGCGCTAGCCTCGGGCCTCTTTTGAACCGCAGGCGCTAGCCTCGGGTTATTCATCAGCCGCCGGGCGCTAGCCCCCGGTTCTCACAAACGCGACAGAAACCGGACGCTAGCGCGTGGCGGCTGATTTGGCACATTGTTTCGCGACGCTCCGCTGCAGCACCCGCGGCTAGCGCCGTCGGCTCAGGGTCTTCTGACGAGTCCAGCGCATGGCGGCTGATGTGACACACGATGTCAGCGGGCCGCTTCGACCAGCGGTGCGGCACCGTCTTCGACGAGCCTCCGAGCGACTTCCCTCCCCAGTCGCTCGGCGGCGGCGCGGTCGAGCGTCTCGGCTGGCTCGGTGGCGTCGAGACAGTGGAGTCGCTGTTGGCCGTCGACCGAGAGGACGACCGCACGAAGCGTGAGTTGCCCATCGCGGACCGTCGCATACGTGCCGACCGGTGCCAGACAGCCAGCGTGCAGCTCGCGGAGCACGGCTCGTTCGGCAGCGACCGCCACGTGGGTCGGCGCATCGTCGAGCTCCGCCACCGCTTCGGCCGTCGCCGCGTCGGCGTCGCGAACCTCAATCCCGAGCGCTCCCTGGCCGGCCGCCGGCAGCATCCACTCGAGCGGCAGCGGTTGATTGACATGTTCGAGCAGCTGCAGGCGACGCAATCCCGCTTCGGCCAAAATGATCGCATCAAACCCTTCGCTCGAAAGTTTCTCGAGCCGCGTGTCGACATTTCCTCGAATCGGCTCGATCCGCAGATCCGGGCGACGGGCGAGCAATTGGGCGGCTCGGCGGCGACTTCCGGTTCCCACGCGAGCTCGCTCCGGTAGCTCATCGAAGCTCCATGGCTCTCGAGTGATCAGACAATCGGCAGCGGAGGCCCGGGGGGGCACGGCCGCCAACATCAACCCCCGCGACTCCTGGGTCGGCAGATCCTTGAGGCTGTGCACGGCGAGATCCGCTTCGCCGTCGATCACCGCCTGTTGGATCCGCTTGGTGAACAAGCCCACGGCTTGGCTGCCATCGATCGGCGTGCGGTCGATGTCGCCTTCGCTCGAGAGCAACACCAACTCAACTTCGTGGCCCAGCGCACGGAGCTGGTCGGCGACGTGATCGGCTTGCCAACGAGCAAGCGGGCTGCGGCGGGTAGCGATGCGGAGCATAGAGTTTAACGAACGGTGGGGGGTCTTGAGCGGGTGCGAATGGGGAGGAGAAGGCCTGGCCCGTTCCTAGGATGATCGACTCGAGCGGTTCGCGCAAGGTGACTTGCCCGCGTCAGCTGGTATGCTTGACTGGGCCGCGTGATTTTTCTTTTCTAGCAGGGCGCTGCGTTTGTGACTTCTCAGGATCACCCGACAGGCGATTCCCAGCCAACTGCGGACGCTCCGCCAACGGGCGAGCTTTCCGAGACCGGCGACGGGCGCTGGACCGGAGACGGGCGCTGGACCGGCGACGGGCGGACCCGCAGCGGCACCAGCAGCGGAACCGACTTCCAGGATGCCGACTTCGAACTCGACCCGGCCACCGCGGGCCTCCCGGCTCAGATCGGCGAGTACACGATCGACCGGCTGATCGGTGCCGGGGGCATGGGCTTGGTGTACCGGGCCGAGCACCGCCGGATGGCTCGGGCGGTAGCGCTCAAGACGCTGGCTCTGGAGCGGATGCAGGACGAATCGGCGGTACAGCGGTTTTATTCGGAAGTTCGGGCCGCAGCTCGGCTGCTGCACCCCAACATCGTGACCGCGTTCGACGCTGGCGAAGTCGAGGGGACGCATTACTTGGCGATGGAGTTCGTCGAAGGCGAAACCCTCTCGCAAATCGTCGCCCGCCGCGGCCCGCTGCCGGTCGAGGAAGCGGTCCGGATCATCCGTGGTGCGGCGACGGGATTGGCGTACGCCCATGCGGCGGGAATCGTGCACCGCGACGTCAAACCGGGCAACATCATGGTGACCCCCGACGGGACGGTGAAAGTCCTCGACCTGGGGCTGGCGACGATCCGCAGCGATCCGGCTCACCGCCCAAGCCGCCGCGGAAGGCTGGTCGGCACGATCCAGTACATCGCTCCGGAGCAGCTGGAAGATCCCGATGCGGCGGACCTCCGCGCGGACATCTACGCGCTTGGGGCGACCTTCTTTTTCTTGCTCGCCGGTCGCTCTCCCTACGAGGGAGACATGATGGAGCAGCTCCGCCAGCACCGAGACGGGCCGCTGCCGGATTTGTTCAGCGTTCGCAAAGACGTCGACCTCCGCTTGGACCACGTCTTTCAGCGGATGATGGCCAAGCGCCGCCAAGACCGCTACAGCTCGCTCGACGAGATGCTCGAGGAGCTGAATGCGTGGCAGGCGGCCGGCGGCACGCCGGGCTGGTTGTCGGGGATCGCCCGCCCTTTGCTGCTCGGCGAAGTCCCCACCGCCGGAAGCGATCCCACCACTACCAGCAGCCAACCGACCGCCCTAGGGATCGACCTGGGGATGCTCTACGCCGCCGCGGCGATCGCCGATCCGACCGGCTCGGTCGAGGCGGCTGACGCAGGAGGAGTTGGCGTGCCCCTGCTCCGCGCGGCGCTGGCCAGCCACGGCGGCCGGCTCAGTTTCGGCGACGCGGCGATGCGAAACCGGATTGCCCATCCCCAGCGGCTCGCCCATTGCCTCCACCTCTATTTGGGACAAGCCAAGGTCGACCGCAATGTGCTGGACCACCAGTGTCCGCCCGAAGTGCTGTTGGGAATGGTGCTTCGCGAGGTGCGGGTATCGGCTTGGCGACGGAAAGGGCGGCCGGCGATCGCCGCGGTGACCGTGCCGGGCTGCTACGACCAGCTGCGGCGGCGGGCGGTGTGGCAGGCGGCGCGGATCGCCGGACTCAGTTCGGTGCGGCTCGTCGACCGCTCGCTGGCGGCCGCCCACGCGCAGCTCAGCGAGCGGACCGCGGCCGCTCCGTTGCCCGAACCGAACGAGGTCCAGCACTGGATCGTGATCAGCCTGACTGGCTTGGCGTGTGAAGCATCGGTCGTGCGGCATGTCGCCGGCCGCCTGCAGACGCTGTCGACCGCCGGCAGTTGGCAAACCAGCGCCTTGACTTGGCAGCGACGGTTAGTCGATTTGATGGCCGACAGCTGCAAACGCATGCACGGCTTCGATCCGCGGCAGCGGCTCAGCGACGCGGTCCACCTGCAGCAAGCCTGTGAGCGGGGACTGCATGAATTGCTGATCCGGGAACAAGTCGAGCTGCGGTTCCGGAGCAAGCAGGGAACGGTGCGGATGCCGATGAACCGTCAGGTGTTGACGGCCGCCGGTGACAGCATCCTCAACGAACTGCTGCAGCACGTCCGCGAGGCGCTCTCGTCGGTCCAGCTCTCTCCGGACGACGTCAACCGCTGCCTGCTCGTCGGTCCCCTGACGCGGCTGGCCTCGGTCCGCCGCGGGATTTCAGAATTTCTCGGCGACGACCTCGAGCACTTGCCGGTCGACCGCCGCTCGCTCGCCTTTGGTGCCGCCATGGCAGCCGCGGCCGAGCTCCCGGGACGCTCCGATATCGCCGCGCCGCCGCAAGCCGCGGCGACCTACGACCTCGGGCTGCTGGCCTATGCAGGGGATCAAAGCCAGCCGCGAACCCTGCCGGTGATCCCTCGCGGCAGCGCCCTGCCGGCACGCACCGGCCGGCGGTTGGCTCGGCTCAAGGATGGCTCGCAGAAAACGCTCACGGTCGTCGAATCGGCTGGCGGAGTCGGACGGCCCTGGCGATCGCTCGGCACCCATCCGCTACCGGAAAACACCGGCAATGCGGCACTTGAGGCCGCGTTCGAGGTCGACATCAACGGCCTGCTGACCGTTCGCCTGCGGAATGCCACCACGGGGGAAACGACGCGGCTGCCCGATCTCCCCACGCCGACGCTCAGTGAAGAGCAGGTCCGGCAGTGGACCAGCTGGGTCGAAGAAGTCGCGATGCTGCAGTAAAGGTCCCCTCTCCGGAACCGGAGGCACTCACGACTCCTTCAGTTTCGCCGCCTCGGTTTCCAAGTCCTGGATCTCCTTTTCGAGCGCCGCGATTTCAGACATGTCGTCGGCTTGCTGCTTGGCTCCGGTCAACCGTGGGCGCAAGGTCTGCAGCTTCTTGTTGATCACTTCGAGCCGCTTCTTCGCCTTCTTATCCATTTCTAAAACTCGTAGAACGCTATCAGGAAGTGGATGAACAGGACGTACAGCGTGGCCCACAGCACCGTCGAAGTGATCGCCTCGCTGACATCCCGCGCCGATTGTTTGGGCCGCAGCCCCCGGTAATAGCTGATCGCGGCCACGCCCACTCCGCAGAGCACGGTCTTCAGCATCAGCCATCCAAAGCCGTTGTAGACCAGCGAGTCGCTCTGGTGCAGACGACTGGCGAAGTGCAGCTCCCAGAAATAAGGACCTTGCTGGGGATGGGTGGCGATAAAACTGACCATGCTGATCAGGCGGGCCGAGTGGAAGGCGATCGCCTCGAGAATCGGCGTCCCCACAATGAACGCGATCAGAATCGGCGTCAGCAAGTAAGCCGGCGGACGAACCCCCAGAGTCTGCAGTGCTTCGACCTGCGCTCCGTAGCGTTTGACCCCCACGTCCGCGGCCACCGCGGCACCGCAGCGGGCGGCAACCAGCACGGTCGCGAGCACCGGCACCAGCACTCGATAGAGGGCAAACCCGATCGCCGCCAGCAAATCCTCCAGCAACAACGGCTTGGTGTACAACTCGTAGGGCAAAAAGCGGAAGGTGAAGTAGGTCGATGTGAAGCCCACGATCAACCCGCTGAACCACAGATAGACCCACGCCGATGGGCCGCAGACCAACCGCAGGTAATGGGCCAAAAACCGCAGCCCCCAGCCGACGCGGGGCCAGCGGGGAATCAGGTCCAGCGGCAGCCGCAGCATACTGAGCAGCGCATGCCCGCTGGTCTCCAGCAGATCCCCGACCGCCGTCACGCTCCGCTGGCCCGAGCGGCCGAGCCAATGCGCCCCTTCCCGCGAGCCACCCTTCTTCGCCGCAGTCGACTTCGCAGCAGGCGTCTTCGCAGCAGGCGTCTTGGCAGCATCGGGGGGCGTTTCCGCCGGCGGTTCGAGCTTTCGCTGCGGATCGTCGGGCCGCCGCACCGGTTGCATCCGGTCGGGGATTTCTTCCCACTGCTGGCGGGGCACCGGAACGAGCTGCTTTGTTTCCGAGTCGAGCAGCAACACGTGGTCGGCGATCGGAAGCAGGGTTTCGTAGTCGTGCGTGACGACGATGCTCGTGCGTCGATGCGTCTCCTGCGTGCGGCGGATCAAGCGAGCCACCTGCCGCCCGCTGGCCGCATCCAAGCCGGAG
This sequence comes from Candidatus Laterigemmans baculatus, assembly GCF_010367455.1. Taxonomy (GTDB): domain Bacteria; phylum Planctomycetota; class Planctomycetia; order Pirellulales; family Pirellulaceae; genus Laterigemmans; species Laterigemmans baculatus. The sequence continues at coordinate 23,209 of NZ_WRPR01000055.1, read as the reverse complement.
GTTGGCTCGTCGTACAGCACGACTTCGGGGTCGGCCGCCAGCGTGCGGGCGATCGCCAGCCGTTGCTTCTGACCTCCGCTGAGCGCAGCGACGGGAACGCCCACGGGGACGCGAAGCTCCTCGAGCCACTGTCGCGGCGTCTGTTCCGGCGGTTGGTCTTTTCGCCGCCGATGGTCAACCGCAAAGCGCACGTTGGCCAGCGGCGAGAGTTCGTCGAACAGGGCAAATTGCTGAAACACGATTCCGATGCGGCCGAGCGATCCACCGGGACCGTGATCGATCGCACCGGTCCAGCGAATCACCCCGTCGGTCTGTGGGATCAGCCCCGCGAGAATCCGCAGCAGCACCGATTTACCGGCACCGCTTCCGCCGACGATGACGGTGATCTGTCCATCGGGCATTTCCACCGACACGTCGCTGAGCAAGCGTTGGCCGCCAGCTTCGACCGTCACGTGGTGGAGGATCAACGGGCGTTTCATTCGAGCGGTTCGTGGGGCAATTCTTCGGGGGGCGAGGCGAGGATGAGCAGCGGAAAGGGTTCGCTTTCGGTGGCGATGCGGACCGGATAGACCTCGCCGCGATGGACCGTCTGGTCGCTGGGAATGGCGACGATCCAGCGGCGGTCTTTGCCCAGGATTTGATTGCGAAGCACCTTGGCAAAGGCGGGCTCGATGCCCGTTTCGCGGGTGCCAAAAATCTCGTCACCGATCTGGCGAACCACCGGGTCGAGACGCTGGCCGGTCAAGCGGATGGCGCGGCGGGCGTCCTCCTGCCGCCAATTCTCGGCCCACACGTCGCGGAGCTCTTGATTCTCCAGAATCGACTCCCGCACGATCGCCGTCACCAGCTGTTGCAGCTCCTGGTCCCTGGCCAGTTCCTGGACCACTTCCCCGAGCTCCTCGCGGACTCGCGGGTTGCGGGACATCTCCGCGAAGACCCGCCGCTGGGCCTCGATCAGCTCGTCCATGTGCTGTTCGAATACCGGAATCGCCTCTTCGTTGACGAATCGCTCCCATTCATCCTTGAACAAGTCGCGCTCCGGTAGCGGCGTTCGGTCGTACAGGGCACGCCAGCCAAACCGCCACAGCGACGCCCGCTCCCAAAGCTCGCGACCGATCTCCTCGGCGACCGGCTGGCCATGCTTTCGCACGCTCGGCATCACCTCTTCGCGGACTAGCGGCAGGAGCCGTTCGTTGACGATCTCCTCCCGATAGCGTTCGCCGAGCGTTTCCAGCTCGTCGCGATGGGCGGCGATCGAACGCTTGAGCGCCCGTTCCACCACCGGCACCGACTGGGTGAGCGAGCGGGTCACAATCGGCCGGATCGCCGCGGTGATATCTGCGGCGTTGAGCTCGATCGATTCCCGGATCAAATCCTCAATCCGCTCTCGCTTCTCCGGTGGCAGCAGCGTTCGCACGACCTCGCCCAGGCTGCCCCGATTGCGGTGATACTCGAACCGGCACCGATCCGGATCGACCGCCGAGCTATACCAGAGGGCCGTGGCAAGGGTGCCCGCTTTGGCCCGTTCGCCCTGCGCGGTGGCGGTCAGGTACCCCGCCTGTATCCAGTTCCCTTTGGCATCGAGGGTGAAAATCGGATCGCCGCGTCGCAGGCTCACCGGTGCCGGCACGCTCAGCTGCAACGAAGCGGAACCGGTCGTGAAGTAGCGACTGAGTTGGAACGGAACCGACGGCGGGGGCGATCCCGAAGCGGATACCGGAGCCGTCGCCCCGGAGTCCCAAAGCGCGTACGTCGTGACGCCCCCGACCAGTCCCCACAACAGCAGGCCGGCCAGGATCGCGCGACGGCGAGGCCCATTCATCGCGGTTCTCCAAAGGGAAAGGTCAAGCGGGATTCGGGAGCAGGAGTCGAACCGAGGCCGGCTGAGGCTTGCGTCCGCAGTACTCAGTACTCAGTACCGGATTCGAGTCCGAGTCCATGCGCGGACGCGGGCCGACACCACCCGCAAGATAGCGGAAACGGGCCACTTCGCGTGGCGGACAAAAAAACCCCGATGCTCGCTCGCCGAGCACCGGGGTTGGCTTGGAGATTCGCGTGCGATTGCACCGCGATCCTTACGCACGGCGATCCTAGTACATGTCGTGATCGCCGCCGTGGCCTTTGCCGCCCTTCTCGGCCTTCGGCTTGTCGACGATCAGCGCGTCGCTGGTCAGCAGCAGCGTGGCGACACTGGCCGCATTGGCCAGGGCGGTGCGGGTCACCTTGGTCGGGTCAATGACCCCGGCTTTGACCAGGTCTTCGTAGGTGTCGGTCAGCGCGTTGTAGCCGTGGTTGCCCTTGCTCTCGACCACCCGCTCGCAGACGATCCCGCCGTCCTGGCCAGCGTTTTCGCTGATCATGGTCAGCGGAGCGCGGCAGGCGCGGAGGACGATGTTGTAACCGACCTTCTCGTCCGTGCTGCAATCTTCGCTCGGCGAAACTTGGCTGGCCGCACGCAGCAGGGCCACGCCGCCGCCCGGCAGGATGCCCTCTTCGACCGCAGCCCGGGTGGCGTGCAGGGCGTCTTCGACGCGGGCCTTCTTCTCCTTCATTTCCGACTCGGTCGCGGCCCCGACGTTCACCTTGGCGACGCCACCGGCCAGCTTTGCGAGCCGCTCTTCCAGCTTTTCTTTGTCGTAGTCGCTGGTGCTGTTCTCGATCTCGCGGCGGATCTGGTCGATCCGAGCCTTGATGTCGTTGCTCTTGCCCGCCCCTTCGATGACCGTCGTGTTGTCCTTATCGACGATCACCTTCTTGGCGCGGCCGAGGTCGGCCAAGGTGACGCTCTCAAGCTTGGTGCCGAGGGCTTCGAAGATCGCTTGCCCGCCGGTCAGAATGGCGATGTCTTCCATCATCGCCTTGCGGCGGTCGCCGTAGCCCGGAGCCTTGACCGCACAGCAGGTGAAGGTCCCGCGGAGGCGGTTGATGACGAGCGTCGCGAGGGCTTCGCCGTCGACGTCTTCAGCGACGATCAACAGCGGCTTGCCCTGCTGGACGACCTGCTCGAGCAGCGGCACGAGGTCCTTGATGTTCGAGATCTTCTTTTCGAAGACCAGGATGTAGCAGTCCTCGAGGACCGCTTCCATGCTGGTCGAATCGGTCACGAAGTAGGGGGAGAGGTAGCCGCGGTCGAACTGCATCCCTTCGACCCATTCCTGCTCGGTCTGCAGGCTCTTGCCTTCGTCGACCGTGATCACGCCATCCTTACCCACCTTCTCCATCGCGTCGGCCAGCAGGTTGCCGATCTCGCGATCGTTGTTGCTGGCAATCGTGGCGACGTTGGCCATCGCCTCTTTGTCTTTGACTTTGACCGCCATCTTGTGCAACCGATCGGTCAGATCGCTGACGGCCCGCTCAATGCCCTGCTTCATCTGGATCGGGTTCACACCGGCGACAACCGCTTTGAGCCCTTCGTTGAAGATCGCTTCGGCCAGCACCGTGGCGGTGGTGGTTCCGTCGCCGGCGACGTCGCTGGTCTTGCTGGCGACTTCGCGAACCATCCGAGCTCCCATGTTCTCGAACGGATCTTCCAGATCGATCTCCTTGGCAACCGTCACCCCGTCCTTGGTCACGGTCGGGCTGCCGAACGACTTCTGCAGCACCACGTTGCGGCCCTTGGGACCGAGCGTGACCTTGACGGCGCGGGCCAGCTTGTTGACGCCGCGGCGGATCGATTCGCGGGCTTCCTGATCAAACGCAATAATCTTTGCCATGGTGGTCTATAAATTGGGTGGTGAATTGAGGTGGGGAACCTGCGACCGAAGGAATTAGCCGCTCACAAAATCAGCCGATCGCAGAATCAGCCGATGACAGCCAGGACGTCGTCCTCGCGCATCAACAGGTACTCGACGTTGCCGATCTCCACGGTCTCGCCCGCGTAGCTGCTGAAGAGCACGCGGTCGCCTTCCTTCAACTGGCTCTTCGACCGCGTCCCATCGTCGAGCAGCTTGCCCGTCCCGAGCGCCACGACCGTCCCGCGGGCCGGCTTCTCCTTCGCCGAATCAGGGAGCACGATTCCCCCCTTGGTCACGTCCTCGCCCTCTTCCCGCTGCAAAACAATCCGCTCGCCGATCGGTTGCAATTTGACGCTGGTCTTCGGTTTCTGTGTGGCAGTCGCCATTTCCGTCTCACCTCCAGGGAATAATTAATCGAAACGGTCGTGTGAAAGAGGGCCGCTGCGGGCGTCGTGGATGCACCTTCAGCGAACCGCGTTTGACAGTCAAAGCATTGAGTCCCCCCTCGAAGCAAGCGGCGTGCCACGAGCCAAAGAACAACGCGCAAAGCATTGACAGCAAAAGACTTGCCGCGTTTTCGTCCCGTTCCGCTCGGCGTCGTGCCGGCAGTTGCTGTCAGTGTGGCAGGAGAAGCCAGACGGGGACGATCGGCGGTGAGGCGGAAGCCACCTTCCCCCCAACCGAGATTCCCACAACTCCCGCGATTCTTATCCTCGAATCGATTAAGATGAGCGAGTGGCTCCCCCACCCGCTCTCCTCCCCCTCGCTTCCGATCAATCCGAACCATGCCGATTCGCGTTCAGTGTGCCTGCGGCAAATCGATGGCCGTCAAAGACGAGTTCGCCGGCAAAGCGGTGAAATGCCCCGCTTGCCAGCAGACCGTCCGCGTCCCGGCAGCCGCTCCCGCAGCTGCTGGCGCTCCTGCTGGGGGGACGCGTTCCGCCGCCCCGGGCCGTCCGGCTGCGACGATGGCCGCCCGCCCCGCGGCGGCCGCGCCGGCCGGCGGGCTCGACGACCTGTTCGAAGAAGAGGGGCTGCGGGCGGCCAGCGGCCCCACCTGCCCGGCCTGCGGAGGATCGATCAAGCCGGGAACGGTCCTGTGCACCAACTGCGGGATGAACCTGCAGACCGGCGAAAGGCTCTCGGGCTACCAGGAGGCGAAGGCTCAAGTGGCCAGCGGCGGACTCGGGCACTACCAGCTCGACAAAGCGGTCGCCGACATGAAAGAGCACGAGCAGATGAATTACCGCACCAACAATGCGGGAATGCCGGGCTGGTTCCTGGCCGTCATGCTCGTCTTCGTCTCGTTCTTCACCTTCGCGGCGGTCTCGATCGTCAACGCCGCTTCGGCCGGTGAGGAAGCGACCGGATTGGCCCTCACGCTCAAGACCTATGCCGCCAATCCGTCGATCGTGTGGGGCTGCATCATCACCGGCTTGGTGCTGCAGGGCATCGCGCGGCTCTGGCTGACGGTCGTCGGCTTCATGGAGTCGGCCGGCTCCGGCCTGACGACCCTCTTCCTGTGGCACAAATTCCTCGGCCAACTCTCCGAGCACCCGGTCGTGGGCCTCGTCTACGCCCTCGGCTTCTTCACCACCCTCAGCGGTCTAGGACTGATGATCGTCGAGTGGATGGGGGGGAGCTAGGGTTCAGGTAGCAGGACGTACTCAGCGAAGCGGTACTCGTACTCAGCGAAGCGGTACTCGTACTCAGCGAAGCGGTACTCGTACTCAGCGAAGCGGTACTCGTACTCAGCGAAGCGGTACTCGTACTCAGCACAGCGGTACTCGTACTCAGCACAGCGGTACTCGTACTCAGCACAGCGGTACTCGAGTCGGGATTGTGGAAATCGCTGGACCGGATTCGAGTACGAGTACGAGTACCGCTGCGCTGAGTACGAGTACGATGAAAAACCTGCTACCTGAAACCTTCTTTCAAAGGCTCCAACCTTTTCTGGGTTCGCGGCTGATGAAGGCGTCGGCTTCGGGGCAGTTCGTGGCCCGCATCGCCGCGGCGTCCCATTCGAGTTTCTTGCCTGCTCGGAAGGCGACGTTGCCGAGGTGGTTGGCTTCGGTCAGCGGTCCGGCGTAGCTAAACGGGCTGCCGGTCGCCGCTCCAGTCTTGCAAGCGATCACCCACTCCTGGTGGTGGCCAGGCGAGTCGGGAATGAACGGTTCGGGACGTTCGAAGTCGACGAACTTATCCTCCGGCAGCAACAGGTGCTTGCCGTAGTCGGCGAGCAGCATCCCCGAGTCGCCGATGAACAGCACCCCATTGTTCCACTGGGGAATTTTGCCCACTTTCCAGATCTCGGGACGGTGGGTGCCTTGGTGCCAGGTCACGCGGCAGGCGGGCATTTCGCCGCGGGGACCGTACTGATAGATCGCGGTCATCGAAGCGGGAGCGATCTCCGGATGCGGCTTGGGACCGATCGCTTCGATGGTTCGCGGGGCGTCGAGCTTGAGCGCCCAGAAGGGAAGGTCGTTCCAGTGGCTGCCGAGATCCGACATCGTGCCGCTGCCAAAGTCCCACCAGCGGTACCATTTCGGCCCCGGCATATAAACCTCGTGATAGGGCCGCTTCGGCGCCGGGCCGAGCCACAGATCCCAATCGAGATCCGCCGGGGGCTGCATCGCTTCCCGCGGCCGTTCGGTGACGAAGACGATGTCCTTATTCTGTTCGGCTTCCTGCTTGCTCTGCAGGCCCCAGGCGCGAGAGACCCACACATGGGCTTCGCGGACCGGTCCGATCGCCCCCGACTGGATCAGCTCGACGACGCGGCGGTAGTTCGGCATTCCGTGAATTTGAGTCCCCATCTGCGTGGCGACCCCGGCACGCTTGGCGGCCTCGGTGAGCTTCCGCGTTTCGCCAATGTTGTGGGCGAGCGGCTTTTCGCAGTAGACGTGCTTGCCGAGCTCGAGCGCCGGCATCGTCGCGAAGGCGTGGGTGTGTTCGGGGGTGCTGACGACGACGGCGTCGATTGCTGCGGCGTCGTCGTAGAGTCGGCGGAAATCCCGGAACTGCTTCGCCTGGGGATACTTGTCGGCCGCCGCGCGAAGATGGCTTTCACTGACATCGCAGAGCGCGACCACGTTCACCGAGGGGTCGGCGGTGATGGAGTTCAGATTGGCTCCCCCGCGTCCTCCAACCCCGATGAAGGCCACGTTCAATTTTTCATTGGGCGAATCGGCCGCAGCCAGCGCGTTTGATGGCAGCGACGATGACCCCAGCATGGAGGAGCCGAGCCCGGCGGCCGCTCCGAGCATCGAGCTTTGGGTGAGGAACCGACGACGAGAAACCGACGAGCGAAGGACCATGGCGGGATTCTCCGGAGGAGGCGGGAAGGGAGCCGCTATTCTAACCTCCCAAATTCCGCCCGGGGGCCGCGCTTCGCCCGGGGCCCGCTTTCCGCCCGGGAATCGCTCAGATGCCAATTTGCGCGAGCGCGTCAGCGACTCGGCCGACCGCATGCGTCAGCCGTGGATGGGACTGCTCCAAGCGGCTGGCCACTTCGCGAAACGTCTCCTCCAACCCGCCCGACCGCCGACCGCTCCGCCGCAACGCGTCGTCGATCTCCTCCATCGCCGCCCGCAGTTCGGCGACTTGCTCGTCCGAAAGATTCTCCGTCTCGGACAATTCTTGATGCAGCTCGGCCAGCAATTCTTTCAAGTGCGCTTCGCTCATTTGCTCCTCAGCTTTCAAGGTTCCAGCACATTCACGCCCTACAAATCGTCGACCGCGACTTTCACAATCGCCTTGTGCGCTGAGCCGCTTCCGGCCAGTGGAGCGTGGCCATCCTCGGGAAAAAAAATCGCCAGCATGCCGGGCTCAAGGGTCAGCCACGTCGACGGGGCGTCGGCGTAAAGTCCGAAGTCGGACTGCGGATCATACGGCTGTTCGCTGGTGTGACAATCGTCGGTAGAGATCCAGCCGATCTGCTCGGTTCCGCCGATGAGGTACTGGATGTCGATGTAGCGGCGGTGGTATTCGACGCGGGCCCCGTCTCGGCCTCGCCCATCGACCTGCTCGATGATCACGAACAGCTGTTCGCCGTCGATCGCGTGGCGACCGCTGGAGATTTCGGCGAGTTCCGGCTTCCGCAAGAACTCCAACGCGGCGGCAAATTGGCGGTGCAGGCGCACATAACGGTCGGCGCGTTCGAGGCGATCGAGAATCATTATGAAGCCCGCTGAGGGAGGGACGGAAGGACCCGTTCAATTATCGGCTCTGAAACTTCAGTCGATAAGCCCCTTGCTGCGTGCGGACCACTCGGCAGCCGGAACCCGCGGGCGAGGAGAATTCATCAGCCGCCGGGCGCTAGCCCCCGGTTCCCACAAACGCGGGGGAACACCGGACGCTAGCCCGGATTATTCATCAGCCGCCGGGCGCTAGCCCCCGGTTCTCGAAAACGCCGCAAGAACCGGACGCTAGCGCGTGGCGGCTGATTCATTAGTAGGGGTAGCCTTGGCCGAAGATCTGACCGACACCCTCCCGCGGGGAGGGTGATGGTGAGAAGCCGCGTGCGCCGGCGGTGGGTGGCGAAAGTATAATGCGAGCCCCACATCCTGGGACGGACGCGGCGAGCGTTCGTTCCCCCGCCTTCCTTTTCGCTGCAGGTGCCCTCGCGATGCGTTCGATGCTGTCGGTCATTTTGGTTCTGACTCTGGCCGTTTCCGGAGCTTTGTCGGTTTCGGCGTCTCGCGGCGAGGACGCGGTTCCCGCCGATCCGCCGCTGCGGTGGTGGAAGGGGAACCTGCACACGCACACGCTGTGGAGCGACGGCGATCATTTCCCCGAGATGGCCGGCGAGTGGTATCGGACCCATGGCTACAACTTTTTGGCCCTTTCCGATCACAACGTGCTCAGCCAAGGCATGCGGTGGATGAAAGTCGGGCAGATCGAAAGTCGCGGCGGCGGCGAAGCGTTGCCGAAGTACCGGGCTCGGTTTGGTGATCACTGGGTCGAAACCCGGGGCGAGGGAGAGGATCTGGAAGTCCGGCTCAAACCGCTCGACGAGTTCCGCTATGTGCTCGAAGAGCGGGGGCGATTCATCATGATCCCCTCGGAAGAGATCAGCGACCGAGCCGAAGGGAAACCGGTCCACATGAACGTGACGAACGTCGCCGAAGTGATCGAACCGCTCGGAGGCGAAACGGTTCGTGAAGCGATCGCTAACAATTTTCGCAGCGTCGAAGAACAAGCCGCACGGCTCGGCCGCGAGATGTTGCTGCACTTGAACCATCCGAACTTTGGCTGGGCGATCACTCCCGAAGACCTGGCCCACGTCACGGGCGAAAAATTCTTCGAAGTCTACAACGGTCACCCCGGCGTAAATCACTTGGGAGACGCCGAGCGGCCGTCGGTCGAGCGGTTTTGGGACCTGGCCAACGTCCTTCGCCTGGCGGTTCTCAACGCCGAACCGCTGATGGGGATCGCCACCGACGACACGCACGACTACCACGGCAACGGTGGCAGCCGAATGGGCCGCGGCTGGGTGATGGTCCACGCCCGCTTCCTCACGCCCGAGCACCTGATTCGCGCGATCAAGCGCGGCGACTTCTACGCTTCGAGCGGCGTCACGCTGCAGAGCGTCGAGTACGACGCGGAGTCGAAAACCTTGACCGTCGAAATCGATCCGGTCGACGGCGAGACCTACCGCACCGAGTTCATCGCTTCGCTCGCTCCCGAGGCGGGGCAGGAAGTGGCTCCGGAAAAGATCGGTGCGACGCTGGCCAGCTCCGACGCCTTGCGGTCGAGCTACACGCTGACGGGTAACGAGTTGTACGTGCGAGCCGTCGTGACCTCGAGCGCCGCGGCCGACGACCCCTCATTCGAAGGCCAGAAGAAGCAGGCCTGGACGCAGCCGGTCGGCTGGAAGTTGAAAAAGTCGGCCGAGTGACCGCGGAGCGAACTATAATCCCACAGCGGCGACGCGTCGGTTGCCGCGGTGGGAGCCAACACAGCGGCCCCCGCTGTCCGCTTCTTTCCGTCCGCGGCTGCCGCTTCCCCCATGCCACGCATCCTGCTCACCGCCTTTGAGCCGTACCACGAGTGGCCGGAGAACAGCAGCTGGCTGACGTTGGTCGAGCTGACGCGGTGGTTTGACAGCGGTGGGAAAGTCGTCACCCGCCGCTACCCGGTGGATCTCACCGAGATGACCCACCGGCTCAACGAAGATCTGACGGTCGGCTACGACTACGTGCTCCACCTGGGCCAGTCGCCAGGCACTGCGGCGATCCAGCTTGAGACGATCGGTCTGAACGCCACCACCGCCGAGACGCCGTTGATCGAAGGCGCGCCGCTGGCCTACCGGACCACGTTGCCCATGGGGCGGTGGTCGCAGAAGCTCGTCGCCGAGGGCATTCCCACGGTCGTCTCTCGCGACGCGGGGATCCATATCTGCAACGCGATCCTGTACCTCAGCCAACACCTGGTCGCTCAGCGAGCCCTGCCAACCCAGGTGGGTTTTGTGCATCTTCCGTTGGCACCGCAGCAAGCGGCGAAGCGATTGCCCGACCGCCCGCCGCTGGCCTCGATGAGCCTCCCGATGATGGCCGCCGCGCTGACGGTGATCCTCACCGATCTGCTCACCGCCCCGGGCGACGGTTGAACGACGGGCCGAGCGGAATCGTCGTCGTCGTCAATCCGCTGCGGGGCCGCGTCGGGACCGCTTGTCCCTCAAACCCGCTGTAGCCCGTCTGCTGGACTCCGCCCGTCGGCGGGCTGTAGGGAATGCCGGGACCGCTGTACCGCTTCACCTGGATCTCTTGCGACGCGTTGGCCCGCGCCAACGACTCCTCGCTCGGTCCCGGGAGCAGCACGGCGGTGGGCGTTCCCTGGATCGTCTTTCCCTCTTTGGAGGTGAACGAGGGGACGAGCGTGATCCGCTGCTGCGGCCCGCCGTCGGCGTCCCAAGGAATCCAGAAGCTATAGGAAGCCCCGAAGTCGGACTGGCTGAAGTGCTGGGTGAATTGCTCCGGCTTGAAACCGAACTGCTTGACCTGCGGCGGCGCGCTCGGGTGATCCGACTCCGCATAGCCGACGATCCTCAGCTCCCCTTCGACCGGAACCGGCTGGCTCTTCTCGTTGTAAAAGAAGACGCGTCCTCCAAAGCCCCGGGTCGGAGTTTTGCCCACGCTGGTCAGCGTATCGGGCGTCCAGGTCGTCGCCATCTTGACCGGATTCGGATACGGCTCGGGCGGCTTGTCTTTTTTGCTAAAGGGATTGCTCCACTTGAATCCATCGCTGCTCGGCAACGTGGTACAGCCGCCGCAGGTCAGAACGCAACAAGCGGCGATCAGGAGGGCACGCATCGATCGAGTTCCCGAGTAGTAACGTAACGGTAGCAAAAAGCTGGACTAGGCACTGTCAGAAAACCTGAACGCGCCCCCCCCCCGAGCATTGGTCTCTACACAAGTCCAAGGGCTAGAAAAGGCACAGCCAACACCCTCCCCCCGGGAGGGTCGCGAGGAACGAGCGGGGAGGGTTTCCGCAACGGTGAGTTTCACTTGGGGCGATCGCTAGGGATTGCTCTCCCTCCCCTCGCTGACGCTCGACCCTCCCGGGGGGAGGGTGATGATAGGTCGTGCGACTTGTGTAGAGATCAATGCCCCCTGGGAGGGTGTCGGTGAAGGGCAGCGGATGGATAACGTGAGGCCGCCTCAGCGAATCGAGGGAATCCGTTGTGGTTGCCCGCTCGGTCGCCTGGGGAGACCGCCAGGGGCGGGGCCGAGATGCCGGGCTTGCTGGACGTGGCCCGCCGGAGTTACCGGCGGAGCGGGTTCGACCACGCTCGGCATGCCGTCGACCGGCTCGGTTCCAAGCGGCGGCCGGACCGGCGGGCTCGGCGGCGGGATGTACTGCCCCTCGGGCGTCACTCCACCGTTCGGGTAGTACTCCGGTCCGCGCGGCGGCGGGGGCGGCGGGTAATCGGCTCCGGGGACCACGTTCGGCTGCATCCCAGGTGCGGGGCCGCCCGGATAGGAGTTACCGGGATAGGAGTTACCGGGATAGGAGCCGCTCGGATAGGGGCCGCTGGGCATGGGCCCGCCCGGATATGGCCCGCCCGGATAAGTCTCGCCCGGATAGGGCCCGCCCGGAACCGCCTCGGGAGCCAGTTCGGGATTCGGTCCGAGCCCGTTTGGATCGGCCGCTGCTCCGCTGGGCAAGCAGTGCAAGTTGATGTCGTCGATCGTGGGGGTCAGGTCGGGGTAGATCACCGGACCGACAGCCGGTCCCCAGAGTCCATACCCACCGCTGAGCCCGACGTCTCCGTGCATCTCGACGACGTCGGCGATGCAGTAGCTCATGCGGCTCGACTCGACCTGCTTGATGTACTCCACGTCTTCGTCGCCGTTGATGATCATCGGCGTCATCACGACCAGCAGCTCGCTCCGCGATTCAATCTCTTGATCGTAGCGGAACAGCAACCCAAGGATCGGAATGTCGGAGATGTAGGGCACGCGGCGGCTGAACTGGCTGCGGCGTTTCTGGATCAAACCGCCGTAGACGATCGTCTGACCGGAGAACGCCGTCAGCGTGCTCTGGGCCCGAGTCCGATCGATCAGCGGGCTGAGGATCGGTTCCCCTTCGACCCCGAAGCCGACCGGAATTCCTTGCGAGACCGGACCGACGGCGGACCGTTCGGCGTCGATGTCCATGCGGATCAATCCGTCGGCACCGACTCGTGGCAGCACCCGCAAGATCAAACCGACTTCGATATCCTCGATCAGGATCGTCGGAGCGACCAAGCCGCCTCCCTGCGTCACGCCGGTGACGCGGGGGACGGTCTGCCCGACTTGCACGAGCGCTTCGGTGTTGTCGCGGGTTACGATCATCGGACGGCTGAGGATCTGCAATCGCTGGGCGTCTTGGAGCGTGCGAAGCAGCAGACTGATCGAGTCGCTGGCCGCGGCGAAGACGAACCCGCCGTAACCAAACTGCTGGCTGGCACGCCCGAGCCCAAAGGTGCTCAGCGTCTGAGCGGCCACCTCACCCGAGTCGAGCTGGTTCGCGTTGGGAACACCCGCGTTATTGAAATTGAAGCCGGGAGTCGACGGAGGCGAACCGGCCATCGCCACGCCACGGTCGAACAGCAACGAGTCTTGGGTGCCGAACTCGGTCCCGAATTCAAACCCGTCGCTGAGCGAAACTTCGGCCAACAGGACTTTGACCATCACCATCGGCGGCCGCCGGTCGAGCTGGTCGATGACGCGGCGGACCGTGTCGTAGAGTCGAGGCGAGACGCTGAGCAGGATGCTGTTGCTGACGATTTCAGGAACCGCAACGAGATCGCGTTCCACAGCGTCATAGACCCCCAGCCCGCCTTGCTGGGCCTGCTGGATTTGCAGCACCCCTTGGCGTCGCCGATCGACGTACTCTTGGATCGCCGCGGCCACCGCTTCGGCATTGGCGTTTTTCAACCAGATGACTTCGGTAATCCGCTCGGCAAAGCCCTCGGTGTCGAGCCGCAGCAGCATGCTTTCGACGACTTCCAGATCGCGGATCGCCCCGGCGGCGATCACGCTGTTGGTGCGGACGTCGGTGGCAAACCGCAGTTGCACGAGCGAGCTCTCCCCAGCGGCGGCCGGAGCCAAGTTAAGCCGACCCGCCGCCCCGCCGCCACCGAATCCGCCTCCACCGAGCCCTTGTTGAGCCCCGAACAGATCGCTCAGAGCCTGAGTCAGCGCGGTCGCATCGCTGTTCTCCAGCTGAAAGACTTTGACGACCGTTTCCGCTCCGGGAAGCTGATCGAGTTGGCGGATCAGCTCGCCAATCAGCGGCATGCTGCTGCTCGGAGCCCGCACGACGAGCGCGTTGGCGTTGGCATCGGCGGTCACGATGACTCCGGTCAACAGTCCCGAGTCGATCAGCCGCGCTCCGTCTGCATCGACCGCGAGGATCGAGAGCGAGGTGTTGGGGCGAGTGAACCCTTCCGGTCCGGCGGCATCGGTTTCACCCGTGATCGCTTCTTGCAGGATCGGTTGCAGATCGTCGGCCAGCGCGTTTCGCAGCTGGAACACGCGGACTTCGTTCTGGGCCGGCACGGTCCGCACGTCCAGCTCGGAAATCAGCTTGGCGACTTCTTCCAGATCGCGTGGAGCGGCTTGGACGATCAAGCTGTTGGTCCGGTAGTCGGCGACGATCCGAACCCGCGTCCCGAGCACCGGGCGAAGCTCGTCGTCGCTGCCGGGCCGAGCGGTGAGAAATTCGCGAATCGTCTCTTCAGCGTCGGTCGCCGACGCATGTTCGAGCCGGAAAATCCGCAGCGTGGCCGACGGTTCGGTGGGCTGGTCGAGTTCGGCGAGCAGCTCCTTGACGCTGGCAATCGCTTCGCGGCGGCCGACCAGCAACAGGGCGTTGGGCCGCACCAGGGCGGTGACGCTGAGCGCCGCACCACGGCTCGCGAGGACGTCGGTGTAGAGCTGTTCGACCAGCTCAGCGACCGCTTCGCTGTCGACGTGCTGCAGCGGGTAGACCTCGACCTCGGGCTGCGTGATCGCACTCTGCTGTTCGATCTCCTTAATCACTTCCATCACCCGCTGGACGTCCCGTTGGGCTCCGCGAACGATGATGATCCCCAGCTCCGGCACGAACTGGATCTGCACGTCACCGAACAGGCCCCCCTCTCCGGTTTCAGCGATGATCCCAGCCGCGGCATTCAGATCGATCGCTTGACCTGCTCCTTGGCGGCCTCCCTCTTGAGGGCCGATGTCCTGCTGGGGATTGGCCCCCTGCTGCGGATTGGGGCCCTGCTGCGGATTGGGGTCGGCCGGGTCCTGCGCGGCGAACCGAGCGCCGTGGAACGGGCTTCCGGCGCGAGCGACTCCGACCGCCGCCTCCTCGAGCCCGGCTTGCGGGTCGAGTTGCTGCAGCAAGCGGATCGCGCGCTGGATCGGTGCCGGTTCCGCGTTCTGCATCCGGACCATCTCCAGCACTTCGCCGGGCCCTTGCGTGCCGAGGTCGAGCGCCTGGATCATTTGTTGCCAGCCATTCATGACCGGCTCGGGAGCGACCACCGTGACCGAATTGCTCCGCCGATCCACCTCGACCGTCGCCCGACCGATCGGCTGATCGACCAGCTCGAACGAAGCCAGCTCGCCGTTCCGCCGCGTCGTCATCGGCAGCCCCCCGCCGGCGACGCGCTGCAGCGAATCTTCGAACTCCCGCCAACTGATCCGCTCGAGCGGAAACTGCCGCGAAGTGATCCCGGTGGAGACGGCCCGCCCGTTCCGCTCGACCACTCCGGAGGCGAGCATCTGGCGGATTTCCCCCTCGATCTGCACCTGCATCGGCGGCGGTGCCAAGACCAGTAGCTCGCCCCGCGGAGTGTCGGCCGTGACCGTGATCCCCGGCGTGTAGCCGTACTTGAGGCCCAGCGAGGTGGCGATGTCGCTGAGCCGCTCCGGAGGCAAGCGATGGGTCCGCAGCGTCGGCCGAGCGGTCGCTTGAGCGACTTGCGAGACCCCGGCTGCCGGTGCCGAGCGAGTGGAGGCGGCGGGCAAGTTCGACGCTGGAGCCAACCGCGCCGAAGCGGGCCGATTCGACGATTGGGGCAGCGGCGCCGACGGTTGCTGTGCGGAAGTGACCGTCGCCGCTGAGACCAGCGCGGCACCCACGATGGCCGTAGCTCTCTGTTGGAATTTCATACACATCGTTCGGGTCGCGGTAATTCCGAAGAAATCGAGTGACCAAGGCTGCGGCACCGCCCGTTGTGCCTGGCGCAACCCCGTCGCCTGGAGTAACCCGCCGGATCCGTCCCCTCGGCACGACGAGCATTACCGTCACAATCGTCACTTTGTGGGGGGGCCGATCATCAAATCGGCCCCAGAAACCGCCCCCCGGTGTCAATCTGGGAAAGCGGTGCCGGTTGTCGCGGTCCCGGCAAGCCGCCGGAAAGACCCTTCTTCAATCGCTCCCTCAAATCGTTACAGTGATTCGAGGCCCCAACCGCAGCCGACGCCCAGCCGACTCCCAGCTCACGACTACTCAAGCGACACTCCCTCATGGCTCACACAATCATCATCTTTGGAGCGTCCGGGGACCTGACCAGCCGCAAGCTGATCCCGGCCCTCTACCGGCTGTTTCAGAAGCAACAGCTGCCAGCCGAGACGCGAATCGTGGGCGTGTCGCGAAGCCCGTTCGAGCACGAACAGTGGCGAGACCAGCTGGCCGAAAGCACCAAGAAATTCACGGGCGATGGGTTCGACACCGAAACCTGGCACGCCTTCCGCGAGAACGTGTTTTATCACTCGGGCGACATCAAAGACGCGGACGACTTTGGCAAGCTGGGGAAGTTCCTCGAGTCGATTGAACCGGAGCAGGGGGCCGACCGGGTCTACTACTTGTCGACGATGCCACAGTTGTACGAGGAAGCGATCGTCCAGCTCGGGCGGGCCGGCTTGGCCGAGGATTCGGCGGGGAGTCGGCGGGTGGTGATCGAAAAACCGTTTGGCACCGATCTGAAAACCGCCCGCGCCCTCAACACCTCGATCCATCGCGTTTTTCGCGAGGATCAGATCTACCGGATCGACCACTATCTGGGCAAAGAAACGGTCCAGAACATGTTCGTGCTGCGGTTTGCCAACACCATTTTCGAACCGCTCTGGAACCGCAACTACATCGACCACGTGCAGATCACCGTGGCCGAGGAGGTCGAGATTGGCCGCCGCGCCGGGTACTACGACCAGGCGGGGATCCTTCGCGACATGTTCCAAAACCATCTGCTGCAGCTGATGATGATCACCGCGATGGAACCGCCGGCGCGGTTCGACGCGAATCTCGTTCGCGACGAGAAAGTCAAAGTGCTGCACAGCGTGCGGCCGCAGCGGGGCGGCGATTTCGCCCAAGACACGGTTCGCGGACAGTACTGTGGCTATCGCGACGAGGAGGGCGTCCCGCCGGAGAGCCCGACCGAGACTTTCGCGGTGCTCAAACTGCACCTGGACAACTGGCGGTGGCGGGGCGTCCCGTTCTACCTCCGCAGCGGCAAGGCAATGTCGTGCCGCACGACCCAGATCGTGATCCAGTTCCGTCAGCCGCCGCACCTGCTGTTCGGAGCGAAGATTCGCGAGCCCGAGGCGAATCGGTTGGTGATCCAAGTCCAACCGGCCGAGGGCATCCAGCTGCACTTCCAGACCAAGGTCCCCGATGCGGAAATGAAAACGCGGATGAGTCCGCTCGATTTCCGCTTCCACCAGTCGACCCACGGCGATCTGCCCGACGCCTACCAGCGGCTGCTGCTCGACGCAATGAACGGCGACGCTAGCCTGTTTGCCAGGAGCGACGAGGTCGAGCTAGCCTGGGGCATCATCGACCCGATCTTGGGCGCCTGGCGCAGCCCCGCCGCTCCACCGCTGGAGCTCTACAAGGCCGGCGCTTGGGGTCCCGAGACTTCCACCGACTGGATGCGGAGCCAAGGCCGCGAATGGTTCGACGTCTGCCCCGTGCTGAAATAGCTAAGCTCTGTCAAAAACCGCCATTTCACCATTACCCTCCCCCCGGGAGGGTCGGGCTCTCAGGCCCGGGGAGGGCTGCTGAATTCGGCCGCGCCGAGGCTCTACGTCGCGCATCACCCTCCCCGCTCGTTCCTCGCGACCCTCCCGGGGGGAGGGTGTCGTTCCCGGTTTTCTAACAGAGCCTAGTGCTGAAGTAGCTCGTACTGAAATAGCTAGTGCTGAAGTAGCCCCCTCTACGGCTCTTCCTCTTCGTCCTCGACGTTGATCGGTTGGCCGATCTCGAAGGCCAGCCGGCCGATCATCGCAAAGTAGACAAAGACCAGTCCGACCCAGAGCACGGAGTTGAAAAACACTGCGGCGACCGCCGGCATCAGCGAGAGCCCGGCGGTCAGGACGAACTGGAAGAAGAACAACAGCATCGACGAAAAGTAGAGCGATCCCCACGCATCTTTGCACCGCGTCACCGATTTCGTGACTTCGCCCGAAACTGGCATGAACGGCGTGCCGTTGTCGAGCATCGAGAGTAGGACGTAGGGAAACAGGAGGTAGATGCTGAACATGACCAGCGCGACCGAGCCGAGGTGCGGGCCAAACACCGGATAGCCAAGCACCGCGCCGGGCAACCCGCTGAGGGCGATCGCGGCCAGGGCGATCAAGGCGTGCCCAATCCACTCGGCCGGATTGAAAACCGGCCACTCGTCGACACGCCGCTGGCCGCCGGCCACCGACTCCAGAATCGAAAACCCGCAGGCGACCACCAACGAGCCGTAAACAACCAACAGGGCTAGGCTGATGATCAGCACGACCGGATGGCCGAGCGCCACGGCGAGCATCCCCGGGAGCGCTCCGAGCAACGACAGCATCAGCCAGTAGGCGGCGACCGACGGGTCGAGGAAGATCCCAAAGATCCCGCGGAGCCACCCTCGCACATCGGGGTTGTCGTATTCGCCGGCCCGCTCCTCTTCGACCTCCGCATCCTCGGCCGCCCGCAAATACTCCGCAGCCGATTTGAATCCGGGGGCGACCGACGGATCTCGCTCCTCGGCCGCTTCGCTCAACTGAAACGCCTCGAACCGATCGACGTCGACTTTGGGCTTGGCCACCGGAGCGACCGGCGGCGGAGGAATCACGAAATTGCTGTGGCAGTCGCTGCAGCGGACGCTCCGCCCGGCTTGCTGGGGGCGGACAAAGATGATCGACCCGCAGACCGGGCATTTCGCCCGGTACTCGCTCGGTGCCCCCGTTGCGCTGCGGTTCGGGGCGGTCGGAGCGGTCGGAGCGGCCGGGCCTGCCGCGACGCGACTCGGCGCGGCGCCGCCCGAGTTGGTTGGAATTGAATCGCGGATTTGCTGCTCGGGTTTCAGCGGCGCGGGTTTACGGTGCCCGCCCTGCCGCGAGCCCCCCGCTCCAAACTCACTGGAGCTGCCGAGTTCGTCCTGGTCCCAGTCATAACCGCCAGCCGCGGCCAGGGCTGCCTCTTCGGCCGCCGAAAGCCCCTGACCGCCGCTGCCGCTCGCCGATCCGCGGTGGGCAGGACCGGCGTCGGCCAGCGGGGGAAGATCGTCGAACCAATCCTCCCAATCCTCCTTGCCGGCGGGCGGGCCCGCCGGAGCCGGTTTCCCGCCCGCCGCAGGGGGCTGGCCCGCAGTGGGCTGGCCCGCAGGGGGCCGGCTCGCAGGGGGCTTTCCTCCCACGGCAGCGCCAGTGGAGGCAGGGCCAGGGGCCGAACCCCCTGTGGCGGGTTGCGGGAGCGGGTCATCGAGGCTGAGCCAATCGTCGTCGTCGCCGGCCGGTGGAGCGGCTCCGAGAACTTTGATCGCCCCACCGCACTTGGGGCACTTCACGCGCTTACCGGCGAGCGATGCCGGAGCGCGAACCGTCGCAGCACACTTGGGGCAACTCAGCCGCAGAGGATCGGTGGCGTTCAACGTGACAAGGTCGCTTGCGTTGGAGGAACCCGGCGGACCGCCCCCAAGCGGCTACTCTTCCATGACGTCCGCTTCACGGGCCTTGGCCAATTCAGTGACTTCGGCTTCGTACTTCTTCGTCAGGTCCTGAATTTCGGCCTTCATTTTATCACGATCATCCTCGCTGATCTCCTTCTCTTTTTCCGCTTGGTCGGCCGCTTTGTTGCCGTCCCGACGGATATTGCGGATTGCGACTTTTGCATCTTCGGCAAGCTCCTTGATGCGGGCGACCAGCTTTTTGCGGACATCGGTCGACAGCGGGGGAACGTTGAGCCGGATCAAGCGGCCATCGTTCTGCGGGTTGAGCCCCAGGTCACCGGCGACGATCGCCTTTTCGATCTCCTTGATCGTGCTCGTATCGTAGGGCCGGATCACGATCTGCTGCGGCTCGGGAATCCCGATCGAAGCGAGCTGCTTGAGCGGCGTGTGCGAGCCGTAGACTTCCACGCGGAGCGAGTCGACCAATCCCGCGTTGGCCCGTCCGGTGCGGATCCCGCCGAGATTGTGCTTGAGCACGGCGACCGCTTTCTCCATCCGCTCTTCCGCGTCCATTACGATTTCTTCAGCTGCCATGATGCTTCCTGTCGTGTTCGTAAACTAAAGACGTAAGCCGATCCACGTGCCGACGCTTTCGCCGGCGATGGCCCGAACAATGTTGCCCTCTTTCTTGAAATTGAATACCAGGATCGGAACGCCGTGCTCGCGGCAGAGGGCGATCGCCGTGGCATCCATGACCCGCAGATTCTTCGCCACGACCTCGGCGAAATCGAGCCGATCATACAGCATCGCGTGCGGATTTTTTTCCGGGTCCTCGCTGTAGACGCCATCGACGCGAGTCGCTTTGAGGACGATGTCCGCTTCCAGTTCCAGGGCCCGCTGGGCGGCCGCCGTGTCGGTGGTCACGAAGGGACTGCCGATCCCCGCCGCGAGGATCACGATCCGTCCCCGCGAGAGGTGACGCGTCGCCCGGCGACGAATGAACTGCTCGGCCACGCCGTCCATTCGGATCGCCGACATGACGCGGGTCGGACAGCCAATCGCTTCGAGCGCGTCCTGAAGAGCCAGGGCATTGATCACCGTGGCCAGCATCCCCATGTAGTGGGCGGTCGATTCTTGGACCGAAGCGTTGCTGTCGGAAAATTGGGCGCCTCGCAGGATATTTCCGCCGCCGACGACCACCGCCACTTCGCAGCCGCTCGAATGGGCGCTCTGGATCTGACGAGCGATGTGGTGCACCTCGTCGCCCCCAATGCCGCGCTCGCCCGAACGAGTCAGGCTCTCGCCGCTGAGCTTCAAAATCACGCGGCGATATCGGAGCTCCGGTTTCGCTTTGACAGGGTCCTCAACAACTTCCGGCATGGCGGTTCGTCGGGTAGAGAGGGAATGCGGATGGACAAGCAAGAGCAGGTCGAATTTATAGCATCCCAGCGCCCCGCCTCGTACCAGCCCTAACCCCCGAATCGCTCGCGAGTTTCCTGCATCCTCGTACTCGAATCGAGCGCCGGTCCGGAGCCTGAGTGAAGCCGTGCCCACAAGCGTCGCTTACGAGCACCGCTCCGCTGAGCACGATTAAGTCCGGTCTCCGGTCTCCGGTCTCCGGTCTCCGGTCTCCGGTCTCCGGTCTCCGGGAATCTGAGATCTGAGATTTCAAATCATTTCCAACTATTCCGTGCCCTTCCGTGTCCTTCCGTGGCCCCCCGCCTCCGGCCTCCGGCCTCCCGCCTCCCGCCTCCCGCCTCCCGGCAATAAAAAAACCCGGGCCGAAGACGTCTTCGGACCCGGGTTCGATTGGGTTGAACTAACGGCAGGCTCGCAGCCTATTCGGCCGCGGCGACTTCTCCGAGCACCCAGTGCCAGTACTGCTTGATCTGCATTCCGTTGGACTTGGCGTACTCGCCCACCGACTGCTTGTCGTCCTTGACGAACGGCTGCTCGAGCAGCGCCCGCTCGGCGATGAACTGCCGCATCCGACCTTCGACCATTTTGTCGACGATGTTTTCCGGCTTGCCTTCCTTGAGTGCCGCGGCGCGGAGGAACTCCCGTTCCTTGTCGAGCATCGCCGAATCGAGCTCGTCGCCCGACACGGCCGAAGGCTTCATCGCGGCGATGTGCATCCCGACGTCCTTAGCCGCTTCGTCGTTGCCCCCTTCGACCTGGACCAGCACGCCGGCGATCGTGGCCGCATTGTGCGAGTAACCGCCGCAGGTGCCTTCGGCGCGAACCATCCGCCCGACGCGGAAGACTTCGCGGATCCGGTTGAACAAATCTTCCTTCTGTTCGCCCAAGGTCGTTCCCGACTTGCTCGGCGAAGGCTGGGCGAGCAGCTCGTCGGCGGTCGAGGCGCCGGGGCCGGTCGCCAATTGCTCGGCCAGGTCGTTGGCCAACTGGATGAACTCGTCGTTCTGGGTCACCGGGGCGCTTTCGCAGAGCAACTCGACCATCGCGCCAGTCGACTTGCCTTGACCGAAGTACAACCCGAAGCGGCCAAAAGCGGTTTCGCGGTCCGAACGCTTGTCGGCCAACGAACGGCCCGATTCGCGGAGCAGCGCAATCGCCTTTTCCTCGTCACCGCCGGCTTCGGTGAGCGCCTTCTTGCAATCCATCAATGGCAGTCCGGTACGCTCGCGGAACGACTTGACCGCCGCTGCGGTGATCTCTGACATCCAACCTCTCTCCTCGAATTACTGACAGATATACATGTGTAGGGTTTGAGCGACCCGTCCCCGGCCGGGTTCAACAAACGGCCCCACCCGCAGGCGGCCCCACCCGCAGGCTGCGCTGCCTACGGGCAATTATGCCGACAGGCAATTTTGCCCACAGGCTGCTTCCCAGTGGAGCAGCTTTGCAGTGGAGCAGCTTTAGGGGGCCAACGAGCGGCGATAGAGAACCGCTCTAGCTGGCGACCGATTCGTTCTCGGTTTGGCTCGTCGCCGCTTCGGCCGCCGGAGCTTCGCCCTTGGCCGCGTCGGGATTTTCTCCCTTGCCGGCGATCACCGCGTCGGCCAACTGCTTGACGATCAGCTCGACCGAGCGGATCCCGTCGTCGTTGCCGGGGATCGGCAGGTCGATCAGATCGGGATTGCTGTCGGTGTCGATCAGGGCCACGGTGCTGATCCCGAGCCGCTTGGCCTCACGCACCGCATTCCGCTCCTTGCCCGGGTCGATGATCACGAGGCACTCGGGCAGCCGGTTCATCGTCCGCAGACCGTTCAGGTTGCGGTACATCTTGCGGTACTCGCGGTTCAGGGCCGACTGCATCTTCTTGCTGTAGTTACCCAGCATGTCGCCTTCCCGCATCGCCTCGAGCTCTTCGAGCCGAGTCAGCCGGCTGCGAATCGTGCGGAAGTTGGTCAGCGTGCCACCGAGCCAGCGCTCAGAGATAAAGGGCATTCCGCACCGCAACGCTTGCTCTTCGATCGCTTCCCCCGCCTGACGCTTGGTCCCGACGAACAGGATCAAGCTGCCGCCGGCGGCGACTTGGCTGAGGTACTTCTTCGCCCGCAGCAGCCCCCGCAGGGTCTCGCGGATGTCGAGCACGTGGATCTGATTTTTCTTGCCGAAGATGTACGGAGCCATCTTCGGATTCCAAAGGCTGGTGCGGTGTCCAAAGTGCACACCCGCCTCAATCATGTCTTTAACGATCGAATCGGCCATCGAACCAAAATCTCCAGGAGGTCGCCGCCACGGCACAGATCACTCGATCGGCAAAGTTCGGAGCCAAATCGCAGCGTCCAGGGGAACCAACGGCCCCTTCGGCCAAGCAACGGAGCGGGCGACAAAGGAATTCAGCCTCGGCGCTCGTGGACAACACCCGTTCCACGAGAAAGTAACGACCGAGAGCCCGGGCGAAGCTTAAAGAACCGTACTACCCCCCGTCAACGCCTCTCACCATGACGCAACCCCAGACGACTGGGTTCGCTCGCGGATCGGGTGAGTCGCAACGACGCCACCCTCTCCCCGGAGGTCGTGCAGTTTTTAGCCCCCTCTCCCCCGAAGGGAATCGCGGCAATCGCTTGACCTTCACCCCCAAACATTTTCGCGATTCTCTTTG
>NZ_WRPR01000054.1 GCF_010367455.1 Candidatus Laterigemmans baculatus | reverse complement strand
CCCCGGCCCCCGGCAACCGGCCCCCGGCTCCCGATTTCCCCTTCCGTGCCCTTCCGTGTCCTTCCGTGGCCCCCCCCATCTCCCTCCGTTGTCTCTGTACCTCCTGTGGCTCCCCCTTCTTCCTCTCCCCCTGCAACCTGCTCCCTGAAACCTGCAACCTCCTCCCCTTCCGTGCCCTTCCGTGTCCTTCCGTGGCCCCCCCCATCTCCCTCTGTGCCCTCCGTGACCTCTGTGGCTCCCCCGTTTTCTTCCCCCCGGCCACCGGCAACCGGCTCCCGGCTCCCGATTTCCCCTTCCGTGCCCTTCCGTGTCTTTCCGTGGCCCCAATACCCCACCGCGTGCCGAAAAACCTCTGCCGGCGTCCCCCAGCCCCCTTCGGGCCGCGGCACAGCGACTCGATCCCACACCTTTTGCCCCGCAGCAACCGCCGGCGCCGGCACCCCGCTGAGAGCCACCACCGCGGCGATCCCCACCACCCCCGGGACCACCAAACTCCAGGCGGGCAGCGAAGCGTCGAACCAGCCCGCCGGTTGCTGGTCCGACTCCCAGCTGTCGCGATACTCGTGCAGCGCCCCCCCGCGGATGGGGATCAAGTACCGCACGAATGCATCGCCACACAGCGCCAGCCCGATCCCAGCAGCAAACGTCACCATCCCCAGCCCCGCGTGCTCCGCGTCCCCGCCCCGCGGCAGCAAGCCCCCGAACCAAGCTTCCGCGCCCGCTTCGATTCCCGCTTGGCTCCACACGGTCAGGAACACGCGGACGGCGTTGGCGACCACGACCCAAAAGACCAGCTGGGCGACGAGCACGATCAGCCTCGGCAGCCGGTACTGGCGGAGCACCCCGTAAGCGACGCCGACGGCAATCGCTGCGAACAGGCTGTGCACGCCGCTGCAGGCGTCCTCGACAAAGAAGTCTTGGCCTGGCGTTTGGATCGCGACGCCGGAGGTGAAGTGCAGGACGCCGGCCAAGTCCAACCACAGGCTGGCTAGCCGCGTCGCCAGATGTTGCAGCTCGACGATCAGCCACTGGTCGAGGTTCACCGGCAGCGGAATCGCCGCGGCCAGCAAGAGCAGGGGCCCAAAGAGCAGCCGCCAGAGCGGTCGGCCACCGAGAAACGCGATCGTCGCAGCGACGGTGCACCAAGCCGCCGGCGCCGCGAGCCAGCGGCTCGGCAGCAGATGCACGCCGGCCGCCAGCACTAGAGCGGTCCCGGTCCAAAACAGCACGCGGAGCGAGACGCGGCCCCCGACACCCCGGCCCCCGACACCCCGGCCGATCCACTGCTGCGACTCGCTGTAGCCGCGGAAGACGGCCAGGCAGCCAGCGGCGACGAGCAGCCACTGGAAATGCGCGTAGTGCTCACGGCCGCTCGTCCAACCCGCGAGCGAGACGAGCGAAGGGAAGAGCAGGGCGGCGGTGAGGGCGTAACCGGCCAGCCACAGCAGCTGGCTCAGTCCGCTGACGAGGCTGCCCAGCGAGCGAGCCAGCCACAGGCCCGCGGCGCGAAGCGGAGCCCGAGCCTCAGCCTTTTCCGCTCCCAGCCCAGCCGACGCGACATCCACCCCCCAGCTCGACATCGCCAGCCCCTCCCAAACCACGCACGCCGCTCAACCCGACCACGAAGCCACCCTTTTAAACAACCCATTACCCCCCGAAAAGCCCCCACCCAAATTGGTGCCAGGAAGCCGGTAAACGGAAAGGCACGGGGGCCACGGAAGGACACCGAAAAGCACGGAAGAGCAGGGGGCGGCGTGCTCTGTATCGTTTAACGGCAAGCCGCAGGCGACTCTGTTTCCAGCAGCGAAACAACCAATCAGCCGCCACGCGCTAGCGTCCGGTTCCTACCCTCCGCTCGCCAGCCTCTAGCAGCCGGGGCAACCACGGAAGGACACGGACAAGCACGGAAGAGCAGGGAAGGGGAGAACCACGGATATCGCAGTGAGCGCTGATAATTCGTCTTCAACTCCCGAACAGGAGGCAACTGAGTAAACAGAGCCCTCCTCCGTTACCTCTGCTTCCTCCTGTTCCTTCCACCCCCGCAGCTTTCATCCGCGCTCTCCGCGCAATCTGCGGTCCCGACCGTCCTCCCCAGCCTCGGAGAGGCGACAGAAGACAGCCTGGCGGCGCAGGCCCCACGGACGTCAAACAGGAGGCAACTGAGTCAACAGAGGACTAGTTCTCCGTTGCCTCCGCTTCCTCCTGTTCCTTCACCGAAAACCGGACACCTACTCATTCGTCCCATTCGTGGTTGCTGCCTCCTGAAACCTGCTCCCTGAAACCTGAAACCTTTTCCCCCCTCCGTTACCTCTGCGTTCTCCTGTGCCTTCAACCCCTGCCGCAGTTTGACGGAAAAGGGAAGGACCGCAGATGGCACGGAGCACGCGGATAAAAGGGGAATCCGAAAGCCAAATATCCGCGCTATCTGCGTGATCCGCGGTTCAACTCCCCACCTTTCCTTCGTGCTCGTCGTGTCCTTTGTGGTTCCCCCATCTCTCTCCCGGCTCCCGGCTACCGGCTACCGGCTCCCGGCCCCCGATTTCTTCTCCTTCCGTGCCCTTTCCGTGTCCTTCCGTGGCCCGCCTTCGTGCTCTTCGCGCCCTTCGTGGTTCCCCATCTCCGTTGCCTCTGCTTCCTCCTGTTCCTTCAACCCCCGCGGCGGTTTCACGGAAAAGAGAGGGACCACGGATAACACGGAGGACGCAGATGACAGGGAAGTCGGAGAACCAGGAATCCGCGTTATCTGCGTGATCCGCGGTTCAACTCCCCACCTTTCCTTCGTGCTCGTCGTGTCCTTTGTGGTTCCCCCGTCTCTCTCCCGGCTACCGGCTACCGGACACCGGCTCCCGCCTTTTTCCGTGCCCTTTCCGTGTGCTTCCGTGGCCCGTCTTCGTGCTCTTCGTGCCCTTCGTGGTTCCCCCACCTCCGTTGCCTCTGCGATCTCCTGTTCCTCCAACGCCTGCAGCGCCGTCACGGAAGGAGTGGGACCACGGATAACACAGAGCACGCAGATGGGAGGAGAATCCAAAAGCCAAACATCCGCGCTATCTGCGTGATCCGCGGTTCAAATCCCCACTTTCCCTTCGTGTCCTTTGTGGTTCCCCCGTCTCTCTCCCGGCTACCGGCTCCCGGACACCGGCTCCCACCTTTTTCCGTGTCCTTCCGTGGCCCGCCTTTCTTCTTTCCGGCCCCCGACCCCCAAAACGAAAAAAGGCCGCGACAACCGCCGCGGCCTTTTCCGAATTCAACTTGTTTTTTCAATCTAGTGTCTGCGTTCCCCCGCCTCGTGCCGATCCTTCAGCCTCAACTCATACATCTTCGCTCGGACCTGGCGAATGTAGTCAGCTCGGATCTGGCAGGCGATTTTGCCCGCTGTTCCCTCGAGGAACCCAAGCTTGAACAGGTAGTGATACGCGAACCACAGCCAGGGCTCGCCGGGCGTGCGAATCGCTAGCCGCTTGAGCCATCGTCGGCGTTCCTGAGGATTCCCGAACAATCGCGGCTGCACGCTCTCTTCGCCGTACTCACCGCTCGTCAGAAACTGATGCCGAAGGTGGGCCTCCCAAGTGGAATACCGGTTGTGCTTATCGATGTAAGCTTCGAGCCCCTTAAAATCCTCATGGATCAAGGGCGTATTGAGCCGCCCGACGGGACCGTCCACGATCAGCCGCTCGTGGACCTCCATATCGAGCGTGTCGCCGGGAACCTCGATCAGCCGCTCAAAGCGAACTCGCTCAGGCCGTACGAGCAGCATCGCATCGAATGAGAATCCGCCGAAGCGAAACCGTCGCCCGAGAAAGTGAAATCCCTTTTTAATTAGATATGCAACGGGCTTTGTAGCCCCGACTGCATCCGGCCCATCCGCGGCAACCGCAGTGGCAATCTCTGCCCAAAGAGCTTCCGGAACAACTTCATCAGCGTCTAACAGCAACACCCAAGCCGTTTTGAAGCGGACCATCTCAAGCGCCCACTGCCGCTTCTTCGGATATCCGCCGGTATGCTCAAACTGCAGGACCCGTGCTCCGGCGTCGCGGGCGATCTCGGGGGTATTGTCCACACTCCCAGAATCTACAACGACAATCTCGGCCGCCGGTCGCAACGCCGCAAGGCACCGAGAGAGATTCGCTGCCTCATTCCGGGCCGCTAACAAAACCGTCACAGAAATGCCATTTTCGGCTGTGAACGCCGAAGATCGCATTGTCCCATCGCTGCGCTCAGTCGCGGTGCACATACAGCTCTCGCTGGCCGATGAGAATAGCAGGGTTTCCTGCGGCGATTGTCCAGGACTCGACATCTTTTACCACGACGCTCCTGGCTCCCACGACAGCACCGCTTCCAAGAGATACCCCTGGGCCAATAAAGGCATCGGCGCAAACCCAGACATCGTCGCCTATGGTGATCGGCGATTTTAGCAGCGGCAGCGTAGGGTCGCGGTGATCGTGGCTACCCCCGCACAAATGCGCACGCTGTGAGATCGTCACACGCTCACCGATTCGCACCGGCCCGAGGTTATACACCAGAACATCGAAACCGATCGCTGACCAATCACCAACTTCAATCGCCCAAGGTATAAAGATCTGAACCGATGGATGAATGTTGACGTTTTTGCCGACGCGAGCTCCGAACAAGCGAAGCAAAAAACGCCGCCAGCCCCAACAAAGACGAGGCGAGCATCGAAACAACGGCCATACTGCACCCCACAGCAATCTTCCAGCGAGTTCCCGCCGTGACCATTTCCTCGCACGCCGGTTTTGTGCAGTCTGGCCGGGCATACATCGCTCCAAACAATACCATCTTTTAAATAATCAACACTGCGGCACTTCAAACCATCCAACCTCGCAACAAACCTCTAATTACGAACGGCGACGTCTGAATGGCGCTCATGGCAATTTCTTTACTCTCGACACCCAGAACTGCGGGCCCATTCGTTACGGTCCGGGTC
The DNA here is from genome assembly GCF_010367455.1 of Candidatus Laterigemmans baculatus. Classification (GTDB taxonomy): domain Bacteria; phylum Planctomycetota; class Planctomycetia; order Pirellulales; family Pirellulaceae; genus Laterigemmans; species Laterigemmans baculatus. The sequence continues at coordinate 21,746 of NZ_WRPR01000054.1, read as the reverse complement.
TGCAAACGCCATCGTTTGACTCCCCAGGCAAACAGCGTCGTTTCCACTGGACCAGCAATGAAAATTCGATGCTCCCGCCATCCTACGGTCGCGTCAGATTACGCTGTCACCTCGCTCAACATCCACTCAACGATACGGCGGGACGCTTGACCATCGCCGTACGGATTCTCGGCATGCGACATTCCGTTTTTTGCCTGCGGTAACCGAAGGTGGAATGCTGCTCGCTGTACGATCTGCACCCGATCAGTTCCTACCAACTCTGCTAGGCCAGCTTCGACGGCCTCAGGACGCTCAGTCTTTTCGCGAGTTACCAACACCGGCTTACCCAACGTCGGGGCCTCCTCTTGCACACCGCCAGAATCCGTAATTATCAGACGACTCTGATCCATCAGCCAGACGAACTCCGGATAACTCGCCGGAGGAAGAAGATGAACGTTCCCGCGTCCACCCAAAGCTTCTGTCACCGGCCCTCGCACGTTCGGATTCAAGTGAACTGGATACAAAAACTGGAGCTCTGGAAAGCCTTCAGCCAAATCGGAAATGGCTCCGCATATATTAGATAATCCAGTACCGAAGTTTTCGCGACGGTGCCCGGTCACCAGAACCAATGACTGGTCGACGGCCATCGGATACTTCTCCTTCCAGCGATCCGGTGCGGCGCGTTCCTTTTCGGCCGTCCATAGAAGCGCGTCGATAACGGTGTTACCCGTCACGCGAACCGCTGACTCCAGTACCCCTTCGCGATAGAGCGCCTCTGCTGCACCAATCGTCGGTGCGCAGTGACACGTGGCGACGATCCCGGCCACACGGCGATTGAACTCTTCTGGCCATGGAGCGTCTAAATCGCCCGTACGGAGCCCAGCCTCCACATGGACGATCGGAACGCGGCGATAAAAGGCGGCAATCGCCGACGCCATGACCGTCGTCGTGTCTCCTTGCACGACAATACAGTCGGGGCGATGGCTTCCGATGACCTGATCCACTGCCTCCACACAAGCCGCAGTAAGCCCTACCAGCGACTGGCCCGGCTGCATCAACTTCAAATCGACATCTGGCTCAATACCGAAGTACCCTAGAACTTGAGCCAACATCTCTCTGTGCTGCCCGGTGCTGCATACAATGGGATTGACATCTTCGAGACGCGATCGGCACTCCGCAATGACCGGAGCGAGTTTGATCGCTTCAGGACGTGTCCCAAGTATGATGAGGGGCCGGATAGCAGAAGTTGACATGATGGGCACTAAAACAACTACAACGCGGAACGGGGTGGAAGCACCAACAGCCGGGGTGAAACATCGCCAACCGAATCGTTACCAAAATCCCAGCAGCGGGAACCAGTCGGCACGACGAGATTTCGATCCTAAAATGAGCAAAAACGCAAGGTTCGCGCCGCAGGCCAGGTTGCGAGCCTTCAACGAAGGAGCAATTGCTTTGAACGTGGCATCCAAGTTCTGAGATGCCCAATTGCAAATTTCGACTTACACAACCCACGTCCGCGGCAAACGCTAACTCCGCACAACGCACTCAGGTGGCGCCCCACCAAAAAGCACCCACTCGTATACGGATTTCATCCGCTGAGCCACACTTTCTACTGAAAACTCACTCTGGATGAAATTGCTTGCGGCACGACCCATCTGCTTTCGTCGCTCTGCGCTGGAAAGCAAATCTCCGATTGCGGCGGCGAGCAGGTCAGGTTTCGGGTCGACCACGAGAGCCGCACCTGCACGATTAGCATCTGCCGCGATCCCCACCCCGCTAGAAAGAACAACCGGAACCGCAAGGGACATAGCTTCCGCTGCAGCCATACCAAAGTTTTCAGATCGCGAAGGCATCACAACTAAATGAGACTGAAGTATTTTATCAGCGATGCCCTGTCGATCCAGTTCACCCGTGAATTCAACTGCATCGACTATTCCAAGCTCGCGACAAAGAGACTTGTACGCTCCAACTAAATTGCTCTCGTCCGGACCAATAATTCTCAAACGAGCCCCCGGGAACCGCTGAATAACCGCCGGCATCGTCCTAATCAATACATCCATTTGCTTGATCGGAGCGACACGGCCAATGCATGCGATCTGCGGCGGGGCGTCAGCGGCGACACGCCCATCATTCGGTAGCCTACCAAAGCTCTGCACTGCATTAGGAATGACTGCAATAGGGGGCAACTCCCATCCGCACGCCTGAACAGTCTCCAATTCCGCGCGGGAGGTCACATGGATAACAGTTGCGTTCCTCAGGTTCTCCGATTCCAGCATCCAACGCCACAGAACTTTCTTAAATGACGATATGCGATCTGGATGCAGCATTCCACGCGGACTGACAACATATGGCACTCCCCGCCTCCTTGTCGCTCGCATCGCGAACGACGAGCATGGATTCCAAATAGCATGAACATGCAAAATCTGCGGGTTAACGCCAAATCTACCCCTAGCTGCGTCGCGAACAGAGATTAGTTGGCATCGAACCTCATGGCTTCGATAGCGGCCAAAATCCCGTGAATGCAAGACGATTTTCACATCGCAACCGGACAAACCTTCACAAAGCGCCGGGACACTTTGCGAAGGCCCGCCACATTGAGGGTGGATAGAATCTATCACATGGTCGACCGCGAAGGACGTCATCTTAATGCGACACTCCAAGAAGGCTCGCTTTGCCGGCTAGCGCTTTGCTCTTCGGCATCGGCCATCGCCGGCATGCCGTTAGCGCGCCTCCAAATAGAAATATAAACGGCAACGCTCCCGTCCCCATATGCAAGAAAACGGCAGCCACGAACGCTCCTTGAAACACAGCGATATAGTAAGTTGCACTCGTACTGCGAAAGCTTCGGCGACTGCCCCCAATGGTCACACGGTATATCCAAAGCCCAAAATAAAGAAGCCCAACCACGCCCAGATCCGCTAGCACCGTTACCCAACCAGAATTTATAGGAACGATCCCTTTAGCAAACGTCATTCCGGGAAGGTGAAAGCAGTACATCCCTGGCCCAAGACCTACGAAGAGCCCTACTGGCTGTTCAAAAAACAAATATTCCAACACTCGTGCTTCGAGACGATCAGGCGCCTCATCTTGTAAACGCACAGCCGAACGGCCCACGAGTGCATCAAGCAAGGAAGATCCGTCTCGTGACTCACTCCACAAAGCGGAGCCGCCCACCACTCCAAACATTATCAGCGCGAACACTGCCACCAGCCGAAGCGTTGACGCGCTATTGCTACGCGAAAAGGACGGAAGCAAATACGCTCCTCCGGCGAGTAACGCCAGTATTCCGGCAGTCGAGAACGTGAACAGAAAGACAAAAACAAGTAGGCCGAGATCGGCAACCTCAAACCACAACCGCCGCGACCGCTGCCCCGGCGCCGCTAACGACGAAAGACTAATGAAGATTGCAGGAAGCAGAAATACTGCGAGAGCTTTAGGCTCGCCAGCAAATGCGTACAGCCTCCGAATCATCTCTCCACCGGATTCAAAAGCTGCGAAGCTATTAGAGTACCCCAGCCGATTTATGCCTATAAAAGGTGCCCCAGACAGCTGATAAAGTGCGACTATTACCTGCAACCTCGCGAGCCAGGCATATGATTTTAGAAACCGCCATGCATTAATTGGCCGAGAGAACGCAAGAATCGCGAGAGGATAAAGTGAAACGTAGCTAAGATAGCTATAGGTCTGCACCAGCGGCCTTAACGCTGGACTCTGAAGCCCGTGACTGCGGACATTCTCCTGCGGGAAGGGAAGCAGATACGCCGCGGCCAACGCAGCAAAAACGCCCACGACCGCATACCATACATGCTCATCCGAGAAATGCCGCAACCGAGCGATCCAAGACCGGTCGATAAAAACAAGATATCCGGAGGACGCAAGAGTTACGACCTTCTCCGGACTAACGGCTGTTCCGATGTGCGTATTGAACCCGCCCATTCCATAGGCCGCAACAACCAGAACGGCCAGCGCCGCCGGACTCCGCTTTAAGCAAGCTAACGCAGACGCCCCAAAAAAGCCGGCCAGAATCAGTCGAGTTGCGAGCTCATAAGACATAAACGCGAATACCCGCTACGCGCCGTGCTGAACAGGGGGGATTTCGACTGGTTGATAGAGTGAACCGACTCCGTCCATGTCGATGTATCGAGGCCCTCGCCGCAACTGCAAATACGCCCGACGCAACCCCTGAAAAGAAACGCTCGTAGCTTTCAGCACTTTCCGAACGCTCCGCCGATTGCTGGGGCTAAAGATTTGCCGGCGGACAAGGCAAAGTAAGTGATGCCGTAGGTCCCAAAATGTAACGGTCCCTATTTGAAGCCCCTTTAAAATGAAGTACCACTCGCCAGCAACGTGGTGAATCGGATGAATCCCTTGATTCATACCATCAACACGACACCCACCACTGGGGGCCATCAAGTGAACAATCGATGCCTTGGGATCAAACACGAGCGGACCAAACTGAGCGACGTACCGAAGACAGAAGTCCGATTCCTCTCTATGCGCTCCCTTTATGTAATTTGCATCCATTCCACCTACTTCGATTGCCAAAGAGCGTCGAACGGACAAGTTACCGGAACCGCCGGACCGGATCGAGCATTGGGTGTCAAAGCACATGGGGAAATAGAGCCAGCCATTTCTGAACTTAGCGCTCCAGCGATGACGCATAGAAACAGCAGTGCGGTCAGGCCCGAGTATCTGCCCTGCAACACCAGCAACTCGCTCGGATCTATAATGATCGAGATGCGCCTGCAAAAAATCCTCGGAGCAGATCTCGATATCGTCATCCAAGAAAAGAACTATTTCACCTCTTGCAGTCAAAAGCCCCACGTTACGAGCCAAACTCGCATTCGGCTCATTTAGCCGAAAAACCCGCAACCGGCCGTGTGTCTTCTGCGCCAAAGCCCGTAGCGCAGAGTTGTCCAGATCGGACTGCGTTATTACGAGGCACTCCCATGCGCGTACATTTTGTTTACACAAAGCCTCTACGGCATCAAGAAGGAATGAGATCCGGCCTAACGTCGGAATCACAATCGAAATTACAGGCATTTCGCAACTCACCACATCACCTTACAAGAGTCGCGAGACTACGTAATAACATCGAATCGGCAACACCTAAACGCGTCTTAATGGACTTCGCCAACTCAACCGATCGCCCACATGCTGCGTGCAACTCCTGAGCGTAACGACTTAGTCCCCAATCGGCGATTACCGACCTGCTGACCGCTCCCATTCCCGCTCGATCCTCCGGCGGCATTTGATGCATCCGGCTCATTGCGGAAGCAATCTCTCCTCCAGTGTTTGCGCCCACTATCCAGCCGTTGAGCCCCTGTTTCACGAGGTCTACAGCACAGCCCGCGCCATCGCTAACGATCACTGGTAGCGACGCAGCCATTGCTTCGTTCACAACGAGCCCCCAAGTATCCTGCTCGCTCGGATGAACAAAGCAAGATGCGTTTATATACCTAGCGCGCAACTGATCTGGATTCAGGAATCCAGGGAACTCGACATTACCGCGTTCGAGCGAAGACGCAGTAACTTCTAGCTTTTCGCGCAGCGGCCCGTCGCCGACGATCATTAATCTCCATGGCACGCCATCACACGCATCCGCATACGCACGGTACTCTTCAATTAAATGCACTAGCCCTTTCTTTGGAATAAACCGGCTTACTGCAATAAAATATGGCGAGACTTGCTCGTCGCGGGGAGGCTGCAACCCTGGCTCACGAGAATAATCATAAAACTCATTGTCGACGCAATCCGTGCAGTAATACAGTCGGTCAGCGGCCATTCCCAATTGGATTAAATAGCTCGCGCTCTGGCTGCCTGCGACATGGGCACAAGTGCAAGCGCCGACTACCCTGCGTTTCAAAAACTCTTTCCAAACGGAGCGCTGGTGGTCCTCGCTTCGACTGTCAGATGCGAGAACAATTCCGCGACGCCGATCGTTTGCCCAGCATATCGCCGCAAGCGCCTCTGGAAACGAGTATCCATTTACAACTACGACATCCGGTGAGATCGCATTGAGAGTAGCAGTCGTCGCCTTCCATATCAGTCGACCAGAAATTGCTTGGTATTGCTTATCCACGACCATCGTCCTCAAAGCAGAATGGCTTTGTACCTCCCATCGATATTGGTTTAGCTTCGAAACCTCAACACCGACCACGTCAGTTCCATAAACAGCAAACGCCTCGCGGCACCGATCGAGCCTCGCGATGTGGTAAGGACCGTATCTCGATTGAAGTAAGACAACGGAGCGCATTGACGTCAGGCCTTTCGGGCCAAAATGATCAAGTTGTAGTCACCCGACAGAATATTGCTTCTAACGGCACGACGGCGAACGGCGTCCAAAGACAACGCGAGTCTGTGAAACCAGCGATGTTTCGCAGCGACACCTTGATGGGTAACAGAATCCTGAAGCCGCGGCTGTCCGAGAGTCCAAAAACGCTCCACAAACAAGTCGTGACGAGACATAAGTTCCGCCATTGACCGAGGAGTAAAATCTTGCAGATGTTCGAGATCTACGCGAAAACCAACCCACGATGTGCCAAGCACATCCGCCTGGCCACCATTTGGCACAGCGACCAAAAGACGCCCGTCCGGACGCAAGCTGGCACTAATCTGGGCCATCGAATCGTCAGGCGACAACAAATGCTCGAGCAGGTGAAATGCACACACCACGTCAAAGTCTACGTCTTTTGGAAACGATGACTGCGTAGCAATCCCGTTCTCGCGGGCAATATTCGCCGTTTCTTCATCCAACTCCACTCCAGTGACGACTGCGCCTTAAGCCTGAGCGAGTTCAAGAAAGCCCCCGTGAGCTGAGCCAATCTCGCAAAGCGAAATACAGTTCAGCCCGCCGGTGGCGCGAAGAATCTCAATATACGGGTCGGAACTCTCGTCTCTTCGTAAAGACTTATTAGACCGCGGGGCTCTACTCCCCGAAAGATCCTTAAACCGATCGTAGCGTGTGTAGAACGAAGTAAGTTGCTCCTCTGTTGGCGCATGCGCGAGGAAATAGATGCTGCAACTCGTACAGACGCTCACTTGAAAACCATCCGGCCGAATCGCAAATGGCTTTCCCGCCCCAACCAGGCAAACGGGACACGCCCGAGATACAGACTGCTTTGGATCCCACCCTGTCTCTCTTCCAACCTTGACGTGAGGCGGAAGTGGTGGCAACTTCGGCGGAATCATATTAATGGCGACCATTTCTCAGTTTACAATGGAGTCAATTATTCGGCCGTACTCTGCCGCGGCCCGTGAATAGGTAAATTGCCGTGCCCATTGCTTCCTCTGCGCGGCTCTATCTACCCACTTGGGCTCGTCACATAGGTCGTTCATGGATCGTGTAATGCTAGCGATTTCTTCCGGCTCGCATTCCAGCCCCAACCCTCCCGTCACCTCTGGTAGCGCCCCTTTGCCTGAAATCAGCACTGGCTTCCCCAACCGCATCGCTTCAACAGCAGGCAAGCCAAAACCCTCAACCAGGGATGGAAAAATTAAACCAGAACTCTCGCTGACCAGCGACACCAGAATATTTAATGGCTGAAATGGAATGTGGCGCACGCGATCCCGCAACTTAAGATCCCCTATTAGGTGGGGCAAATCTTCCGAATCGCCGCCAAACTTCCCAACAATTAGGAAGTCTGGGATGCTCGAGGCGCTCCCGCTATTCAGAAGCGCTGCATATGCCTGAACGGCGCGATGTAGGTTCTTCCTGCGGGTCGCCAGTCCCCACCAGATCCAGTAGGGGCGAGGTTGCAGCAACTTTTGAGGCACAGGCTCCATATCACCATCGCCGGCGGCGTGCCATGCCTCGTCGATGCCGCAATAAACCACCGTCGTTTTAGCTTCCAGTGCAGGCGCATACGCAGCAAGACTTCTTTTTGTATCAACTGAAATTGCGACTACGTTCTGAGCGTGCCTCGCTAGCACGTCGAACGCGTGCCGTCGCATCCACCTACCGTGCCACTTCAAGCTGGACCCAGCCGCTCGACCAACCGAAGAAAGATCCGCAACTGTGTTTATTTGCGGAGATGCAGATGACCCAAGGTAATCGACATCGGTGTTTAAATACACATCTGCATGCACCTTAATGGCATTATAGTTGGGCAATCGACACATCGACATCGCCTGCCTCATACGGCGGGACGTTTTATCGATATGGACTTCCCAATTCCCCGGAGTGAGAGATTGAAGAAAGGTCTGAAACTCTGATTCGTCAACGAGATCGCGGCTCACTGAGAATACGAATTGGTCATCACGTCGTGAGCGCACTAGTTCGCGAACCATGCCACGGAACGGCGTCGGACTCGTAACCCCCTTCGACAGGGGATCGCCGCTGATACATATCTTCATCAGGAAGCCACAGAAGGGGTTAAGCAACGCGACTGGTCGGATATCGTTTTTTCATACACACTCTTGATCGTCTTAACCCAAACCTCAATACCAAACCTCGCTTCGACACTCTTAATGCGACGCATTCGCTCCCCTTGCTCATTCGACGCCGTACCACTTGCCTTGCGGAAGGAACGATCGAAAGCGTTCGCAATCGCGTGCGAATCCCCAGGTGGGACCAAGTCTATAATGTTAGAACCGCTGTCAATCTCACTGAGCCCACCGATATCCGAAGCTATAACAGGAGTACCAAGCGCTAGTGATTCAAGCGCAGCCAGCGACGTTGCCTCAATTACACCTCCGACTGGGACCGAAGGCACGACAGTCGCGATCGCGTCGCGCATCAGCGAAGGAATCCGGCTTGGCAGCACGTTCCCGAGTAGAGTCACTTTGTCACCCACTGCTGACCTACTGAGCACTCTCTCTATGGTGACGCGCTGGCTTCCTTCTCCGGCAATAAGCAGCTGAACATTCCTTTCACCGACCCAATCTAAAAAACCCTCTACGGCAAAGACAGCGCCGTTCTTTGGCGATAGTCGACGCGCCATAAGGAAATACGCGCCGTGTGAAGCATTACGTGGCTCTTGGCGCGCCTGCTCCAACAATTTCGCAACGTCAACGGCATTGTAGATGACAGATACCCTGCCGGGGTCTTTGATCCGACTACACGCTAACCGTGCTTGATTGGAATCCACAGCCAGAAGGTGATCTGCGGCACTCATCCCTGCATTTTCGTGCTTCCACACCGCGTGGCGAAGAATCGGATTATAGAGCGTAAACTCGCGAGCGATCCGCCTGCCAAGCGGCGCAGAACACATGTGCTCTCGAACATGTTCATAGTTTGTGCCATGGACCGTTTGGACTATTTTGGCATTTGGAAATCGATTGCGGAACACTTGCGACATGAACGGATCGTGCGTGTGCACCAGATCGTAGGCATCCACAGAACTTACGATTTCCGCAACCTGCCCGGCCCGCACCACTTCTAACGGCACGCGAGAAATATAGTTTCGACACAGACTAGCCATACGGCTACTCACAACGCGTCCGCCGGCGGGATGAGTCACAACCTCAACCGCAACCCCCACCGAAGGGAGCATTCGGCGAAGATTCCGTATATACGTTAGCACACCGCCCGGGGCGTCGAGACTACCGGCAACAGGTATCAATATCTTCACTGTAGAGCCAAGAGCAGACCGCCAGGGAGAACAACCTTACGGCAGAATCCCTAAGCGACAGAGGAGCGATTTTAACACTAAGCGAAACCGGACATGCAAAGTTAACTTTGCCAATGTCTTCAATGAATACCTCGGGAACTCGGACATAAGCCGCTCGTCTCTGAGCAACCGCGAGATCAAATCGGCTACCCCGATCGCGATTTCCCGACATTCAGAACGACGGTCAGAGTGCAGTGACTCAAACGTCAGCAGGTCGTTTAATTGATTAGTGTGAGACGCGATAGCACGATTAAGACGCCGTGATATTGATTTGTGCGAGTCTTTCAACGAAGACGCAACGGGAGATCGCCCAAGCGACCCACTTGTTAATCGATAGCGAATTAATTCGCGATCAAGATATCGGACGTCACCAAGAAGTGCCGCTCGAAAAGCAAGGGCAAGGTCCTCAAAAACGACGTCTGCTCGCAGCGGCCCGAATACGCGAAAGACGTCCATGTGAAACGCGTGGGATGCGCCCAAAACTCCAATTTTGTTTCGGAGCACCTGGTCCCGATCGACGTCCAGACATTTCCTATAGTAGGATCCCATTTCCCGACCGCTCTCGTCAATCGCTATGCAATTTGAGAAAATCGAGATCGCCCCCGTTCTCCTAAATTCAGCAGCAAGGTGCTCGACACGCGATGGCATTGACTGATCATCTCCGGCGGCAACGCAAACATATTCCGCGTTGATCTCGGAAACGACATCATTTATATGCCGGGCTAACCCGGAGTTTACTGAACTCCGGCGACAGCGAACAGAATGCGGGCCAACATATGCCGCAGCCATTTCCTGCATGATCTGGAATGTTCTATCAGAAGAGCAATCGTCTGAAAGAATAATCTCCAGTGGCGAATACGTTTGTGAGAGCGCGCCTTCAACCGCCGCTCGCACATACCCTTCTTGGTTGTATGCAAATAGCGCAAAGGCAAACGATGGCGGCGAACCCATCTCGCGCGCGGCCGAACGCAGCCCTAAACCCATGCTCATATAGAAGTTGCTTTTAGAATTGCGCTGCCACCTGGAACTGCAATGATGGCTTTCGTAACCCTGTGGTGCGTCCCGAGTCTGAGTGCCAGTTGCCGCAAACATGCTACAGCACTTCCGACCATCACAATCCCACCGAAAACGACATTCAGCACGTCTGGCAAGCACCATGTTGCGGCAAACACTGAAAGTGCGGTTGGAACCATCCAAGCCAACTGATTCAAGACGTTTCGCGACCACCGGAAGCCAATCGTCATGTGCGTGACGATTAGCATACCCATGGTGTGGAGGACATACAAAAGCGCAAACGCAACTGCCACTCCGGTGAGCCCCATCAACGACAATCCTGCCCATATCATTAACAGATGGACAACATTGGATACTGATTCAGTCGTTGCGACAAGGATGCCCTGCCCCTTGGCGAGAAGGCAGAACCCCAGCGGCCACGACAGGACACGTCCCATACATCCCAACACGAGCCACTTCAGCAGCCCTGATGCCGGCGCAAATTCTGAAGTATATAGAACAGGTATTACGAACGGCGCGAACAGTAGCGTTGCTAACAATCCTGGGAAGGCCAGAAGCAATCCGACTTCTGTTTGCTCGTTAACCAGATTTGTCATTCGAGCATGATTATTGGAATTTGCTGTAAGTCGAGGGTAGAAATCAGCCGCCATCGCGCTGAGTACAAAATTCACGAACATCGCTGATAGAGTGTAAGCGGCAGCGTAAACACCCACAGCCTCGACATTGAGGTCCCGGAGAATCATTGCTTGAGTGGCGTACGTTACAACACCTGCTAGCGCCGCACTCCACACCAGCGCTATCCCTAGTCGCACCAAGTGAGTGGCTTGTACGATGGACTCACTCCATGAGACCATCACTGCGGCTTTTTTAACACGACAGGCAAAGTACGTAGAAATGCTTAAAGAAACTAGAGACAGTGCAATCAGCGCTGGCACGATCCCCGCAGACCCGAGCCAGCCGTAAAATACGCCGGCGACTATTGTCCCGGCGAGCGCGCTTGCTATCTGCATTCGCGCAATGTCGCCGATACGGCGTGTGCCCTGAACAATCGCCCCTTGTCCCGCGGCAAGGTTTCCGAACAAGATAGTTACGCCCAACATAGCGACTGCCCAGGCATAGTCCTTTGATCCCATAGTCGCTTGGCTGACCCACGGCGAGAGCGCAGCCAGCGAAAGCATCCCTGCTAATCCTGTGAACCAACATACCCGCCGTAGTGTAGTGATGGTGCGAGCAATCCCCGCAAGGTCTCCCAGACCATGGTACCGGGCGACTTCACGGACACCGCTAGTTTGCAATCCCAAACCTGCAATGGTTCCTGCCAAACCAGTGATTGATTGGTAGATTCCAAGCAAGCCAACGCCTGAAGGCCCAATCAAAACCGCGACTAATTTCATTCGCACCATCCCAATCACCACGTTGATGACCTGGGCACCGCCAATGATTGAGCTGGACCGAAAAATTTGGCCGTATGAGCCATGACCTTTGCCTGAGTCTATAAGGTTGGGATCCGCAGGGCGACAATCAGGCGGCAAGTCCGGTAATCGTGCAGCACTCATGAGTAGATCCATTGGGACGTTCTACTCAAATGGCTAGCTGCACGATCACGGTAAGCCGGTACACGCGCGAACGCAAAGCATACAAATACCTCACGCTCGGTCCCGGAGGCTTCTGGCAGACTCAATAGTAACTGCATCGCTTGAATTTTAAGCACCGGCCGCAGCCAGCGTTCTCAGGATCTTCGCAGGTACTCCTGCGGCAAGAACTCCGGCAGGAAGTGAGCTTGCCACGACCGCTCCGGCCGCGACAACAGTATCGTCGCCAATCGTCACGCCCTTCAAAACGATCACACGGCTCCCTAGCCATACGTTGTCACCTATCGACACAGGCGAGATCTTGCCCGGCGAGATATGCCTCCCCACCGGGTTCAACTCGTGAAAGTCACAGTCGAAGATCGAAACAAGGTCTCCGACCAGACACCTGCTTCCCAAAACAACTGAGTCCATTGCGACGATAGAGATATTATTGGACGTCGCAGTACCTAGTCCAATTCTGATTATTGCACCTGCTCGTCGCGCTTGCATCAGAATTTCTCCATTTCCAATGCGAGGTGCGGAACGGTAGCCTAGCCTCACGTCGGCATCAATGGATACGGTTCCACAGCCATCCACCCTCACCGGCACGTCGGCAATTGTCGACCGCGGCCAGTCCAGTGAACCACGCGCCACTGAGCATTGATGCAGCGCCCGCCATCTATAGTATCCCGTCCGCAAAGTTGCCTTTTTAGCTACAGTCGCTCTGCACCAGTTTCTGAAAGCGCTAATCAAGGCAGGCAGTCCACTATTGCGGTCACAACCACGTTAGGGTGTGCGGGGTCCGCATGGGGACCAACTGGAAGACTCAGCACTTCGTCAGTAAGACATTCAGCGATCGGAAAGTCGCCGCGTTTGTAGCCCAGCGCCTCGTATGCTTTGCTCAGATGCGGTGGGATTGGGTAATGGATGATTGTCTGAATTCCTCGCTGCGTGAGTCGTTCCTGCAGCTTATTTCGGTGAGGAAGGCGAATTACAAAGAGGTGCCATACCGGGTCGGCCCATTCGGGAACGACCGGAAGCTGCAATTGCGAGATTTTGAGGAGACCCATACCATAGGACCGTGCGAGCTCTTTCCGCCTTGCATTCCACTGGTCAAGATGCCGCAGCTTCACTCGCAAGAAGGCGGCTTGCAATGCGTCAATACGCGAGTTCGTACCACATTCATCATTGTGATAGCGAATTTTTGAGCCATAGTTGCGGAGCACACGTACTCGCTCCGCTATCTGAGGATCTCGCGTTGTGACCGCCCCTGCTTCTCCGTAAGCGCCTAAGTTCTTACTGGGGTAGAAACTGTGGCATTCGATGTTTGCGATACCGCCGACCCGCCGGCCTTTGTAGCGAGCTCCTTGCCCCTGCGCGTTGTCAACGACTACTTTCACCCCTGCGTCGTTTGCAATAGAAGTCACTGCGTCATAGTCGAACGGTTGGCCATACAAATTGACCGGCATTATGGCTTTGGTCTTTTTTGTAAGCGCGGACTGAATCAGTGTCGGATTGATATTGTACGTCTGTTCGTCAGGTTCGACGGGGACGATCGTCGCACCGACTTGCGTCACCGCCAACCAAGTAGCGATATAGGTGTTCGTGGGTACGATGACTTCATCGCCGGGCCCCACGTCGATTGCCCGCAAAGCGAGGGTTAGTGCGTCGAGCCCAGTGCCGACGCCCACGCAGTGTTCCGATTCGCAGTACTCGGCGTACTCGCTTTCAAATGCTTCGACTTCCTCGCCGAGGATATACCATCCCGAATCCATAAATCGACGATACGCTTCGTCGAGTTCAGAGCGGAGTTCGTTAGTAGCGGCTTGAAGATCGAGAAACGGAACTTTCATTTCTGCGACGCCAGAGCGGATCTGAAGTCTGAGTAATCACGGTAGTAATCCGCTTCATCATAAAGGTCAGACGCTACGACCATACATACCGAACCGGGCGAAAAATTCTCGATCGCAGCCCAAATCATCGGCACCACGTGGACTCCTAAATCCGGACGGTCCAGGTGAAAGCGTTTTTCCACGACACCGTCATCCAACACAATGTCGAAGCTACCCGACACTGCGACGATAAACTGGTGCAACAACTTGTGAGCGTGACCACCGCGTTCAGCACCGCCAGGGATTCCATAAAGGTAGAAGACGCGTCGAATTTCAAACGGAATGTGGTGCGTCCCCTCGATAAACGAAAGGCTACCGCGGTCGTCCTCAATTTTCGGAAGGCGAATCAGTTCGCGTTGGCCTAAGACTGCCATTTCATGGATACTTCGGGGAGTCAACTGATTAACTTGCTACATGCCAGAGAATGCGTTTTCTTCAGCGATCACGTCGCCGGAAAAATTCTTCTACACAGGCTTTTTCAATTGAATAGAAATAACTGTCAACGTCCTCGCCAACCCGGACCGCGCCCATTTTCAGGTGAAACCGGTTAACAGACGAATTTTGCTTGCGGACTTCAAAATGTGACTGAGCAAATCCGAGGGCCTGAAAGCCGATTTTGTAGACGAGCTGCACGCTGGCGATGGAAACACGCGGCGAAGCACCCGGCTTAATTATCCAGCTACCCCAACAAAACGAGTCTTCTCTGAAATCGTAAATCCGGACCGTTCCCGTCGGCTCGTCACTTTTTCGAATAATAAAGTAAAATTCGGTGCTTTGCGACTCCCGTCGTTTGTACTCCCGTATCCAGGATTCCTGCGCCGCGAGATCGTTTGAGACCGCAGAAAGGTGCCGGTTTAGGTCAGGATTCGTGCGCAACGAAAGCACGAAAGCGGCGTCGATTACCTCGACAAAGGTGAAAGAGACCTCGTCTAACCTTACCGACTCGATACACTCCGAGACTCTTGCAACCGCATTGGTGGATGCTTTGTTGGTCATAGTTATCTCGCCATTCGCTCCGGCCGATCTTTAAGAGCTTCTAAATAGCGTCGGTAGGATGGGTCCGAGATCAGAGATATTGACGAATTTAAGTCGTCATCGGTTATCCACCCATTAGTGAACGCGATCTCTTCAAGACAGGCCAATTTAAATCCCTGATGGTGCTCGATCGTTTTCACGAACATCGAGGCCTCGAGCAGACTGTCGTGGGTTCCGGTGTCGAGCCAAGTGTGCCCTCGCCCCAAAACTTCGACGTTCAGTTCGCCCATTTGAAGGTAATGGCGGTTGACGCAGGTGATCTCTAGCTCGCCGCGCGCCGATGGCTTGACCGCCTTAGCGATCTCAACAACGCGATTGTCATAAAAATAGAGTCCGGTGACCGCGAAGTTCGATTTGGGCTGCGCCGGCTTTTCCTCAATCGAGATCGCTTTGCCGCTAGTGTCAAATGCCACGACTCCATAGCGTTCTGGATCGTGAACTTCATATCCAAATACGCGTGCACCGGATTGCTCCGCGGCTGCGGCTTTCAGCTTCGGCGAAAAACCTTGGCCGTAGAAAATGTTATCACCCAAGACGAGCGTTACGGGGTCCTGACCAATGAACTCTTCGCCGATGATAAATGCCTGGGCCAACCCGTCGGGCTTCGGTTGCTCAGCGTAGGCAAGACGGATACCGACGTCCTCCCCCGTGCCCAGTAGTTTGCGGTACATGGGGAGGTCGTCGGGCGTGGAGATCACCAGCACGTCGCGGATGCCAGCCAACATTAACACGGAAAGCGGATAATAGATCATCGGCTTGTCGTAGATCGGCAGCAGTTGCTTGCTGATTCCACGAGTCACCGGATGCAGTCTGGTACCCGAACCGCCGGCGAGGATGATGCCTTTTCTCATGATTCTGCGATGCTTGGGCGTCAGTCTGATTGATTGCGGCAAGCTTACTACTCGCCGGGAGAGCCTCGGTGGATGTCGCGCCCAACCGTGGCGTGCGCACCATCTATAGCGTCACCACAAAGGAAGCAAGACAAGTAGAGCAATTGCTACTGTGGATAGTATGGACACCCCGTGCTAAGTAGTGTTCTTAGCGAGTCGATCGCGAAGTCTTGGTCATGTTGAGTCATTAGATACCGCAGGGAAAAGCTATAGGTTCAAAGCAACTTGTGGAGCATAGCGAGCAATGCGTGCCGAAGCATTATGCTTGTGAATTTTCACGCGGGAACGGTCGCAGGATGCGTTTTTACGCATCGCTAGATGTGACGCATTCGCCGTTCGGGACGATTCGCGTGATGCTGACTTTAGTTCTGCGCAACTCCTCGATCTCGCTCGACAGACGCTGAATTAGGTTGGCGATCTCCGTCCCCGCGGCTTCGCCGAGGTTGACGGTCAGGGCTTTGCGGGAGTTGAAGCTAAGGCCGGTCTTTTTCACTGGTGCAAATCCCGATGAAGAGTGGGAGGATTCAGTGTAATTGCCGTGGGGGCGAATAAGGCCACGAAAGAGCACGGGAGGGAAGCGGAGGGAGCACGTTTTAGATAGCAGGTTTTACGGGGAGGGCCGGTGTCCGGTTGCCGGGGGAGGGGAGCACGAAGTGACGGAAAGCGTTTTCGAGGGCCCAGTTGTGTCGTCGCTCCATGGGCTCGGTGCTCTCTGTGGCTTCTGCGGTTTTCCTCCGCCGCTCAGCGTGTTCCGCCAATCCTCTCGAGCTTGTAATCGCCTGAGAGGATCGATTGCCACCAGCTTTCATTGTCGAGATACCATCGCACCGTCTTTTCAAAACCCGAGGCATGGTCCTGTTTGGGTTCCCAACCGAGCTCCTGTTTGATTCTGCTGGCATCAATTGCATATCGCAGGTCGTGGCCGGGGCGATCCGCAACGAAGGTGATTTTGGCGGCATGCGAGTCGCCGGTGGGGCAGGGGCGGAGGCGGTCGAGGATTTGGCAGAGGGTTTGGACTAGGTCTAGGTTGGTTCTTTCGTTGTTGCCGCCGATGTTGTAGGTCTCGCCGATGCGGCCTCGTTCTAAGACCGCCGCCAGGGCTGTGCAGTGGTCTTCGACGTACAGCCAGTCGCGGACGTTTTCACCCTTGCCGTAGACCGGGATCGGTTCGCCCCTGAGACATTTGAGAATCACGACCGGGATCAGCTTCTCGGGGAACTGGTACGGCCCGTAATTGTTGCTGCAGTTGGTGACCAAGACTGGCAAGCCGTAGGTGTCGTGCCAGGCTCGGGCCAAGTGGTCCGAGGCCGCTTTGCTGGCCGAGTAGGGGGAATGCGGGTCGTACCGCGTCGTCTCGGTAAAGTACCCCTTGGCTCCGAGCGATCCGTAAACTTCGTCGGTCGAGACGTGCAGAAAACGGAACCGCTCTCGCTGCTCGCTCTCCAGCTCCCGCCAGTATTCGAGGCTCGCCTCGAGCATGTTCATCGTTCCCACCACGTTCGTCTCGATGAACGCTCGCGGACCATCGATCGAACGGTCCACATGGCTCTCGGCCGCCAAGTGCATCACCGCCTCGGGACGGAAACGCCCGAACAGTTGCCGGACCGATTCAATCGCGACGATGTCAACGTGCGCGAACTCATAACCAGGCAAGTCGGCAACGTCGCTGAGCGATCGCAGGTTACCTGCATACGTAAGCTTGTCGAGGTTCAGCACCGAGTGGCCCGAAGCCAACAGATGCCGCACCAGGTTCGAGCCAATAAAGCCCGCGCCGCCAGTGACAAGAATACGCATGGGGGGGAGAGGTAGCAGGTTTCAGGGGGAGAATCGGGGGCCGGTGTCCGGTGTCCGGTGTCCGGTGTCAGGTGTCAGGTGTCAGGTGTCAGGTGTCAGGTGTCAGGGGGAGGGAACCACGAAGGACACGAAGAGCACGAAGGGCAGGGGAGGTTGAAGGAACAGGAGGAAGCGGAGGCAACGGAGAAGAGTTTCTCTGTTAACTCAGTTGCCTCCTGTTGAATTTTCTTAAGCCTGCGCTCCGCCGCTACACGACCCCAGGCTCAGGGGCATTGCCTTTCCATTCGTGTAATTCGTGTGATCCGTGGTTGTTCCCTTTTCCGTGAAACCACCGCAGGGGTTGAAGGAACAGGAGGAAGCGGAGGTAACGGAGAAGCAGTCCTCTGTTGACTCAGTTGCCTCCTGTTCAATGTCTACTTTCCCACGCCTGCGGCTTGCCGTTAAACGAGCATCTTTTCCGTGCTCTTCGGTGTCTTTCCGTGGCCCGCTTCAGCCCGCCGATAGTTTTGATTTGATTTCGGTGGCGAAGTCTTTTTGGCCGACGCTGAGGAGGCTGGGGTTTTTCCAGTCGGGTTTGCCGTAGGTCAGCGGCTGGAGGTCGGGCCAGGTGAGCAGGTGACCGCCGGCGGCTCGCAGGATCGCGTGGGCCGCGGCCGTGTCCCACTCCATCGTCGGCACGTCCCGCAAATAACCATCCGCCCGCCCTTCGGCGACTAGACAAAACTTTAGCGAGCTGCCAATGCTCAGGCACTCGGCCCCTTCGAAACTCTCCAGCATCCGCTTCACTTCCGGACCCGCATGATCGCGGCTAGCGACGAAACGAGGGGTTTCCGGGACGGGGGACACGGAGATTCGGTGGCCGGTGGCCGGGGGCCGGGAGCCGGGAGCCGGGGAGGCGGAGTCGCTGCGCGAAGTGGTTTCTGGGAACCGGGGGCTAGCGCCCGGCGGCTGATAGTTTGAGCCGTAGGCGCTAGCCTCGGGTTCCGCAGCGTCACCCGGCCGGTCGGAACCCGCGGCTAGCGCCGTCGGCTCACCCGCGGCTAGCGCCGTCGGCTCACCCGCGGCTAGCGCCGTCGGCTCAGGGTGGATGACGAAGGCGCCGTGGTCGACGCCTCCGTAGTAGCAGACTCCGGTGGCGGGGACGTAGATCACGCCGACCGTCGGCTGGCGGTTCTCGATCAGCGCAATGTTGACGGTGAAGCTGCCAGTCTTCTTGAGGAACTCTTTGGTTCCATCGAGCGGATCGACGCTCCAAAACCGTCCGGCGGGGTCGACTGTCCCGTTCTCCATCCCTTCTTCCGAGCAGATCGGGATCTCGGGAAAAGCCTCGGCCAGGGCCGCACAGATCATCCGGTGCGAAGCCATGTCGGCCAGCGTCAACGGCGAATCATCCCCCTTGAGCACCGTCCCAGGGTCGGAGCCGTAGTGGGCCAAAATCGCCTCGCCGCCACGGCGAGCAATGTCAATCAGGGTGGGGAACAAGGGAAGGTTTCAGGTAGCAGGGGGCAGGGGGGCCACGGAAGGACACGGAAATACACGGACGGGGGATGGAACAGGAGAAAGCGGAGGTAACGGAGATTCATTCCTCTGTTGACTCAGTTGCCTCCTGTTCAACGTCCTATTCCTTCAGCCTTCCCTAGAAACACCGTCGCCTGCGGCTTGCCGTTAAACGAGTTTGCGATCGAGAAACACAGTCGCCTGCGGCTTGCCGTTAAACGAGTTTTCGCTCAACAACCTTTTCCGTGGCCTTCCGTGTCTTTCCGTGGCCGGTGTCCTTCCGTGGCCGAAATTTGCCTCGGTCGGCGCGGACTTCGTTCCTTTGGGTGACACTTGCACCTTGTTTCGCTGTTCGATTTTTCCCGTCTTTCCCCAGAGTCGCCTTTCGCTCCGCGAAAGTTGTGCTGCTCACGCTGCTTTCGCGGAGCGAAAGGCGACTCTTCAGACGCTACTTTCGCGGAGCGAAAGGCGACTATCGGACAATTGAAGATAGCTGCCCCCCGGATCTACGCAACTCGCGATCACGAAAGCTTCAAATCGATTGCAGGCGAGGCGGAGGGTTGGGAGGGAAAGGGAGGTTAGGAAGCCGGTAGCAGGTAGCAGGTAGCCGGAAGAAAAACGGGGGCACCACGGAGGACACGAAGAGCACGAAGTGGGTCACGGAAGGGGAGGGGGCCACGGAAGGACACAGAAATGCACGGAAGGGGGGGGAGAGAAGGGTAGCCGGGGGCCGGTATCCGGTGGCCGGTGATTATTCGTACTCGTGCTCAGCGTAGCGGTACTCGTACTCGATCCGAGCGGGTGGCTGCAGGGGTGTGAAGGCACAGGAGAAAGCGGAGGAAACGGAGAAGGTAGGGCTTGCGGGGGGGCCACGGAAGGACACGCGCTACGGAAGGACACGGGCCACGGAAGGACACGGGCCACGGAAGGACACGGAAAGGCACGGAAGGGGGGGACAACCACGAATGGGACGAATGACACGAATGGGGAGGGGCCAGGTCTTCGGTTTCCGGTTTCCGGTTTCCGGTTTCCGGTTTCCGGTTTCCGGTTTCCGGTTTCCGGTTTCCGGTTTCCGGTGTCGCCCCGCTGGGGCTTTGGGGGGTGGATGCTGGGTCTCGGTTCCTGGGGCTTACGCCACCAGGCTATTGTCTGTCGCCTCTCCGAGGCTGGGGAGGGGCAGGGAACCGGACGCTAGCGCGTGGCGGCTGATGTTTTTCCCACCGGCTACCGGCTACCGGCTACCGGCTACCGGCTCCCGGCTCCCGGCTATCGATTCTCTCTTTGAGGGCTCTTTCTTGGTCGCTCAGGGCGGGGCTTAGGTGGTTTTGGGCGGCCGACAAGATCGCTGGGTCGGGGTCGGGGTGCCGCAGTTCGTACTCGGCGGCGGCCAGGATGGCGGCTCGCTCTTCGGGCACCACGTCACTGGCTCGCAGCGGCGTCTCGTTCCGCAGTCGCTTGAGCACTTCGGGGATCTTGGCGGTGGAGATGTGGATGGTTTGGCTGGCTGCGTCGCGGGCGACGTCCCAGTGGCGGCTTTGGACCGCCAAGCCAAATACGCGGTCGAGCGTCACGAGGCTGCCGCTTCGCAGCTGGGCGATCTGTTCGAGCCGTTCTGCAGTCAGCTCGGTTTCGCCGGTGACGAAATCCAGCCGCACCAGCCAGATCCGCGCTTCGGGGCTGAGCGGGATCGACTCGAGGGCCGCGCGGGCGTCGGAGGCTGCGGCGAGAAGGTAGGGGGGCCGGTTTCCGGTAGCCGGGAGCCGGGGGCCGGTTCCCGGGGGACTGCTTGAGCCGTTGGCGCTAGCCTCGGGTTCCGCGGCGGCACCCGTCCGGTTTGGGCCCGCGGCTGGGCTCTGCAAGTCGACTAAATCACCCCCCTCATCCTGGGACGACCGCAAGGAACGATCGGGGAGGGATTCAGCTCGCCCTCCCCGGGCCTGAGAGCCCGACCCTCCCGGGGGGAGGGTGCCAGTTTCTGGGAACCGGGGGCTAGCGCCCGGCGGCTGATTGGGGGCGAGGGGAGTTTGGGTGTCGTAGTATTCTTGGCGGCGGTCTTTGAGGCGGCTGTGGTCGTAGGCGGCTTGCTGGGTCGCTTGGCTCGTTCCGGCCACTTTGGCAGCTTCCTGGAGCCGGAACAATTGGACTCGCACCGCGGTCCGCTCGAGCAGCATTGCGTAGTCGCCGGGCTCGACCGCAAGCCGCTCGCTGAGCCGCGACTCGGCGTCCAACAGCGGCTGGAGCGAAAGCAGACTGCTGCTGCGAACGGCCTGCGAGGCGAATACGGCCGCTTGCGAATGCGCCCCCGCCCCGGTCACGCCCAGAGCCCAGGCGAGGCAGAAGAGCAGGGCGAGGCTGAGGAGGCCGGAGGCGAGAGGCCGGAGGCGGGAGGCAGGAAGCCGGTGGCCGGGGGCGGGTTTCCGGGGGCCGGGGGCGGGTTTCCGGGGGCCGGGGGCGGGTTTCCGG
>NZ_WRPR01000053.1 GCF_010367455.1 Candidatus Laterigemmans baculatus | reverse complement strand
AGCGGCCGGCAACCGGCCCCCTCACCCTAGCCCTCTCCCCCACGGCTTGGCTGCGGAACTTTCGTTCGCAGCCAAGCCGCGGGGGAGAGGGGACTTAAAAACTGCACTACCTCTCTAGCTGGGGCGACTCTATCCAGCAGCCCACGGATTACACTGGTGGCCGATTCTCTCGCCCCCCTCGTGTTCCGGAGTTGCCTTCGATGCGTTGCTTGCGGCCGCTGCAAATTCTCGCCCTCCTGCTGATCCTGCCCGCCTTCGGGGCCGCCGCCCAGGAAGATGCTGCCGAGCCGGCCGCGGCGCAGGAGGAGAAGACGGAGGATCTCAAATCTGAAATCTCAGATGCAAAATCCGAGAAGCCAGAGCCAGAGCCAAAGAGCGACGCCGGCGACAAATCCAAGCCTGAGGATCTCAAACCTGAAGGCTCAGATTCGAATTCCGAGAAGCAGGAGGCGGAGCCGAAGCCAAAGAGCGACGCCGGCGACAAGAAAGCCGCGGACGCGCCTGAGGAATCGAAACCGGCCGAGCCGGCTCGGATTTCGGGGATCGGCTCGACCGACGGGCCGCAGCTGCCGGGCCAGCCGTGGCGAGTCCACGATCTGTTCCGCCCGCAGCCTCGGGTGGTCACTCCGGCCGATACTGAGCTCACGGTGCCGCCTCCGAGCGACGCGTTGGTGCTGTTCGATGGCACCGATCTTGCCCTCTGGGGACATCGCGACCGGGAGGAACCGGGGATGTTTGTCGAGCCGCAGTGGAAGGTCGAGAATGGCTATTTCCAAGCGAGCCGCGGCCACGGCGATCTGTATACGCTGGACAGTTTCGGCAGCGTTCAACTGCATCTCGAATGGGCCGCCCCGGAGGAGGCGAAGGGGCGTTCGCAAGGGCGCGGCAATAGCGGCGTAAAATTCCTCGGACTGTACGAAGTGCAGATCCTCGACTCCTACAACAACCGCACCTACGCCGACGGCCACGCCGGAGCGATCTACGGCCAGTATCCGCCGGCGGTCAACGCCAGCCGGCCCCCGGGAAAATGGCAATCCTACGACATCATTTTCGAGATCCCCAAGTTCGACGGGGACGAGTTGGTCCGCCCCGGCTTCATCACGGTGCTGCACAACGGAGTGCTCGTCCAGCATCGCCGCGAGTTGGCCGGCGTCACGGGGATGAAGAGCCCAGGAAAGTACAGCCCGCATCCGCCGGCCGGCCCGATCATGCTGCAGGACCACGGCAACCCGGTGCGGTTCCGCAACGTCTGGGTGCGCTCGCTCGACTAGTCCTGCCGCAGCGGACGGCCTGGGTCGTCCCATGAAACTTCCACGCCGCCCGGAGCCTCCCGCCGCACTCGCAGGGCGAATCCACCGCAGGCTGGTCATCACGCTCCAAGGGCTGTTGGCCCTAGGGGTCGCGCTCGCCCTGTTCGATGCCCGCTGGATGGCGGCGGCCACGACCTTTGGGGTCCTGCTGGTTTCGCTCCTCCCGACGCTGCTCGGCCGACGGCTGAAGGTTCACGTCCCGGCGGAATTTGAACTGCTGGCGGTGGTCTTCATCTATGCGGCGCTGTTTCTCGGCGAAGTCCGCGGCTACTACGTGCGGTTCTGGTGGTGGGACCTGCTCCTGCACACGATGTCGGGATTCCTGCTGGGGCTGCTCGGGTTTTTGCTCGTCTACGTGCTGAACGAAAAGCCCGCTCTGGGGCTGCACATGAAGCCGGGGTTCGTCGCCCTGTTCGCCTTCATGTTCGCCCTGGGCGTGGGAACGCTGTGGGAGATTTTTGAATTCGCGATGGATCAGGCGTTCGGACTGAACATGCAGAAGAGCGGCCTGCAGGACACGATGGGGGACCTGATCGTCGACGCGATCGGGGCGCTCGTGATCGCGCTGATCGGCTGGAGCTATCTGAAGACGGCCGGATCGAAGTCGTTTCTCGAACGCCGCATCCGACGGTTCGTCGACGAAAACCCACGGCTCTTTCCCGCCTCCCGCCAAAACGCGAGCGGCCGCGGGTAACCCTGAGCCGACGGCGCTAGCCGCGGGTGAGCCGACGGCGCTAGCCGCGGGGCACCCATCAGCCGCCGGGCGCTAGCCCACGGTTCCCACAAACCGGGTGACAACCGGACGCTAGCGCGTGGCGGCTGATTTCACTATTCGTGCAACGCCTCCCGAGCACGAACGGCTAGCCACCGACTTCGGGCGTCGACTCGAGCAGACTGATGATCAGCGGCAACAATTGTTTTTTGCGGCTGACCACCTCGTCCAACTGGTACAGCCGATCCTCGAGCTGCGGGTAATTGATCTCCTCCCATCCAGCCGGCTCGCTGCTCATCAGCAGCAGGCTGCCATTGCTGACGATATCGGTCACGAGCAGCGCCGAGAACTCGAGCCCATTTTCGCGAGCCAGTTCCTCGAGCGCTTCGGTCAGCTCTTCCTTCCGCTGCCAGAACAGATCGAAGCCGATCTCTTCGATCTGGGAGATCGAAAAATGCCGCCCCGCCTCCTCGAACTCCTTGCAGTCCTCGCGGACCACTTGGCGGGGGCTGCACCCTCGCAGCGCCGAGCCGACCTGGAAGAACTCTTGAGCGTACGCCGAGAGATCGACCGTGCAGAACTGCTGCAGCCACGAGAGCGTCTCGTGATCGACCGCGGTCGTCGTGGGCGAACGGAGGTGCAGCGTGTCGCTGATCATCCCCGAGGCCATGCAGAGCGCCATCCCGGGCGAGGGATCGACGCCCGCCCCTCGGAACATCCGGGCGACCAGCGTGCACGTCGAACCGACCGGCTCCATCAGCAGGCGAATCGGGTGCGAAGAGCGGAGCGAGCCGCCCAGGCGGTGGTGGTCGAGGACCTCCAGCACGTTGGCTTCCTCGGCCCCCTGAACCGCTTGCGAGAGTTCGTTGTGGTCGACCAGCACCAGTTCGGGCTTCGGCGGGCTGATCAAATCGCTCTTGCTGAGCACGCCGATCAGCCGGGTCCCGTCGACGACGGGAAAGATCGGCTGCGCCGAGCTGAGAATCTGCTGCCGAGCGGCCGCCACTGGGGTTTTGCCGGGGACGACGATAAAATCCCGCTCGATCACCGACTCGATCGCCCGCGCTGCCTTCAGCCGCATCGTCGTAGTTGCAGTGTCGAAGGGACTATTGATCACGGTCACGCCCCGCTCCACCGCCAGCTGCAGCAAGACGCTCGAGAGTTCGTATCCGCCGGTGACGACGATGCCCCGGACTCCCCGCTCAAGCGCCGCGACCTGGATCGTGGGACGGTCGCCGCAGACGACCAGCATCCGTTCGGCGGGAAACTTCTCGAGCCGTTTGCTGAACCCACCGGCGCTCATCGCCCCCACGGTGACGATCAGATCCTCCGCCCGGTCCGGTTCGATGGCGTGCTGAAACGAGCCGCCGAGGACCGATACGATTTTGTTGAAACTGCTCCGCACTTCCCGGGAGTGGACCGGGTCGACGCCCCCCTGAAACACCAACTCCAGCAAATCGAGCAGCGTCACGATCCCGGCCAGCGCCCCGCTCTCGTCGACGACCGGGATAGCTCGCAGCTCGTGTTCGTGCATCCGCTGATACACCTCGTAGAACACGTCGGTCGAACGGGCGACGTTGAGGCTTCGATCGCAGACATCCTCGACCTCCGGCCGCACGTCCATGATGATCCGCGGCGCCGGGAGCCCCGCTTTGCGAAGGGCAAACTCAGTCCGCTCGTTCGGCGGTCCGCAGCAAGCGGCGACGGCGTCCGGACGGCTCGTCCGCCGCAAGAAGTCCGCGTAGGCGATCGCCGCACAGATGGCGTCGGTGTCGGGATTGCGATGTCCGAAGACGTAGAGCGGCATGATCGGCGGGCTGCAAAGCAAGGTGGCGAGTGGGCTTGCTGCCCCACTTCCCACCGGAGTCTAGCCGCCTCGAATTCCCGCGGCAACAGCCGAGCAAACTCCGCTAGCCGCCACTCAAGGTGCCACATGCCGCCGCTCGCGGATCGGTGCAGAATTTCCTGAGTGTGATTAGACCAGCGCCTCTATGGTCCATCCAACAGCCCAAACGAGTGCCATCCACGCCACCTTTACATTTTCCTCATACCAGACGTGGCCGCCGGATACGAAACGTAAGTAGGCACCCCCCTGCGATACGAACGTCGAGTTGGAATTTTTTTTCGAGTTAAGGCGGGCGATTCCACCCACAAAAAACGGCTTATGGAGATCTATTACCCCGCCCAGAAATATACTTTTATCCTATAAAGAAACTTCAGAAACACCTGCTATAAGGGAGACCTCGTAGTTTACAAGACACTTTGCAATGGCACCCAGGAGGCCCACCCATGCGCAAACAATCCGCATCCGAATTTACGGCGGCAACCTTTATTGGATTGACTTGCATCTGCGCCGCGGCAGCACCCGCCATTCCGACGCCGGAGAGCGTTTGCCAAACGCCTCATCGAATGGAGAGTTGGGTCTCATCGATTCTTAATCCCACCCACTCTCGGGAACTCATTCCGGCAACCCGCCTCGACCACCAATGGCCGCCGGCCCACCCCCTGGCGACGCCGGCGCTGCACGGTGCCCCAAAAGGAGCCGATGCCCCAAAAGGAGCCGGCGCCCCAAACGAGCCGGTGTTCTAAGCAGCCTCGCCTGCGGCTTCCCGCAGCAGCATCGCGTCCTCGCTCGGCGAAACCTCCCCAATCCGCACGGGTTCAAACCCTACTCTCCGAAAACTCGTTCCTTAAGGCAGCCGTTCGCATCCTTCACCGGCCGCTGGCATCCTTCACTGGCGGTTCGCATCTTTCACTGGCCGTTCGGGCCCCCTCGCAACGGCACTCCGGAAGCCGTTCCATGCGCAGACGATCCACTCCCGAATTTAAGGTGGCGTTTCTGATGGGTTTGACCTGCGTCTGCGCCGCCGCAGCACCAGCGGCTCCGACGCCCGAGAGTCTCCGGCAGACGCCCCACAAGATCGAGAAATGGGTCGCCTCGATCATCAATCCGCCCGAATCGCGGGAACTCTTCCCGCCACTTACAAAAGACCGCCCCGGGTCGACGGCCCCGCCGCTAGTGAGCGGGCCGCGACTGTCGAGCAGGCCGCGACTGGCGAGCGGGCCGCAACTGGCGAATCGGCCGCGCCTGGCGAGCAGGCCATCGGTGCGGGTGTTTTAAGAACCCGTGGCACGGGCACAAAAAAACCCCGGCGGAACCGGGGTTTGGATCGGCCGCAATGGCCTCAGACGCATTGAGAAAGTACCCCCGCAAGGGCTCGAACCTTGGACCCACGGATTAAGAGTCCGTTGCTCTACCAACTGAGCTACAGGGGCTTCGTACTCGTCGGGGCCAGCCGCTGTGCGACTGGCTTACCCGAGTGTGTCGGCATTCTAGCACGAAGCGGTTGAAGAAAAAGCCCTGTTCCGGGTCCTCTTTTGTTCAGCCCGCGGCGTTCGCCTCGGTGCGGCGGCAGCTTGCCCGCCACCCCCGCAGGCGCCCGATGGTTTCTCGCTGACGCTCCCGCTCGGCGAGCAGATCCTCGATCGCGACGGCGATCGAAGCGGGCCGAGGATCGCATCCGAGCAACTCGGCAAATCGTTCCATCCAGAGAGGCAAATCATTGGGCATCGCTTCCTCCACTCCGCTTCGCCGTTCGAATTGTAAACCGCGCGGGCAGACCGACTGAGCCACCCCACTCAGTATCCCCAAAACGGAAAACCGCGAAACCCCACAATATAGGCAAGAAAAAAACATCCCCCCGGGAGGGTCGGGCAGACTTGCGAACGGAGCCTGGACCTGGGATGGTGAAAACTTTCACGTGAGTGAGTTGAAGCGGTTCCGTAAAAGACATCACCCTCCCCCCGGGAGGGTCGCGAGGAACGAGCGGGGAGGGGCCGGTAGACGCTCGCGTAATGAGTGCGTGTGACCCTTTTTGCTCGACGGATTGGCTTGTGTTCTAACGGCTCAATCGAGAGTTCGTGCCGAAACCCATTGCCCTCCCCGGGCCTAAGAGCCCGACCCTCCCGCAAGCGGGAGGGTGAGATTTTGACGTGCCGTTTCTACTTCGGGCGACCTTTTCCTCCGGGCTTTTCACCATCCCGGCCGGGACCTCCGACGCGCGGCGGCCTCCTACGTCGTACGAGAATAGCCCGCGGCGCTCAGCTCTCGCTCTCCGCTCCGCTGATCCCGAGCTGTCGCATCTTGCGGTAGAGGTTCGAACGGTGCAGTCCCAACCGTCCGGCCGCGTCGGTCATATTGCCTTCGCAGGCGGCAATCGCTTGCTCGATGTGCTGCACCTGAAAATCGCGAGTCGCATCGGCGAGCGTCCGCCCCGCGTTGGAAGCGGGAGCCGCCGCTGGCGTCTCCCCCTGCATCGCCAGAGGCCCAGCAAGGGAGGAGAGGGCGAGATCCGAGGCTTCCACCGTATCGCCTCCGCAGAGATAACAGATCCGCTCGATCAGATTCCGCAGCTCGCGGATGTTCCCCGGCCACGAGTACCGCAGCAACTGCCGCCGTGCGGCTTCGGACAAGCGGGGCACGCGGCGACCGACCTGGTGAGCGAACTGGTGGAGAAAATGATCCGCCAAGGCAAGAATGTCTTCGCCGCGTTCGCGGAGCGGCGGGAGTTGGAGGGTCACGACGTTCAGCCGAAAGAACAGATCCTCGCGGAATCGTTTGGCCCGAACCATTTCCGCCAGCGGCTGGTTGGTCGCAGCGACGACGCGGACGTCGATCGGGATGGGCGTCGAGCCCCCGACGCGGACCACGATCTTCTCTTCGAGCACCCGCAACAGCTTGGCTTGGCCGCCCGGGCTGAGGTCCCCCACTTCGTCGAGGAACAATGTCCCGCCGCTGGCCAGCTCGAACTTTCCCACCCGGGTTTGATGGGCATCGGTGAAGGCTCCTTTCTCGTGCCCGAAAAGCTCGCTCTCGAGCAGACTCTCGACCAGCGCCGCGCAGTTGACGGCAATGAAGGGCTGGTGTTTGCGGGGGCCTTGAAAGTGGATGCTCCGTGCCAGCACTTCTTTCCCAGTGCCGTTTTCGCCGAGCACCAACACCGCCAGATCGGTCTCGGCGACCCGCCGCGCGGTCTCCCGCAGCGCGACCATCGTGCTGTGATTTCCGATCACCCGCGCTCCCTCGGCCGCCGAGTCGGTCATCCGGTCGCGGCACTCGGCGAGCGCTTCTCGGGTCTGCGTGCTGCGGATGGCGGCGGCCGCCTGGGCGGCGAACTCCTCGAGCGCCTCGACGTCCTCTTCGGTAAAGGCTCCGGAGCGGCAATTGATCAGCTCGAAGACGCCCAGCCGAGCCTCCCCCTGCCACTCCGCGGGCGCCGCTCCCGAAGCCTCCTTGGCTTGCGGATCCCAGAGCGGCACGGCCAGCAGCGAGCAGGTTTCGAACCGCAGGCGGCGATCGACCGAGCGATTGACCTCGGCTTCCCCATCGTCGCCCGCTTGCCACCGCCGCGGCCGCCCGCTCTGCAGCACCGCTCCGACGATTCCCTCCGAGTCATCCACTTCGAGCTGCCCTCCTTCGACCCCCAGGGCGGGCCGACCGACCAATTTGCGGCGGCTCCGATCCCACAGGAAGATGCTGGCCCGCTCCGCCCCGAGCAGCCGCGTGGCGGCTGCGGCGATCGCCTCGAGCAGCTCGCTCGAATGTTCCGTCTGCGACCACTGGGCCCCGATCCGCAACATCGCCGCCAGCCGCTCGCACCGCGAGGCGCTGTGCTGCTGGCGGCGAGCAATCTGCAGCGCCATCCCCACCAACCGGGCCACCGCTTCGATCTCCTCGATCCTCGGCGGGCGGTCCGGGTCGCAGCCGCCGAGCAAGAGCACCCGCGGGATCGCATCGCCCACATCGAGAGGAGCGGCGACCCACGAACCTTCGACTTGCCGGCGGCCCACTTTTCCTCGGCCCGCGTCGACCACTTCGCCGATCAACGTTTCAGGCAGCGGCCCCTGGGTGCCGATCCAGTCGCTGGCGGCCCACCCCCGCCCGCGCTGGCGAACGATCCCGGCCCGCCCGCAACGAAACGTCGGGACCAACTGCGGCAGCACGCTACCGAGAATCTGCCGCGGGTCGCTGCTCCGCGCCAGATAAACCAGCAGCAACCGCGACAACTCGGCAGTGCTCGCGTGCTGCTCGAGCAGGGCGATTTCTTCGGACGGCATCTGCGGAGGGGCACCAGTGAAAGAAAGGGCAAAGGAACTCGAAGAGACGCGAGACGGTAAAGACGGTAAATAGGCGCGGCCCGGGGTCGCTGGCTATGTTGTCCGGTTTCGGCCCGTCCGAGCACGCGACCCGACCCTCTGAGCGGGGCAGGCCACTATAGGCGGGGGGAGAAAAGCGGCACAGAGAGCCTCATCCCATTTTCACACTCTCAGCAACCACGAATCGAGGAACGGATGGATTTCAGCGGCAAGAAGGGTTTGATTCTAGGTGTGGCTAACGACCATTCGATCGCCTGGGCAATCGCCAAACGGATTATGGAGGCTGGCGGTCGGTGCGCCTTTACCCATCTTCCCGACCGGGAGGACGACGAGCGGCAGCGGAATCGTCGCCGCGTCTCGCAGCTGACCGACCAGTACGAAAACGCTGAACTGCTGATGCCCCTGGACGCCCAGGACGACGAGCAGATCCGCGACGTGGTCGGCCAGACGGTCGCCAAATTTGGCAAGCTCGACTTCGTGCTGCACTCGATCGCCTTTGCCGATCGCGAGGATTTGGGACGCGACACCGTGTTCACCAGCCGCTCGGGGTTCAAGTTGGCGATGGACGTCAGCGTCTACACCCTGATCGCCGTGACGGCCGCAGTTCGCGAGCACATGGCTCCCGACGGGGCGATCGCGACGATGACCTACTTCGGCGGCGAGAAGTGCGTTCCGGGCTACAACGTGATGGGGATCTGCAAAGCCGCACTCGACGCGACGGTCCGCTACCTGGCGTACGACATGGGTCCGCTCGGGGTTCGCGTCAACGCCCTCTCGGCCGGCCCGATGCGGACCCTCGCTGGCCGCGCCGCCGGAGTCGACGAGATGCTCCAGCTGTATGAGCACATGGCTCCGCTGGGCCGCAACGTGACGCACGACGAGGTCGGCAACACCGGAGCGTTCCTGCTGCACCCGGCGAGCAACGGCGTCACCGGCGAAATCCTGCACATCGACGGCGGCTACCACGCGATGGGATCCCCCGGACGACTGCTGAACCGGCTCAAGGGCTGACCGACAATTGGGACTTGTCTCGCTTGGACCAGCCGTGCATAATCCGCGGCTCGACATTCTGTACCCGATCATTCTGGAACCAGTGCCATGGCCCCGCGCCCGATGAGCAACCGGAGTCGGGCCCGCAAGCGATCGCGGGTTCGCTCCCGGACGAAGAAGAAAGACCCGATTTTCGTCGATGGCCACCGTCCGCGGCCGATGTATATCGATTACAAAGACACTGAACTGCTGAAGAAGCTGGTCAATCGTCACGGTCGGATCGTCGGTCGCCGCAAGAGTGGTTGCACCGCCGTCAGCCAGCACGCGGTCACCGCCGCGATCAAACGAGCCCGCTTCATGGCTCTGCTGCCGTACGTCGGCGAGTGATTCGCCGCCCTCCCGGCCTCGACTGAATCACCAAAAGACGCGAAGCTGAACCGGCTTCGCGTTTTTTGTTGCGCGTGTCGCCTCCGGGCCGGCTGAGACTCCTCCCCGGCCCCGAGAGTCCGACCCTCCCGGGGGGAGGATGAAGTTCCACTACGCCCGCTCCTGCTCCATGCCGTTTTGCACCCAGCGTCGAATTGAATTCCGCGACACCGACGCGGCCGGGATCGTCCACTTCTCGGCTTTCTTTCCGTTCCTGGAGTCGGCCGAGCACGAGTTGCTTCGCAGCCTGGGGCTATCGGTCATGCAGCCACTCGACGACGGCGGCCACCTCACCTGGCCGCGGGTCGCCGCCACCTGCGACTACACGGGGACCGCAAAGTTTGAGGACCTGCTGTCGATCGAAGTCGCGGTCGAACACCTCGGCACCAAGAGCGTGCGGTATGGTTTTACGATCCGCCGCGACGCTTCGCCGATTGCCACCGCCACGCTGACGGCGGTTTGCTGCCGGTTGACCGCCGACGGACAATTGACGTCGATTCCGATTCCCGACGACGTCCGCCAGCGACTTGAAAGCGTCGCCAGCGGCTGACGCTCGCCCCTCCAGAGTGGTCGACTCCCCTTGGCCTACCTGACCGACCTGACCCTCCGCTTGGCCCTCGGCACCGCGACGCTCCCGCCGGAACTTCGCTCCCGCCATTTGCAGTACCTGCTGGCCCAGCAGCGCCCCGACGGCGGCTTCGGCGGCCGCGAGGGAGGAAGCGATCCGTACTACACCGGCTTCGCCCTCCGCGCCCTGATGGTCCTCGGCGAGCTGCAACAGGAGCCGGCGGAGCGGGCCGCGCGGTTTCTCGCCAGCCGCCTCACCGGCCGCGAAGGGATCGTCGACCTGATCTCGCTCGTCTTCGCCGCCGCGGTCGTCGAGCTCGGGGCGGGAGTCGACGTGCTCCGCGAAGCTCCGAGCGACTGGCCGCAGAACCTGGCCAAGCTGCTCGAGACCTATCGCCGCGACGACGGCGGGTACGCGAAAAGCCCCGATGGACGAGCCGGCAGCACTTACCAGACCTTCCTGACAATCCTCTGCTACGAGCTGCTCGAGATCGAACCGGCCGAGGTCGACCGCGCGATCGCGTTCCTGCGCGAGCGGGAACATCCCGATGGAGGATTTCTGGAGATCCGCGTCGGCAAGCGGCCCGGCGTGAACCCTACCGCCGCGGCCATCGGAGCCCTCAAGACGCTCGGAGCGCTCCAGCCACCGACGATCGAGCGGACCGTGGAGTTCTTGCTCGACCAGCAAAGCGATGACGGCGGGTTTACCGCCAACACGCGGATCCCCCTGGCCGACCTGCTTAGCACCTGCACGGCGACGATCACGCTCGCCGATCTCGGAGCTCGCGACGCAATGGATGTCGAGGCGGCCCGAAAATACGTTCTTTCGATGGAGCGCCCAAGCGGCGGCTTTGCAGGCTTCCTGATGGACCCCGCCCAGGATGTCGAGTACACCTTTTACGGCTTGGCCACCCTCGCCCTACTCGCCTAGCCCCCACCCTTGCGATTTCCGATGCCCACGCTCCTGGCCCAGCACCTCGCCAAATCGTATCCGACCCCATCGCAGCCGCTGGTGGTGCTGAGCGATATTTCATTCTCGATGGAACGGGGCGAGAGCCTGGCGATCGTCGGTCCGAGCGGATGCGGAAAAAGCACGCTGCTGAACCTGCTCGGCGCGCTCGACCGCCCGACGTCCGGCCGGTTCGAGCTCTCCGGGACCGACCCGGCGCAGCTGAACGAAGCAGCCCTGGCCCGCTTTCGCAACGAGCAGATCGGCTTCATCTTCCAAGACCACCACCTGCTGCCGCAGCTGACGGTGCTGGAGAACGTGCTGGTCCCCGCCCTGGCCGCGGGCCGTCCCGACGCCGGCGCCACCGCGCGAGCTCGGCAGCTACTCGACCGCGTCGGGCTCAGCGATCGCCTGAGCCATATCCCGGGTGAACTTTCGGGCGGGCAGAAGGAACGCGTCGCCGTCGCCCGCGCCTTGCTCAACCAACCCACGCTGGTGCTCGCCGACGAGCCGACCGGCAACCTCGACCGGAGCACCGCCGAGTCGATCGCGACGCTCCTCAAGGAACTGCAGCAGGAGCAAAACACGCTGCTGATCGTCGTCACCCACAGCGAATCGCTCGCCGCCCAAATGGATTCCCAACGCGAGCTGATCGACGGAAGGCTGGAGGAGGTGGCAGGTAGCAGGTAGCAGGCAGCAGGGAGCAGTTTTCTCGTACTCGTACTCGTACTCGTACTCGATTGTTGGCGGCTGGGTTGCATGGGAGGCCGAACCGTGAGGAGCGAGCCCGATTTCGCGAGGAATCGCTGGCTTCCGACTCGCCCCAGGGCACTGCGATCGAGTACGAGTACCGCTGCGCTGAGTACGAGTACGAGTACGAGTACGAGTACGAGTACGAAGAAATTTTACCGCCTCCCGCCTCCCGCCTCCCGCCTCCCGCCTCCCGCC
>NZ_WRPR01000052.1 GCF_010367455.1 Candidatus Laterigemmans baculatus | reverse complement strand
TGGGGGAGAGGGGACCAGAAAACTGCACGACCTCCGCGGGGAGGGGGATCGTCAATCTGCTGCCGACGCGGGATGGGGGGAGCGGTATAGTGGAGAACCGCAGCGTGTTCTCGGCGTGTCCCCTGCTTTTAACGGACTGATGCAACGCAAATGGATTTTACGGCAATCGATTTCGAGACTGCCAATGAACGGCGCGACAGCGCCTGTCAGTTGGGAGCGGTCGTGGTTCGGGGTGGCGACATCATCCGGCGGCACTGCTGGCTGATTCGACCGCGGCCGATGCGGTTTTCGCGGATCAACATTGCGGTCCACGGGATCACCGCGGAGCTGGTTCGCGAGGAGCCCGATTTTGGGGAGCTGTGGGAGTCGATTCGCCCGGTGCTGAGCGGCCAAGTGCTGGTGGCGCACAACGCCCGTTTCGATATCGGCGTGCTGCAAGCCTGTTTAGGACGCTACGGCCACGAGGCGCTCGACCTCGAATTCAGCTGCACGCGAGCCGTGGGGCATTACGCTTGGCCCGGACAGCCCGGTTACGGGTTGAAAGCGATCGCCAATCGGCTGGGGATCACCTTTCAGCACCACGACGCGCTGGAAGACGCCATGGCTTGCGCGAAAATCCTGCTCGCCGCGGCCGATGAGCACGCGGCCAGTTCGCTCGACGAGCTCGAGAAACGGTTGCGGATCACCCGCGGTCGGGCGGGTGCCTGGGGGTGTGGCGGCCCCCGCAGCCGTGACGGAAGAACCAGTGGTGGAGGAAGAAGCAGCTACGGTCGGCGGCGAAGCTGGGATTCGCGAATCAGCGGGATCGGCGGGGCCACCAGCCGCGGCGAACCGGTGGTCTACCAGCAGCGGTTTCGGCTGGAGGATTCCGGAGGCGGAGCTCCGCGGGCGGTGCCAGCCGATTTTTCGCTCTGGTTGAGCCGGGCGGCCGAGGGCCAGCGGTTGGCGGGCAAAGCGGTCGCCTTCACCGGGCTGCTGCAGGCCCTCGAGCGCGACGAGGCGGAGCGATTGGTCGAGGCCGCCGGCGGAACGGCCTGCGGCAGCGTGACGCGGCGGACCAACCTGCTCGTCGTCGGCGAGCCCGATGCGCGGACCCTCCGGGCCGGCCGCACCAGGAGCACCAAAGAGGATCGGGCCGAAGAGCTGCGAGCCGCTGGCCAGACGATTTCCATTCTCAGCGAACGCGAATTCCTGCAAACCCTCGGCTGCCTCGACGAGTGGGTGACCCAGCAAAAATTAGCTTAGGCCGGCTGATTTAACCCGAGGAAGCCCCCATGTCTTCATCACCCGAGTCTTCATCTCCACTGCCCAATTTGCCACTGCCGACGCTCGGAGGCCTCCAGTTCTGGACCGACCACATTTGGAACGACGGTTGGCGATTGCAGCAGCACGCGCTCACCGGCCACTGGCGGCTGCTGAGTCCCTCGAATGTCCGTTATGCCTGGGGGACGCGAGCCGCTTGTGAGCAGGCGATGCAGGACCGGGTCGATCGCAGCCGCGTCCCCGACACCCGCATCGTCGTTCTGATCCATGGCTTGCTGCGGTCGTCGCAGTCGATGGGCAAGCTCCGCGAAGCGCTGCTTGGCTCGGGGCCCGGACGGCCCGTGGCTTTTGAATATGCGAGCACGCGGAAGGCGATCTCCGAACATGCCGCGGCGCTGCGGGAGTGGGTCGAGACGCTGCCCGGCCAGCCGCGCGTCGACTTCGTCTGCCACAGCATGGGCAACATCGTTGCACGCCGCGCTTTCGCCGATTGGCAGCGGCAGGGGGATCCGCACGGCGTGCTCCCGCGGATCGGAAAAATGGTGATGCTCGGGCCGCCAAATCAAGGCGCCGACATCGCCCGCCGGCTCGGAAAACTCGGCCTGTTCGAAATCGTCACCGGCCGCGGAGGGATGGAGCTCGGAGCAGCCTGGGAGTCGTTCCAGCAGGAGTTGGCCACGCCTCCCTGTCCATTCGCCATCGTCGCTGGCGATCTCACCGCCAGCTGGTTGCAGAATCCGCTCCTCTCCGGACCGAGCGACTTTCTCGTGTTGGTCGAAGAGACAAGGCTGCAAGGGGCGGTCGAGCATCGCACCGTCCCAGTCCTCCATTCGCTGCTGATGAACGACGCCAGCGTGCAGCACTTCGTCAGCGAGTTTCTGCAGGGCTAGGAACGGTCAGAAGGCAGGAACGACATCCTCCCGGGGGGAGGGTGACGGTGAGGTCGACTCCGCGGCTACGGTGCCGGGGGAACTGGGATCGTCTCGAAGGACTCGAAGTCGTTCGGCTCGAGGGTCACCCGTTCGGGAACCACCGCCGGGTTGGCTCCGCTGTCGATAGCTCCCTCCGGGGCAAGGGCGTCGGCTCCCTGGGTATTCATCGGGGCCGAGGGATCGAAGTCGCCGCTGCTGAGCGGATGCGGCATCCGGACCTTCTCGGGATGGACCCGCGGCGTGAAGAACCGGCCGAGCTCATACGCGTCGCCGTACGCCTTGCTTGCCCAGGGGCCTTCGGCCAGCTGCACCTGGTTGTAGGCGAGCAACGAGCCCTTTTGGCGGTGCAGGTTGCGGATCGCCAGGTTGTAATCGACCAGCGAGGCGTAGAAATCGATCTCGCTCGTCACGAGGCTCCGCTGAGCCTGGAGCAGGAAGTTGATGTTTTCCCGACCCCGTTCGTAGCGTTCGCGGAGCACTTCGACTTGCTGCTGGTCGGCGGCCCAGCGGTTGAAGTTGATCTGCAACAAGCGGTAGGCGCGGGACAGTTCGCGAGCGGCATCGGAGAGGTCATGGCTGACCGAGAGTTCGGTTTCGGACAGAATCGCCCGGTCCCGCGCCAAGTTGAGCTGGGCGCTGGTGACTGCGACGCTCGCCCGTCGCAATCCGACTGGCATGTTCAGCTCAAACCCGGCGGTCCATTCCTGGTAGTTCCCCGAGCCGATCGAATCGTACAAATTGTCGAACTCGCCCCCTCCGCTGCCCAGCAGGTCGTCACCGAGCCCCCGCCAGCGATAGGTGCCGAGGAAGTCGAGCCGCGGCCGACGGTTGAGCCGAGCAGCGACCAATTCCAGCTCGCGGCGTTTGACGTTCCATTTCTGGCGAC
This sequence comes from Candidatus Laterigemmans baculatus, assembly GCF_010367455.1. Classification (GTDB taxonomy): domain Bacteria; phylum Planctomycetota; class Planctomycetia; order Pirellulales; family Pirellulaceae; genus Laterigemmans; species Laterigemmans baculatus. The sequence continues at coordinate 78,256 of NZ_WRPR01000052.1, read as the reverse complement.
GGATCTCGACCCGCCGCTCGAGCGCCTGGTTGAGGGCGCTCTGCCAGTCGAAGACGACGCGCGCGTCTTGCGGTTCGGTGACCGGACGGATCAGGCGACCGTCGGTCGCTGGCAGCCCGAGCAGATACCGGAGTCGCTGCTCGAGCGGATAGAGTCCGTTGTTGCCGGCCAAGGCGTTTTCGACTTGCGCGGCAAACTGGAAGTACTGCGAACGGGCCTGAGCTTCTTCGTCGGCACTCCCGGCGCCGAGCCGGAAGCGGGCTTCCTGGAACTGGAACGTCTGCAGAGCTGCCTCGCGACCACGGAGCTGGGCTTCGAGGCCGCGGTAGCCGCCGTACAGATCCCAATAAGCCTGCTCGACGTCGGCGACCAACGAAATCACTGCCGCCTCGAAGTCGTTCAAGCTGATATCGTTGTTGATTCGCGCGATCAGCACGCCGTTGTATTGGCCGATCACCGCGTTGGGCCCCGCGATCCGGTTGTAAGTCGCTCCGGCACCTTGCAGCAACGGCTGACGCCACTCGGCTTCCACCCAGCCGGTGAACGAACTCGGGAAGGCCAGGAAGGGCTGATTGCTGCTGGAGTAGTTGACGATGTGGCGGAGAGCGAAGCGTCCACCGGTCGCCGTGGTCTTGCTGATCTGCCCGGAGAAGTTCAGCCCGTCGGCCTGCGTGACGCTCGGCTGGAAGAACAGAGCAGCCTGCGTGTTGTTCGGCGAATCGGTTTTCGTTCCGAGCAGCTGGCCGCTGACCTGAGCGTCGAATTCCGAGAGCGCCGCTTCGACACCGCCGAGCGGGTTGGCATACGTCAGGGCGGGATCGTAGACCGTCGTCGCCCCGAGCACCGACTGGCCCACCGCACCGGGAACGAGCGCCGCTCCGCCAAACGCACCGCTGATGCTGCCACCGAGCGAACGAATCACCGGGCTCTGACCAACGGCCATCCGAATCGCTTCGTCCAACGTCAGATCGAAGGTCGGCAGGCTCGCCGGATCGGCGAAAGCGAGCGGGGCTTCGGTGGCCACGGCCGCGGCTTGCGGCGGACTGGCCAGCTCTTTGACGTCCGGGTACTGGATCTCCATCCCCACGTGGTCGTGGTAGGAAGCCGTCGTGTCGTGGGGTCCCGGACCCAGGACCTTCGGCCCGCCATGGCAGCCCAGCGTGGAGAAGGCGCTCAACCCGAGCATCAGCAGCGAGAGCGGTCGCGAAGTGCGAAGACGAAATGCCGAGGGCGTGACATCCATGTCCACCAATTCCATGCTGAAGCCGCGGGATCGTGTTGCGAACCGAGAGAAAGTCTGTCGGAAGGGAGTGGAGCTCCGCATCGTTGAACTCACCCGTATCCCCGCCGCAACCGCCACGTTGGCAATTTGCGGAATCTCCGGTACGGCTGCTATCGACGGAACCTTTGGAGTGACTGGAGTAATTCGTTCCGCGGGAATAGGTCGCAATCGTTCGCTAGCTTTCCTGTTTTCGCTGGTGGTGGCTGACTTTGCCGATTGCGGCGGCCGCGACGAGGGGCGGCAGCACCTCACGCCCACAGCGCACATTTCAAACGCGAACAGCCCTGGCGGGGCGAACAGGACCTAAAGACCTGTTGCGCCCCGTCAGGGCTGTTGACGGGAATCGGTAATGACGGCTGGCTTTTCGCGAGCGGTCCCGCCGCGAACGAATCCAAAGTGCCGCTGGCCCGTTACGGAAGAGCCACCATGCCGCCGGCGACTCCGGCGGTGATCAGCGCCGCTCGCCGCTCGTAGGGTGGCCGCTGCAGCAGCGGGGGAGCACATTCTCCCACTCGGTAGTAACCCAGATGGTAGTAGCACTCTCCCGGTGGGCGGACCGCCATCAGGTAGGGTAGCGCCGGGATCGTCGCGTAGAAGCGGGCGGCCGAGGCGAGCGGCTGCAGGTGGTGCGGAAACCGTTCGTGACCGTACCGCTCGAGCATCACGTCCTCAAAGTACAGCGGGCCCGACCACGTGTTGGGAGCTTGCCAAAAGTACGCCGAGAGCGACCAGTCGGGGCCGCGATCCGGACCTTCGGGAAGCGGTTTGATCTCGTCGAACGCTTGCCGGCTGGCGTCCTCGGGCAACGTCCAGTTGCCGATCCGGCTCTGGTCGGTGGTCGGAGCGATCAGCGGCGGAATCACGAGCGCGTCGTCGACCACGCGGGCCACTCGGTCGGCCCCGTAAAGCGATGCGCCGAGCAGGCGAGCACTGGGCCGGGGAATCTCCCCCGCTCGCAGTTCGGGAGCGTCGATATCGATCCCCGCGGCATCGCCTCCCACGCCGGCACGTCCCGGCGGCTGAGCGAACGTGGGTGTCTCGGCCGGCAACACCACCGGCTCCTGAGCGCGAATCAGGACCGGCTTGTCATGAGCCGTCGCGGGCGAGGCGAACATGCCGACCGCTGGCATCGTCAGCAGGAGAAACAAGCAGGTGTGGCGCATGGCGGAGACTCCGACTCGATCCCGAGAGTTTCTTAAACGGCTTCGACAAAGCCATCTCGATGTGGGCAGGTATCGGAGCTGTGCGGGTGATTCCGCGAGCACAATGCGTGCGGCCGTTAAACTCGTCGCAACCGGATGGCCCGAAAGCGTAGGACGGACCGAGTAGCGCCCGAGACTAGCGCCTACGGCTCAACGGACGTCCGCGGAGAGGTTTCGGCATCAGCGGTCGCTCCGGTTGCGAAGGAGTCGCTGAGCGGCGGGGGCTCGGCGGCCGAGGCGCGAGAGGCGACAATCGCCGCAATGGCGAGCAGCGTGTACAGAATGGTGAGCACCGCACCGACGCCCGGTCGAGTGATGATGGTCATCGCGATCTCCAAAAAACGAGAGTCGAACCGTTCAGGCTGAATTCTTCATCAGCCGCCGGGCGCTAGCCCCCGGTTCCCGAAAGCGCCGTGAGAACCGGACGCTAGCGCGTGGCGGCTGATTTAGCGGCAAACTGGTCTAGGGCTGGTTGACCGTTCGGCGGAAGGCTTCGAACGCCTCGCGGAACTGGGGTGGGGGAGGGACTCGCGTCCCGGCGTCCCGCAGGTTCTGTAGATCGTCGGCGCGATTCTCCAGCGTCCGGCTGCGGTTGGTTTGCGGCGGACGGATCCCCAAGCTGCGGAGCGATTCGTCGAAGTCTTCGCGGGCTGCTGGATCACCGCTGTCGGCCAACTGCCGCGCCTTTTCCCAGCGGTCGATAAAACGTCGGTACTGGTCCGGCGTCCAGCCGAGTTCGTCGAGCAATTTGGGGTCGGGGTTCTCGCGCTCATTCCGCAGCGCATCAAGGACGAGATCGGTCGCCCGGCGGGCGTACTCGACGTTTACCGGATCCGGAGCCGGTGGAGGCTCAGTGGTTGCCGGATCGGCCGCTTGCGGCGCTCCGGGCCGATTCCCCTCCATGCTGTCGCTCGTCGTGCCCGACGGAGCACCCGAGGCGCCGCTGCGGGAAGCGCTGGAGGAGGACGCGTCCTCGCCCGATGGTCCCGGCCGACCCTCGCCAGGTTCCGCTCCCGCCGATCGATCCTCGCCAGGTTGCGGCGACGCCTCGGACTGCGGCTCGCCTTCGCCCGGTTGCCGCGGGGTTTCGCCCGGAGCCTGTCCGGGAGTCTGTCCGGGAGTCTCGCCCGGAGCCTGTCCGGGAGTCCCGTCGGGGGATCGGTTTCCGCTGGGGGATTGGTTTCCGTTAGCCGCCGAATCGCCAGTCGGGGCTTCGTCGCCCGGGACCGTCTGGTCCGTTGCCGACGGCGGCGAGGCGGCAGGCTGCGAATCTTGCCCCGCCGGCTCGCCACCAGCAGTGGGCTCGCCACCAGCAGTGGGCTCGCCGCCAGCAGTCGAATCTTCAGCGCCGCGGGGCTCCCCAGCCGTGGTGGATTCTCCAGCGTCGGCGGGGCTTTCTTCTGGCTCTCCTGCCCGGTCGGTGGCCGAGCCGCCATCGCCGCGACGTTCTTCGCCGGAACCCTCACCGCCCGGTGTGTCACTGGCGGAGCCTTCACCGTTGGAGCGCTCGCTTCCGGTCGGTGTTTGGTCGCCGGTGGTCTGATCGTCGGCAGGCTGACTGTTGGCAGGCTGATTGTTTGTCGGTTGGCCCTGAGGGGACTGCGCATCGGGTTGGGTGCTGCTCGTTCCTTCGCCTTCAGGACGATCCCCGGCGGGTGATTGCCCCTCCGCAGTTTGCCCCGCCGCAGCCTCGCCGCCCGGAGTTTGGCCGCTGGGAGTTTGGTTGTTGGGAGTTTGGTTGTTGGGAGTTTGGTTGTTGGGAGTTTGGTTGTTGGGAGTTTGGTTGTTGGGTTCGGTGCCCGCGGGGGTGTCGCCGCTGCGAGAGTCGCTCGGCTCGGCCGTGGCGGCGGAGCCATCGGCGGACTGCTGTCGTTGGCGGAGGTACTCTTCGATCCGTTCAAACGCTTCGCCGTCGGTCGAGGCGGGAGTCTGCTGAGCGGTGCCGTCGGCCGCGGCGTCACTGGCGGAGGAACCGTCGCGGGGGGCGTTCATGCCCGCGCCACCCTCACCCGAACCAGACGGCTCCCCGGAACCAGACGGCTCCCCGGAACCAGACGGCTCCCCGGAACCAGACGGCTCGCCGGCGGACCGACCTTGCCCCGACGCACCTTCCCCCGGCTGCCCCGCGGCGGATTGTCCTTCACCGGACTGGCCTTCGCCCGACTGGCCTTCGCCTGACTGGCCTTCACCCGACTGGCCTTCGCCGGATTGTCCTTCGCCGGATTGTCCTTCACCCGACTGTCCTTCGCCGGACTGGCCTTCACCCGACTGTCCTTCGCCGGATTGTCCTTCGCCGGACTGGCCTTCGCCCGACTGGCCTTCGCCCGACTGGCCTTCGCCCGACTGGCTTTCGCCCGACTGTCCCTCCCCGGACTGGCCTTCCCCGGATTGGCCTTCGCCCGATTGGCCTTCGCCCGATTGGCCTTCGCCCGATTGGCCTTCGCCGGATTGACTCTCGGAAGCTTCGTCTTGGGGCTGGTCTTGGGGCGACTGGGGGTTCTGGGTTTCTTCGGGAGATTGGGACGGATCGGAGGTAGCTGGTTGTTCGTCTTTCGGTTGCAGCCCATCTCCGTCCTCGATCGCTTGGCGACGTGGGGGAGCTTCGACGATTCGCAGTTCGACCGGGTCCGAGGCGGTTTGATTGGGATCGGGAGCATTCCCTTCGACCGTGGTGCGGTTGTCGGTGGCGAGGGCTCGCACGGTGACGACATCGCCCGGGTGCAGCCCGAGTTCATCGGGGCGGAAGCGATACAGGGCAACTTGGTTGCCGCTCAGCCCAGCGGCGGATTCGATCAGCGTGGGGGTAGCGACGTCGAGCGTGCCGCGGCGGATTTGCAGTCGCAGACGGGTCAAACCAAAGTCGGGATCGAGGCCGCGGACTTCGATTAGCTGCTGGGTTCCGAGCGGGACATCCTTGGGCCACTGCGAAGGGACGGTGATCCGGACTTCGGGAGCCAAGTCGGGCTGGACGCGAATCGGGTAGATGATTGGATCGGAGTTGGCGGTTTCGGTGTCGTCCCAGATCCGCAGCCGGTAGCTATCGATCGCTGCACCGCCGCCGGAGCGGAGTCCGGTGCGGAGGTTCCAAGATGCTGAGACGGTGCGGCCATCGTCGCTGATGTCGAGCGGAGCGAAGCCAGCGGTCGCCGCGGTGCGACCGCCCGCAGTCCGGGGATTGAACTCGATGCGTCCGCGGGTGACCGGCCGGTTGCTGGTGGCCGTGACCGTGACGCGGGTCCCTTCCAGACCGTCGATGGCTCCGACCGAGGAAGTCCGTTCGGGGAGCTTGGTGTAGGGATGGGGCGTGTAGGCGACCGAACGAACCGCCACGGTGGGTTCATCGCGAACGACGACGTGGAAGGGACCTCGCCGAGCGTCGCCGGCGACGATCGAGTAGTCGAAGCTGTGATGCACCGATGCGGCTTGGATCAGCCCCCGAAAGCGTCCCGTGTCGCCTTCGGGAACGAGCGGAATTTCCGCGGGCGATTCCCCCGCGATCACGTCTCCCGAAATCAGGAGCCGCGGAGCATCGCTGCCGACCAACCCTCCAATCCGCGCGGTGACTTCCAGCGAGCGACCGTAGAGCGTCTCGGTATCGCCCGGAGTCACCTCGCTGATCGAGACTCGCGTGGGCGGATCGATCGCCGCCAGCGGGAGCATCAACCGTCCGAACGACTGGAGGGTGTTTTTCGGTGAGATCGCCGCGTAGAGGGCGAGCACGGCGAAGACGACGACCACGGTCATGGCGGTCTTGAAGGTTCCGCCCGCTTCGGTCGGCAGCGCCATTCCGGTCGACGTCAGGTGCCGTGCGGCTCGCACTCCGATCGAGCGAACGACGATCCCCCGCAGCCCCGGGGCGTCTCGGTCGGGGCGAAGCGTGACATAGCTCGAGAGCGCATGCCGCAGGTCCGGCGCGTCGCGTTCCAAACTGTAGGCGGCGTATTCGGGGCTGACCCGCAACCGCAGCAGCGGAACGATGCGGAGCACGGTCCAAGCGACCGCGGCCACCGCTCCGGCAGCGAACAGAAGGAGCCGACCCCACGTGTCAAAGCTCCAGATCCACTGGTCGACGATCGCAAACGCCAGACAGCCCATCAGCACCGCTCCGACGAGCCGCAGCACCGCTCCGAGCATCGCCGCCCGCCAAAGGGCTCGGCGAGCCGCATCGAGATGCTGGCCGATCAGTCGATCTCCGCGGTCCCGGTCCGAAGCATCGGGGGAGGCGGCGGCCGATCGGGGGGATGGGGCGGTAGCGGTCGACACAGTTGTGTAGGGGCTCGGAGATATCAAGCGATTCGGGGTATCTCGATTATAGACCGCGGCCTACCGAGGAGCCGCCGACTCTTTGCGATTCGCGGTGCGGAACCGCTCGATTTGCTCGTGGATGTGCCACAGATCGGGCTCGTCCAGGAGGCATTGCTGCTGGATCGCCAGCGCTTCGCCCGGTCGCCCCACGCGGAACAACAGTTCAGCCAGCGTGTCGCGGTAGGACACGTTGTCGGGATCGAGGAAGACGGCGCGGCGGGCGAGAACCAGGGCCGGCTCGTAGTGCCGGTCGTTGATCGCCGTGACCCAGGCCAAATTATTGGTCGTGTTGGCGTCCAGCCCGAACTGTTCGAGGTACTGGCGGCCGGTCGCGAAAACCCGATCGACCGCCGCGTCAGCTAAGTCATCAAAACCGGCTTCTCGAATTCTGGGGAGATCCTCCTCGAGCATCGCGATGTTCAGCGGGTAATAGTCGAGGGCCGCGTTCAGGTGAGCCGCCACGCGGGCGGCGGCGGCCTCGCGGCCAGCAGCATCGCTACGGGTGCTGGCATCGTCACGGGCCTGACCGAGGGAACCCGCAGGGGGAGCAGCGGCGGCGAGCGCGTCGGCCGCGTGCCAGCGGGCGGGGACGGTCAAGTAGCCGCTCGGGTAAAGGTGGGAGGTCGCGAGATTGCCGACGACGGCGATCCGCATCCACTGGGCGGCGGCCGCCGGGTCGGGCTTGAGCAACCGGGCCGCATGGGTGACCGCTTGGCTGTAGAAGTTGCGGTCCTTCTCTCGCTCGAACGCTGTGAAGCGGAGCATCGCTTGGGCTGCTTCCCGCTGACGCTCGGATTGTTCGAGCGTCCCCAGTCGCTCGACGAAATCGCGGCTGCCGTCAGCCACCGGATTCAGCGGAGCCAACCGCAGCGTCTCCCAGAGAGCGTCGGACTGTTCGGTCTTGCCGAGCCGCCGCAGCGCCACGGCGCGGCCCGCGAGTGCGGCGGCAGCCGAGGGGGGAGCCGCGTTGATCGGTTCGACGAATCCAAACCGCACGCTGCTCCCTTCGGTCTGCAGATTCTCGAAGGCCGTTTCGTAGAGCGTAAGCGCGGCGGCGGCGTCTCCGGCCAATAGCTCGAGATCGGCGAGCCGCAGCAGCGAAGCCGCGTCTCCGTGCTCCACCGCCCGCTGGTAAGCTCGTCGCGCCAAATCGCTTCGTCCGAGCCGAGCAAAGAAGTCGCCCATCAGATAGCTCGGCTGCGACGCGGCGGCTCGGATCAGCACGTTTTGCCGAAACAGGTTCATCTGTGGTGCGGCCGTGTCGGGCGAGGCAGCTTGCGTCAGCTGCCGGTGCAGCGATTCAAGATCGGCTTGACGGTCCCAGCCGACGGGCAATCGTCCCGCAAATAGATCGACCACGGCTCGGAACCGCTCCCGTGGCGAATCGTCGGGCCGCATCCGCTGAATCGCGGCACTCACGGTGTTGAAAAAGCCGGGCGCACGGTCGCCGAGGAGGTAGCCGAGATGGAAGCTCAGTTCCTCCTCGAGCTCTTGGTCTCCGTCGCCGACGACCAACTCCGGGACCAGGCGGTCGTCACCGGCCCGCAGCGCGAGCAACGCGGCTTCGCGGCGGGCGGTCGGCAGCGGAGCATCGCCGCTGCCGAGCGCGGCGATGCTTCGCAGCGTTGCCGTCGCCGTCTGCCGGTCGCCGACCATGTACAGCAGCCGAGTCGCCGCGAGCAGCCGGTCGAGGGCCTGGTCCGACGTCGCTGTGGCCCGGCGATCCTCCCCTGCCGAGTCGGCCGGAGGCGTGACGGTGGCGAGCATTTCCGCGAGCGATCCTCGCACCGCCGGCCGCTCGATTCCCAGAATCTCAAACGCTTCCGCGTGCCGCTGTCGAGTCGAGCCGAGTTCGGCGGCGGCGACGGGATCGAATTCCTTGGCGACTTCGATCGCTTCGTCGAACCGTCCCGCCACCGCCAGCGCCCGCCAGCGGATACCGGTCGTGTCGTTGGCCGCTCGGAGGATCTTGGCCGCTTGATCGACTTCCGCGTCGAGCCCCGCCTCATGCGCCGCTGCGATCCAGGTGGCGTAGGTCGCAAGCGACGAATCGGCCGGAAGCTGGGGCGGGATCGAGTTGCGGGCGGCTTTGGCGAGTGCTTCCCACCGGCCGTCGAGCAACAGGACCGTCACCAGCAGATCGCTGCGGTTGGCTTGCTCGGCGGCAGCGATCGCTTCGTCGAATCGGCCGAGGACCGTCCAGGCGATCACGGTCACTTCTTGACGCCGCGCGGGCGTCCAGCGGGCGGCGCAGGCGGGCAGTAAATTCGACTCGTCCACCACGCGGCCCAGACGATCGAGCAGCAGCGCGCGGGCGACCGCCAGCGGGGTCGACTCGGCCGTGTGGTCGAGCAGTTCGAGGACCAGGTCGAGCGAGTCGCTCTGGCGTGCCGCATCGAGCAGCCCCAGGTAGCGGCGGGCGACGACTGCGCCCAACTCGCCGCGGATCTCGTCGGCAGCGGCCCCTCGGGTTTGCTGCCGCGCGACTTCGACCGCTTCACGGAGGTAGCCCGCCTCGAGCAGCGCCGTCAGGGCCAGAGCCGGCTGCCCATCGGCTTCGGCCACGTCGCGGCGGACTGCATCGGGCAGCTCGGGCATCAGCCCAATCTCCCATCGCCGCAGGATCCACTCGGCTCGCTCGGCCACCTCCAGATTGTTGCTCGCGGCTAATTTTCGCACCCGCTCTCGCGAGCGTTCGTAGTCGCCCCAGAGCTGTCGCATCGTCCGCTCCCGCTCGGCGTACGATCGGGCGTCGAACCGCTCGGCCAACTCCTCGTCGCTCAGCGGCGGTGCTCCCGCCTGGTCCGCTTCGCGCGGGGGCTGGGCAGCCGAGGGCGTCGCGATCGCAACGGCCAAGAGCGTCGCGAGCAGGGCAGAGGCAGAGCCGGGGCAAAGACGCATGTTCGGCATTGGGATAGCGGGAGCTTCGAGCGAGGCGTGGGCCAGCCCTTTATATTACAGTCTCGCTCGACCCTTCCTCCGTTCCCAACGCTTTTTCAAGGACAAGATAATGTTGCGATGGCTTTCGATGGGACTCTGCGGAGCCGCCTGCTCGCTGCTTCCCATGGTCCTGGACACCCCCAGCGTGCGGGCGGCCGATTCGTGGAACCACTGGCGGGGGGCGGACCAGCAAGGCGTCGCTCCCGGCAGCGGGTACCCGGTCCGCTGGGAGGCGGGCGATTCGGTGCAGTGGCGATTCGAGGTCCCGGGGCGGGCCGGAAGCACGCCGGTCGTGGCCGGTGACAAGGTTTTTCTCACCACCGGTGATGGCGACGACAACCTGCTGCTGGCGGTCGCAGCCGATACGGGGAAGCCGCTGTGGGATGTCACGCTCGGTCAGGACCGCGGGGGCAAGCACAAAAAGGGAAGCGGCAGCAATCCGTCGCCGACGACCGACGGGGAGCTGGTTTACGCCTACTACCGGAGCGGCGACCTGGGCTGTGTCGACACCTCGGGCAAAGTCCGCTGGCACCGCAACATCCAAGAAGAGTATGGCGAAGACACGCTGTGGTGGGACCTCGGCTCGAGTCCTCTGCTGACCGACACCGCCGTGGTCATCGCCGTCATGCAGAGCGGCCCGAGCTACTTGGTCGCGTTTGATAAACAGAGCGGCGAGCAGCTCTGGAAGGTCGACCGGATGGTGGAAGCGCCCGACGAGTCGGCGCAGAGTTACACCTCGCCGTTGCTCACCACGGTCGGCGATCAGAAGTTGATCGCGGTCCTCGGCGCGGACCATCTGACGCTGCACGACGCCGAGACGGGCAAGGAGTTGGCGCGGCTCGGCGGCTTCAATCCGGCGGGGGAACGCTACTTCCGCTCGATCGCTTCGCCGGTGATCTCGGGGAACGTCATCGTTTGCCCCTACGCCCGCGGTTCGACGCTGACGGCGGTCGACATGAGCAAGCTGCTGGCCGCCGGGAGCGACGCCAAAGCCGCTCAGGAAGCGATTCTTTGGGAGCAGGATTTCGGCGCCGATGTGCCGACCCCCTCCGCTCGTGACGGACGGCTGTACCTGTGCGGCGACAAAGGCCACGTCCGAGCGCTCGACGTCCAGACCGGCAAGACGCTGTGGGAAGTGGAGTTGCCGAAGAACCGCAACCAATACTCGAGCTCGCCGCTGGTCACCGCCTCGCACCTCTACCTGACGCGGGAGGACGGGCACGTCTTTGTGATCGCGCTTCCCGCCAGCGGCAAGACGGCCGAAGAAGGCAAAGCCGAGCTGGTCGGCGAGAACGAGCTGGGAGACGAAGGGCAATACACCGTGGCCAGCCCCGTGCCGCTCGACGGCGACCTCTTGTTCCGCACCCGCAGCCAACTGGTCCGCGTCGGTGGCTAAAAATCTTGCCGGTAGATGTAGAGGCACCCGAGCAGCAGCATTGCGGCGGTGAATACGCCGCAGGTCACGAGCGGGCGGGTCACGTCGAGTTGTTCTCGCTGGACCTCGCCCCCGGCGGGGATCTCCAGATCCTCTCGGCCGGAAATGACGGCCGTGACCGCTTCGCTCAACTCGCCGGTCTGCGGGACGATCGACCGCAGCGGCGTGACCCCCCAGGCATCGATCAGCCGCCAGAGGTCGCGGTCCGGGTGGCGGTCGCTGCGGATTTCTCCGCTGGCGACCTTAATCGCCGTCAGCCGGTCGACGTCGTGGGCCAGCCAGAGCGTGCCGGCAGCGTCCCAAGCAACCGCTTCGATGCTTTCCTGATGGGGAATCGCGGCGAACTCGAGTTCGAGGCGCGGAGCATCCCCGGCGGGCTCGGCGTCGAAGCGGAGCAGGGCGGCGCGCTGATCCGATAAAATTGCCACGAGCTGTTCGGCGACGGGCGAGGCCTGCAGGGCGATGATGGTCGCCGAGGATGGGCTGGGGATCTCGCCGAGCGGTTCGAGCTCGTCGCTGGTGAAAACCCGCAGCGGTTCGCCGCGACGCGCGAGCACGATCCGTTCGGCGGTCGCGCCGAGCTGAACGTCGAGCGTCAGGTCTCCGCCGATGTCCCTCTCCGCAGTGATCTGCCAAGGCGCTGAGGGTCGGCCGGCGCGGAGCCGCAGCAGTCGTCCGTGGCTGTAGACGACGAGCGCCTCGGAGCCCGGGACGGTCGCAAAAGCGGCCGGTGGCGCCAGCGGAACCGACGGGGGTGTGATCCGCTCAAATCCGCTCGCGGTTTCCCCGAGCAGCCGCTGGATTCCCCCGAGCAGCCCTCCGGCTGGCGGCTCCTCAGGAGCGTCGGCTGGGATCAGCAGCGAGTCGCCCGAGGCGTAGAAAATGCCGCCGGCTCCGGCAGCGAACAGTCCCCCATCGGCGGCGGCTCGCAACTCGCGGGTCCCCGCTGGCAACCGCAGTCCGACTTGCTGCTCCCAATCCTGGGACTCTGCGAGCAACATCAGGTGGACGTCCTCGGAGCCAAACACGTTGAACGGGTTCTGAGGGATGCGGGCCGCGGCAATGCGACCATCGGCCAGCTCGACCGGTCCCAGGATGCGGTGAGGGTTTTGGAATCCCGAGGCGAGGATCGGCGCGTAGGCGTCGCTCTCGGGCGCCAACCGCAGCAGGCCGCCCGAAGCGGTCGAGACCAGTAGCGAATCACCGCTCCGCGCGATGCCACGAACCTTGGCCGGATCGGTCACCAGCGTGTCGAACATCGCGGCGGTCAGCCCCACCGAAAAGCACGCGAACCAGAACAGCACGGTGAGGACGACCGAGACGATCGCCGACCGCCAGCGGAGCGCGGCCAGCGCAGAGACGCTGTAGTAGACGGCGAACAGAAAGACGAAGATCGGAATGCAGTACAGCAGGCGGTGATTCCAGATCCCCAGCCGAAAGCCGGTGATCAACCACATCCCGCTGACCAGCAGGGCGACGCTGAGCAGGACGAACGCGCAGCCCCCCACGAACTTGCTCAAATACAACCCCGGCCGCGAGACCGGTTTGCTGAGCAGCAGATGCAGTGAACCGGGTTGCAGCATCTCGGGGATGATCGGCGCGGTGACCAGCACGCCCACAAACACCGCCCCCACGCCGAGCAAGTAGTACAACGCGATCGGAAAGACGAACTGGTTCAGCAAGTCGATGAACCGCTGACGGCTGACCGCCAGGACGGCCGGCGTTTCGAGCCCCGCGTAGGTAATTGCCAGCGATCGCTCCGGGCGCGGGCGGAACGCGCCGGGCAAGGCCGCTTCCAGACGCAACCGGGAGCGACGCTGGCGGAGCTGGTCGGAGAGCTCCTCGGCCGGTCGCTCGTCCAACGCCCGCAGCTCGCCAATCCGCGGGGTTCCCGCCCACAGCTTCGCGTCATACCACGGGTCGTCGAGCGGAATGTGGGAGTCGTCCGGTTCCGAAGCGAGTAGCGCATTGAACGCGTCGGCGTACCGCCCCCGCCTCGGCCCCCTTGCCTCCCCGGCGGCGGTTTGCCGGATCTCTTCGCGAAGTTCCTCGGGAAGCGCTTCGGCGACTCGTCCGGCCGCCGTCTCGCGATCGTTGGCCATCGCCGCGGCGAGCAGTCCGGTGAGCCGATCCGAAGAGTGAATGTCAGCCGGGCTGAACTCGACGGTATAGACTTCGTGGTACCCGATCGGAGCGAGCGCGGCGAGCAGCAGCAGGATGGAGCCGAGTACGATCCAGAGGAGCCGCGAGGCGAAAGCCGCGTGGAACGAGTCGGTGATGATCGCCAAGTAGGGTCGCATGGAGGCTCAAGAGGAATGGGATGACAGCAGTCGTGGCACAGTTGTTTAACGGCAAGCCGAAGGCGACTGTGTTTCAAAAAGCAGTCGCCTTCGGCTTGCCGTTAAACGATTTTTCCGCGACCCGTTTTGCTGAGCATCAACCCACCGTGGCGATGTCGAGCTAGTTCCCATTGCCTGCATCCGCGGGGTCGAACTCGGCTGTCAGGCCTGCTTCGGCGGCGATCTCCGCTTCCGGCGGCGCCTCCGGATCGCTGCGGACGATCTCCAGAAAAACATCCTCCAGGCTCGGGCGGCGGACTTCCAACCGCAAGATGCTGACGTCGGCGTCCCGCAAGCGATCGACGCAGTGGTCGGTGGCTGCTTGATCCTCGACCTCGAGGGTGATCGGCACGGTTCCGTGGCGGGTCGGTTGTCCGAGGACGGGCCTGAATGCGGGCAGGGACTGGAGCGCTGTCGCGGGCGTCTGCGAGCTAAGGGAATTGGGGGAGGAGAGCGCGTCGAGGGCGAGCCGGGTTTGTTCGCTGGCGACCTGGATGTGCAGACTGCTGCGAGCGGTGGCGGTGCCGCGCGGGGTGGCGGGCGTCAGTTCATCGATTCTGCCGAGCGAGCGGAGCGTGCCGTGGGTCATGATCGCCACGCGGTCGCAGACCAGTTCCACTTCCTGCAGGATGTGGCTGTTCATCAGCACGCTTTTGCCTTCGTCGCCGAGTCGCCGGAGCAGCTTGCGAACGTCGGCGCGGCCGACCGGATCGAGGCCGTCAGTCGGCTCGTCCAAGATCAGCAGCTCAGGATCGTTCAGCAGCGCCTGGGCGAGCCCCAGCCGCTGTCCCATCCCCTTGCTGAAGCGGCTGACCGGTTCGCGATCGCGCCCCTCGAGCCCCACCAACTCGAGCAGCGAGTCGATCCGCCTCTGCAGCGCCGCGCCGCTGAGATCGCTCAGCCGCCCGTAGAAGGCCAGCGCCGAGCGGGCGGTGTGGTGCCGTTCGATGCGGAGGTTCTCGGGGAGGTAGCCGATCCGGCGGCGGCTGGCGACCGACCCGGCCGGCTGGCCGAGCACGCTCGCCCGCCCACCGCTGCTGCGGACGATCCCCAGCAGGACTTTGATCAGGGTCGTTTTGCCTGCTCCGTTGGGGCCGAGGAGGCCGAAGACTTCCCCCGGGAGGACTTCGAGCGAGACCCCGCGGAGCGCTTCGACGCGGCGGCGGGAGGTCCATCCGGAGCGGTAGGTCTTGCGGAGCTCGTGGACCTTGATCAGCGGTTCAGCCGAACTGCCGACTTCCGCCGGGGCTAACGCTGGGGCTGGGGCAGCGAGCGTGGTCTCTTCGGTCAACGATTCGAGCTCAGACGGGGAAGAGTTGGGTGAGGGCGAGGTAGGCGAGAAAGATTGCCGTGACGACGGCCATGCCGGCAGCCAACCAACCGTGGGCGGCATGCCGCCAGGTGGGCTGGGGAGCATGGCCGCGGTAGACGTGGCGAAATCGATCCCGCTGAGTATCGTCCGGAAAAACCCCGTCCTCGACCAGTTCATGCAGCCCGAACTGGAGGGAGTACTCGATGGCTCCAAAGATCCGCACGCGGCGATTCAGTTCATCGACCCCGAACCCGTCGAAGAACCACAACTGGTGGCCGAACTCCCGCTCGGTCTCCGGTTGATCGTCGATGCACCGCAGCTGTTCGATCTGCGAGCTCTCGGGTGAATAGCGGCCCCGCACGAGGGCCCGCCGGGCGTCCGCGGCGACTTGGCGGACGATCTGTTCGGAAAACTGCTTGTCGCTGGTATTCGGTTGCATCGCCCAACCCTCTTCCACGGCCCTCTTCGACAGCCCTCTTCGACAGCCCTCGCGTTGCCCGTTCGACTGGCTCTTGATGGATCAACGGGAGCAAACATCGGGCCCGCTCGCGCGTCCGCCGAGAGAATTATATCCATCCGCCCCAGGGCGAAGCCATCGTGAGCAGTCGCAATTGCGACATTACAATCTGGAGCATGTTTGAACACCGATCGCTGAAATGGCCGATCACGCTCGGCGTGGTGATGATCGTGTTGGTCATCCTGATGACCGTGGGCTGGGTTCTGCTCACGGTGATCGGGGCGATCGGCAACGAGGACGATGCGCCCGCGTACTGGGTCTTGCTGAGTGCCGGGAGCGTTTCGTTGGCTTGCATTTTAGCCGGCGTGATCGTGTACCTGATCCAGCTGGTGCAGGCGACGAACATGAATCGCCGGCAGTCGAATTTCGTCGACAGCGTGACGCACGAGCTGAAGAGTCCGATCGCTTCGCTGAAGCTCTACTTGCAGACGCTCTCGCGGCGGCAGGTCAACGACGAGCAGCGAGAAAACTTCCATCGTTACATGCTGGCCGACGTCGAGCGGCTCGATCAGTTGATCAACCATTTGCTCGATGCGGCCCGCGTCAAGCGGCCCGATCCGGAGGAGTTGCGGGAGACCTGTCGCGTCGACGAGTTGCTCGAGCAGTGTCGGGCGAGCATCCAGGCGCGGTACGAGCTGGGCGACGAGGTGATCACGCTCGACGCCGAGCCGATCGAGCTCTCGGCCAACCCGGTCGATTTGACGATCGCGTTTCGCAATCTGCTCGACAACGCCATCAAGTACGGGGGCTCACCTCCGGAGGTCGCCGTGACGGCTCGCCTGTGCGACGGTGCGGCGTGGGTCAGCGTGGCCGACAACGGGGCCGGGATCCCCCGCAAGCTGCGGCGGAAGATCTTCGGCCGCTTCGTGCGGCTCGGCAACGAGCTGGAGCGGAGCCGCCAAGGGACCGGGCTCGGGTTGTACCTGGTCCGGACCGTCGTCCGCTCGCTCGGCGGCAGCGTCCGCGTCCGCGATGGGCGGAATCGAAGCGGGACGATCTTTGAATTGCATTTGCCTAACGCGAACACCGTAAAGTGACACGAGTAGCGGGATCCATGTCGAACCACATTTTGATCGTCGAGGATGAAGAGCACCTGGGCGTGGGGATCAAGTACAACCTCGAAGCCGAGGGCTATCGCGTCACCTGGGCGGGCGACGGGCCCACGGCTCTGAAGCGGATCGAGCACGACGCGGCGTCGATCGATGCGATCGTGCTCGATCTGATGCTCCCGGGGATGAGCGGCTATGCGGTCTGCGAGACGATCCGGGCCCGCGGCTTGTCGATCCCCATCCTGATGCTCTCGGCCCGCACGCTGACCGAGGATCGGACGCGGGGCTTCAACGTGGGGGCGAACCAGTACATGTCCAAGCCGTTCGAGTTGGACGAGTTGCTCAGCCGCATCAAGAATCTGCTGAACCTTTCCCCAGGCCGCGACGCCGCTCCCCGCCGCGTCAAATCCGAACCGCTCGAGCAAACCGAATTTGGCCGCGTGCACGTCAACTTCGTGACCCACGAGGTGATGATCGCGGGCGAGCCGGTGAAGATGACTCCCAAAGAGCTCCGCTTGCTGCAGTACTTCGCCACCAATCCGGGCCGCGTGATCACTCGGCAGGAACTGCTCAGCGAAGTCTGGGAGATGTCGGGCAACCTGCAGACCCGCGCGGTCGACCAGTTCATCGTCCGCTTGCGGAAGATCGTCGAGGAGAACCCGAGCCAGCCCAAGCACATCCTGACGATCCGCGACGCCGGCTACCGGTTCGTCGCGTAAGGCCGCGTCGCCTAAGTCGTATCGCCTAGGGCCGCGTCGCCTAAATCGCCGCGCATAAAAAAAGCTCCCGGATAGAACGAGTCCTAGGGGGGCGGAGGACTGCGCGCTACATACCCGGGAGCCGGTGGTTTGGTCGTCGCCGAGCGGTTGGTGGCTCGGCGATAGGTGAAAGATAGGGGCGGAAGCGGCCGCCGGTCAAGACGTTTTTTGAGCGGAAACCGAAGACTCCAAATCCCAGCGGGCGACGGTCTGATCGGAGCCGCTGGTGGCGGCCTGTTCGAGCGTCTGCACCGCCAGGCTGAGCATCTGCGGAAACGAAGCGGCTTCGCGGCTGCTGGCCATCGAAACCGTCACCGTCGGATGCATGCCCGCCAGCCGCGGGTTGCTCTCGTCGTGGTGCGCCAGGGTGCTGCGGAGATCGTCTCCCCGCAGGACCGCCGACTCGCGGTCGACACTCGGCATCCCGATCACCAGCGTGCGGTGGTCGAGAATTCCGATCCGGTCGACGCTGCGAAGGACCTTGCGCGCGGTGCGGGCGACGAGCTGCAGTTGTTCCGTGTCGGCCGCTTCGTCGTCGATGCGAACGACCGCGGTCACGAACGAGACGCCGACGCCGCTGAGTCCGGTGAGCATCTCGCCGAACTCGGTCTCCAAACGCTTGCCGCTGGGGAGGCGTTGGAGGTAGTCGGGCAGGGAGGCGGAAGGATTCTTGGGGTGAGCGGTGAGGGGCTCGCTGGCTTCCTCGGCGGTTTCCTTGGTCGCGCGGCGCGATTTTAAGATCGGTTCCTCGGGAGGGGGGAGGAACAGGACCGGCTGGTCTCCCTCGATCGAGTGCAGGCAGTTGCGGTCGGCCGCTTTGGAGGCGTAGAGGGCTTTGTCGGTGCGGCTGATCCACTCTTCGACCGACTCGTCCTCGTAGTGCTCGGCCAAGCCGGCACTGGCCGTCACCCGCAGGCGTTTGCCCGCGAACAGGATCTCGCGGTGGCCGATCGCCGCGCGGATCTGCTCGGCGGCGAGGCGGCAATCGTCGAGCGTCTTGCCATCGAAGACGACTGCGAATTCTTCTCCCCCGTACCGGGCGACCAAGCATTCTTCCTGGGCGCGAGCCTGGACCATCTTGGCGACGACGCGGAGGACTTCGTCTCCGGCCAGGTGGCCGTAGGAGTCGTTGAAGTCTTTGAAGTGGTCGATGTCGAAGAGCATCATCGTCGTCGGCTCCGACCCACGCAGCTCGGCTCGTGCCTGCAGGTGTTCGTCGAGAGCCCGGCGATTGGCCAACCGGGTCAGCGAGTCGGTCATCGCTCGTTGCTCGGCGGTCTGCAGCTGCAGATTCTGTTCCTGCAAGCGGTCTTCGGCCTGCTCGAGCTGGTCGCGCATCTTTTCGCTGGCGTCGAGCAGCCGGCTCATCGCCTCGAGGATCAACTCCGGCTCGTTTTGCAGGTCGACTTCGCTGAGCGCCTCGTTGACTTCGCGGATTCGCGACTGGTGGGCATCGACATCCGCGGCAACCCGCGCGTTGAGCGTCCGCACGCGGGCGGCAATCTGCGTCAGCCGCTCACGCTCGTCTTGCGTGGAAGCAGCCGTCGCCGGTGGGGCCCCCGGCGGCTCGTCGCTCTCCGGGTCGGTGGAGTTGAGGGTCGGATAGATCAACCACCCGCACATGAGCCCAACCAACCCACAGCTTAGAGCGACGAGGACATCGACAATCATGAACGTAGGGTGATGAGAGGTCGCTGTGCCGGGCGCGGTACATCTGTCACGCCTCATTTACACCCTCTATGTACGTTGCTCCGACGCGTTGTCAAACACCCCTTGATGCCGATTTGGACAGTGCGGGGGGTTTGCACGGCGGGGGGCCCGTCATCGCCCGCTGCATCGAATGGCAGCTCCGTTCGGCAAACTTGTGCCGCAGCGCGTGGATCCGCTTCGAGTGCATCCGGAGCCAAGCCACCGGCTCGGCCAGGCCGGTGACTTCGAATTCGACTTCGCCCGTCTCGCCTGAGTGGATGACGGTGAAAGCCTGTTCCCCGGCGAGAGAATGCCCTTCCACGGTGTGCCAAACCACCCGTGCCCGGGCGTCTCCCAGGCTCTCGCTGGTGAGCGACGGATCGTCGATCGCCGCGACATTCGGCTCGACCGACACGCTGGTGATCCGGCAGGGATTGACCCAGTAGAACCGCCGGACCCACATCCCGGTGGCGACCGTCGTGCCGGGAATCAGAGGCCGCTGGGCCCAGAAGAACTCGACCAGATCGGTCGGAATGAAGGCCCAGTTGAGCAGGTGGGCGACGGCGCGGCGGTACGCCGTCGCTCCTTGGCCGAGCGGCACCGAGTGGCGAATCGAGAGCAGATCCTCGGAGGTCGAGCTGCCGTTCAGAGGCAATTCTGCCGCCTGCATGAGATACTCGATCAGCTGGCCGTCGCTCGGCCGAAGCAGGGATCTCATCGGTTCGGCTCGCCCACCTATGCCGGAAAACTCAGGATGAAACAGCAGCGTCAAACGCTGCGGCCGCGGCAGTGATCTACTCCAATTTAGCTAACCGGATCCGCTGTCGCCCGCGCAACGCGAGGACCACGAAATTGAGCTCGCGTTGGTTGACAGGCGCCGGCACAAAGTGCAAGGTTTGGTCGTCAATTACCTAGGGACGGAGACTGCATCGCGATGCCCGGTCAGAAGACGAGCTATGGAAGGAGCGCCCGCATCGATGGGGCGCACCCACAGGGAGGTGAGCCGCAGGAAGTCGTGACCGCGCCGGCTGCCCAGTCGCCACTCGCGCCGCAACTGGCGCTGGAGCCGCAACTCGCGCCGCAGCCGCAACTCGCGCCGCAGCCGGGGCTGGGGGTCGACCATCCCGCCCAGCTCGCCCTCGCGTCGAGCTCCGTCTCCGGGCTTCGCGAGCTGCGGGTCTGCTGCGAAGGCGAGCAGGTGTTGATCTCCGGCCGCGTGCAGTGCTTCTATCACAAGCAGTTGGCTCAAGAGACCGTCCGGCAGCATGCCCCCCATCTGCGTCTGGTCAACCAGGTATCGGTCGAGCGGGTCACGAGCGAGCCGCTGTAGGCTGGGGCGGTTCATCAGCCGCCGCCGCTAGCCCGGATTATTCATCAGCCGCCGGGCGCTAGCCCCCGGTTCCCCGAAGCGCCGTGGGAACCGGACGCTAGCGCGTGGCGGCTGATTTACGTGCTGTTTCGCGACGTCTTGCTTCGAGCCTCGCGGCGATTTCTAAGGGCTGTGAAACTCTGTACGCCTATTCCACCACCCGCTCGATCGCTTGCCAGAATTCCGCTTCGCCGGCGGTCAGCCGCAGCTCGATCGCCAGCGCCCGTAGCGGGGTCCCGCCCAGCCGATCGGTGCGGAGTTTGACCAAGTCCTTGTGGGTGCAGACGGCCAGCAATTCGGGTTCGCTCTGGCGGAGTTCCCCGAGCCACTCGTCGAGCGACTCGACGGTGGGGCGATCGTAGGGGCAATGGTCCGCCAGAGCGCGAGTCGCAATCACCCGCCCCCCGAGCTCGCTCAGCGAATCGAAGAAGGGCTGCGGATTGCCGAGCCCGGCGAACGCGGCGAGCGGGCGGTTGTGGAGGCTCGCGAGCGCTTCGCCAGCGGCGGCGGTTTCGGCCCCGGTGTGTCGAATCAAGCGAGCGGGAACGTGGTCGGCTTCGGCGATGATTGCCTGCGGTGCGTGCTTCGCGATCGTCTGGCGAATCGCGGCACGGCGGGCGGCGTCGGTGCGGCTGGCCCGGGAGATCACGATCGCGTCGGCGCGGGCGAGCGCTGTGAGCGGCTCGCGGAGCAGGCCTCGTGGCAGGAGGTGCCCGTAACCAAAGGGGCAGGTCGCATCGATCAGGACGACGTCCAGATCGCGGTGCAGGCGGCGGTGTTGGAAGCCGTCGTCGAGCACGATCGCTTCCATCTCCAGTTCCTCGACCACCACTCGTGCCGCTTCGACTCGGTCGGGATTCTGCACGTGGGGAACGTCGGGGATCCGGTCGTAGAGTTCGCGGGCCTCGTCGTTGCTGCCGCTCTCGTCGCTGCGGTAGCCGCGGCTGACCAAGCCGACCCGCAGTCCCCGCCCGCGGAGATGGGCGGCAATCGCCGCGACCATCGGTGTCTTGCCGGTCCCGCCGGCGGTGAGGTTGCCGACGGAGATTACTGGAACGCCCGCGCGGTGGATGGGCAGGCGCTGGGAATCGTACCGTCGGTTGCGGAGGCGGACCGCGGCCCCGTAGGGAATCGCAGCGATCCGCAGGGCCGAGCGCGCGACGACGGCCAGCGGGTCGCGCCGCTGGCCGTCGATGATCCGCCGGTAATCCATTCCGTTAGAGCGCCGCGCAGATCGCGTCGGCCATTTCTTGGGTGCCGACGGCGGTCGGGTCGTCGCGGTGCGGCTTGAGGTCGTAGGTGACGTTCTTGCCTTCGGCGATGACCGCGGCAACAGCCTTCTCGAGCCGGTCGGCGGCGTCCATCTCGTTCAAGTGGCGAAGCATCAGCATCCCGGAGAGGATCAGAGCGGTCGGGTTGACCTTGTTCTGTCCGGCGTACTTCGGGGCGCTGCCGTGGGTGGCTTCGAAGACCGCGCCGTTGGGGCCGATGTTCGCCCCCGGAGCCAAGCCCAGGCCGCCGATCAGTCCCGCCCCAACGTCGCTGACGATATCGCCGTAGAGGTTCGGCAGGATCAACACGTCGTACAGCTCGGGCTTCTGCGTCAGCTGCATGCACATGTTGTCGACGATCCGCTCCTCGAACTCGATGTTCGGGTAATCCTTGGCGACGTCGGTGGCGGTGGCCAGCCACAGCCCATCGCTGTACTTCATGATGTTGGCTTTGTGGACCACCGTGACTTTCTTGCGACCGTTCTTGATCGCATAGTCAAAGCCGCAGCGGACGATCCGCTCGGTGCCGCTCTTGCTGATCGGCTTGATCGAGACGCCGGTCTCGTCGCCGCCGGTCTTGATCTTGCGGTCCGAGGGAAGGCCGTTGATGAACTCGATCAGCTGCGACGTTTCAGGTTTGCCCGCCTCGAACTCGACTCCCGCGTAGAGGTCTTCGGTGTTCTCGCGCACGATCACGATGTCGACGCCGAGCTCGCTGAAGTAGCTCCGCACGCCCGGATAGTGCTTGCAGGGGCGGATGCAGGCGAACAGGCCGAGCTCCTGCCGCAGGTAGACGTTGATGCTGCGGAAGCCGGTGCCGACCGGAGTGGTGATCGGCGCCTTGAGAGCGCACTTGGTCCGCCGGACCGATTCGATCGTGTCGTCGGGGATCGGGGTGCCGCGCGTCTTCATCACGTCGACGCCCGCTTCTTTGACGTCCCAGTTGATCTTCACGCCCGTCGCGTCAACGCACTTGCGGGCCGCTTCGGCCAGTTCCGGACCTGTGCCGTCGCCGGTGATCAACGTGACTTCGTGGGCCATCAATATGCTCCAAAGGTGCGGGATTTGCCGTATTTATTCCAGGCCGGAGGCTACCCGACCGCCCGGAGATCGTCAACGAGGCTAGGCTCCGTCAGAAAACTGCATATCACCATCACCCTCCCCCCGGGAGGGTCGGGCTGGGATGGTGAAAAGCCCGGAAGAAAAGGGCGCCAGAAGTAGAAGCGGCACGTCAAAATCTCACCCTCCCGCTTGCGGGAGGGTCGGGCTCTTAGGCCCGGGGAGGGCAATGGGTTTCGGCACGAACTCTCGATTGAGCCGTTAGAAAACAAGCCAATACGTTGAGGAAAAAGGGTCACACGCACTCATCGCGCGAGCGTCTACCGGCCCCTCCCCGCTCGTTCCTCGCGACCCTCCCGGGGGGAGGGTGTCGTTTGGCGTTTTTTGACAGGGCCTTCAACCCTTGCGGCGACCGGGGGCGATCAAGTCTTCGCCGTGGCCGGCCAGCTCCAAAACCTCGTCGGTGCTCTGCGGGTCGACGCGGCGGCACGTCTCGGTCAGTAGGTCGGCCCAGTCATCGAGCGGATCCTCCCACTCCTCGGGAGTCGTTTCGTAGGGAGGGATGTTGGCCATCTCGTCGAGCAGCAAAATCAGCCGCAGGAGATGGCGGAACAGCACGCCTTCTTCTTTTTGCAGCTTGCGAGCGGTCACGTAGGCATTGAAGTCGCCGCCGAATTCGAGCAGCTCGCCTGCGATCCAAACCGGCCGCACCCGCACGTCGTGAACGCGGGGAAAGTCGTGTTCGAACAGCCGATGGATCTTCTCGCCGAGAGTCAGCGGCCAGACCTTCGGCTCCTCGAACATCACCCGCCCAAAACCCTTGTTCTCGATCTCCTCCTCTTCCTCGTCCTTCGGCGAGCCGAGCTCCTCGGGCGTCGCCAGGCCGAGCTGCAGCAGCCGCGGGTCGAGCCGCGTTTGGGCCAGCGTCCCCGGGGGCATCACGTCGTAGCGGGGGACGCGGACTAGCCGCGCGACCGTGCCGGGAACTTCCAGCACGCTCTCCAAAGCCAGCAAGCGTTCGTTCGGGTCGGCGATCGCGAGCTGGTCGGCCAGGTAGACGCCGTAGAGCGGATTGATGCTGCGGAGTTGAACCAGCAGCGGCAGGCGGCTGGTTGGGTGCGCGTACTGCGGGCGGTAGTCGTCCAGCTCGTAGCCGCGAGCCGCAGCGGCTTCGGCGTCCGATTCGCTGTCCCCCGATCCGCTCCCGTGAGCGCCGTGCCCGGCAGTCTCCTCCGCGGCCCCCTCTGCGGCCGGTTCCAGCTCGGCCTCCCGCATCTCGGCGAGCAATTCGCCAAACAGGCCCTCGGGTTTTTCCACCGCCGGTTTTTCCACCGCCGCCTCGGCACGCTGCTGCGGCGTGAGTTTGGTGGTCGGCTTGGCGGCCTGAGGGGCCGCTTTCGGTCGCGGCTTGGGTTCGAGTTCGATGTAGCCGGCCGTCCAGAGCGTGAGCAGCATCCGGTTGAGCTGCCGCTGGGCCTCTTCGATTTGTTTGGGTTGCATTAGCCGTCGCCCGACGAGATCGCGGAGCGGCTGCACTTCGGGGGAGCGGCCCAGGAGGTAAGCGAGCAATCGCCAGGGCAGGTGTCCGCGGCTGGCTAGGTGGGCGCTCGGGGCGTTGCGGAGGTGCTCGAATTGCTGCTGGGTCCAGTACTGCTCACCGGCCCGCCGCTTGGGCATCTTTTTCTTCAGCTGCTTTTTGGCTTTCATCAGCCCCGGGTCTTTGATGTCCTCGGGGATCTGGTCGTACTTCTCCTTCCACTTGAGCAGCTTGACGTCGTCCTCGTGAGCCAGGGCGTAGACGAAGCCGCGGTCGTCGAACTGGGGTCGGCCGGCGCGACCGAAGATCTGGTGGGCCGTGGAAGCTTCGACGACTTTTTTTTTGTCCTTCGGTCCCTTGAGCAAGCTCGGCAGCACGACCGAGCGGGCCGGCAGGTTGATGCCCGCCGAGAGCGTCTCGGTGCAGACGCACACGCTGAGCAGCTTTCTTTGGAACAGCTCCTCAACGATCCGCCGATAGCGGGGCAGGATGCCGGCGTGGTGGACGCCGACGCCGCGCATCAGGATCGCCTTCAGCTTCGGTCCGGCTCCCTCGCTCAGTTCGGCCGCGTTGAGGTAATCGGCCAGCTCGGCTTGCCGCGATTTGTCGATCAGGCTTTTGCCTTTGAGCAGCTCGGCCACCGTCCAGCACTGGGCGCGATTGAAGCAGAAGAAGAGGGCCGGCGTGCGGCGCGAATCGGGCGGGCCGGCAGCGATCTTTTCGGCAAAGTCGCCGAGCAGTTGATCTTCGACCCATTCGAATTGCAGCGGCACGATTCGCTCGGTTCCGCGGACCAGCTGCACCCGCCGGTCATGGGCGCGGGCCATCCAGGAGGTGAACTCCAGCTCGTTGCCCACCGTCGCGCTCAGCAGCATCAGGCGAACCGACGGCGGGAGCAGCCCCAGGGTCAGCTCCCAGACGATCCCCCGCTCGGCGTCGTTGAACGAATGGAACTCGTCCATCACCACCGAGCCGACATCGGAGAAGTCAAACTTCTCACGATTCAGCAACCGGTTCAGCAGGATCTCGGCGACGACCACCAGCACCGGGGCGTTCGGATTGACCGTGCGGTTGCCCGTCACTAGGCCGATCTGGTCGGCGCTAAAGCCCCAGCCGACTGCCGACCGCCGCAGCTCGTCGAGCTTCTGGTCGGTCAGCGCGATCAGCGGCGTCGTGTAATACATCCGGCTGCCGGTCCGCAGCGCTTCGTAGACCGCCGCCTCGGCGATCAACGTCTTGCCCGTCCCGGTCGGCGCACAGACCAGCACTCCCTGCGGCGAAGTGAAGTACGCCAGCAGCGCTTCCTCCTGAACCGGATAGGGCTCGAACGGAAGCAGGTCAAAGTATTCGGCCGCAAGCGTGTCGCGATCGAGATCGGGGTCGATAGGGGGGGCGGAGCGATTCATGGAGAGTGATTGTAGGGCAGGAGCGGCGAGTGCGGAGGAGACGGAGTACGGAGTACTGAGTACTCGAACCGCGACTCGTGCCGCCTTAGACTCGGAGGACGCAAGAGAATCCCGCGGCTACCCCCTGGAGAAGACAAACCATGCAGCAGGTCAAGATTTTCAAAAGCGTCGAAGGGGAACTCGGGGCGCTCGAGGAGACGATCAACGGCTGGGTCCGAGAATCGGGAGCTCGGATCGTTTCGATCACCGGCAACATCGCTCCCCAGACCGTCGCTCCCGGGACGGCGATGAACACCTTCAGCGACTCCGACGTGCTGATCATCGTGCTCTACGAAACCGAAGCCTGAGCGGCGGCGGGCACCGTCTGCGACGGGGGGGCTGAGTGCCCCAGAATTTCTGCTTGCTTTTCCGCGCAGCCGAGCGAATAGTGGGAATGTTGGGTCGCGAGGTTCCGCGTCGCGACGGACGGCTTCAGAGCAGACCGCCCTCCATTCTGGTTGGCACCGGAAGGCGTCTGCTGAGTTTGTAGCAAAAGGAGGTGATCAAGTGGATTATTGCTGTACTAGCCAACGGGGTGGTAACCCGTAGCGCAGTCGGCGGGCTACGCAAGCGTGGCCGCCACCCCACTCGCCGATCACTTCATTTAAGTATTGTGCGAGAATTGCTTTGCCCGTCGGTGGGGATTCACCTTGGTCCCCATCGACGGGTTTTTTCGTGCGCTGGATGCTTCTTTATCTCGTACTCAGCGAAGCGGTACTCGTACTCGTACTCGAAGCCATCACGGAACTCGCGGGGGAATCGAGTACCGCTCCGCTGAGTACGAGTACCGCTCCGCTGAGTACGAGTACGATTGAAAATCCCCCTCACACCCGCTCGAGCTGCATTCGGCGGATCGTGGCGGCGGTTTTCCAGGTGGCGATCCCGAGCGGCCGCATCGGTTCGAGCTCGGGCCAGACGTTGAATTGCCGCCCCTCGGCGTCGACGCTCAAGATTTCCTCCCCGTCGACCAGGGCGACCAGCAGCGGCTCGGTGACCCGCAGCTCGATCTTGTACCAGCGATCGTTTTCAAACGGGGTGTAGCTGGTCGTCGGGTTCTCGATCGCGGACATCCCGTCGATGTTCGAGATTCCGGTCACGCCGCCGCCCCAGCCGCCGATGATCAGCGTCGCGTGCTGCGAGCCGATCGGGAACGTCAGCCCGCAGAAGAAATCTTCGCCGGCCGTTCGCTGGGCTTCGAGCGTGATCCGGTAGTCGGTTCGGGGCAGGGGACCGCGGTAGACCAGCCCGCTGCCGGGGTTTCCGGCGGCGATCTCCAAATGTCCCGGAGTCAGCTGGATCTCTCCGTGGCGATCGAACGGATCGCGGGCAACTACGCCCCAGGCTTCGGGGGCCGTCAGCAGATGGCGAGGCTTGGCGGGCATCGGAGCTCTCTCAGAAAGACGAATGGAGGGCACTAGTCGGATTATTCATCAGCCGCCACTCGCTAGCGCAGATTATTCATCAGCCGCCGGGTGCTAGCCCCCGGTTTCCGAAAACGCCGAGGCAACCGGACGCAAGAAGCGTGGCGGCTGATTGAATGCGCGGTGGCTTGCAACGCTTTTTTCACCCATGTGGATTCGCTGTCCGCTCCTCGGCGGCGGAAGTGTGCAGCGCGGCGGCTTGGCGGCGGCTGGCGAGGTGGTTGGCGGCGACGACGACCGCCCCGGCGGCCAGGGCGATCGCGACCAGCGGCCAGAGCGGTTCGCTCCAGTCCGCCACGCCGACCCCCATCCACTCCTGTTCCTTGAACGGCAGCCCTGCGGTCTCGGCGGTCGGCACCTGCAGCGGCCACAGCTTGCGGAGCGAGCCGAGCATCAGTCCAAGGAGCGCGGCGAACGTGGTGTTGGAGTAGCGAAGGAGCAGGATCCGCAGCAGGCGGCTGAACAGAGCCAGCCCGATCAGGCAGCCGGAGGCAAACACGACCAACCGCAGCAAGCCATCGGCGGTGATCTGCAGCCGGAAGAAATCCTTGACGAGCCCCGTCACTGGATGGTAGACGCCGAGCAGCAGCATCAGGAACGCGCCGCTGATTCCGGGCAGGATCATCGCGCAGATCGCGATCACCGCGCAGACGAACAAGTAGAGCAGCGTCGGTTCGGCAGCGGTCGGTGTGAACTCGCCGAGCCCATAGGCCCCGGCCGCCGCCAACAAACAGGCGGCCACCGCCGGGGCGGACCAGCGGCGGACGTAGGCCGTGACCACGATTCCGCTGGCGGCGACGAGCCCAAAAAAGACGGCTCGGGTTTCCGCCGTGTGGTGTTCGAGCAGCCAGTGCATCAAGTTGGCCAGCCCGCCGATGCCCGCCAGCACGCCGACGCCGAGGGCGAGCAGAAAGCGGCCGTCGATGTGCTGCCAAGCGGCCACCAGACGCCGCTCGCGGAGCAGCGCCAGGGCGGTCGCATCGATCTGGCTGATCGCCGTCACCAACCGCTGGTAATGGCCCAGCACCAGGGCTACGGTTCCACCGCTGACTCCCGGTACGATGTCGGCCGCACCCATGCAAAAGCCGCGGGCGACATTTTGCAGATCGTGGGCGAGCGAAGCGGGCTGCGGTGCCGAAGGCATGGATGATCCCTAGGGAAAGCTGGCAGGACTGTGCGGCGAGTGAAACTGCTGAGCGGGCAAAACTGCTGAGCGGGCAAAACTGCTGAGCGGGTGAAACGGTAAGATCGGCGAAATTAAAATTCCATGAAAGATGTAGCGGCCTCATGCTGATCGTCGAGATGTTGATTCTGGCTATCGTCCAAGGAATTGCCGAATTTTTACCGATCAGCTCGTCCGGCCATCTGGTGATTGTCGGAGCCTTGCTCGGCGGCAGCGACGAAACGGCGACGGTCGAGATCATACTGCACGCCGGCACGCTGGCGTCGATCCTGGTGGTCTACTGGCAGCGGATCTTCGCGCTGCTGCGGGCCGATCGGCGGGTGATCCCGCTGTTGATCGTCGGGACGCTTCCGGCGGCCGTCTTAGGGCTGACGATCAAGTCGCAAGCCGAATGGCTGCTCAGCAATCCGCTTCTAGCCGGCTGCATGCTGCTGGTCACCGGCGGACTGTTGTTGATGCTGAAGTGGTTGCCCGAGGGGACCGGCGAGTACCAGCAGATGCGACTCTGGGAGGCGTTGCTCGTCGGCTGCTTTCAAGCGTTTGCGCTGCTGCCGGGGATCAGTCGCAGCGGATCGACGATCGTCGGGGCTCGGCTGCTGGGGATGGGTCGCACCGACGCGGTCACGTTCTCCTTCCTGTTGGCGATCCCGGCGATTCTCGGAGCGAGCGTGTTGGCGGTTCGCGATCTGGTTCAAGAAGAGGTGGCTTCGCAGGCCACTGCGGTTTTGGCGCTCGGGGCGGTGGTCTCGTTTGTCGTCGGGATCGGAGCGCTACGGTGGTTGATCCGCTGGGCTCGCGAAGGCCGATTGTACTGGTTCGCCGCCTGGTGCATTCCAGTCGGCCTCCTCGTCATCGCGATGTACTTCGCTGGAAAACTCTCATGACGACTTATGGCAAAATCGCCCAGCTCCGCACGCCTCAAGAGCTTCGCGATCGGCTCGCGGAGCTCGGGGTGACGCTCCCGGTCGACGAGGAAGTGCTCTCGGCCGAAGCCGGTTCGCCGCTGGCCGCTCCGGCAAGCGTGGGCGAGCGGGTGATCGGCAATCGGTGGTGCATCCATCCGATGGAGGGCTGGGATGCGAATCGCGACGGCACACCGAGCGAGCTCACGCTGCGGCGGTGGGAGCGGTTTGGTCGCAGTGGAGCGAAGCTGATCTGGGGTGGCGAGGCGGCGGCCGTCCGCCCCGACGGGCGAGCGAACCCGCATCAGACGATGGCCCTCGCCTCGTGCGAAGCGGGACTGGTGCAGCTTCGCGAGACGCTGGTCGCTGCGCACCGCGAAGCCTCTGGAGACACCGACGGGTTGCTGATCGGGCTGCAGTTGACCCACAGCGGACGGTTCTGTCGTCCGGACCGCAAGGATCGGTTGGAGCCGCGAATCGCCTACCATCACCCGCTGCTCGATGAGCGGTTTGGGATCGATCCGGAAGACCCGAGCGTGGTCTGGAGCGACGATGAGTTGGATGGCCTCGTCGGCGATTACGTCCGTGCGGCCCAGGTCGCCGAGCGAGCCGGCTTCGATTTCGTCGACGTCAAAGCCTGCCACGGTTACTTGCTGCACGAATTCCTCTCGGCGCGGCGTCGACCGGGGCGGTACGGCGGCGATTTTGAGGGCCGCACGCGGTTGTTGCTGTCGGCGATCGACGCGGTCCGCGATGCCTGTCCGGGGCTGCAAGTCGGCGTTCGGCTGAGTCTCTTCGATACGCTTCCGTACGCAACCGGAACGGGCATCGGCCAGCCGATGCCGTACGACCACATCGCTCCCTACGACGTGGCGTTCGGCTGTGACCCGGCCGATCCGGTGCGGATCGATCTGAGCGAACCGCTGCGGCTGGTCGCCGAGCTGCGTCGTCGCGACGTCCAGCTGTTGAACCTGACCTGCGGCAGTCCCTACTACAATCCGCACATCCAGCGGCCTGCGATCTTCCCCCCGAGCGATGGCTATCAGCCGCCGGAAGACCCTTTGGTCGGCGTCGCTCGGCAGATCAACGCGGCGGCCCGGGTTCGAGCGGCCGAGCCCGAGATGTTCATCGTCGGCAGCGGATACACCTACCTGCAAGATTATCTGCCGCACGTCGCCCAGGCGGTCGTCCGCGCCGAGATGATCGACGCGGTGGGGCTTGGCCGGATGGTGCTCTCTTATCCCGAGCTGCCAAGCGACACGTTGGCCGGCCGCACGATGCCGCGGAAGCTGGTCTGCCGCACCTTTAGCGACTGCACGACCGCCCCGCGGAACGGCATGGTCAGCGGCTGCTATCCGCTCGACGCGTTCTACAAACAGCGGCCCGAGCGAGCGGAGCTGCAGGGACTGAGCCGACGGCGCTAGCCGCGGGTGAGCCGACGGCGCTAGCCGCGGGTGAGCCGACGGCGTTAGCCGCGGGTGAGCCGCGCTGCCGAAGGGTCCGTGGCCGGCTCATGCATCAGCCGCCGGGCGCTAGCCCCCGGTTCCCGAAATCGCCGGGAAAACCGGACGCTAGCGCGTGGCGGCTGATTTCGCAATCAGGCAACGTGCCCAGGGCCCAACTACTTTCTTTTTGTGCGGCGCTTTTTTGTCGACCACTCTTCCGGGGTCTGCTATTCTCCCGGAAGTTGAGAAATATCCGCCGCCAGCGAAGAAAATGGTGGCGGGTGTCTATACGGTCGTATAGGATCGAGATGTACTTGGTGTACATCCATCGGCCTTTCCTTCCCGCCGCTTGTACGAGTGTGATGACCCATGAGCGCTCCCGCGACGCTGACCGACCGCCAGCAAGCTGTCTATGACCTGATTCGCGAATTGATCGTCCGCCGGGGGTACGGCCCCACGGTGCGAGAGATTGGCGAACATTTTGGGATCCGTTCCCCCAACGGGGTGATGTGCCATCTGAAAGCCTTGGAGCGGAAGGGCCTGATCCGCCGCAGCCCGAACAAATCGCGGGCGATCGAGTTGACCCACTCGGCCGACCGCAGCGGCACCTCGATGCCGATGGCGGGGCGGGTCGCCGCGGGGCCGACGACCCTCGCCTTCCAGCAGAATGAGCGTCTCGATCTCGGCGAGATGTTCTTCCGCGACGACCGGTTTTTGTTGCAGGTCTCGGGCGATTCGATGATCGACGCGCACATCGCCGATGGCGACTACGTGATCGTGCAAAAGACCGCCACCGCTTCGGCAGGCCAGATGGTGGTGGCCCAAACCCCCGACGGCGAAGCGACGCTCAAGTACTGGTATCCCGAGCCGAACCGGATCCGCTTGCAGCCGGCCAATCGAGAGATGGGTCCGATCTACGTCGACAACGCCGAGGTAATCGGCATCGCCGTCGGCGTGGTGCGGCCCCACGTCTGAAGCCCGCATGTCGCCAGAGTTGCCTTTCGCTCCGCGAAAGTAGCGAGTCTGCGCAGCTTTCCCGGAGCGAAAGGCGACTATGTTGTCGACGGCTTTAGCCGGCGGCCCGTTTTTCACTGGCCGCGTTCAGTTTGTTGTAGAGCGTCTTGAGGCTGATCCCGAGCTCGTGGGCCGCGGCTGGTTTTTTGCCGTCGTGCCGCTCGAGCGCGTCCTCGATCGCTGCCAGCTCCATGTCGCGGAGGCTCGTGGGGCTGTGGGTGCGGAGCTCCTTGCGGAGTTGTCGCTCGGAGAACTGACGCGGGAGGTGTTCCGGGAGAATTGGCAGCGCGTCGCAGAGGATCGAGGCATGCTCGACCACGTTGGCCAGCTCGCGGACGTTCCCCGGCCAGACGTGGGCGAGGAGCAGCTCTTTCGCTTCGTCGCTGAACAGTTGATCGTCGCTGCGGGAGTCGTTGCGGAAGCGACGGAGCAGGTGGGCGGCTAACGGGAGGATGTCGCTGGCCCGGTTGCGGAGCGGCGGGATTTGGATTTCGAAGGTGTTGATGCGGAACATCAGGTCTTCGCGGAAGGTCCCTTCCTCGACCATCGCTTCCAGATCGCGGTGCGTCGCGCAGATCACGCGGACGTCGATCTTCGTCGTTTGGTTGTCGCCGACGCGGCGGATTTCTCCCGACTCCAGGACGCGGAGCAGCTTGGCCTGCATCGACAGCGGGAGCTCGCCGATTTCGTCGAGGAACAGGCTGCCGTCGTTGGCGACTTCGAACAAACCGGTGCGGGCCGCATCGGCACCGGTGAAGGCACCTCGGCAGTGACCAAAGAGTTCGCTCTCGATCAGGCTCTCGGGCAGCGCTCCGCAGTTGATGGCGACGAACGGCTTGTCGGCTCGCAAGCTCTGGTCGTGAACCGAGCGGGCGACGAGCTCTTTGCCGCTGCCGGTCTCGCCGCGGATCATCACCGTGCTCTCGGTCGGAGCGACCTTGGCGACCAGTTTGCGGACCGCTTCGATCGACGCGTGCGAGCCGATCAGGCGGCCATCGCCCTCGGCCCGCTGGACGCGGAGCTGCAGCGCGGCGACTTGGCGGCTGATTTTGCGATGTTCGGCGACGCGGCCGAGCAGGGTCGCCAGGTCGGCCAGGCGGCAGGGCTTGGTCAAGTAGTCGAACGCTCCCTGGCGCAGGGCGGCGATCGCCGTGTCCTGGCTCGCCTTGCCAGTGAGCACCACCGCGGCGACGTCGGGGTACATCTGCTTGGCCCGCTGGATGACTTCGATGCCGTTCATCCCGGGCATATCGAGGTCGACCAGCAAACAGTCGTAGGCGTTTCGCTCGAGCGCCGCGACCGCGGTCAACCCGTCGGGACAGACCGTCACGGTGTGACCCATCCGCGGCAACTCGCTCCGCATGACTTCCTGCAATCCAGGCTCGTCATCGGCGAAGAGGATGGCCATGCCTTTGGAGGAGTTAGGCTGCCGCGAGTCTTTCATGGTCGACATCACTGCTGGCTTCGAGGGGGAGAAGGACTTCCAAACGCGAACCACACTGCGGCCCCTCGCTGTGGGCGGTCAGTTGGCCGTCGTGTTGATTGACAATCCGGTAGGTGATGCTCAGCCCGAGCCCGGTCCCGCGGCCGTCGCGGCGGCGGGTGAAGAAGGGTTCGAACAGGTGCTCGCGGACTTCGTCGGTCATTCCGCAGCCGTCGTCCTCGACCGTGATCCGCGCCGAGTCGCCGACGGTGTCGACGCGGACGTCGACCGCGCCTTCGGTATCGACACTCTCGAGCGCATTGGTCACCAGGTTCAGCACGACTTGCTTGATCTGCTGCGGGTTGACGTTCGCGATGACGGGACCGGAGCAATCGAGCCGCACGGTTTTGCAGCGGTACTGGCCGAGCGTGCCGACCATCGCGACCACGTCCTCGGCCAACTCGGCGAGATCGGTCGGCGATTTCCGCAGGTCGCCCATCCGGCTGAAATCGAGCAACCGTTCGGTGATCCCTTTGCAGCGGAAGGCCTCTTCCTGAATCCGCCGGAGGTTGGTTCGCAAGCTCTCCAGCTGGTCTTCCGAGAGCGGACTGAATCCGTCCCCGCCGCTGTCGCACTCGCCGCTGTCGCACTCGCCGCTGTCGCCTGCGGAGCGGTGGGGCGTGTGCAGCAGGTCGTGGAGCCGCGATTCGAGCGCCTCGGCGCTCCAGGCGATCGACGCCAGCGGGTTGTTGATTTCGTGGGCGACGCCTGCGGCCAGGAAGCCGACGCTGGCGAGCTGTTCGCGCTGGACGACTTCGCGAGTTCGGTCGCGGATTTGGGCGTCGAGTCCGCGGCAGACCGCTTCCAGCTCGTCGTAGGTTTTTTGGAACCGATCGGTCATCCCGTTCATCGCCGCGGCTAGTTCCGCCAGCTCGTCGCCGGTTCCCAGATCGATGCGGTGGTTGAGCTCCCCGCGCGCCACTCGGCGGCTGCCGGCGAGCAGTTGGCGGAAGG
The DNA here is from genome assembly GCF_010367455.1 of Candidatus Laterigemmans baculatus. Lineage (GTDB taxonomy): Bacteria > Planctomycetota > Planctomycetia > Pirellulales > Pirellulaceae > Laterigemmans > Laterigemmans baculatus. Next base: position 44,345 of record NZ_WRPR01000052.1, on the reverse strand, counting down.
GCTGCATGATCAGCGTCCGGAACAGCCATAGCAGCGTGCCGACCATCGCGATCGCGGCGATCGTCGAGGACCAGGCGAGGATGATCATCGTGCGATACTGGCCGCGGACATCGTTGCGGAACCCGGCCATCCGCTGCTGGAGGATCGTCGGCAGTCGCTCGGCGTCCTCGGCGAGCAAGTCCAGCTCCGCTTGCAGCGAACGGAAATCCGACTCCCGCATCTCCCACAGCTCGGGCTGTTGGAGGGCTTCGATCCGAGACAGCCGGCTCCGCAGATCGTTCAGCACCGCCATCTGCTGGACGCCGTCGGTCAGCAGCGAGTCGGGCACTTCGCTATGGCTGAGGCGATCGCTGTACCGCTCGAGCGTGCTGTGGAAATCGGCGAGCGCATCGTGGAAGCGGGCGTTCTCATTGCGGAGCATGATGCTGCGGAAGGAGATTTCATCGAACAGCGACTCGCGGTGGCTGCCGTTGCGAATCCGGTGGCAGGTGTCGCGGAGCGTGTCGGCGGAGCGTGTCAACGAGCTGCTCAGAGGCAGTTCGGCGGCCCGCTCGCTGACGTTCATCGCCAGCTGACGAAAGCCGTACAGCCCCCAGAAACCACTGAGGGCGAGCGTGCTGACGATGGCCGAAAGGATGGCCAGCGCCAGGAGCAGCTTGATGCGGATCGGCCAGCACGCGAGCAAAGCCCACCCCTCCTTGGATGCGGCGAATGGGAGAATCGGAATCGCTCGCCGAGTCTATCGCAGGCAGTCGCGCCGGAGCAACGGATATTCCGCAGCCCGGTACGTCCGGCTTCTCACGCTTCTGTCAGGCGGGAAAGCCTGCCGTCCGCTGGCGGGCGTCTATACTGCGAGGGCGAATCCCTACACCCTTTACCGTCGATGAGGATCGATTGATGAAACGACGCTTGCTGACCGTGTTAGCGCTCTCGGCCGCCGTGGCGCCGACCACTCCGGCTGGGGCCGAGGAGTATCTCAGCGGAATCCGCTGGGAAAAGCCGCCGGTGGTCGATCCCGGAAAGACGGACGACGCCCCTCCCTCCGACGCCGTCGTTCTCTTTGGCGGCGAGGACGCGTCGGCCTGGGAGAACCAGGAGAACTGGAAGGTTGAAGATGGCACCCTGATCTCGGGCAAAGGCTATTTGACCACCAAGCAGGAGTTTGGCGATTGCCAGCTGCACATCGAATGGTCCGCTCCGACGCCACCCAAAGGAGAAGGGCAAGGGCGTGGCAACAGCGGGGTCTTCATGATGGGCAAGTACGAGATCCAGGTGCTCGACTCGTACCAGAACGAGACCTACGCCGACGGCCAGGCCGGGGCGATCTACAAGCAGACGCCGCCAATGGTCAACGCGACGCGGCCGCCGGGAGAGTGGAACACGTACGACATCTTCTGGACTGCCCCGCGGTTCCACGAGGACGGTTCGCTCAAGTCACCTGCCTCCATCACCGCGGTCCACAACGGCGTCCTGATCCTGAACCACTTCACCTTGCTCGGCGATACGCCCTTCACGCGTCCCCCCGAGTACCAGGCGCATGAGCCGCGAGGTCCGATCGCGCTGCAGGACCACGGCAACCCGGTCCGGTTCCGCAACATCTGGGTGCGAGAGATCAAGCCGCCCGTGGGCGAGCGGGTCCGCGACCCGTACCTCCGCGATGGCGACAAAGAGACGCCGCTGCCGAAACAAGCGGACTGAACCGACGGCGCTAGCCGCGGGTTCTGCAGCGGTGGAAAAACCGGGAGACGCGAGGCCCGAGGCTAGCGCCTACGGCTCAGAATGCTCCCATCTCAGCGTCGCGGTTCGCCCTCCCCGCTCGTTCCTCGCGACCCTCCGAAGCGGAGGGTGTCTCCGAACCAAAAAAAACAGCCGCCGGAAGAATTCCGGCGGCTGTGGCGTTCTTTTTGAAGAAACGTGAGCGAGCAAGCTCAGCTGGCGTCGCGATCGTCGTCGTCGTCGAGAGCCAGCGGGATCGCGATCGCGGCGGCGATGATCAAGGCCAGCACGATCGGGTTGGCCAGCACGCCCAGCAGGCCGCCGTTGCGAGCACCGCGAGCGACTTGGGGATCGACGGTGTGGATCACACCCCGCTTGGCAACGGCCGGAGCCGTGCCTTCTTCCCAGACGCGGTAGTTATTCAGTCCGCCGTGGGAGACGACTTGGTACACGCCCGGCTTCAGTCCTTCGGCGGCGAACCGTCCGTCGGCGTCGGTGCGGAGTTCCAGGACCGGTTTGCCGTTCTGGCCGATGACGACCGGAGCGTCGCTGACGCCGCGGCCGGCTTCGTCAACCAAGCCGCCGATCAGCAGCCCGTTCTGCAGGCTGACGTCTTCGACCTTCTGGCTGATCGTGATCCCGTCAACGATGACGTTCTCAGCTGCTTTGGACATCTGGGGGAAACAGACCCCCAAGCAGGTCAGAGCGACGACTGCCGCCCGAAAAGTTTTGGAAGCCTTCATACCCAGTTCCTTCTGCGGTTTAAACAAAGCCACGACTTGTTACCTGCAAGATTCGTCCGCTCGGTCCGCTGTTCTGCAGTTAAAAAGTTCGTTTTGCGATTTTTTTTCGCTTGGCAGAAAGCGCTCTGCCCCCGAACGGTGGCCGAAGCCAGCCGTCCGAGTGGGGAGCCTACGAAAAACGACGTCTCGAAGAAAAGAGACGTCGCTTTCCATTGGAAGAATTTTTTTGCTGTGAGCAGGTATCGGCTCAGTCGGTCTGCGACTCGAGATATTCCCCTTGCTGTTCGGCCAATTCGCCAGCCGCTTCGAGCGTATCGCCTCGAGCTTCGGCGACGTCTTCCACTTCGCCCTCGGTGACGATCCCGTCGGCGGTGGCCGATCGGACTTCTTCGCTTTCCTCAATGACCGCTTCGTTGAAGTCTTCTTCGGCATTCCGCAGCTGCGTTTCATCGCATCCGAGGGAGAAGCCGAACAGAGCCATCAGACTGGCAAGGGTAATCGCGTAACGCACAGGTAAACCTCGTTGTTGGTAAGCCAAAGGCTGGGAAGTCACGGCGGCGGAGCGCAAACCAAACCCGCGGGCCCTCCGCCGATAGCTACCGTAGAGCAAGCCCCATGCCAGAATGCGAGGCGTCGGGGCTCAGCCCGAAGCCAGGCTCTGTCAGAAAACTCTGAGCCGACGGCGCTAGCCGCGGGTGAGCCGACGGCGCTAGCCGCGGGTGAGCCGACGGCGCTAGCCTCGGGTGAGCCGTAGGCACTAGCCGCGGGTGCTGCAGCGGAAATCCCGGGGCTGCGAGGCCCGAGGCTAGCGCCTACGGCTCACCCGAGGCTAGCGCCTACGGCTCACCCGAGGCTAGCGCCTACGGCTCACCCGAGGCTAGCGCCTACGGCTCAAAAGAGTGAAATCGCCGGGTTTTCTGACAGAACCTAGGCTCAGCCCGAGGCTAGGGTGCGGGCGGAGTCGTGGATCGGGCGGAGATGCTCGAGCGTCGGATGCGAGATCCGCAGCCGCGCGGTCTCGACGTAACAGCCGATCCGCCCCGAGGTGAACGTCGGATCGGCCAGGGTCAGCAGCACGCTGCCGTTGAGCGAGAATTCGAGGTAGTCGCGGAGCGCGACGAGCGAAATCTCAAACGGGCCGCCGTTGTGGCTCCGCCAGTAGCCGGCCTGCAGCGAGCGAAAGTGAAAGGCATGCTCGAGCCTCCCCCCGGGACGCTCTCCCCAGGCCCGTAGCTGAGCCACCCCTTTGAGCAGATCGAGCGAGAGATAGTAGCCGTTGCTGGTCAGCGGGTCGGCCCGGAACACCAACCCGCACTTGCCGGTTCCCTCCAGTTCGAGCCCGGCCGAAAAGCGAAAGCAGTCGACTTGTTGGTTCAGCAAAAAACCTTCAAAGCCCCCTTCGGACTCGATCGTGATCGAGTCGCGGGGATCGTCGCAGCTCCAGTTGGCGTGCCGGTTGTGGACCAAGGGCTGCAGCGGGAGCAGCGTCTCGGGGAGATCGACGCGATGCACCCGCTGTTCAAAGCCTTCGTAGGAGACCGCCCGCAGTTGGCCATCCCCCTGCGGGATCAGCCGCTTCGGCGGCGGCATGATGTTTTCATGATCGCGACGCTGACTGTCGACGGTGTAAAAATTCCAAAGCAGCGGCCCGGCATCGTCGTGGGAGACGCGGGCCGCATAATTTCCCTGCGGCAAGAGCACGTTGTCGTAGAAGTTCCGCCACGGACCGGCGAGGCTCTCGGAGTACCAGTAGCGGACCTTGGCGTCCTCGCGAATGCTGCCGATCAGGTAATAGTACCGCCCGATCTTGAGCAGATTGGGGACCTCGATGTCGTCGTACTGTCCCGGACGGTGCAGCGGCGGGAGCGTCTTAAAGCGATCCGGCTCGCTCTCCTCGAGCAGCCCCACGCAGCCGCGGCGGATCACCGGTCCGTCGGGGACGCGAGCCGCCGTGAGCAGATACCCTTTGCCGTTCTCGCGGAAGTAAAACGGGTCTCGCCAACTGACCCATGAGCGGCCCTCGTCGAGCGAGTGTTCGTAGCAGGGAGCGGTTGCCTCGAGCGGAAAAGAACTCTGAGGATCGAAGCTGCTTGCGACTCCCTCGCTGCCGTCGTGACGCTTCTCTCCGGTCGAACGCCACGAGTCGCTCGCCTTTCGCCAGGAGAGGAGGTCGTCGCTGCGAGCCAACCCGATCCGCTGAATCTCTCCACGCTCGCGGCGGGAAAGCCCGGTATAGAACATCCGCCACGAGCCCGGCCGATGGGGATCGGCAGAGACGTGGACCGTCCACAGCATGTGATCGTCCCAGCCGCCGGGGTGTCCGATGAACAACGCATTGTCGACGCGGTGCCAGTTGAACCCATCGCGGCTGATCGCATGCGCAATAAAGTCGTGGTTCGGCAGGACCAGGTGAAAAAGATGGTACAGGCCGTCGTGCCAGAGCACGTCGACATCTCCCATCGTCTTGCGAAACGTCAGCGAATCGTTGTACACGGCAGGGGAGAGGTTTCAGGGTGCAGGTTTCAGGGTGCAGGTTGCAGGGAGCAGGTTGCAGGGAGCAGGGAGCAGGGATTGGCCACGGAAGGACACGGAAGGGGGAGGAGGCAGGGGCACCGACAAACCTGCTCGATCTCCGTGCTATCGGCGGTCCTTCTCCTTTCCGTGTCCCTTCCGTGTTTTTCCGTGGCCACCCTTCGTTTGATTCGTGAGTTTTATTCGGCGGGGGTCAACGGGGCGAAGGCGAGCCGAAAGGTTTGGGTGTAGCCTTCGGCGAAGACGACTTTGGCAGTCCGCTTGGGGCCTCGGCCGGTCAGGTCGACGATCCGCCCTTCGCCGTACTCGGGATGCATCACGGCCATCCCGTTGCGAAAGAATCCGACCGCCAAGGAATTCTCGCGCTGCCGCGAGAGCAAGTCGGCCGCAGTCGTCATTCCCGCCGGCGGCCCCGCGGGGGACGATTCCCTCACCATTCCCCGCTCGTCATCGGGCAACTGGCACAGATCGTCATCGTCGATGGCCGAGGGTCGTGCCTCCTCGGCCGGCAAGTCCCACGCGTCGGGGTATCCCGCCTCGTCGGCGTACGGATCGGCGTCGCTTCCGCCCGTGTAGAACTCGGCCGGATCGGGCGTCTCGGTCATCCGCATCGTGGCCCGCGGCAGTTCGATCAAGAAGTGGCTCGGGGCGGCTGGCCGCAGTTGGCCGCGCATCGTGCGGCGGCGGGCGTAGCTGAGTTGGAGGTGCTGCTCGGCCCGCGTGATTCCGACGAACAACAGCCGCCGCTCTTCCTCGAGCTGCGAGGGATCGTCTTGGCTGCGGGCGTGGGGGAGCAGATCGTTTTCCACCGCGATGATGTAGACCCGAGGAAACTCGAGTCCCTTGGCTGCATGCAGCGTCATCAACGTCACGCGATCGTTCGACTCCTGCCAGGCATCGGTGTCGCTCACCAGCGCGACTTGCTCGAGAAACGCTTCGAGCGGCGCTTCTTCGGGAAACTGTTGATCGAATTCCACCGCCGCGCTGATCAGCTCGTCGACGTTCGCCAGCGGGTTGTTGTCCGAGTCATCGACGGCGGTTTTCTCCAGGTGTTCCTGGTAGCCGGTTTCCTGGAGCAGGTACCGCAGCAGCGTTTCGAGCGGCTCGGTCGCTTTCAGGCACAGCCGGTCGTAGAGGGCGACGAAGGCGGCAACTTTGGCCGCCGAGCGGGGTGCCAGCGAGCCGATCAGTCCGGCCTCTCGGGCGGCATCGAGCAGCGGGATGCGGTGGGAGTCAGCGTGCTGGCGGAGCCGCTCGATCGTCTTCGCGCCGATCCCGCGAGCGGGCGTGTTGATCACTCGCTGGAGCGCCACGTCGTGGGCCGGGTTGTTGATCAAGTGCAGGTAGGCCAGCAGATCCTTGATCTCCTTCCGCTGGTAGAACTCGACGCCGTTGACGATCTGGTACGGCACGCCGCGAGCCCGGAAGGCGTGTTCGAGCGAGCGGGTCAGGGCGTTCATGCGGCAGAACACGGCGACGTCGCGAGGTCGAAACCGCCCCGCGTCGACCCCGGCGGCGATCTGCTCGGCGATGTCGTCGGCTTCCTCGTAGCCATCGTTGTAGCTCCGCAGCGTGACCGGTTCGCCCGACGGGTTATGGGTGAACAACTCCTTCGCCTTCCGCCGCGTGTTGTGGCGGATCAGGGTGTCGGCGACGTGCAGAATCTCGGGCGTGCTGCGGTAGTTCTCTTCGAGCCGCACGGTCAGCACCGACGGATAGTCTTTCTCGAAGTCGAGGATGTTATTGATGTCCGCGCCTCGCCAGCCGTAGATCGATTGGTCGGGATCGCCGGTGACCGACAGGTTCGGGTAGTCGACGCTCAGCGCCCGCACGATCGCGTACTGGGCGAGGTTCGTGTCCTGATACTCGTCGACCAGGATGTAGCGATGCCGCGAGTCGAGTTCGGCCCGCAACTCGTGATTGTCGCGGAGCATCCGCGCGACGTGCAGCAAGAGATCGTCGAAGTCGACCGCGTTGGCCGTGAGCAGTTGCTGTTGGTAGACCGGGTAGACGCGAGCGGCGACGTGGTCGGCCGCCCGCAGGGCCTGGTCCTCGAGCATCTCGGGGAGCACCAAGCGGTTTTTGAAGCGGCTGATCACCGCCGCGATCTGCTCGGGCGAAGTGTGGCTGGTGTTGACCTTGGCCGCCTCGATCGCTCGCCGCATCGCCTGCTTGGCATCGGTCGTATCGTAGATCGAATAGTTTTCATTGAGTCCGACCAGCGACGCGTAGCGGCGGAGCAGCCGAGCGCAGAAACGGTGGAAAGTTCCCATCCACACCGGCTGGCCGGGAGCGAGCCGTTCGACGCGGCCCCGCATCTCTTCGGCCGCCTTGTTGGTGAACGTCAGGGCCGTGATCTGCCAAGCTGGAATCCCGTGCCCGATCATGTGGGCGATGCGGTGGGTGACGACACGCGTTTTGCCACTTCCCGGGCCGGCGAGGATCAACAGCGGCCCGTCGACGTGCGTGACGGCTTCCCGCTGGGCAGGAGTCAGATCGCGAAGGATGGCGTCCATGGAAAGGGGCCGTGCGAACGAGGGACGGGCGGTGAACAGGTGCATTGTACGAACTTCCTCACCGACGTCCCTCCCCGATTGCCGCTAGAATCAGCGAGCGTTGCACGACTGCGCAGTGGGCCCGCCTCGCGGAAGGCGGGCCGCCGAGCATGCCGCTCCAAGTAATCCATCGCTCGTCCGCAAGCCTCAGCCCGCCATTTTTGTTAGGAGATTGCCATCGATGGCTGACTCGAAATCGGGAGCCAAGAATGTGTTGGGCGGTCCGCTGGAGACGTGCAGCACCGATCCGTTGACCGGTTTTTACCGCAACGGTTGCTGCGATACCGGGGGCCAGGACGTGGGGATCCACACGGTGTGCGCGGAGATGACCGAAGAGTTCTTGAGGTTCTCACGGCAGCGGGGCAACGATCTGAGCACGCCCAATCCGATGTTCCAGTTTCCTGGGCTGCAGCCCGGCGACCGCTGGTGCGTCTGTGCGGCGCGGTGGAAAGAGGCCTACGACGCCGGCGTCGCTCCGCCCGTGGTGCTCGAAGCCACCCACGTCTCGACGCTTGAATTCGCCAGCCTCGAAGAACTGCGGGGAGAGGAGTGAGCACGAGCACGATTGGGCGGATCGCTATTGACGCTAAATCCTGAAAATTTCTATACTTGCCGCTTGGTTTCGGGTGCTCTCTCGAGCTTGTGGCACGGTTGGAATTTATGAAAAGCGAACGACGGCACCATCTGCAGCAGAACGAACTGGCCGGGCATCTGGGCACTTTCCGCGAGCGGTTTGAGCCGTACGCCGTTCCCGCCTTGATCGCCGTCGTGGTGATTGTGATCGCCGTGATCGCAGTCGGTCTGTTCCGCTCTCGAGGGGCGGAGCAACAAGCCGACGCCACGCTCGGGCTGCTGCTCAACACGGCTCAGGAAGATGCCGAAAGCTACCGGGAGATCCGCGCCAATTATCCCGACACCCAAGCCGCGCTCGTCGCTACGCTGACCCAAGCCGATGCCGATCTCGCCGCGGGCATCGAAGCGATGTACTCCGATCGCGAGGAGGCCGAAACCCGCCTCAGCGAAGCCGTCGAGGCCTACCGCGAAGTGCTCGATTCGGCCCAGTCCCTGCTGCTCCAGTCGCGAGCCGCTTTCGGTTTGGCCCAAGCGCTGGAGACCCAGGGCGATCTCGAAGCGGCGGTCGATGCCTACCAGCAAGTCGTCGATTTGCAGGAGTCCAAAGGCATCGTCAAAGTGGCCCAGCAACGGATCGAGTCGCTGCAAAACCCGCGGATCCAACAGTTCGTCTCCTGGTTCGAAGAGCAGAAGCCGACCACCGTCGACCCGGCCACCCCGCCCGGGATGCCCGAAGCCGGAGCGCTGCCCGAATTCCCCGACTTCTCGCTCCCTTCGGTGACTCCGCCGGCAACCCCCGCCCCGCCCACAACCCCCGGTGCCGAAGTCGAGGACGCTCCAGCTGAGGACGCTCCAGCTGAGGACGCTCCGGCTGAGGACGCTCCGTCGGCCGAGACCCCTGCCGAAAGCGAGCCGGAGATGGAGCCCGAGCCGACCACCGAGCCCGAGCCGACCACCGAGCCCGAGCCGACGACCGAGCCCGAGCCGACCACCGAGCCCGAGCCGACCACCGAGCCCGAGCCGACCACCGAGCCCGAGCCGACGACCGAGCCCGAGCCGACGACGGAGCCCGAGCCGACCACCGAGCCTGAGCCGACCACGGAGCCTGAGCCGACCACGGAGCCTGAGCCGACGACCGAGCCTGAGCCGACCACCGAGCCCGAGCCGACGAGCGACGAAGAGAATTCGCAATCTTGAACGCTCGACGTGAATCCGTAGAAGACGAGTTGGACGACTTCGAGATCGACGAGTTGGTCGTCCCTGTGGGGGCCGCGGAGCAGCCCACGGCGGAAGAGGGTGCGGCGGGCGAGTCACTCGCGGCGGAGTCCGGCGATGTTTCGGGCGGCGATGTTTCGGGCGGCGAGCCGATTCGCGAGATGGTCGTCCCCGAGAGTGCCCGAGGGATGCGGCTCGATCTGTTCTTGACGCATGTCATCGATGGCTACAGCCGCGAGCAGTTGCGTCGTGCGGTGCAGAACGACGCGGCCGAAGTCGATGGGCGGGTGAAGCGGCCGAGTTTTCGGGTCAAGGCGGGGCAGACGGTTCGCTTTCGCGTGCCGCCTCCAGCAGCGGACGGGCCGATCCCCGAAGCGATCCCGCTGGACATCCTGTACGAAGACGAGGGGATGGTCGTCGTCAACAAGCCTCCGGGGATGGTGGTCCATCCAGCCCGAGGGAATTGGACGGGGACGCTGACCAGCGCGCTGGCTTACCACTTTCAGTCGCTCTCGGATGTCGGCGGACCGACGCGGCCGGGGATCGTGCACCGCTTGGATCGCGACACCAGCGGCGTGATCGTGATCGCCAAGACGAATGCGGTCCACATCCATTTGGCCGAGCAGTGGGCGGCGCGGACGGTCAGCAAAACTTACTTGGCCGTTACCGCCGGGCGGCTCGATCGCGATCGCGACCAGATCGATGCGCCAATCGGTCGCCACCCGTACCAGCGGGAAAAGATGGCGATTCGCGACAACCACGTCACCAGCAAACCGGCCCGCACGTTTTACGAAGTGCTCGAGCGGTTCCATCGCTTCTCCTTCGTGCGGCTTTCGCCCGAGACGGGGCGAACGCACCAGATCCGCGTGCACCTGGAGCACGTGGGAACGCCCGTGCTGTGCGATCGGCTCTACGGGGGGAGGTCGATGATCACCGCCGCTCACCTCGAGAGCTCGGCTGCCGGCGGCGTTCGCAGCGAAGGTCCACCGCTGCTCGAACGCCAGGCTCTGCACGCCGCTCGGCTCGAGCTGGATCATCCGCAGAGCGGTCGGCGAATGGTGTTCGAAGCTCCGCTGCCGGCCGACATGACGGCGGTGCTCGAGAGGCTGAGAGAGCTGCGCGATCAGTGAAATCAGCCGCCGGGCGCTAGCCCCCGGTTCCCGGAAACGCCGTGAGAACCGGACGCTAGCGCGTTGCGGCTGATAGTTGAGTCCTCACTTAATCTCGTGATGGCGGTGGCGGACGATCGCTCCCTCGGCCATGAAAATCACGTCTTCGGCCAAGTTTTCCGCCAGGTCGGCGATTCGCTCCAAGTGGCGGGTGGCGCTGAAGCAGTGCAGGGCGGGTTCGACGTTCTCGGGGGATTCCTTCATCCGCTCCTGCAGCTCCCCGATCATCTTGCGGTTCAGCGCGTCGACGTTGTCATCGGCAGCGATCACGCGGCGGGCCAAGGCGGCGTCGCTATCGACGAATGCGTCGAGCGCTTGGCGGACCATCGCGCTGGCTTCTTGCACCATCACCTGCAGATCCTCGGGGATCGGAAACAGCGGGAAATGGTGCAGCGCCTCGGCCCGTTCGGCGATGTTGCAGCCGAGGTCGGCGATCCGCTCCAGGTCGCTGTTGATCTTGATGACCATCGTCAGCCACCGCAGATCGCTGGCGACCGGTTGGTGCAGGGCGAGCAGCTTGAGGCACTCTTCCTCGATGTGAACTTCCCGCTCGTCGACCGCCTGGTCGGTCTCGATGACCTGCCGGGCCAGATCGGGCCGCCGGTCGCGCAACGCCCGAAACGCTTGTCCGATCATTTGTTCGACGATTCCGAACAGCGACAGCAGTTCATCGCGGAGTTGATCGAGCTCGCGTTGCAGATGTTTCGACATGCGGGTTACCCAAATTTTCCAGTGACGTAATCTTCGGTTTGCTTCCGAGCGGGTTTGGTGAAGACTTGTTCGGTCGGTCCCACCTCGACCAGCCGGCCTTCGTAGAAGAACGCGGTTTGGTCGCTGCAGCGAGCGGCCTGCTGCATGTTGTGGGTCACGATGATGATCGTGTACTGCTGCCGCAGTTCAAAGATCAAGTCCTCGACCGCCAATGTACTGGCCGGGTCGAGCGCCGAGCAGGGTTCGTCCATCAGCAGGACTTCGGGGCCGACGGCGATCGCCCGCGCGATGCACAGCCGCTGCTGCTGGCCGCCGGAGAGTCCCAGGGCGGGGGCATGCAGGCGGTCTTTGACCTCGTCCCACACGGCCGCTTTGCGAAGCGCCCACTCGACCAAATCTTGGAGTTCGCTCTTGGAGCACCGCATGTGCAGCCGCGGTCCGAAGGCGACGTTCTCGAAGATGCTCTTGGGAAACGGGTTGGGCTTTTGGAACACGATTCCGATCCGGCGGCGGAGGTCGACGACGTCGGTCGAGCGGGCCAGCAGATCGAGCTCGCCGAGCATCGCGGTGCCGGTGCAGCGGGCTCCGGCGATCGTGTCGTTCATCCGGTTGAACCAGCGGAGCAGGGTGCTCTTGCCGCATCCGCTCGGGCCGATGAAGGCGGTCACCCGCCGCTCAGGGACGTTGAGCGAGATCGAGTGCAGGGCCTGAAAGTCGCCATACCACGAACTCAACTCCGAGACGCGAATCGCCGCGGCGCTCGCGGCGGCCGATTGCGGCGTCTCCTGTGGCGACCGCGGGAGGGGCGCTGGTGTGATGGTCTTTTCTTGCATGGTCACAGTCGGTTCCAGCATGGATCAGCTAAGGGGCTTTTGAAGCTTCTGGCGTATCAGCACCGCGACCGCGTTGAACGACAGAAGAATCAGCAGCAAGACGATGATTGCCGCGGCGGCGATGCCATGAAAACCTTCCTGGGGACGACCGGTCCAGTTGAAGATCTGCATCGGCATCACGGTGAAGTCGTCCATCAAGTGTTGCGGACCGCGGCTGATATACACGATCCCCGCGATGATCAGGATCGGTGCCGCTTCGCCGATCGCCCGGCTCATCGCCAGAATCGCACCGGTCATGATCCCCGGAATGGCTGCCGGGAGGCTGACGTTCCAGACCACCTGCCAGGGAGTCGCTCCGAGTCCACGGGCTCCATCGCGCAGCGACGAGGGGACGGCGCGGAGCGCCTCCTGGCTGCTGATGATCACGATCGGGAGGATGACCAGCATCAGCGTCAGAGCGCCAGTCAGCACGCCGCGGCCAAACGGCAGCCGGAAATAATACCACGCCCGCTTGTCGATCCGCCCCGCCTCGGCGTCGCTGAACAGCGTGTAGGCGAGCACTTCGGGGTCCTCGGGGTAGTCGCCACCGGGCTCGATCACGTGGACTTCGATCGGCTCGAGGTCGACGTCGTAGGCGGTCATCCCCTCGCGAACCTCGCTCATCGGAGCGTCTCGGTCGGCGACCGGGACGAGCACCGCCCGCTCTCCTTCGCTGAAAAATTGATCGTAGTACTGGACGCCTTGCTCGAACGCGGGTGCCCCTGATGCCCCCGGCACTTGGAACAGCCCAAACATTCCCACGAAAGCGGTCAGACCGAGAATCCCGTACACCACGCTGGGGACGCCCGCCAGGTTCGTGATGTTCAGCTGGATCAGTCCGTGGAACATCGCACCCCAGCGGTTTCGGGGGCGGAATTCTTCGAGCAGGATCGCCGTCGCAATCCCGATCGGCAGCGTCAGCAGTCCGCACAGCGTGCAGACCCAAATCGTGCCGGTCAGCGCCGGCCAGATCCCCGCTTCCTCGGGCACCGGCTGGGGCCCGGAGGTCATCAGCGTAGGCGTCAGGTAGGGAACGCCTTCGCGGAGGATCGAGGAGAGCAGAAAAATCAGCGTCAGCACCGAGATGGCCGCGGTGGCCACGCAGAGCGCAAAGAATGCCACGTTCAGACGAATCCGGCCGCGGCCTTCCCGCAACCGCACCGCGGGCGACTGCGCGGCGGGGGACTGCGCGGCGAGGGGCTCTCTTCCCAAGGCGGATTTCGATTCCGGCTGGTCCCCTGATTCCGGCTGGCCTACTGATTCCGGTGGGCCCACTGATTCCGGTGGGTTTGGCGATCCCGGGTGCGGTTGGCTCATTCGTACATTTCTCGGAAGCGTCGGCGGACGACGCTGCCGAACATCGTCAGAGCCAACGTGAGGACGAACAACGTGAAGGCGACCGCGTACATCGAATAGTACTCGACGCCGTAGTTGGAAACATCGCCGGTGGCCATCTGGACCATGAACCCCGTCATCGTCTGCACGTCCTCGCGAGGATCGGCAGTGACTCGCGGACGGCTTCCCGCGGCCAGGGCGACGATCATGGTCTCGCCAATCGCGCGGGCCACGGCCAGCAGAAACGCGCTGATGATTCCGCTCAGCGCCGCCGGCAGCACGACTTTCACCGACACATCAAATCGGGTTCCGCCCAGCCCGTAGGCCCCGTCGCGGAGGGCTCGCGGGACCGCCTGCAGGGCGTCCTCCGAGAGCGAACAGACGGTCGGCAAGCAGAGGATTCCGACGGCAATCCCGGCGCTCAAGGCGTTGTAGACGTTGAATCCCTCGTGGAACCACTGCAGGATCGGCGTGATCGTCGTCAGGGCGAAAAAGCCGTAGACGACCGTGGGGATTCCAGCCAGCACTTCCAGCACCGGCTTGAGCACGTTCCGCACCCGCCGCGGCGCGTACTCGCTGAGATACACCGCGGTGATCAATCCCAGCGGGAGGGCGATCACCATCGCGATCACGGTGACCAGCAGCGTGCCGCTGATCAGCGCCCAGATCCCAAAATGCTTTTCGCGGCCGATCAGCGGATTCCACTCGGTGCCGAACAGGAATTCCCCGACCGTCACTTCGTCGCTGCGGAAGAACTGCAGCGTCTCGGTGATCAAGACCCCGATGATCGAAACGGTCACCAGGATCGAGAAGATCGCGCACAGCACGAGCGTGGCGAAGATGAAAAATTCGCGGAAGCGGATGCCCTGCAGCGGTCGCATCGGGCGGGAAAACAGCTCCCGGACGCGGGCAGCATTCCGATCCGCGACGGTTTGCTCGTCGCGCTCCGAACGCTCGTCCTGGACGATGGCGGAACTCATGCCGTGGTTCGATTCCAGTTTCTAGAAACTGTGGAGGTTCTCGGGAGCGTAAACCTCCGTGACCGGGCCCGATCGGCTCTCGCCTTCTTCCGTCAAATAGTGCGTGCCCGTCTTGCGGCTTTGGAGGTTCGTCCGCACCTGATCATAGACGCTCGCCGGAAGCGCGACGTAGCCGGTCTCGGCCGCCAACTCGGGAGCTTGCTCGAGGTAGAACTGCGCAAACCGTTTGACCTCCGGACGGCGGAGCGAGTCGGCGTTGACGTAGATGAACAGCGGACGGCTGAAGGGAGCGTATTCGCCGCTTTCGATCGTCTCGGGATTCGGCAGCACCGCTTCGCCGCTCTGCGGATTGACGACCGGGACCGCTCTCAGCTTGTCTTTATTCTCTTCGTAGTACGCGACTCCGAAAAAGCCGATCGCTTCGGGGGAGCCCGAGACGCCGGTGACCAGCACGTTGTCATCTTCGCTGGTGCTCATGTCGCTTCGCATCTGTCCGTCTTCGCCAGCGACGACCTCGTTGAAATAGTCAAACGTGCCCGAATCGGTCCCGGGAGCGAAGATCGCGATCTCCTTTTCCGGCCAGCCCTCGCGAACGTCGCTCCAGTTCTTCGCCTGTCCCTCGGCGGTGAAGATCTTCTTCAGTTCGTCGACCGTGATCTGATCGACCCAGTCATTTTTCGGGTGGACGACGATTGTCAGCCCGTCGAAAGCGATGGGCATTTCGACAAACGCAGCGCCCGACTGGCGAGCCGATTCGAATTCCTCCTGCTTGATCGATCGCGACGCGTCGGAGATGTCGGTCTCCCCTTTCGTAAACCGCTTGAACCCGCCGCCGGTCCCCGACTGTCCGACCGTGACGCCCACGTTCGGATACCGCTTTTGGAACTGGGCGGCCGCCGCTTCGCTGATCGGATAGACGGTGCTCGAACCGTCGATCGAGACGTCGCCAGTCAGTTCGCGATTGACCGTGATTTTCTCGGCCGCTTGCTCCTCTGCCTGCTCGGTGGGAGCGATTTTAGAAGAGCAGCCCACCGCGGCGATCACCAGGATCAGGGGCAACAGAGACAGACGCATCGTACGGTTTCCTCAGGCGGTAGCACGGCTCGATGGACTTGCGGAAGGGGACCGCCGTGGCCGCCCCAACGCTCGCATCATCGTGCCTCTCGGGTGGGCCCTTGGTAAAGAGGCAAATCGTGAAGATCGTGTGAAGAATCAGCTTACTGCCGGGGCGGCGGCTCGCTCGAGGCAGCGGCTGATCTGCCGCACGGCCTGCCGCAGCCGCTGTTCGTTCTCCACCAGCGCCAGCCGCAGGTAGCCTTCGCCGGCGGCTCCAAACCCGCTGCCCGGGCTGACCGCCACGTCCCCTTGCTCGAGCAGCATCAGGGCGAAGTCCATCGTGCTCATCCGGCTCCGCCAGGGCTCGGGGACGCGGGCCCAGACGAACATGCCGGCTCGCGGCGGGGTCACTTCCCAGCCGATCCGCCGCAGGCCGTCGACCAGCACGTCGCGGCGGCCCTGGTAAATCTGCGACTGCTTCTCGACCGCCGCTTCGGTCTCTCGCAGAGCCACGATTGCCGCGATCTGGATCGCCTGGAACATCCCGTAATCGTAGTAGCCCTTGACGGTCCCCAAGCCGCGGATCATCTCGGCGTTCCCGGCGCAGAAGCCGACCCGCCAGCCGGCCATGTTGTAGCCCTTGCTCATGGTCGTGAATTCCACGCCCACTTCCTTCGCTCCCGGAGCGGCCAGGAAACTCGGCGGCTGGTAACCGTCGAACGCCACGTCGGCGTAGGCAAAATCGTGGATCACCAAGAAGCCGTACTTGCGTGCTAGCCGGACGACTTCGACGAAGAAATCGGGCTCGATCGTCGCCGACGAAGGGTTGTGCGGGTAGTTGACGATCAGCACTTTCGGCCGCGGCGTCAGGTTCTCGCAGGTGTAGGCGACGTTGCTGAGGAACTTGTCGGGATCGGCCACGTCGAGAGCGACGACGTTCCCCGAGGCGAGGATCACGCCGTACATGTGGATCGGGAAGTAGGGCGAAGGAATGATCGCCGTGTCGCCCGGGCCCATCAGCGCCAGGCACATGTGCGAAAAACCTTCCTTGCTCCCCAAGCAGGCGATGACTTCGTGTTCGGGGTCCAGCCGGACGCCGAACTTGCGAAAGTACTTGCTGGTCAGCTCACGCCGCAGGTTGAGCAAACCGTTCGACTTGCTGTAACCGTGGTTCCGCGGATCCTGGGCCGCTTCGATCAGCTTCTCGACCACTTCCGGGGCGGGCGGATCGGAGGGATTGCCCATCCCCATGTCGATCACGTCGGCACCAGCCCGCCGCTTCTGATAGAGCGTGTTGTTGATCCGCCCGAACATGTAGGGCGGCAAGCGATCGACGCGAGAAGCGAAGTGAACTTCGAACGGAGCCGGCTTCGGGTCCTCGGTGGGAGGATCGATCGCCGGCCCATCGAAATCGTAGGAATCGGTCATGGTTGCTGGTGGGGGCGGAGACGGTGACGGAAAGGGGGGCCGCGGCGAGGCGGTCCCCATTGTGTTCCATTTCTCCGACTCGTTGTAGGACTCGCTCGACGCTCTGTCGATCGGCCTCACCAGCCGCCACGGTTTAGCGGTCTCTCAAAAAACGGCATTCCACCGTCACCCTCCCCCCGGGAGGGTCGCGAGGAACGAGCGGGGAGGGCCCAGTGCGGCTCGCCCTTCTTGAGCCGTAGGCGCTAGCCTCGGGCCTCACATCTCGGCGGGGGGTGCAGAACCCGCGGCTAGCGCCGTCGGCTCAGGGTGGTCTGCCAGCGGTTTAGCGTTTTGCCGGGGCGGCTTGCTGGGGGGCCTCGGCGACCCGTCCGTCCTGGGTGGTCCCGGTCAGGAAGTTATCGATCTGCGCCGACTGCTTGATTTCGTCGAACGTCGCAGCCATCGCGATCCGCTCCTTCTTTTCGTGGATGTCGCGGGTCAGTTCCTCGCGGACGGCGCTCGGGTCGCTGACGAGCGGTTCGGTGCGGCCTTGGCACCGCAGCAGGATGTACTTGTCGCCGGTGGCGATGATCCCGCTCAGCCCACCCGGCTGGAGCGCGAAGGCTTCCTCTTCGATCGCCGGTTGGCCGCCAAAGCGACGGATCGGCGGGACTTTGCCAAAGTTGCTCTGCGACGTCGGCTCGATCGAGTACTGGGCGGCCAGTTCCCCGAAGAATTTCTCGGTTGGATTATTGCGGGCCATGTCCCAGACTTTTTGGGCGGTCCGCTGATCGCCGAGCACGATCGCCTGGACTTCGACCCGCGGTCCGAAATTCTTTTCGAAGCCTTGCTTGAGGTCTTCCTCGGTGACGGTGATCTCCGCGTCGATCAGTTTCTTCAGCGCGGCGGTCGGCCAGACGGCGTCCTTCTTGTACAGCTCGATCGCCTTGGCGTCTTCGCCTTCGAGCGCGTTGGCCAGCCAGCGGTCGACGTCGGCTTTGCCATCGGCGGTGACGAAGCCAAACGCGATTGCGGCCCGCTCGACTTCGCGTTGGACGTCTTCCTCGGTGACTTGCTGCTGCTTTTTCTTGAGGGCCTGAGTCAGCAGGGTGCGGTTGATCTCGCCTTCGAGGATCTCCTGGCCGTGACGCTTGATGGCTTCCTCAGTCGCCAAACCGATCGTCAGCTTTTGCTGGTTGATGATCGCCGCGACCCCGGGGTACTGGGCTTCCAGTTCGGGATTGCCAAAGACTTTCACGACCTGCGCTTTTTGCCGCAGCTCTTGAAACAGTTCACCCGCCGCGCCGCGGACTTTCTCGTCACGCAGCCGATCGGTGATCTGCGTGCGGATCGCCGGGAAGGCTTCTTCGGAGGGGGGGGTGGCAGCCAGTTTGCGAACGCACTGCAGGAACGCCCACTGGTCGCCGAGCTGGAATGGCTCGGAGATCTCGTTCTCCTTGAGCCCGAACGCGAGCTTCTCCAGTTCCGGGTCACCGATGTGGTGGCGGATCGGCGGGATCAGCCCCCGGACGCTCGCGCTTCCGGCGTCCTCGCTGTGCTGGGCGGCCAGCTGGCCAAAGGAGTCGGGGTTGGCCTTCGCCTGTTTGAGCAGCTCTTCGGCTCGGCTTCGCTCGGAGACCAGGATCATCCGGCACTTGACCGCTTCGCCGTACTGGCTGATGAAGGCCCGGTCGAATTCTTCCTGCGTGACCGTCACTTGGTCGGCGACCAGCGCCCGCAGGGCCAGCATCGGCCAGATCACTTCGCTGCTGTACTGTTCGGGAGTGATGTCCCGCTCTTCTTCGAGCAACCGCAGGTAGCTCTCGGGCGAGAGCCCGAATTTGCCCGCTACGCGGATGACTTCGTTCTGGACGTCTTGGTTGCTGATGTGGATCCCGGCTTCCTTGCAGGCTTGCAGGACCAGATAGCGATCGACCATCCCGTCGACGATATCGGTCCCGTAGCGGAGCATCGCTTCTTCGCCGATCCGGCGGCGGGTGAGCGGCTCGGCGTTGACGATCGCCAACACGCTGTCCTTGGCCACCTTCGGTGCGGCGGCGGGTGCGGCGGCGGAAGTTGCCGGGGGATCGGCGGCCGGAGCGGGCTGGACTGCGAGGGCAAGCTGGATCGCGAGCACCGGCGGCATCGCGATCGACAATGCTCGTGCGGATTTCAGAAACGTCTGGGAGAGGGTCATTTCGGTCACTCCATGAACCGAGCGAATGAACAAATCGTCCGATGCCGACCCGGTCCGTGGTCGACAGCCGCGGGGGGAGTCTAGAAATCTCCGCAATTCGGCTCAAGATCATTCCCGCCGGTGCCGAGGGGCCGGCAACACTGTCGCGGCGCGTCGCTGCCGAGCGGGCCGATCCGCTCTGGACTTCGCGCCCGTGGTCGCTCTACACCTGGACCTAACACCTGGGCCTGTGCGGATCGCTGGTGCTGGCGATTCGCCCCTTCCCAGGAGCTCCCACAGTTCCACGACCTCCACAGTTCCATTAGGGGAATCCGCATGGACGTGAATTTCTTTGCTTGGCTCCGCAACGGCGTCAAACAGTCGGTGTTGCTCGGTGTGAGCGACGCGATCGAAGACCTCGGTGTGCCGGCCGACGCGGATGAACTGCATCCGGGCGTCGCGGCGCTCCTCCAAGGCGAAGGCAACGAGACCAAACGCGTCGGGGCCAGCAGCGGCAAGGGAACGCGGAAGCGGCTCGGCCGTTCGCTCAAAGACATCGAGACGACGACAAGCACCTGAAGCTGGTTGCGGAAACCGATCAGCCGAAACGCGCTAGCGTCCGGTTTCCGGGAACCGTGGGCTAGCGCCCGGCGGCTGATGAAGCTGCCGGCGACTATCTATGCCAGCGGGAGTTCGAAGCGGAGCCGCGTGCCTTGGCCGGCCGCGGTCTCGAGGCTGGCGGTTCCTCCGGCTCGCTCGGCGCGGCGGATCATGCCCCGCACGCCCCACCGCGCCTGCGGTACCTGCGTCGGCTCGAATCCCCGCCCGTCGTCGGCGATGTCGAGCCGCAACCAGGAATCGACGACGTCGGCCGTAACGCGGATCGTGTCGGCCCCCGCATGCCGCTGGGCATTCCAGACCGCTTCTCGAATCAGCCGGTACGCCGTGGTGGCCACCGCTTGCGGGAGCGGTTCGCTCGCCGCAGCCAGCTCGATCTTGAGCTTCGCCGGCGGCGCGATCGTGGGGGAAGCGATGTGCTGCATTTGCTCCAAGTCGCCCTTCAGCACCGCGTGCCAGTAGCCTCCCGCGATCTCCGGGATATGCAGCCGGCGGATCAGCTGCCGCCCTTCGGCGATCGCCCGCTGCAGGGTCTCGATGAGCGCTGCGAGCGAATCGTCGTTGATCTCGCGGCCCGCTTTGTGGTGCGCCCGGATCGCTTCGGCGTGCATCTTCGCCGCGACCACCCACTGGATCAGCCCGTCGTGGAGATCCGCCGCAAACCGCTCGGCTTGCAGGTCGTCCGGATCGCTCTCAGAAGATGGCGAGTTCATGGGAAGGGCTCGCTTAGATATCCAGGTCGTTCAACTCGTCGACCAGCGCGTCCCACCGGTCGGCTGTCGAAGTCGGCTCGGCCACTGGCTCTTGGGCCGCAATCGGTCGGTGCGGATTGGGGGCCGCGGCGTGGCGATCGGGCGGGGATGCGGGGCGGGGGGATGCGAGCGACGGTCGCACGGGGCGGTGGGGGGCTGCCGGGGCGAGCTGGAAGGTGACGACGCGGCGGGAGGCGAGCAACCGCTCGAGGGCTGCTTGCAGGGTCGCTGCGGAGTGGTCCGCGAGCGGGTGGTGGAAGATCCGCCGCTCGCCGGACGCGCTGCCGATGGCTGCCGCTTCCGCGTCGAGCGGGTGCGGAGCGCGACGACCAGGGATGTGGCATGCGGCCAATCGTTCGGCGGCCACCGCGGGCGTTTCCCAAGAGAGCAGGGCGAGGTCGCCGCCGAGCCGTTCGAGCAGCAGTCGATCGGTCGAGTTCTCGGCGAGCGACTCGAGCGGACCAATCAGACTCAGGTCCATTCCGGGCGCCCCGATCAAGCGGGCGACGAGGTCCGATTCCAGCTCGCGGCGCTGCGGCGTTCCGCCCGCCGATTGGCTCACGACGACGTTCAGACGAATGCTCACGCGAGTCGACTCATCGATGGGAGGGAGGCAATTGGTGTTCGAAGTCCTCGTACAGCGTAGCCCAAAGCTGGCGAACATTCCCCTCGGCGGCTCGCCACCGCTGCTCAAAAGTGTGGGGGTCGAGGATCGCCTCGCGTTGTTCGGGAAAGTCGTCGAGCAGGATTGCCGTGAGCCGACGGGCGACCGACTGCGGCGTTCCCGTCTCAAACAGCCGGTAAAAACCTTGCGGCGGGCGATGGGCGGTGACCAGCAGCCGGACGCCCGCCCGCCAGGCTCGATACAGCAACCGCCAGCGGCTGAGCCAAGCCAGCTGTTCGTAGCCGTCGACGATCAGCGTTGCTCCGCGCGGGGTCGCAGCCAGAGTCCGCCAGAGCTGGGCCGCGGCGGCCTTCTTTGCCTGAGCCTCGCCGGCTCGCAGGGTGACCAGCTGCGAGGGGTGTCCGCTCAGGTAATCGAGATGGCCGCGAAGATGGGCCAGCATCGTGGTTTTTCCGGTCCCGTGAGGTCCGCTGATGCACGCCCGGCGGTGGGCGGCGACGCGAGCGGCGAGTTCGGCCGCGGAGAGGGGCGAAGCATCGTCGGCGCGCAGGTAGGGGAGGGCGCCGGGGCGAGTGTAACGAGTGCTAAACGGGTTGTCGGGTCGCAGGTGATCGGGTCGCAGGTGATTCGAGCGCGGGTTGGAGGGGTGGAGTGGGGCGGTCGCCGGCGTCGTCGCCGGCGGCGTGCATCGTGAACGGGAGCTCGGTCACGATCTCCTGGCCGCCGGAGAGGAACAGCCGCATCCGCGCGCACCAGCGGATCCGCAGCAGGTGACCGTTGTAGGAGACGGGGCTCTCGGGAAGCAGCGAGACGAACTTTTGCGGCTGGCTCAAATCGATCTCGCGGAGCCGGGCGGCGCTGAGCCGGCGAAAGAAGTGAACCGAGAGGTCCTCGTCTCCTTTGCCTTCGGTGTACCACAGCACCGAGAGTTCGATCCCCTGCAAGCTCTCCAGGTTCAGCCGTTCGACATGCCAGGTGCATTCGAACATGTCACCGCAGGTGTACCGACCGTCAGCCCGTTCGCAACGCAGGCTCACCGCCGGTCGCGCGTCCCCGCTCCGCAGGGCGGATGAACGACGACGGGGAAACTTCGGGAGAACGATGGCCACGGTCGAGACTCTCCACTGACGACTATTTTCCAATGAACCGCATTGTGCGGACTTTGAAAGGAATGCATAGCTCTGGGAGGCACTTTCAATTCAAATTCTTCCTCCCATGGTGTCTCCGGGTCAATGGAGACGTTCTTCTCGCTACAGATTGCCGTCTCGCTCGCCACGTGGCGGTCGACGCGGACGTCGGTCCCTTGGCGAAAAATCGATTCCTCTTCGCAAACCAGGCTGACCCGCAAACGCCGCAGCCTCAGCTTGCCGAACTGGGCGACGAATAATCGGTAGCTGGACGAGGGTCGCAGCGGATTGTCGCTGATCTCGACGATTGTCGCCCCCACGCCCGCCGATTCACGGAGCTGCCGCAAAAAGTACCGCGCGGTCCAGATCCCGATTCCCCCCAGAGGCAGCAGCAGGAAGGTCAGCATCGGCCGCGGAGTCCCCCGCCAGAGCCCCGACACAGCGACCGCGGCCAAGACCACCCAAACTCCACACCAAAGCAAAGCGAGAACAGCAGCCGCAGCCACACGTGTCACCGGCGAGGCACTAGAGGGCAAACGGTATGCCAAGCGAATCCCGGGGCTGTCTCCCAGCGCGTCGCCTTGAGGCACGTTGGGGAGCGGCCGCGTTTGCCGCGCCGGGCGACCGACCAGCTCGAGCGATTCGGTCCGCCGCGCCAGCGCCGCCCGCCGCTCGCTGCTCGCCCCGACCCTCAGGATCCGGTAGCTCAAGCCGCCTCCGCCGGTCACGAGCAAGGCCAGCGAGGCGATCAGAAAGATCCAAAAACCGAGTCCCACTGGGACCGCCGGACCGCCTCCGCCAGGAAACCGGCCGACGATCGTCAGCGTCACCGCAAAGACGCCGATCAAAAACAGGAGCGCGTAAAACAGCACTTCGCCCACGACGCCCGAAAACACCCGCGCTGCCAGGCGGCTGCCCCGTTTCTTGCTCCACGGTTGCGGTAAAAGTGGCATGGCAGCGGAATCGCGCTTCAGGTCGTCAGAGGAGCAGGTGGCAATGCCCAGGGCGGAGTGCTCGAACCATACCCGCCGCACGCCGACAAGAGTATAGAGCCTCCGCCGCCGAGAGCAGCCCACCCCCACCCCCACTCGTACTCGTACTCCTACTCCTACTCCTACTCCTACTCGTACTCGTACTCGTACTCGTACTCGTACTCAGCGAAGCGGTACTCGTACTCGATTCGAGCGCACCGACACGCGAGCCGCGGGGATCGAGTACCGCTGCGCTGAGTACGAGTACCGCTGCGCTGAGTACGAGTACCGCTGCGCTGAGCACGAGTACCGCTTCGCTGCGTACGAGTACCGCTTCGCTGAGTACGAGTACCGCTGCGCTGAGTACGAGTACCGCTGCGCTGAGTACGAGTACCGCTTCGCTGAGTACGAGTACCGCTTCGCTGAGCACGACTGCCGATCCGTGTACGATTGACACTCCCGATTGCAAAATTTTCCCTTCCCTCGAGGGCTTGCCATGCCTCCTCCCCTTCCGTTGCTCGCCCTCTCGCTGCTGTGCTTTGCGTTTTTTGGCTCGTGGCAGACTCCGGTTCGCGGCGGGGATTGGCCGCAGGTACTCGGTCCGCAGCGGGATGGGCATGCCGAGGGGGAAACGGTCGCCCCCTGGCGTCAGCCGCCGGCGATTCGCTGGCGAGCCGAGTGTGGGGCAGGGTACTCCGGTGTCGCCGTCGCCTCTGGCAAAGTGCTGCTTTGGCACCGGCTCGGCGACGAGGAGGTGCTCGATTGCCTCTCGGTAAAAGAGGGCCAGCGGCTGTGGCGGGCGGCGTTTCCAGCGATCTACCGCGGTGGGGTGGATGCCGATCGCGGACCCCGTTGCGTGCCGGTCGTCGCCGACCAGCGGGTCTTCGTGTATGGGGCGGCGGGGGATCTGCACGCGGTCGCCCTGGCCGATGGCAAAACGCTCTGGTCGCGGCAATTGCGGACCGACTACCGCGGCGACGATGGCTATTTCGGTGCCGGCAGCACGCCGATCGTCGTGGAGGATCGAGTGATTGCCGCGGTCGGAGGTGAAGCTGGGGCGGGGTTGGTCGCTGTCGACGCGGCCACGGGGCAGACGCTTTGGACGGCGACCGACCAAGAAGCCGCCTACGCTTCGCCGGTGACCGCCCGGGTCGGCGAAAAGACGTACGTCGTGGCGGTGCTGCGGATGGCCACCGTGATGGTCGATCCGGCGAGCGGCGAGATCGTCCGCCAGTTCGATTTTGGCCGTCGTGGTCCGACGGTCAACGCAGCCACGCCGCTGGTCGACGGCAGCGAGTTGCTCGTCACGGCCGCTTATGGCGTGGGGTGTCGCAAAGTCGATCTGGCCGATTCGCCGCCGACTCCGCTCTGGGAATCGACCGACGTGATCAGCAGCCAGTACGCCTCGCCGGTCCGCGTCGGCGGTTGGCTGTACGCGATCAGCGGTCGCGAGGATTTGGGAGACGCGGGGCTGAAGTGCGTCAGTTGGTCGGACGGCGCGACTGCCTGGGAACAGCCCGACTATGGAACCGCTCACCTGATCGCCGCGGGAGAGCGGATCGTGGCCCAGCGGGTCGACGGCCAGCTCGATCTGCTGGCGGCGAACCCCGAGCGGTTGGAGCGGTTGGCCACCGCCGAGTTGCCCGCCGGCGTCTATCGCTCGCTGCCGGCGCTCTCCGACGGCGTGCTGTACTGCCGCCGCACCCAGTCGGCGACCAGCGGAGAGCTCATCGCCCTGGAATTGGCGCCGTAGTACCTATCGCAGTAGAGGCATGGCAAGCCGCCAATGTAATCAGCCGCCACGCGCTAGCGTCCGGTTCTTGCGGCGTTTTCGAGAACCGGGGGCTAGCGCCCGGCGGCTGATGAATAATCCGGGCTAGCGTGTGGCGGCTGATCGTCAATGCATGCCCAGTCAAGGATTGCGGGCTATCAGCCTGTTCCAATCCGTCCGCCCTAAACTTCGACCGGTTTGCGGCCTGGGCGGTAGAAGCCGAGTTGCTCGAGCGCTCCGTAGACTTCTTCGAGCGTCTTTTCGCCGAAGTTCGAGATGCTCAGCAACCGCTTGGGGGTCGCCCCGAGCAGGTCGCGGACGGTGAAGATCCCGGTCTCTTCCAAGCAGTTGGTGGTCCGCACCGAGAGGCCCATTTCGGCGATCGACAGATCGAGGCGATCGCGTTGCAGGCGGGCGCGTTCGTCAGCTTTGCTCAGCGGAATGCGGGTCGACATTCGGTGGGTCCTCCGGTGACCGAAAAGAAAGCGAATTTGTCCGTAATGCGGGAACTGCGAATCGTACCGGAGGAGGTTCAGTAGCGGTAGACGTGTTTGGTCAGGAAGCCGCCGGCGGTCAGCAGCAGGCCGTTGCCCATCCACACGCAGTAAGGGGGCAGCGTGCCGTCCTTGGCGCTGTCGAGGCCGAACTGCAGCAGCGGGTAGTAGACGAGCAGGATCGGGACAAAACACATCCCGAAGCTGGTCCAGTAGTCGGCGCTCTTCATGCGGATTGCCAGCGGGACGCCGACGAGGACGAAGAAGAAGCAACTGAAGCCGCCAGCCCACCGCCGCCAGGGCTCGGTGCGGAGCCGGATCAGCCGCGCTTCGCCCGCGTGAATCTCGTTTTCGAGCGTCTGTCCGCGAGGTCCACCGAGCTCACCCCAGCGGGCGGAGATCAGCGAAAAACCGGTCTGGGCCGCCAGCCGCTGGCGGTTCGCCTCGTTGGCCCGCTCCTGGCGGATCGCTTCGGGACCCATCACCCGCAGCGGCAGCTCGCTCGGGCTGGTGCTGCTGACCGAGCCTTTCCGCAGCACCATGTCGAGCGGGATCGGGATCTCGGTCCCGTCGGGCAGGATCGCCTGATAGCGGTCGCCGTAGGAGACGCGGCAGTCGACGACGCGGAGGGTCAGCGTCTCGTCGGTGGGATTCAGCGACATGCCTCCTTCGCGAGCGGTCCAGGTGACCGGCTCGCCGGACGATTTGAGGTGCATCGTCACTGTCGGGTAGAGCAGCCGCCGACCGTCGACGTCGAGCACGTGGATCGAAAAGCCCTTGGGCGAGCTGTAGGAACGCTGGGCGCGGAGCATCCGGTAGACGACATCCTCGATCGAATGCATCATCACCTGCTTGGCTCCCGGCCGGCCCCAGGAGACCGCGATGTCGCTGAGATAGACCGCGAACGGGCTGAGCAGGGCGGCGAACACGAACGCCGGCTGCATCACGCGGAGCGGAGAAATTCCCGAAGCCTTGATCGTGGAGATCTCGCCGTCGGCCGACATCCGCCCATACACGCAGCAGACCGAAAACAGCATCGTCGCGGGAAGCGCGAACTGCAGGCTCATCGGCAGCACGTACGGCAGCAGGCTGAGCACCGCCATCACGCCGAGCCCTTCGCGCAACAGCTCGCGCCCGACCCCGATCAACAAGATCAGGACCGTCAGGACCAACAGCGCGACGGAGAAGATCTTGAGAATCTCCGCCAGGATGTAACGTGTGAGCCGAGTGGGCATGCCGATCCGGGGGCTGAAATGCGGCCGGAGCGTAGCAAGCGGGCGGCGTCGAGCGAAACCTCAGAAATGCGAACCGGTGTCCGGTGGCCGGTGGCCGGTGGCCGGTGGCCGGAAGAATCTGAGATTTTATCTGAGATATCAAATTCCATTCTCATCTCCCGGCTCCCGGCTCCCGGCTCCCGGCTCCCGGCTCCCGGCCACCGGACACCGTTTCCCTTAAATGTCGAGGGTCGAGTCGCTGGCTTGGCGGTTGTGCTGGTCGCGGAGCTGCTGCATCGTCTCGATGATCGCTTCGGCTTGCAGGCGGACCGCTTCGCCTCCCGCTTGCCGCTGCCGCGCTTCCCGGGCCTGCTCCTGAAGCTGGTCGACTTGCTTCCAGTCCAGGTTCCAGCCCTTGTCGATCGCCGCTTCGCGGAGCGCCTGGACGGTCCCGCCGAGGCGATTGATCAACGCGTCGCTCGGCTTGATCGAATAGCGACGGTAGGGGCTGCCCGTGCGGTGGCCGCCGAGCGGTCCGGGAGGGACCGGGACGTCGACCGGACGCAACCAGCTGCGGAGGGTAAAGCCGATCGCCAGGAGGCTGAGGATCGCGGTCACGACCGCCGTTCCCCGCTGTTCGAGCAACAGCAGAATCAACGTGGCGAGCACGCAGGCGGCAGTGGTTGCCAGCAGCGGTTCCGAAGGCAGCTTTCGCCGCCGCTTGATCGAGCGGGCACTCATCCCGGCGGCCAGGCCGGGGTCGTCGACGACCTGGACCGCGATCACCGTGATATTGTCTTGCCCGCCGCGTAGATTGGCCAAGTCGACCAATACCCGCACGGCTCGGTGCGGCGGCAGACAGCAGAGCAGGACGCCAATCTCCTCGTCGTCGACCTGCCCGGTCAGCCCGTCGCTGCAGAGCAAGTAGCGATCCCCCTTGAGCACCGGCCAGGGCCCTTCGAGGTCGATCTGGACATCGGCACTCGGACCGAGCGAACGGGTGATCACGTTTTTGGGGATCGACTGGCTGAGCGTGCTCTCGGGATGGACTTGCCCGGAGGCTTGCATCTCCCAGACCAGGCTGTGGTCGAACGTCAGCTGCTCGAAGGCGTTGCCGCGGGCGCGGTAGACGCGGCTGTCGCCGACGTGAGCGATCACCGCTCCATCGGGGAGCAGTGCCAAAGCGCTGGCGGTGGTCCCCATGTTGTGGAACTCGGGGTTTTGCATCCCCCGCCGGTGGATCTCGTTGTTCGCTTCCTGGACCGATTGCCGCAGCGCCTCGGCCGCCCCCACCTGGGATCGCTTCAAGTACTGGTGCGGAATCGTGTCGACCGCCATCCGGCTGGCCAGCTCGCCCGCTGCATGCGCCCCCATGCCGTCGGCCACGACGAACAGGTGACCGCGGGTGCAGTACCGCTCGACCGAGTCGGCCGGCAGCGCCGTCGCCGCATCCTGGTTATTCGCCCGCCGCATGCCGACGTCGGACAGCACCGCGAACTCGACCATCGAGGTCGGTGAGGGGGCGTCCGGTTGGGCAGCGGGCTGCGGCATGCGTCTCGGGTGGCGTTCTTCGCGAGGCGTGTTCTAGGAGTGCCGTGCGTCAGTTTGGGCGATGTGCGCTGGCTATTGTATTTACCGGTGGAGCGACAACCTAGTCGACTGCCGACCCGCGTTGATCCCCAGGGAGCCCGCGTTGATCCCGCGGGAGCCCACGTTGATGCCGCGGGAGGACGAATCTGCCTTGGCATGCCTCGCTGCGGGTTGCTATAGGCAGCCCCATGAAGCCCGCCCGCCGCCATGCCCGAATGGCCTTAGCCGCTGCTCTGCTTACGCTCCCCACGGTTGGGTGTGTCCGCCGTCGCATGATGGTTCGCACCAACCCGCCGGGTGCGCTGGTCAGCGTCGATAACCAAATCATCGGGACTTCCCCCGCCGCCTCGTCATTTACTTTTTACGGGACGCGGGAAATTCGGGTTGAGCGGGATGGATATCGCACCGAGACGATTCGCCAGCGGATCGATCCCCCCTGGTATCAGTACCCGCCGCTCGACTTCATCACCGAGACCCTCTGGCCGCTGGAAATCCGCGACGAGCGGGTGATCGACGTCGAGCTGGTCCCCAAGGAAACCGCACCGGTCGCCGCGGTCGTCGATCGGGCTCAGCAGCTCCGCGAGCAATCGCGGTCGGGAGTCGTTCCGGCGCCACCGGCCGTGGGAGCGGTCGCCCCGAGCGGGCCGGCAGTCGTCCTCCCGCCGCCCCAGCAATTGCCTCCCGGCGGCATGCCGCTGCCGTAGAGCGGCGAGTACTCAGTACTCTCGCCTCTCACTTGAACCCGATTCCCGACGGTCGCGGGTCGAGGGCTCCTTTGACGCCGAGCTGGCGGGGGTCGCGGGCCAGCTTGTCGCTCAGCACGCGGACGTCTTCCAAGATCGGTTGGATGCGAACCGAGGCGGTCTCGACGTTGTCCATCACCCGTTTGACCTGATAGTACAGCTCGTCGTCCTCGAGCAACCGCCGCAGCGATCCGTCGCCCCGGTTGAGCTGTTCGCTGAAGTCGCCGATTTGCACCACCGTGCGGTCGAAGTTCCCTAGGCTCCGCATCAGCGTGGCCACCAGCTCCTCGCCATTCTCGGCTAGCGGATCGGTGAACTGGGCGATGTTTTCGGCCGTTTTCTCCGCCGAGAGCACCGTCCGTTCGGCAGCCGCGCCGACGCGCTCGAAGCTCTCGAGCGTCCGCTGGGTCGTCTGCAGTGTCTGTTGGGCTTCATCCAAAAAGGCCGGGAACCGTTCGACCGAAGCTCGCAGCGATTCCTGCAGCTCGGGGTTGCCGATCACTTGTCGCACGTCCTGCAGGGCCAGGTCGAAGTTCTCGATCGCCGAGCGGGCGCGGCGGGCGAGCTCGCGGATCTCTCCCTCCTCGCCGCCGAGCAGCTGCTCGACTTGAACCGCCACGCGGTTGACCGAGCGACCGGCCGATTCGATCGACTCGCCCGCCTGCTGGATCGTCGCGAGCGTGCTGCGGACTTCGTCCTCAAGCTCGACGACCATCTCCAGCGGGTCGGTTTCGACTTCCCCCCACTCGAGATAGATCCCTCCGCGCATCGGCTGTTGGGCGAGCTCCTGCTCGGCCGGATCCAGCTCGTTGTTGGGAGCCGTGCCGGCTTGACCGTCAAACATGCTGACCAGCTGCGGCTTGGTCGCCCGGACAAACTCGATCTGCGCGTCGCCGGTGATCAGCGATCCGCTGGTGAC
Organism: Candidatus Laterigemmans baculatus; assembly: GCF_010367455.1. GTDB lineage: Bacteria > Planctomycetota > Planctomycetia > Pirellulales > Pirellulaceae > Laterigemmans > Laterigemmans baculatus. The sequence continues at coordinate 14,481 of NZ_WRPR01000052.1, read as the reverse complement.
TCGCGGAACCTGGTCCAGCCGCAACGGATAATCGTCGTCGATCTCCAGCGTCAGCAGGACGCCTTCCTTCTCTTCCGGACCGTCGCCGAGCAGCAGTTGCGTATCGACGACGCGGCCGATCCGCATCCCGTTCTTGAGCACCGGCGTATCGACGCTGACGCCCGGAGCTTCATCGAAGCGGACGTTGATCGTGTACCGCCCGGCGAACAGATTCGGGTAGGCACCAAAGAAGAAGGTGAGGATCACGGCGATCCCAAGCGATGCGACGACCAAGACGCCGACACCGAACCGCATGCGATTTTCGTCCATGATTCGCGACAGCCGCAGGATCGAAGGAAAGGGGAAGTTGGGGACTGAGTACTGAGTACTGGGATCACTCGTTCTGGCTGGCTCGCAGCTCCATCAGCCGCTCGCCCGCTTCGCCGCGAACGAACTGGCGGACGCGACGATCCTCCGCGTGCTCGAGCTGGCTCGGCGGACCGTCGAACAGGATCTGCGACTGGTCGCTCCGCAGTCGAGTGCGGGGAAAGAGCATCAGGACGCGGTCGGCCACTTTGCGGGCGGTCCGCATGTCGTGGGTCACGATCACGCTGGTCACCGGATACTTGCGGCGAGTCGAGAGGATCAGCTCGTTGATCACGTCGCTCATGATCGGGTCGAGTCCGGTGGTCGGTTCGTCATACAACACCAACTCGGGCTTGAGGATTAGCGCCCGCGCGAGTCCCACCCGCTTCCGCATCCCGCCGGAGAGTTCGGCCGGTCGTTTGCGAGCGACTTCATCGGGCAAGCCGACTTCGGCCAACCGCTGCATGACTTCCGCCTCGATCTCCTCGGGCGAGAGCTGTTCGTGCTGGCGAAGAGGAAAGGCGACGTTTTGGAAGATCGTCATGCTGTCGAACAAAGCCGCGTTCTGGAACACGAACCCGAGCCGCCGCCGCGTCTCGGTTAGCGCCGCGTAATTTAGCGAGCTGAGGTCGTTTCCGTCGAACAGCACCCGTCCGGAAGTCGGCTTCACCAGACCGATCAGGGTCTTCATCAACACCGTCTTGCCGCAGCCGCTCTCGCCGATGATCGCCAGCGTCTGCCCGCGGGGAATCCGCAACGTGACCTCTTTGAGGATCGATTGACCAGCGAACTGGACGCTGACGTCGTCCGCTTCGACCAGCGGTGCATCGTTCGAGTCATTTGGTTCGGAGGATCCGCAACTTTCGCGGAGCGAAAGGCGACTCTCGTCGAACTCCGGGGCAGCGATGGGTTCGGTCATCACGGAAAAAGTCGCTCGGGTTAAAGGATCGTGGCGCTGTGTTGCCACAGCGCAAAGTAGATCGCGTCGAGCAAGATGTTCAGAACGAGGTCGATCGCCAGAATCAAAACGAACGAGTACACAAACGCAGCCGTCGCCGCTCGGCCCACCCCTTCGGCTCCCGGCAAACAGTGGAAGCCGCGGTAGCAGCTGACCACCGCGATCACGCCGCCAAAAAACACGCTTTTGAAGATGCCGCTGAAAAAATCGAACCCGCCGACAAACTCCCGGCTGTTCGTCTGGTACGCCGCGTGGTCGATTCCCAGAATGATCACGCTGTAGAAGTATCCCCCGACGATCCCCATGAAGTCGGCCATCACGGTCAGCGCCGGGATCAGCAGGATGCAGGCCAGGAATCGGGGCACGACCAGGTAGTGGATCGGGTCGGCTCCCATCGTTTCCAGGGCGTCGATCTGCTCGGTAACTCGCATCGTCCCCAGCACCGCGGCCATCGCGCTGCCCACCCGGCCGGCCAGCATCGTCGCTGCCAAAACCGGTCCGAGTTCGCGGACGAGCGACATGTTGATGACCCCGCCGAGCCGGCTCTCGAGCCCGATCGAGGCGAATTGATAGTAGCTCTGCACAGCCAGGACCATGCCAATGAACGTCCCGGTCAAGGCGACCACCGGGAGGCTCAGCACGCCGACTTGATAGAAGTTCGGAAGCAGCGTCCCTTGCAGCGGAAGCCGCGTGAACATCCACACACACATCTGCCAAGCAAACAGCGTGATGTCGCCGACCATCGTCAGCCCGTCGACGACGATCGTGCCCCAGTCAGTGACCCAGCGGGTGATCGGGCCGTCGGAGGATCGCGAATCGTCGGTGGGAGCGACCGAAGCCATGAGCGGAGTGCCGAGCGAAAGGGACAACCAAAAGCGCAGGGGAGCGGGCCCTGGAGAGAGTATCGGCTGCTCAGGCTTTGCGGCTTGAGTGGAGTTTGCGGGTTAGGTGGTTTTGGTGCTCAGTGCGCAGTACTCAGTGCGCAGTACTCAGTACTCAGCCCCGGCACAGCGGTTGCTTGTTGCTCCGAGCAGTTCTTTTTCCTTTTCCGCAAGCAGGACTTCCGCGATGCGTCCCTATCACTGGTGGTACTTGTGCGCCTGCGCCGTGGCCGCCCTCGTTGCCAGCAGCTAGCCCCGATTGTTCAGGCGTTGGACTGACTGGAATCAGCCGCCACGCGCTAGCGTCCGGTTGTCATAGCGTTTTTCAGAAACCGGGGGCTAGCGCCCGGCGGCTGATGCATAATCCGGGCTAGAGCGCTGCTTCAGCCGGCGGTGATCCCCCCGCGGGGCAATAAAAAACCCGCCCAATCGCAAGCGATGGGCGGGTTCGAATGACGATTTGGGTTGAGGATGCAACCAGGGGCAGGCTCTGTCGGGAAGCTCCCTTTCCCCCGTCACCCTCCCCCCCGGGAGGGTCGGGCTCTTAGGCCCGGGGAGGGTCTGCTGAGTCTAGCCGCGTTGACGGCTCAACGTTGCGCCTTGCCCTCCCCGCTCGTCCCTCACGACCCTCCCCGAGGGAGGGTGTGGTTTCGGGCTTTCCTAACAGAACCTAGCCTTCGTTCTTCCCGGACGATTTCTCTTCGCTTCCGGCCGACGCTGCGACCGGTTCGCTCTTTTCGTGGTGATCGCGGTTTTCGCCGCGGAAGGCCAAACGCGTGGTCTTGCCTTCCTCGTTCTTGACCGCGTCGACGACGATCGTGTTCATCCCTTCAAAAGCTCCGCGGAGCAGCTCCTCGCTGAGCGGATCTTCGACCCGCTGTTCGATCGCTCGACGCAGTGGCCGAGCCCCGTAGTCGAGGTTGCTTCCCTTGGAGATCAGGAATTCCTTGGCGTCGTCGGTCAGCTCCAGCACGTAGCCGCGGTCCTGCAACCGCTCGCGAACCTTGCCCAGTTCGAAATCGATGACGATCTTCAAATCCTCCTGGCGGAGGTGTCGGAAGATGATCACGTCGTCCAAACGGTTGAGGAACTCGGGACGGAAGACACGCTCGATTTGGTCCATCACGCGGGACTTCATCGCATCGTAGCTGGCGTCGCCGTCGGGCTTCTGGAAGCCGAACGCCGATTCGTTCTTGATCGCCTCGGCACCCGCGTTGGTCGTCAGGATCAACAGGGTGTTGCGGAAGTCGATATTGCGACCGAACTGGTCGGTCAGACGACCTTCTTCCATGACTTGCAACAGCATGTTGAAGACGTCGGGGTGGGCCTTTTCGATTTCGTCGAGCAAGACCACCGAATAGGGACGCCGACGGATTTTCTCGGTCAGCTGGCCCCCTTCTTCGTAGCCCACGTAGCCGGGAGGAGCCCCGATCAAGCGGCTGACGTTGTGCTTCTCCATATACTCGCTCATGTCGATATGGATCAGCGCGTCGGAGTCGCCAAACAGGAATTCCGCCAAGGCTTTCGCGAGCAGCGTTTTCCCCACACCGGTCGGACCGGCGAAGATGAAGCAGCCGGTCGGACGCTTAGGATCCTTTAGACCGCTGCGGCTGCGGCGGACCGCTTTGGCGACGGCCGTGACGGCGGCGTCTTGGCTGACCACCCGCTTGTGCAGCTCGTCCTCCATCTTCATCAACCGCAGCGAATCTTCGGTCGACAGACGAGTCAGCGGAATGCCAGTCATCTTGCTGACCACCTCGGCGATGACTTCCTCATCGACGACGCCGTCGGTCTGCTGGCTCTTCTCCCGCCACTGGCGAGTGATCTCGTCTTTCTTCTTGCGAAGCTTTTCCGCTTGGTCGCGAAGATTGGCCGCTTTTTCAAAGTCTTGATTGGCGACCGCGTCTTCCTTGTCCTTGTTGAGCTGTTCGACTTCTTCGTCGATTTCCTTCAAATCCGGCGGACGGCTCATCGTGCGGAGGCGGATTCGTGCACCCGCTTCGTCGATCACGTCGATCGCCTTGTCGGGCAAGCAACGGGCGGTGATGTACCGCTCGCTCATGTCGACTGCCGCGGCGACCGCGTCGTCGGTGATTTGCACGCGGTGGTGCTCTTCGTACCGCTCGCGGAGTCCCTTGAGAATCTCGATCGTCTCTTCCGAGCTGGTCGGCTCGATGATGATCTCTTGGAACCGCCGAGCCAGGGCATTGTCCTTTTCGATGTACTTGCGGTACTCGTCGAGGGTCGTTGCCCCGATGCACTGGATCTCTCCACGAGCCAAGGCCGGCTTGAGCACGTTGGCCGCGTCGATGGCCCCTTCGGCTCCACCGGCTCCGACCAGCGTGTGCAGCTCGTCGATGAACAGGATCGTGTTCTTGGCCCGCCGGACCTCGGTCATCACCGCCTTGATCCGCTCTTCGAACTGACCGCGGTACTTCGTTCCGGCGACCATCATCGCCAAGTCGAGGACGACAATTCGCTTGTCAGCCAAGATCTCCGGCACTTCGCCGCTGACGACCCGCTGGGCAAAGCCTTCGACGATCGCCGTCTTGCCCACCCCGGCCTCGCCGAGCAACACCGGGTTGTTCTTGGTGCGGCGGCAGAGGATCTGGATCGCCCGCTCGATTTCTCGCTGGCGACCGATCACCGGATCGAGCTGGCCCTTTTTGGCCAGTTCGGTCAGGTCGCGGCCGAAGCTGTCGAGCGCCGGAGTTTTGCTCTTGCTGCTTTTGCCCGAGCTGCTCCCTCCTTCGCTCTCGCCTCCGCGGCCCCCCCGTTCGCCGACCTCGGCCCCTTCGAGACCGTGGCCGAGCAGATTGAGGACTTCCTCGCGGACGTCCTCGAGCTTCAAGCCGAGGTTCATCAGGACCTGAGCGGCCACCCCTTCTTGCTCGCGCAACAAGCCGAGCAGGATGTGTTCGGTGCCGACGTAGTTGTGATTCAGATTGCGAGCTTCCTCCATCGAATACTCGATGACTTTCTTCGCCCGCGGCGTCTGTGGGAGTTTGCCCACAGTCACCATCTCTGGGCCGCTCTGCACCAATTTTTCGACTTCCAGCCGAATCTTCCGCAGGTCGACTTCCAGATTCTTGAGGACGTTCGCGGCGACTCCGCTCCCCTCTTTGACCAGCCCCAGCAGAATGTGCTCGGTGCCGATGTATTCATGGTTAAAGCGCTGGGCCTCTTGATTGGCCAGCTGCATCACTTTCCGCGCGCGGTCGGTGAAACGCTCGTACATATTTGCGACCCCTGCCAGATTGACGTTTAACTCGTTGTCTTCCTTAACTAAGCAAACCCTACGCCGCTCGTCGACCGAAAGCGTCTCGACCTGCCCTTTTCAGCCTGCCTCTCCCCTACGGCAGGCGAATCTCTGCTAACCCTACGAACGATCTTAACGGGTGGGTCGAAAATCGGGGATGGGAGGCCTCGGGTCCTCCTCAAGGAGCAGGACCGACCTCGATCTTCTTTGCTATCAAACCACCGCGAGCCCTATCGCCCGCCACTGGCCGTCTCGAGCGGATCCGCCGCACCCCTGGGGCTACCGCGGCCGCACGTCCTCGACTCCGTCTGAATCATCCTCCCGTTCCCGTGTCGACACTTCGCCCGACGGCGGGCCGGCGGCCGCTGCCGAAGGGTTCTCTTCCGAGTTCGTAGCTGGCTCCTCGCTGGCTGCTGAATCGTCGCTGGCTGCTGAATCGTCGCCGGCTGCTGAATCGTCGCTGGGGGCTGGATCGTCGCTGGGGGCTCGGTCGCGTTCGAGTCGCTGGCGTTCCGCCTGCCGCTCGAGCCACCAGCCGTCGGCCGTCTCGAGCCGATCGAGTTGCTGGAGAGCATGTTCGGCAGCCTCGAAACGCTTGGTATGGCGGTAGACTGAAGCGAGCATCAGGAGCGACTGGCAGTCGCGGGGATCGACCTCGAGGCAGGCGGCGAGGACCGCTTCGGCTTCGTCCCACCGGCCCTGCAGATATTCGTTGTGAGCCTCGGCGAACCGGTCGGGGGCTTCGGCGACCAACCGCGGTTGCAGCAATCCGGGCAGCCGACCGGCGGCGCGGAAGGTGAGCACGAACCAGGCGGCGATTCCCACCCAGCACGCCAAACGGACCAGCGACGGGGCGAGCCACTCGGGGTAGACGAAGCGGGCGACGAGCAAAAAATTGAAGACGACCGCAAACGCTACGGCGGCCGGCAGCGCCGACCAGCGACCGCGATACCACAGCTCGGAAAGGCCCGGCCATAAGCAGGTGAGGTAGCGAGACGCGTCCATGCGGTGTGGCGGCACGCGGAGTCGGGGAAATAAACTGGCACGTCACGCGCAGAGCCTACGAGTTCCGCCCCCCCGGAAGCAAGACAGATGTCCGTCAGCCTTTCCAGACTGACACTCCTCTTGAGTCAGGCTGACGTACGGGCTTTTCGTTATGCTTGAGGTGATGACTCCACAACGCATCGTTGGTGACTGCTACCGCATTCCGCTAGGAATCGTCAACGCGTTCGTAATTGCCTGCCCGGGTGAACTGACGTTGATCGACACGGGACTGCCGGGAGAGGCCGATCGGATCGAGGCCGCCCTCGCGAAGCTCGGATACTCGCTCGGCGACCTCCGCAACATCCTGGTCACCCACTGCCACCGCGATCATGCCGGATCGTTGGCCGAGCTGCAGCGCCGCGCCCCGCAGGCCCGGACGTTCATGCATCAGGATGACGCGTGGCTGGTCGAACAGGGGCGGACGATTCGCGAGGATCGGCCGTTGCGGCCGGCCCCCGGGCCGCTCAACTTCCTCCTGTTCCACCTCCTCCTGCGGTGGGGATCGACGGAGATCGAGCCGGCCAAAGTCGACTGCCGGCTCCGCGGCCATGAGCGGTTGAACATCGCTGGCGGAATCACCGTCCTGCACGCCCCCGGGCACACCCGCGGCCAAGCCTGCTTTTTGTGGGAGCACGAGGGAGGGGTCTTGTTCGCGGCCGACACGGCTTGCTGCGTCTTCGGGCTCACCTATAGCGTCGCCTACGAAGATTTTGAGCTCGGCAAGCGGGTGTTGGCGAACCTCTGCCGGATGGAGTTTCAGTACGCCTGCTTCGGACATGGCAAAACGATCGTCCGCAACCCCCGCCGCGATTTCTCGGCGCGGTTCGCCCGCGTGCGGCACAAACGGCTCGTCCCCGCCTCGGAGCTGGCGACATCGACGTGAGAGGCCCGAGTACTGAGTACTGAGACTTCCGAGTCACGCCCGCTTACTCGCTTTCCTGGAGTCCCCGACCGATGCTCGATTCTCCGCTGCTGCCGCGACTCGCCACCTCGGCCGCCAGCGCCTACATCGGCGGGAGTTGGTTTGCTGTCCCGGGGCCGCGGGATTTGCATGTGACCAATCCGGCCGACGGGAGGCTGCTGGCGGAGCTGCCGATGCTCGGAGCCGACGAAGCCGAGCGGGCGATCGAGGCGGCGGCGGCCTCGGCGGAGCAGCCTTCCGAGGACGACCGGCGGGCGTGGCTCGAGGGAATCGCCGCGGGGTTGACCGAGAACCGCCGCGAGTTGGGCCGGATCATCTCTCTGGAGAACGGCAAACCGTGGAAGGAAGCCGAAGCGGAGGTGGATTACGCGGCCAGCTTTTTTCGCTACGCCGCGAGCCATCTCGAGCGGTTGCGGAGCCATCAATTGCGGGAGCGGCCCCGTGGCCACGGCTGGGTGGTTCACTACCGCCCGGTCGGCGTCGCCGCGCTGATCGTTCCCTGGAACTTTCCGCTGGCGATGACGGCCAAGAAACTCTCCGCAGCGCTCGCCGCGGGGGCTCCCAGCGTGCTCAAGCCGGCTACGCTAACGCCGCTCAGCTCGATCGCTTTGCTGGAGATCATCGACTCGCTCGGGTTGCCAGGCGGGATGGTCAACCTCATCGTCGGCGATTCGCGGTCGATCGGTCGCGTTTTTTGCGAACATCCGGCCGTCCGCTCGATCAGCTTCACCGGGTCGACCGAAGTCGGTCGCCTGCTGCTTCGCCAAGCGGCGCCGCACATCAAGCGATTGACATTGGAGCTCGGCGGCAACGCCCCCTTTATCGTCTGTGGCGACGCCGATCTCGACTCCGCGGTCGAGCATTTGATTCAGAACAAGTTTCGCTGTGCGGGGCAGACCTGCGTCTGTGCCAATCGCGTCTACGTCGACTCGGCCGTCGCTTCGGCGTTCACCGACCGGCTGGTGCGGAGAGTGGCGAAGTTGAACGTCGGCGATGGCTTGCAGCCGGAGACCGATCTGGGGCCGCTGATCAATCGAGCCGGTTTTGAGAAAGTCCGAGGCCATGTCGAGGACGCCCTGCAGCGTGGAGCGCGATGCGAAGCCGGCGAGCTGCCCCCAGAGCCGACCGAGGAGTGGGGGCTGTTCTTTCCCCCGACGGTGCTCAGCGGCGTGCCTCACGATGCCCGCTGTGTCGCCGAAGAGACTTTTGGGCCGCTGATCCCGCTGATCGAATTCGGCTCCGAGTCCCAAGTCCTCGAGTGGGCCAACGGCACTGAGTTTGGTTTGGCAGCCTACCTGTTCACGGCCGACGCCGAGCGGGCGCGGCGGATGATCGGCCGCTTGCACTTCGGTCACGCGGGCTACAACTCGGGAACGGGACCGACGGCCGAAGCGCCATTTGGTGGCTGGAAGGCTTCGGGTTTCGGACGCGAAGGAGGCCGCGAAGGATTGATGGAGTTCGTCGAACCCCAAACGGTTCCCAGTAGTACGTGAACCAGTGAAGGAAGCCACAGAGGACACAGAAAACACAGAGGCTTTACCCCTGTTCTTTCCACCACTCTGTGACCTCGGTGTTCTCTGTGGCAAGTCCCCGGATGCGATTCTGTCGCTGATCGCCAAAGAAAGGTCAGGCTGGAAAGCCTGACGTACGGGGAGTTAGGGCGGGGGCCAGCCGTGGATGTGCAGATCGCGCTGGGGAAAGGGAATCTCGATCCCTTCTTCCTTGAATCGATCGTGGATCGCCGTATGCAGTTCATGGATGATCTGCAGCCGCGCTTCGAGCGAGGTCAGGAAGCATCGCACGACGAGGTTCAAGCTGGAGTCGCCAAAGCCTTCAAAGGTGATGATCGGCGCGATCTGCTTCGACACCGCCGGATGGTCGTGGCAGATCTCCTCGAGAATCTTGCAGGCCTTCCGCGTGTCGCTGCCGTAGGCGATTCCGACTTGGATTTGCACGCGGTTGGTCGAATCGCTTAGCGTCCAATTGATCAGCCGGCCGGTGATCAAGTCTTTGTTGGGGACCACGTACTCCTGACGATCCCAGTTGGTGATCGTCGTCGCTCGGATGCGGATCCGGGAGATGACGCCGCTGGTCCCATCGACGGTGACGATGTCGCCGACGCGGATCGGCTGTTCGAACAGGAGAATGATGCCGCTGATGAAGTTCGCAAAAATCTCCTGCAACCCAAACCCGAGCCCGACGCCGAGGCCGGCGACGAGCCACTGGACGTTCTCCCAGTGAACCCCCAGCGAGTCGGCCGCGGCGATGATGCCCAGCGCCGCTAGCAAATAGCTGCTGAGCGTGGTGATCGCGTACCGCGCGGCGTTTTCCAGCGGCAGCCGCTGGAGGATGGCCGTTTCGAGCAGACCCGGTGCGTTGCGGACGAGCACGACGGTCAGCGCCAGAATCGGGATCGCGACCAGCAGATTCGAGAGCGTGACCGCTTCGATCAACGACCCATCCTCGGCGACTCGCTCCCAGAGCGTCACGCGGTCGAGGAATCCGAGCGCGGGAAAGACGGGGCTCCAGATGATGAACAGCCCGCCGATGACGGCGACGAACAGCCCCGCATCGACCAATCGCTGCGTCTGCTGATTCACTTCCGAGAGGTCGAGCGTGTCGGCGTCGACGACGTCGATCGGAGCCGCCTCGCTCGGCCCGGCTTGCTCCCGTTGGTCGGCCCGCTGCCGCATCTGTTCGATCGCCAACCGCCGCCGAGAGATCCGCATCCAGCGAGTCGCCAAGCCGGCCAGGATGGCCACCACGATCACCATCCACACGGTCCGGTAGAACCGATAGGCCAGCTGCACCGACGAGTAGCTATACCCAAAAAGGCTGAGCAGGGCTAAGGCGAGCGGAAGCAGGGCCAACAGCGGATGCCACAGCCAGTGCAGCTTCTCGAGCCAACCGTGAGGTTTGCGCATCAAGAGCAGCGCGGCGGCCCCGTTCCGCGGATGCGCCACCCGCCACAGCAGCACCGCGGTCAACGCCATCACGACCGTGAACAGCAACCGAGCGAGGGCCGAGAACTCCAAATTTTCGTTGTCCGAGGCGTCCAGGATCCGCCACAGGAAAATCAGCGGAAGGCCGAGCATCAGCATCCACCGCAACACGCTCCGCAGCGATGCGAGCGAGCTGACCGGCCAATCGAAGTGGGCCGCCATCAATCCCTTGGGACGCCCCATCTGGCGGAGCAGCTCCAGCGGAAAGGCTAGCGCCGCGACCAGCAAAAACGCGGCAGCGACTGCGGCTCCGTACGATTCTCCGGTGACCGTTACGCTCTCCAGCAGCCAGCCGAGGAGACCCAGCACGATGGCGGGCGGAAGCGACAGCAAGCCGGTCAGCAGGATCGTCTCGAGCGTCGGCCGCATCCCGGCAGTGGTTCGGCTGCTGGCTGCCACGCCCAGCGCGGCGATGCGGCGGCGGAGCCGCGGACCGAGGGCGAGCAGACCGATCCAGCAACCTAGCCAGACCAGCAACACCAACGGCCGGGAGAAAAGGATGAGCCGGAACGCTGTGCCGAGCTCCGCCAAGTTTCGCGGTTCGAACAACCACTCGGCATCGCTCGCCGCGCGGGGGAAATCCTGCAGGCTGAGCGGTGCCGAATCCCGCACCCACAACAGGTGCTCGTCGATCAACTGGTGGTACTCGGCAACCGTTTTCGCGTACTCGTCGCGGCGGACGCCGAGCCAGATCAGGGTGTCGAACATGAACGCTTCGGCGTCGGCATTCATTTGCCCGAGCACCTGCCGGCTCACGGTCACCAGCTCCGGTTCATCCTCCGGCGTCGAGCTATCGCCGACGATCGGCGGCGGCGGCAGCTCGTCGAGCATCGCGTCGATCCGCGTCAGCGTCGTTTGCACCTCCTCGATGATTTCCTGTTGCTCGCCTCGCTGAGCTCCCAGTTCGGAGGCCGAGGGCAGTTTGCTCCGCTTCCGCTGGAGGAGGAAGCCGACCGAGGGGCTGAGCCCGCCGCCGGTTCTCAAATCGCTCTCGACCAACTCGCGGGTCTTTTCCAGATCCTCCTGGAGACTCGCCGCGGCGGCCCGCAGCGTCGCCAGCTGCTTCTCGCCCCGCGAAGCGGCGCGGAGCATCGCCGGCCACCGCTGGACCAATTCGCGGATCGGCGCGACCGTTTCCTGAAGTTCGGGGGAAGCCGCCGCGTAGACCGCTTCGAACTGGCGAATCATCTCCAAAATCTGCTGTTGCCGCTGAGCGGCCAGCAGCTCGGTCAGCCGGCGGAGGCGAGCCTCGGTGACGGCGACTTCGCGCTCCAACTGTTGGGCGTGCAGCGGCAGCCACTCCGTTTCCACTTCCTGCGTCTGCAATTGCTGGCGAGTCACCGCCAGCTCGGCTTGGGCGGCTGCCAGGGCGGTGCGGCGAGCCGTGCGGGCGGCTTCGGCCACTTTGGGATCGACTCCCTCGGCAACGACGTCGGCTTCCTCGCGGAGCGACTCGATCGTTGCCTGTAGTTCCGCCAGTTTTTGACGCAGCTGCGGTGCCTGCTCGCGGCGCGTGCGAATCTCGGTCTGCGCCGCTTCGAGTTGCTGCCGCAGTTCCTCGAGTGCCGTGTCGGTCGCTTGCCGGGCAGCCCGAATCTGCTCGAGCGACGATCCCGAATCGACCTCCGATTGAGGAACCTCCACGGGGTTCGCCAGCGCCCGCTTCACCTGAGCCAACCGCTGCGGCGCCGTCCGCTCGGCCTCCTCGAGCGTCGGCAGTTGCGCACTCGCCGCCGCCAGCTGGTCGAGTGACCTGAGCGTGCGGTTGTAGAGGTCGATTAACCGCTCCTGAACTTCGGGAGCGAGCGAAGTGTCGGCCTCGACTGCCTCGAGCCGCGTCTGAATCGCTTCCGCCTCCGGCAGCGGAGCTTCACCGTTGGGCAGCGGTTCGGCAGCCGCTTCGGCAGCGGGGGCGGTCCCCGGAGCGGCGGCCTGCGGAGCGGCGGCAGCCTGCGGAGTGGGCGCCGCGAGTGCCGGTCCGGCGAGGAGCGCGAGGAGCAGGGCGGGGGCGGGGGCAGGGGCGAACAGCATCAGGCCAGCGAACCCAAAGTTCCGGTGGAGCGGTTGGTGGGAGCGGCGGTCGTCGCCGACAAGTCGTATGCTGGACATCCTCGTCGGTCGCCTCCGTGAAACATAGTCGCCTTTCGCTCCGCGAAAGTTGTGAGGGCATAGTCGCCTTTCGCTCCGCGAAAGTAGCGAGGACATAGTCGCCTTTCGCTCCGCGAAAGTTGTGGGGGCATAGTCGCCTTTCGCTCCGCGAAAGTTGAGAGGGCATAGTCGCCTTTCGCTCCGCGAAAGTTGTGCTCGACCGCTACTTTCGCGGAGCGAAAGGCGACGATGCGGCTGGCCGCTAGCCTTGCAAAGTTTGCCGTCGCTGGCGAGGTCGCCTCGGCCGCGATTCGGTGCGGCGATTTGAGAACCCTGATTTTCTGAAACGACTCGTCCAATGCCGCTGGCTGCCGATCGACTGTGCCTGGCCAATGCTCATCCCCTGCGGGCCGACGGCGACTATGTCCTCTACTGGATGATCGCGTTTCGCCGCACGCGGTGGAATTTTGCGCTGCAGCATGCGGTGGATGCGGCGCGTCGGCTGAACAAACCGCTGGTGATCTTTGAACCGCTACGGATCCGCTATCGCTGGGCCAGCGACCGTTTGCACCGCTTCGTGATCGAGGGCATGCGGGACAACGCGGCCGCGCTGCAGAGGCGGCCCGTGACCTACTATCCCTACGTCGAACCGGCTCCCGGCAAGGGGACGCCGCTGCTGCATCGCTTGGCCGAACGAGCCTGTCTGGTCGTCAGCGACCAGTATCCAGGGTTTTTCCTGCCGACCCTGATCGAAGCGGTCAAAGATCGGCTGCCGGCGCGGCTGGAATTGGTCGACAGCAACACCGTGATGCCGCTGCAAAGTTTTAAGCGAACCTTTACCGTCGCCCACAGCTATCGCCGCTGGATGCAGAAAAATATTCGCGAGCAGCTGTTCAAATTTCCCGCCGCCGATCCGCTCGCCCGCGTTCGGCTGCCGCGCCTGGAGACCGGCAGCGATTCGCCGCTGGCTCGCATCCAGCAGCGGTGGCCAGCCGCCGATTTCGCCGCCCTGCTGGACCGAGGAGGGCTGGCGAAGTTGCCGATCGACCACGCGGTCCCCCCGGCGACGTTGCCCGAGGAAGCCAGTCGACAACGTGGGGCAATGCTTCAAGGCGGAGCTGGACAGGGCGAACGGCGGCTCCGCGAGTTTCTTGGCGAACAACTCTCGCGCTACGCCCAAGATCGGAATCATCCCGACGAGGAAGCTACGTCGCGGCTCAGTCCCTACCTGCACTTTGGGCACCTTTCGCCGCATCAGATCGTGAGCGAGCTGTGGGAACAGGAGCACTGGAACCCCTCGCAGCTCGGCGAGGCCAACGGCAAGAACCGCGGTTTTTGGAATCTGTCGGCTTCGGCCGAAGCGTTCTTGGATCAGCTGCTGACGTGGCGGGAGCTCGGTTTCAACATGAGCTACCGCGAGCCCGATCGCTACGATTCATTCGATTCGCTCCCGGAGTGGGCGCTCGCCACGCTTGAGCGGCATGCGTCCGATCCGCGTCCGCATCGCTACAGCCTGCCGCAGTTCGAAGCCGCAGCGACTCACGACCCGCTCTGGAACGCGGCTCAGCGTCAGTTGGTCCGCGAGGGCCGGATCCACAACTACATGCGGATGTTGTGGGGCAAGCACGTGTTGCACTGGACGCAGTCGCCGCGGGAAGCCCTCGAAGTACTCGTGCAACTGAACAACAAGTACGCGCTCGACGGCCGCGATCCGAATTCCTACAGCGGGATCTTTTGGATCTTTGGCCGCTACGATCGTGCCTGGGGACCCCGCCGCCCGGTGTTTGGCAGCGTCCGCTACATGACCAGCGACAGCGCGCAGCGGAAACTCAAACTGCACCGCTACCTCCGGCGATACGCTCCCGAGGAGTAGGCTCTGTCAGAAAGCCTTTTGAGCCGTAGGCGCTAGCCTCGGGTGAGCCGTAGGCGCTAGCCTCGGGTGAGCCGTAGGCGCTAGCCTCGGGTGAGCCGTAGGCGCTAGC
>NZ_WRPR01000051.1 GCF_010367455.1 Candidatus Laterigemmans baculatus | reverse complement strand
GTGGAGTGGGGGCTGGTGGAGTGGGGGCTCGTGAAGTGGGGGCTCGTGGAGTGGGGGCTCGTGGAGTGGGGGCTCGTGGAGTGGGGGCTGGTGAAGAGCCGGGTGCTGGGGCTCGAGCTCTTGCGGAGCCACTGTTGGCGGTCGTCGCCGAGGCGGGGCCGCTGGAGGTGCGGAGTGCGGCTCTGCAAGTGCTGGCGGGTTTCGACCGAGCGGAGGTCGCCGCCCGCCTGCTGAAACTGCATCAGACTGCGGCACCTCCGCAGCTGCAGACGGAGATTCGTGACGTGTTGCTCAGCCGAGTCGATTCCGCTCGCCATTGGCTCACGGCTGTCGACCGAGGTGAGATTCCCGCGGCTGTGACGCCACTGGAGCAGGTTCGCCGGGTGGCGTTGCTCGAGGATCCTGAGCTGGACGCCTTGGTCAGCAAGCACTGGGGAAAACTCGAGGCTGCGACGGATGAAGAGTTATTGGCGGAAGTGCGACGGCTGAACAATGACCTGCGGGCCGCGAGCGGTGACGCCAACGCGGGTCGAGCAGTGTTCAAACAGCATTGTGCCGTCTGCCATCAGCTGTTCGGCGAAGGAGCAAGCCTCGGGCCCGATCTGACTTCGGCGAATCGCCACGACCGGAATTTCATGCTGATCAGTTTGGTGGATCCGAGCAGCGTGATCCGCAGGGGGTACATCAGCTTGATCGTCCAGACGCGCGACGGCCGAGTATTGACCGGAATTGGGGCAACTCGCGACGACGCCACCTTGGCGCTGCGGGATGCAAAGAACCATCCAATCGTCGTGCCGACCGCTGAGATCGAGTCGGTCCGCGAATCACCAATTTCACTCATGCCGGCCGATCTCTACCGGCTCCTGACACCTCAGGAGTTAAGGGATTTATTCGCATATCTCGAATCTGGGAGCCAACGATGAACGGTGCCATTGCGAGAGTGGCAAAGTGTTCGTGCGTTCTGATCCTCATGCTCTCCGTTCGCACTCCCACGTCTGCGGAGGAGAGGAGCGAGGCGGAAGGTCAAAAAGCGACTCGTACCTATCAGAATCAGTTGCGGCGGATCGAGAATCCCAAACCGCTGTTGGCCGACTATCCAGAATTTTTCGAGCCGATCATCGAGCAGACTCACTTCGAGGCTCCGGCGATCGTCGTCGACGAGGATGCTGATCTCGAGGTGAGGGCGTGGAGATTCTCCTACAACGCGCGAGGGATCATCGAGATGCCCAATCACCTGAAAGCATCACGAACAGCGATGATTATGGTCCATCCTTGGGGGATCGATGACGGGCAAGGGTGGAACACACCGGAGCCGGCCGGAGTCGCAGACTTCTGCACAGTGGAGAAGAATCATCTCGCAGCTCGCCACACTCGTACCGTCATTCGCCCCTTCATTAATTCTCTTCGCGATGACGTTGCTCTGGTGATGTACAGCTTGCCGGGGAGCCGAGACCCCATTCGGCACAAGCTCTACCGGTCCTTTACACATCAACCAACGGCGGAAGAACGGAAGCAGGGAGCGGCGGAGCTGCAAGCAAAACTGGCGGCCTTCGATTATCGCGGCGAGCCCTTGCCCTCGCAGTTGACGCTTTCCGAAGACCATCCAGTCGGTGACTACTTTCGGCAGTTTCCCGGCTTGGATGCCGGAGCGAAGTACAACAATGACGGTTTTTGGAGTCTGCCGATTCCGGTGACAACGGACATCGACGTCCATCCCACGGATGTTGTGATTTATGATGGGGAGGGCTACGCGCCGCTGCGAGAGTTTCTCATCGAGCAGGGAGTGCGTCACATCCTGCTCACCGGTTATGCAACCGATATGTGCTTCTGCCGGACGACCGCCGGTTATGAGAATCTGTCGAAGGATTTCAATGTGTTTCTCGTGGGGGATGCGTCGCTGGCAACCTTCCCCGCCAACACATCACCTCGGTTTGCGGTCAACGCAGCAATCTCCTTCGCGTCACTGAATCAGTTGATTACTCAGGTTTCCTGGGTCCGGCAGAAAGCGGAGGAGCAGTGATGGCGATGAAATCTTCGGGCTGTTCGCGGCGAGCATGGCTGCGGGGTGCGGCCCTGTGCGGTGCCGCGACGGGATGGGGTGGACTGGGTGCCGAACGCTTGGCGGCAGCCAAGGGGACAGCGGATGGGGGCAAGGCACGGATCTCGATCACGTTCGATCTGGAGATGAGCCGCAATTTTCCTCGTTGGGAGATGACCCACTGGGATTATGAGAAGGGGAATCTCGATGCGGCCACCAAGCGGTATGCCGTCGAAGCCGGGCGAAGGGTGAAGCGTCGGGGGGGACGGATTCACTATTTCTGTGTGGGCCGAGTGCTGGAGCAGCCGGACGTGGGATGGTTGAAGGAATTGGCTCGCGAAGGCCACCCGGTCGGCAATCACACCTACGACCATGTGAACGTGCTGGCCCAAAAGCCAGAGGAGGTTCAGTTTCGGTTTCAGCGGGCACCGTGGCTGATCGCCGGCCGCACGGCGGAGGAACTGATTCGCGACAACATCCGGCTCACGACGTTGGCGCTGCAGCAGCGAGCGGGCATCGACAACTGCGGCTTTCGCACGCCGGGCGGTTTTGCCCATGGGCTGGCCGGTCGAGAAGACGTGCAGCGAATGTTGCTCGGTGCCGGCTTCACATGGGTCAGCAGCCAGTATCCGCCGCATGCCAACACGCAGCCACGGCAAGAGCCATCGGAAGCAGTCTTGGCGAGCATCGTCGATGCGCAGCGGTTGGCTCAGCCGTTCGTCTATCCCGAGACCGGCTTGGTAGAAATCCCGATGAGTCCGATCAGCGACATCGGGGCGTTTCGCACCGGCCGCTGGCAACTCGAATGGTTCCTCGAAGCGGTCGGGCGGTCGGTGGACTGGGCGATTCGCGAGCAGAAAGTCTTCGATTTTCTCGCCCACCCGTCGTGCCTCGGAGTGGTCGACCCGGAATTTCGGACGCTGGACCTGATTTGCGATCGCGTTGAGGCTGCGGGCGACGCGGCGGAACTGGTGGATCTCGACCGAATCGCCCGGAGTGTGCATCGCTGACCCGTTGGACCGGGGGCTGTCGGTCGATACGCTCATGGAGACGCTTTCCTGCCGCCGATCCTCCGCGACCCCACGCATGCGATGCGCCAAGTTCACACCACCGATATTAGCGGCGAACTGATTTTCCTTGGGACCGGCACTTCGGTCGGCGTTCCGGCGCTTGGCTGCGGGTGTGACGTGTGCACCAGCGACGACCCGCGAAATCACCGCACGCGTTGTTCGATCGTGCTGGGATTACCCAAAGGTAATTTGCTGGTCGACACGCCTCCGGACCTCCGCACGCAGTTGCTCCGCGAAGGGATCGGGCTGATTCACGCCGTGCTGTTCACCCACGAGCACGCCGATCACCTGTTCGGGCTGGACGACCTGCGACTGTTTCCGTTCTATCTCGACGCGCCCGTGCCACTGTACTGCGAAGAGAAGGTGGAGCAGCGGATTCGGCATTCCTTCGACTACGCCTTCTCGAATCTACCAGCGACGCACCCGGGGGCCACGCCGCGGCTGGTGTTTGAGCGGATCACGACCGAGCCGTTCAGCGTCCTCGGGGCTCCGGTGATTCCAATCCGTCTGGAGCACGGTCCGCGGTTCCGCGTCCTCGGCTTCCGCTTCGGCGACATCGCCTACTGTACCGACACGAATGCGATTCCCGAGGAGAGTTTGTCGCTGCTCGAGGGGTTGGACGTGTTGATCATCGACGCCCTGCGGATGGCACCCCATCCGACGCATTTTGGACTGCAAGAGGCGGTGGCGATCGCCGAACGGGTCCGTCCGAAGCGGACGCTGTTGACTCACACCTCGCACGAGCTGGAGTACCGGGCGACCAACAAGCTGCTCCCCGATACGATCGAACTCGCCTACGACGGAATGAGACTGAGCCTTTGACCGAGCCGATGCCTGGACCGCATGGAACCATCGACCCGGCGGTGCTCGCCGCGGCGGATGCCGTGGCCGAGGCGCTGGCGGTCAATTCGCGAGCCGCGGTGGATCTGCCTTCCGGCGGACGCTTGCACATCGACCGTCAGCTGCCGTTTTGCTGTGTCGCGCGGAGCGGGCCCGGCCCGCAGGACGCGATGACGGCGGAGCTGATCACGTCGGAGGCAGCCTATATTCGCGGAGCGGCTTCGCCGGAATTCTTTGCCAGTCTCGATTACCTGTGTCGTCGTCTAGTCGAGTCGCTGGTTCAGGAATTTGACGGCGTGCTGATCCTGGAAGTCTGGGCGGCGGCTGAGCCAGCTCGGCCCACGGAGCTGGCCCACGAGGCGCTGCGGCCGCACTTTCGAATCGTCGCTCCGGACGGCCGGCTGACCACGACGGTCGAAGCGCTGGCCGAGGCGCTGCGGGAGGTCACGATCGCCGGCCAGCAGGCGGAAGTGGAGATCGTCGAAGGGGCCGTGCCCGCTCCTCCCGGCCTGCCTCCGCTGCTGCAGCCACCCGAACAGCCGCATCCGGGATGTTTTCATCTGGGGCTCGAGGTTCTGCCGGTCTACTACGATTCAGAGCAGGAGTTGGAGTTTCCGCAGACCTTCGCCCTGCTCCGCGCCCAGTTGACCGGAGCGCTGCGGCGGTCGTTCGCCGCATTTGCTGGCTCTTCGACTTCGTATCCGCCGGTGCACTTTGAAGCGCTCGGTGTGAGCACGATGGAGGATGAAGCGGGGGAAGTCGACCGGTTGCTGAGCGAGGTTGCCGAAGCCTACGACTTCCTGTTGCTGCTGACGCCGACAAACACCGAAGACGCCTGGAGCAGATTTCGCAGCAGCCACTTCGAGCGAGCCCCGACGCTTTTTTATCGTCCCCTGCCCTTTGATGTTGATCTTCAAAAGCGGCGGCTATTCAACATTCGGCTCGAAGAGGTATCGGACCCGACACTGCAATCGTTGCTGCGGGCGAAGCGGGACGAGATGGATCTGGAGTTGACGACGCTGCAGAAACGCGGCCTGCCTGGATTCCGATACCCGGCGATGCAACTCTTTGGGGAAGTTTCTCCAGAGCTGCTCCAGTCGGCCAAGGAAATCCTGGCGGCGCTCGCCGAGCGAGATGCGAAACGGGATCCCGCGACACGCAAGTCGCCGGTGATGATCAGCGGGCCGGAGTTCCGCAAAATCGCTTTGGCCGAAATCGAATACTACCGCCAGCAGAATCCCCGCTTCGATGCGACGGTCGAGCTGCGCGATGACATCGGCGAAGGGCTGATGGTCTCTCGCAATCGACTCTTGGTTCCAATCCAACTGCGAATTCCCGAGTCTCGCGTCCGCGCGCTGCTGCAGCACGAGATCGGTACGCATCTGCTGACCCACTTTAACGGCCGGCAGCAACCGTTTCGACAGATGGCAACGGGCCTAGCCGGGTATGAGGTCTTGCAGGAAGGGTTGGCGGTTCTGTCGGAATTCTTGGTCGGCGGTCTGAGCTCTGAAAGGATGCGGACGTTGGCCCTCCGCGTGATCGCCGCCGATGCGATGTTGGATCGAGCAAGCTTCGTGGACGTTTTCCGGTTGCTGCATCAAGAGCATTCGATCGATCCCGAAAAGGCATTCTCGATCACGGTGAGGACGTTTCGGGGCGGTGGGTTCCCCAAAGATCTGGTCTATCTGCAGGGGGTGATCGATCTGCTGCCCCGACTCAATAACGCAGCCGAATTCGCCTTGATGTGGGTCGGCAAGATCGCTCTGGAAGATCTGCCCTCGATCCGTGAACTAAGGCGACGGGAGATCGTGGTGCCAGCCGCCTTGCTGCCTCGCCATTTCAACGACGCCAGTTACCGCAACAAGCTCGAACGATGCCACACGATGTCGGCCCGTGAACTTGTCGAGGAGTAGAACTCGTTGAGGAGTAGAACTCGTCGAGGAGTAGGCGTGAGAGGCCTACATCGTAGCGAGCTGAGCATTAGAGATTGCCGACCCGTAGTGCTGCTTGTAGCGCAGCTTTCTGGCGATGTCTTGCATCACCACTTCGGCGAAGTTCACTCCGGTGAGATCGCGGAGGCTCCAAAAGCCTCCAGGGCTGAAAACGTTGATCTCCATCAATTTGTCGTCGACGATGTCGAGTCCGGCAAGGAACATTCCGTCGGCGACAAGCTTGGGACGCACCAATTCCACCAGGCGAAGCATTGTTTCATCGACCTCCACCGGTTCACTAACGCCTCCGGTGTGCATGTTGCTCCGCATGTCACCCGACTTGTTGACCCTGCGAAAAGCGGCGTAGATTCCGTCGTGCTGCAGCGGTTGCCCATTCATCACGAATAGCCGCACGTCGCCATCTTTGGCCGCGGGCAGATAGGCCTGGGCGATGCAGTAGCCATCGCGGATGACCGCTTCGATCATTTGATTGCTGTTCGCCGGATCATCGCTGCGCAACAAGAACACGCTCTCGCCGCCACTGCCATCGAGTGGTTTGATCACAATCTTGCCGCCATGGGAGTCGGCAAACCGTTTGATTTCTCCGGCATCGCGACTGATGCACGTTTCGGGACGCACCTGCTCGGGGAAGTGTTGGAAGTATGTCTTGTTGAGGGCCGTCGCGAGATGCGTCGGGTCATTCAGAACCAGGACTCCCTGTTGAACGGCGAGATGCCCAAACATGATGCCTGGCGTCTGCGCCCAAGGACGCTCTTTTTTGTCAGGCGAAGGATCGTTGCGAAGCATCAACACGTCGAGGTCGGAGATCGCGATCTTCGTTGGCTGCAGATTCGGGTCTCGCAGAACCTCCACTAGCGCGTCACCCGACTCGCAGGCCTCGCGGGGGATCTTCCTCGCTAAACCGTAGACTTTTCCGTCGCTGGCGTAGATGAAATCGGCGACGCCGAGGATCCAAGGCTCGTGCCCCAGGTGACCCGCCGTAATGGCCAATTCGGTGGTCGTGTATCGAGGATGTTCCGTCTCCGGTTCATTGACCACAAACCCAATGCGCATGCGATGAGCCCCCACCCAATTCGAAAGACGTCGGCGCGACAACTGCTGGCGCCGCTCGCTTTCACTCTGAGAGCAATCGATATACCAGCAGAATGGTCGCCTTTCGCTCCGCCCATAGTCGCCTTTCGCTCCGCGAAAGCAGCGCCCTTACGCTACTTTCGCGGAGCGAAAGGCGACTATGCTTGCGCTACTTTCGCGGAGCGAAAGGCGACTATGCTTGCGCTACTTTTGCGGAGCGAAAGGCGACTATGCTCGCGCTACTTTCGCGGAGCGAAAGGCGACTATTTGTTTCGCGGCCAACGTGCGGTGGCTGTAAAACTCAGTTGCCGCCGAAGTTGAGTGGCGGGAAACCTGCTCCGCTGGGACCGGCGGCCGGGTTCGCACCGGGGGCGGCCGCCTCAGCTTCCTCCCCGCTGACGATCAATTCGTCGAGCTGAATCTGCAGATCGCCGTAAGTCGACTCGGGAATGATGTAGTACCAATCGGCAAAGCGACTGTTCAGCTCCCGCACGCGGCTGTTCGCCTGGTTGATCTTTTCCTTCCAAGCATCCACGAGCCGCTGGTTTTCCTTGCGGATCTTCTCCTGCTCGGCCTCGAGCCGCTCGAGCTTCTCCTCTTCGGTCAGCTCAGTATCGGCTTGCGGCGCCGGAGCGTTTTCCGGTGCCTCGATGTTCGGCTCATTCGCCGCCGACTCTTCCTTGCCCGGCTCTTCCGAGCGGTCCTCACCCTGGGCGGGCTGTTCGTCAGCGGGCTCTTTGTCAGCGGGCTCTTCGTCAGCCGGTTCTTGGGGAGCCGACTCCGTGGTTTCAGCTTCGCTCGCCTGCTCCTCATCCTGCCGGTACGCGACCAGCGTCGTGCCCGCCTTGCCGTCGAGCGAAGCCGCGTCGTCCTCAGCGGGCGAAGCAGCGTCGGCGTCGCTGGCCGGTTCTTCGCTGGCCGGTTCTTCGCTGGAAGGCTCGTCCGACGCGGGAGCTTCGACTTCGGTCACGTCTTCATTGGTGGGAGCGTCGCTCGCCGACTCGGCTCCATCGGCCGGCATCGCTTCGTCAGCCGGTTTAGCATCGTCCGCCGGTTTAGCATCGTCGGCCGGTTCAGCGTCGGCCGGTTCAGCGTCGGCCGGTTTAGCGTCGGCCGGTTTAGCGTCGGCCGGTTTAGCGTCGGCAGGAGCTTCGGCCGCTGGTTGTTCGGCTAGCGGATTGAGCATTACCTCGAGGTCCTCGAGCGTTTCCGGAACCACTTTCAGCTCCGGAGCGGGGATCTTCGACTGGTTGACGCGGGTGGTAACCAGGAGGTAGCGATTGGCGCCCCCTTCGGCCTCCTCGCCCTCCTCGCTCTCGCCGTTGGCATCTTCGATCCCGGCGATGCCGCCGAATCGCAAGACGTATTCGATTCCGTCTTTCAGTTCGACGATCAGCTCTCCGTTCGCAGCCAGGATATCGACACCCCCTTCGCCACTTCCCTGCACCGGGTAGAAACCACGACTGGCGAGAGAGCGAAGCGATTCTTCGTTTTCGTACAGCGTCTTGTCGGCTTTCAGATCGGCGCTCATCCCTTCGGGTTTGCGGACGACGTCGACGATTTTGAGGTCGTCCAACGCGTTCTTGAAGGCATTAAGCTTTTCGGTGTTGAGCGATTCTTCGCCCTCGAGCGACCTTACCTGGCCGGAATTTTGGCCGTTAAAGACGACGAGGTTTTCCAGGTTCCACTCATTCGATTCGTCAACCACCAAGTTCGCATCATAGCGCCGCTTTTGGTTGACAGCCAATCCGCCTCCCGCGTTGCCGCCGACGGCGACCGTATAGTTGCGAATCTTGGCGCCGGTGATATCGAAGCTGGAGAGTTTTAAAAGATCGTCTTCGATCCACTGCCGGAACTCGGTCGTCAGCGGCGAGTCATCCAGCTCGACTTCGTAGACCGGATCTTGGTTGGGAATCCGCACGTAGCGATGCGATTCATTCCCTTTGACCTCGTCGCCAACGATCAGCGAGGCCAGGGTGTTGCCTTTCTCGTCCTTGATCGAAACCAGTCGTCCGACACCTTCGTCGCCTACGCGGAGCTGGTCGACATTGGGCTCGAGCACGCCGTACTCTTCGTGCTCTTCGGCCTTGTCGGTTTTGACGTCGAGGATTTTCAGACCCAGCAGCGCGGTCGCCGCCTGTTGCATCTGTTCGGTCGCATCGGCCGGATAGCCTTGCCGCGAGGGGATGCTCCAGACGCCGCTTTGACGATCCTTGGCAACCTCGAATGAGTCGAGCTGGCCGAGGGTCTCATCGAAGGTGACGATCTTCAGATTGGCCGCCGCCAGCGGATCCTGAAAATCCTCGAACAACGGCTGGGCGATACGATCACCGACCGAATTGTCGGTCTGGGTAGGCCAAGCGACGAACGTCGCGAACCCGGCCATGACCACGGCGACGGCCCAGAAGATGCCTGTTTTTGTGCCTTCGTTCATCGCTTGCGTTCAGAAATTCGTGGAGATGGGGGATTGTGGGAGGTGGGGACCCGGATGGAACCAGTAAGAAAGCGGGACTGTGGCCGCGGTATTATTTGAGCCGCGCCTTGGTGATGTTGTCGCGCTCGCGGAGCCGACGGGAGGCGAAGACGACGATTCCGACCAGCAGCGGCGGAATACAGGGGACGGTCACCGCCAACGCTTTGACCAGATTTTGGATCCGGACAACGTCCATATCCGCTTCGCGGCGAATCGCCTGCGTGCGGCTGTTCATCTCGCGTTCGAATTTTTCGCGCTGAACTTGTTTGACGCGCTCGAGCGCCCCTTGCTTGATCTCAAACTCTTGCAATCGCCGCTGCAATTCCGCGCGGTCGATCTGGCCGTCGGCGCTTTGGCTTTGCAGCTCTTCGATCTTCTCGCGGAGTTTCGCCAGCTCACGGTCGCTCTGCTCGTCCAATTCGCGGATCGCGTCGTCGAATTCGTTCTGGAACCGAGTGACCGCTTCACGTTCACTGCTATTGGCGGCTTCTCGCACCTCCTCGACCAGCGTCAACGAGCTGAAGATCGGCTCGTGTTTGCGGACTTCGAGGAAGTCGATTTCGCCAGTCAACCAATCGACGGTGTTGAGCAGGAAGGTGACGTTTTGGAATTGGAACCGGATCTCCTGCGCTTGGTTCGGGTCGGCGCGCAGTTGCAAGAAGACCGGGAGCATCAGATCGGTGTCGGCGACGTAGACCGCCTTTTTGGTCGCTGCGACCGCGGCGTCTTCACCTTCCGCCGCTTGCTCGGCTTTCGTGGGGGCTGCTTTCCCTTCGATGGCCATGGCCATCGTCGACGGGCCGGTTTCGGGACCTTGGGCACGCATGAGGCCCATTGGGTCGTTGAGGTTTTGGCGGAGATCGCTGTAATCGATGCGCCCGCTGGCGGTGCCGGTGGTCAGCAACGGCGTGTGTTGCAGTTCGCTTCCCTCGGCTGCTTGGACCGCACCCCCGTAGAGCAGCAGGACTTGCCGCAGCCCGGAAGTGATCGGGTTTTCTTCGCTCAATGCGTCCACGGCGCCCGTTGCCTGTTCGTCGATGAACGCCCAGAGGTCGTTGGGGCCGAGGGCCAAGTTGGGATAGGGATTGAATTGTTGCCAGACCAGCTCCGGCGAATACAAGCCCTGCTGACCGGGCTCGCCCGGAATCCGCAGATCGAGCGCTTCCCAGAGTTTGCGGATCTCACCTTTCGGCTGCATTCCGCCGCCCCCGAACATTCCCCCGGGAGCTTGCTTGGGATCGCCCGTGGGAGTTAGGTTTTGCTGGACGAAGGGGAAGGGATCTTCAAAAATCGCGGTGGGGATCCCCGCGTTGACCGCATCGACCAAGCGATCAAAACGATCGGGAGGCAGGGTCGAAGGCTGGACGACGACGAGCGCCGCGTACTGACCGGGCGAGAGCGGTGCGGTCAGATCCACCGCTTCGACTTCGTACTGTTTTTCCAGTTCGGTGACGATCGGGTGCTTCTCGGTCTGCTGCGGCTGCATTCCGGCGAACGTGATCCCGCCCATCAACTGCGCATCGGTCTCGACGATCCCGATCCGCTTGCGGGTTCCTTGGGCGACGGTGTCGATCGAGCGGACCAGTTCGTATTCGACTGGAATCCCATATTCAAAAATCGGAACCGTGACTTTTTCCAATCCGCTGCGGAGGGCGGCTCCGAGGATCAGACGTTTTTGCTGGAAGGTCCCTTTCTCACGGACCAACCGTTCCACCGGGCGAATTCCAAACCGCTCTTCGGCGAGCGTTGCTTCTTCGCTGAACAACTCGATGTCGTCGTGCAGATTGACGTCGATCGACCGTCCCCGTTTGTTGGCTTCGCTCTCGAATTCTTTGAGTAGGTTGACCAGTTCGTAGCGCGTCGTCGCGTACTGTTCGGGAATATCATCGCTGATGAACGCGTCGATGATGATCGGACGCTCGGGGTCGAGATCGCGAATCAGACGCTTGGTGGCCGGAGCCAGCGAGCTGACTTGGCCTTCGGTGGCGTCGTAGCGGACGATCTCCCAGTTTCGGAACAGGATCACGGCGCCACCGGTGATCACCACCAGGGCCAAAGCGCGGCCGATGTAGTGCCACGCCATCGAGCTTCCATCCTTGCCCCCGGTCCAGTGGCGGCGGCCAATCAGAACCATGCACACGTAGAGTGCGACACCGGCGACGAGCAGGAAGTAGGCGACCGAGGAGAGGCTGACGACGCCCCGGCCGAAATCGTCAAACGAGCGGCTCAGCCCGGCCGCTTCGAGCACCCGCGCGGCGATCTGCTGGGGAATGATCGCATCGGCCAGCGAGGCGAAGGCGAGCGGAGCGTTGAACAGGGCACCGAGGATGAAACCCACGGTCAGGTTGCCGGTCAAGAACGACGCAACCATCCCGATCGCGATCATCGTCAGCCCGACGAACCAGTAGCCGAGATAGGTCGTGAAGATCAGCCCAGTGTCGACGTCGCCGCGGGTCAGGATGGCGAGCGTGATGAACGTCGAGAGCTGGGAGAATAGCAACGACGCGGTGAAAATGGCCGCGGCCGACATGTATTTGCCGATCACAATGTCAAAGTCGTCGGCCGGCAGGGTCAGCAGCAATTCGTCGGTCCCCTGCCGCTTTTCCTCGGCCCAGATGCTCATCGTGATCGCCGGGATGAAGACCAGCATGATCAGCGGGAACCAGTAGTTCAGCTGGTCGAGGACCGCCAAGTTCTGATTGAAAAACTCATACGGCCAGAAGGCTGCCAGCGAGGTCAGAAAGACGAAGATGCAGAGGAACACATAGCCGGTCGGATTGCTGAAGTAGCCGACAAAGTTTCGTCGCATGACGGCGAACGCCGCCCGCTTGGTACTGGCGAGCAAACCCACGATCAGGGCGAGGATCAGCAGGAAGATGACATCGACAACCAATAGCTTTGCCAGTGCCAACAGGACCGAAAAGTTCATGGGTGGGACTTTGAGGAAATGGTTGCGAGGAAGGATTTGTGTGCGTCGGTTCCAGAATCCGGGGCTAGCGGAGCTATCGCATCAGCCGCCGGGCGGTAGCCCCCGGTTCCCGAAAGTGCGTCATAACCGGACGCTAGCGCGTGGCGGCTGATTTGACTGCACGCTCCCGAAACGCACTACGCGACCGAAGTCGCTTCGGTGCGCGTCAGATTATGGAAAGCGTCATCCAGATCGGTGCCAGCCTCTTGCAGCCCCGAGACCGTGCCGTTGAAGACGACGCGGCCTTCGTTGATCATCACCACGCGGTCGGCCATCGCTTCGACTTCTTGCAAGATGTGGGTGCTGAGCAAGATCGTTTTGGTTTCGCTCAGCCGCCGCATCGTCCGCCGGACTTCGCGAATCTGATTCGGATCGAGCCCCGCGGTCGGCTCGTCCATGATCAGCACGTCCGGCTCGTGGAGAAGGGCCTGGGCCATCCCGACGCGTTGCTTAAAGCCCTTGGAGAGTTTGCTGGTCGCTTTGTGAACCACGGTTGAGAGGTCGCAGATCTCGATCACCGCTTCGATCCGCTCTTTCTTATAAGCGGCCGAGAGCCCGCGGGCGTCGGCGAAGAAGTTGAGCATTCCGAGCGGCGTCATCTCGGGGTACAGCGGTCCATTCTCCGGCAAGTAACCGAGCCGCTGGCTGCCGGCAATCCGGTCGCGGAGCATGTCGTGACCGGCGATCCGGGCCACTCCCTCCGAGGGGGCGATGTAGCCGGTGAGCATCTTCATGGTCGTGCTCTTCCCGGCGCCGTTGGGGCCGAGGAACGCGACCAGCTCACCTTCGTTGACGGTGAAGGTGACATCGCGGGTCGCCGCGAACGGACCATAAAACTTGCTCAAGCCGACCGCTTCGATCATCGGTCGCCGGGCGTCGCCCTGGGAGCTGGGGCTGGCCAGCGGGCTGGGGCTGGCCAGCGGGCTCGTTTCTGCCGACGGGCTTGTCCCGGTCGTCGGGCTCGTTGCAGACGAATGACTCGGTTCGCTCGGTGAACTCATGGGCGTCAGTGCCGGAAGGGCTGTGTCACAGGTACGGGATCGATGCTGGACGTCGCAAGCGTCAACAGTTTATATAGCTCGCCCCTATGGGGACTCAACGCCCTCTACGCAGCCGTTGCGGTAGCGGTTCGGGCGTCATGCGAGGGCGAGGACCTTCTTGAGCCGCAGACGCTAACACGGATTATTCATCAGCCGCGGGGCGCTAGCCCCCGGTTCTCGAACGGACCGGGAAAACCGGACGCTAGCGCGTGGCGGCTGATTTAACACACTTAGACGCCTGAATAGGCCGGCCTCAGTGCTCGTGGCGGGCGAAGATCA
Organism: Candidatus Laterigemmans baculatus; assembly: GCF_010367455.1. Lineage (GTDB taxonomy): Bacteria > Planctomycetota > Planctomycetia > Pirellulales > Pirellulaceae > Laterigemmans > Laterigemmans baculatus. The sequence continues at coordinate 48,668 of NZ_WRPR01000051.1, read as the reverse complement.
TTCGCCCGGCGTTGGTTTGGAGGGTGCTGGTGACCGTCACCGGAACCTCGCGATTGATTGCCGAACGCCCCCCTTCGATGACCACCATCGTTCCGTCATCGAGGTAGCCCACGCCTTGATCGGGGCCTTCGCCCGCCTTGATGACCTTCAGCTGGAAAGTCTCGCCGGGGAGGAACGCGGGGCGGAGCGAATTGGCGATCTCGTTGAGGTTGATCACCGGAACGTTGTGCAGTTTGGCGACTTTGTTGAGGTTGTAGTCGCCGGTCACGACCTTGCCATCGAGATGTTTGGCGAGCAAGACCAGCTTGAGGTCGACCGGGTGGTCGCCGAGCTCCGGGAGGTCGCGGTCAAAAATCTGCAGATCGACCTTTTCGTCCGCCCGCAACCGATTCAACACGTCCAGTCCGCGGCGTCCACGGGCACGCCTCAATTTGTCGCTGCTGTCGGCGATTCCCTGCAGCTCGTTCAGGGCGAACCGCGGGACGATCAACTGGTTGTCGAACACTCCGGTCGCCACCAAGTCCTCGATGCGGCCATCGATCGCTACGCTGGTGTCCAGGATCAGCGGCTTAAAACCCTTCACTTCCCGCACGAATTCCACGTACGGGATGAGAAAGCGGAAATCGTCCTTGGTCTGCAGCAGGACGCTGATGCAGATGTAGCAGAGCACCATCCCGAGCACGAGCTGGACGGCGTAGGCATGCTGGAACCGCTCGAGCAGCGGGATCGTGGCGATCGACAGCACGTAGGTTAGCAGCACCCCAACGAGCAGTCCAAAATAGACCGCGCTGATCGTGCCGATCTGTTTGCGGCGGACGTAGATGTCCGTCAGGATCATCGCGATCGCTAGCCCCACGATTCCAATGAACACGGTCCAGGGGAGCCAAGCGGCTTCCTGCGAACCGAGCTGGGAGTTGACGAGCGCCGAGATCCCGCCAGCGACCAGCAGGAACACGCAACGAAGAATGATCAGAGCCATCGAACGGCAAGACCGCCTGAGCGTAACGTGGAAGAGGGGGAGGCGTTCCCAGTCGCCGTGGGGGACCGAGTGTGCCAGGAACTGTCGCCCCGAGTGTAGGTCAACCGGCCCACGGCGACCATGGAGGGCCGGGTAATCCATCGGCCGAGGGACTAAGACCAGTCGGCGAGGGGGCCCGAGCCGTTGCGAAGGTGGAGGTACTGGGCGTCGCAGAAGCGGTCAGTCATCCCCGCGAGGTATTCGCCGGTCGCTCGTTCCCAGCCGATCTGCTCGCCTCGCAAGCGGAATCGCAGCGGCAACCGCTGCGGATCGGCCACCAGCGTCTCGAACAGCTGCTCGAGCCGCGATTCGGCGGCATGCCGCACGGCGAGCAGGCGGGGGTGGCGATAGACCCGCTCGAACAGGAACCGTTCGAGCTCGCGCCGCTCTTCGCCGATCGTCGGGGAGTGGAGGAGCCGAACTCCGGCCGCCGAAAGTTCTTCGCTGCGCATGGCCATGCAGGGAACCAGCCGCTCGAGGCTCGCGTGCAGAAAATCGCTGATCTGCAAATCGATCAGCTCGTGCACCAACGCCTGCCGCAGCCGCGCCGGGGGGAGCGCACCGTAGCGGCTGCGGACTTGCTCAAGCGCCCGGCGGACGATCCGCAAGCGGCTGAGTTCATCGATTCCGAGCAAACCCATCTGCACCGCGTCGTCGACATCGTGAGCGTCGTAGGCCATCGAATCGGCCGCATCGACGATTTGCACTTCGAGCATCGGCGAAGCGCCGACGGCCGCTTCTTCCTTGTGGGCTCGGATGTCTTGGCCGGCCAGCAGTTCGGCCGAAAGGTTCAGCCCCGGTCGGCCGGTGAAGCGGTGCTCCAGCTCCTCGACGATCACCAGCGCGAACTGATTATGCGAAAACCCGCCGTGGTCGCGGAGGCAGGCGGCCAACGTATCCTCGCCACAGTGTCCGTAGGGCGGGTGCCCGATATCGTGCATCAAGGCTAGCGCTTCGACCAAGTCTTCGTTCAGCCGCAACACCCGCGCGATCGTGCGGGCAACCGAGGCGACCTCGAACGTGTGTGTCAACCGCGTCCGGTGGTATTCCCCCATGTCGCCGGTGAAGACCTGCATTTTTCCCGACAGGCGACGAAACGCGCTCGAGTGCAGGATCCGGTCGCGGTCTCGCTGGAACGGCCCCCGGTAGGGATGCACCGCTTCCGGATAGCGGCGACCGGCCGTATCGCGGCTGTGCATCGCGTACTGGGCCAGCATCCACGGTTCGCGATCCTGGCCGAACAGCGGCGGCGGGTGTGGGGCGGCGGAGACCGAAGGAGCGGTCATGCGTGACTGTGTTTCCGAGGCGACGAGCGACCAAGCAGCGGGGGATCGGCGGAGCACCGCCGCGACACCCGAGGTGCCTACCTCGGCTCCGGCAATCCGCATAGGATCAGCTCAGGAGCATCCCACTCAGGTATTGTAGGACATGATCAAAACAGCGGACATGGCTAGCGGCAACGGAGCTTCGAAGAGCGGGTCTTCGCGACCGGAGAACGTGATCCGCGTGCGGGGGGCCCGAGTGCACAACCTCCGCTCGGTCGATGTCGACCTGCCCCGCGACTCGCTGACCGTGATCACCGGCGTCTCGGGGAGCGGCAAATCGTCGCTCGCCTTCGACACGATCTACGCCGAGGGGCAGCGGCAGTATATCGAAAGCCTCTCGGCCTACGCGCGGCAGTTTCTCGACCAACTCGAACGGCCCGACGTCGACTTGGTCGACGGACTCGAGCCGACGCTGTGCATCGATCAAAAGCCGGGGACCAACAATCCTCGCAGCACGGTCGCGACGGTGACCGAAATCTACGACTACTTGCGGCTGCTCTACGCTCGCGCCGGAACCCCCCACTGTTACAGCTGTGGCCGAGCGATCCTGCAGCAAAGCGCCGAACAGATCGTCGATGCCTTGGCCGAGTTGCCCGAGGGGACGAAGCTGATGCTGCTCAGCCCGATGATTCGCGGCCGCCGCGGGGCTCACGCCGAGGTCTTCGCCGAGATTCGCAAGGCGGGGCTCGTGCGGGCGCGGGTCGACGGAGAACTCTATCCGCTCGAAGAAGTCCCGGCACTCGCCCCGCGGAAGAACCACACCATCGAAGCGGTCGTCGACCGGGTCGTGGTTCGCGAGGGAGTGCAGGGACGGATGGGCGACTCGGTCCGGTTGGCGCTGCGGTTTGGCGACGGAGTGCTGACGGCCGTCTACCAGCAGCCCACTGCGAGTGGGGCCAGTGCGAGTGGGGCCAGTGCGAATGAGTGGGAAGAGCGATTGTTCAGCACGCGCTACGCCTGTCCCGACTGTGACGTCAGCTACGAAGAGCTCGAGCCGCGGACGTTTTCCTTCAACAGCCCCTACGGCGCGTGCGAAGCGTGTGGCGGGATGGGGCGTCGGGAGCGGTTCGATCCCGAGGGCATCGTGCCGGACCCGGAGAAATCGCCCGCCGACGGAGCTCTGGTGGCCTGGAAGGGGACCACCGCGGCGGTTCGCGGGCGGGTCCGCAAAGCGGTCGAACCGTTCCTGGAGAAGCATGGAGCCGGATGGGAGAAGCCGCTCACGGCGCTGAAGCCGGCTGCGTATCGCAAGCTGTTCGAAGGCGACGGCAAGTTCCTGGGGCTGATCGCGATGCTCGAGGAAGAGTGGGAGGCGGGGCGGAGCGAGAAGCGTCGCGAGCAGTTGAGCGGGCTGCGGGCCGACTTGACCTGCGAAGCGTGTGGTGGAGGCCGGCTCCGCCGCGAAGCGTTGTCGGTCACCGTGGCGGGGCGGGCGATTCACGAAACGACTGCGCTCCCGATCGTCGACTCGCTCGAGCACTTCGAGGCGATGCAGCTCGAGGGAGCCGCTGCGGAAGTTGCGAAACCGATCCGCGGCGAGATCTTGCGGCGGTTGCGATTCCTCGAGCACGTCGGCGTCGGCTACCTCAGCCTCGATCGCCCCGCCGATACGCTCAGCGGCGGCGAGCTGCAGCGCGTCCGATTGGCGACGAGCATCGGCTCGGGGCTGGTGGGCGTCTGCTACGTCCTGGACGAGCCGTCGATCGGTTTGCACCACCGCGACAACGACCGCTTGATCTCGGCGATGCGGGACCTGCAGCAAGCGGGCAACACGGTGCTGGTCGTCGAGCATGACGAGGCGGTGATGCGTGCGGCGGACTGGCTCGTCGATATGGGACCGGGAGCTGGGCACCGGGGAGGCACGGTGATCTCGCAGGGGACGCCCGAGCAAGTCGCTCACGATCCGCAGTCGATCACCGGGCGCTACCTCACCGGCTCCGCCGTCGTCCCGGTTCCCCAGGAGCGGCGGCCCGCCGACCCGGCTCGAATGCTGGTCCTCCGCGGCGCGGCCACACACAACTTGAAGGACGTCGAGCTGCGAATTCCACTCGGTTTGTTGGTCGGTGTCACCGGAGTCAGCGGCAGTGGGAAGAGCTCGCTGATCAATGAAACCCTCTACCCGGCGGTGGCTCGGCGGTTGGGCCTCGTGGCCGCTAAGCCGGGACCGCATCGCGAGCTGTTGGGGGCGGAGGGCGTCGACAAGCTGATCCGCATCGACCAAGCGCCGATCGGCCGCAGCCCCCGATCGTGCCCAGCCACGTTCACCGGGGTGTGGGACGAGATTCGCAAAGTCTTTGCCGCGACCCGCGAAGCCAAGCAACGTGGATACACGGCCAGCCGGTTCAGCTTCAATTCAGCCCAAGGACGGTGCCCGCAATGCCAGGGACAAGGGCAAGAAAAGATCGAGATGAACTTCCTCAGCGATCTCTACGTGACCTGCACCGCCTGCGGAGGACGCCGCTTCAATCGCCAGACGCTGACGGTCCGTTACAAGCATGCGACGATCGCCGACGTGCTGAACATGACGGTCGACGAAGCGGCTGAATTCTTTGAGAACTTTTCCAAGATCGACCGCTTTCTCGACTCGATGCGAGCGGTGGGACTCGGCTACCTGCACCTCGGCCAATCCTCGACGACGCTCAGTGGCGGCGAGGCGCAGCGCTTGAAACTGGCCACGGAACTGGCTCGAGCCGAGACCGGCAACACGCTGTATTTGCTCGACGAACCGACCACCGGGCTGCACTTCGAGGATGTGGGGCGGTTGCTCGGCGTGCTGCAAGCGCTGGTCGACCGCGGCAACACGGTGATCGTGATCGAGCACAATCTGGACATCGCCAAAGCCTGCGATTGGTTGGTCGACCTGGGCCCCGAAGGGGGAACCGGTGGAGGCAGGATCCTGGCCGAGGGAACGCCCGAAGCGGTCGCCGCGGTGCCCGAAAGCCCGACGGGAAAGTATTTGCAGGAGATGCTGGGGGGGTGAGTACTAATAATCGTACTCAGCGAAGCGGTACTCGTACTCGTACTCGATTCCGGCTCGCCGCGCAGATAGCCGCCCTCGATCGAGTACCGCTGCGCTGAGTACGAGTACCGCTGCGCTGAGTACGAGTACCGCTGCGCTGAGTACGAGTACCGCTGCGCTGAGTACGAGTACCGCTGCGCTGAGTACGAGTACGAGGGGGGGAGCTCACTCTCCGCTGCGGCGGTCGCTGGTCAGGCGGACCGGGATGATGGCGGATGTTTGATCGCTTCGCTCGACCGTCACGCGGACCACGTCACCGGCTTGTTTGCTTTCGACCGCCGAGAGCAGATCGTCGACCGTGTTGACTGGGACTCCGTCGACGTGCGTCATGATGTCGGCAGTGGAGTAGTCGCGGCGGAGGATATCGCCAAACACCGTGCGGCGGCGGACGACGCGGACGCCTTGCAGGCCTGCCTTCTCGGCCGGTCCCTCGGGAACGGTCTCGACGATCAGCAGCCCCTGCTCGACTTCCGCCACCGCTTCGATGCCGATCGAGGGACGGTTGATGCGGCCGAAGCGAATCAGCTGGGGCACGATTCGGGAAATGGTCGCCGAGGGGATCGCGAACCCGATCCCGCTGCTCTCGCCAACCCGGCTGGCGATCGCCGTATTCATGCCGATCAACCGTCCGCGGCTGTCGAGCAGCGGCCCGCCCGAATTGCCACGGTTCAGCGGGGCATCGATTTGGATGATCGATTTCATCAAGCGGTGTCCCTGGCTGGGCAGCGTCCGGTTGAGGCTGCTGACGATCCCAACGGTCATCGTTTGTTCCAGGCCGAGCGGGCTGCCGAGGGCGAAGACCCGCTGGCCGACGCGAAGTCGCTCGCTCCGCCCGGGTTCGACTGGCGAGAGCGCTTCCGGGGGGGCTTCGATCCGTAAGACTGCGATGTCGTTGGGCGGGTCGGCGCCGACGAGGGTCGCTTCGAACTGTTGGCCGTCGTGCAGCGTCACGAGCAACTGCTGGGCGCCGGCGACGACGTGGTAGTTGGTCAGGATATGGCCGCGAGCATCCCAGACCGATCCGCTGCCGCTCCCTTCGTTCTCGGCGGCGCCAAAAAATCCGTTGCTCTGGACCGTCCGCGTCTCGATGTGCACCACCGAGAGGTGAGCTTTCTCGTAGACCGCGATATTGATCCGTTCCTCGGGAGTCAGCTCGGCCAGTTCCTCATCCACATAGGCCGCCGGCTGCGCGGGGGCGAGTCGCGAGCCGGGCCCTTCGACTGGAGCGGGAAGCTCGGCGGCAGGCGGCGCTTGACCGCCCGGCACCGGCTGGTTGGGGAGCAGGATTTTGGGAGCTGGGGCGAATCCGCTCGCGGCCTGTCCCCACGCGGTCGGGGCCGGGAGTGTGGTGAGCGTTAGCGGGGCGAGCAGGATGCCCAGCAGCCACCCCGCGACCCTGGGCGGTGTCGCGGAGAGCGGGCGATGGTTCTCAGGAACGTAGTTTCGCGTCTGCATTGGTTTTTCCGTCCTCTCAGCGCTGGGCTGGGTACTGCATCAGCCGCCGGGCGCTAGCCCCCGGTTCCCTCATACGCAGTAACAACCGGACGCTAGCGCGTGGCGGCTGATTTTACCAGTGCATGATCCGGCCTAGGCGTGGTCGAGCCAGTCGAGCGAGCGGGAAACGGCTTTCTTCCAGTGGCGGCAAATTTGGTCGCGGTGGTCGGCAGCGATCGCCGAGCGGAACTCGCGGTCGAGCGTCCAGTTGCGGCGCACGTCTTCCAGATCGTTCCAGTAGCCGACGGCCAATCCTGCTAGATACGCGGCCCCGAGGGCGGTGGTTTCGGAGACGACCGGCCGGCGGACGGGGACATCGAGCAGATCCGCTTGGAATTGCATCAGGGCGTTGTTTAAGGAAGCTCCGCCATCGACTTTCAGCTCCGCTAACGGCAAACCCGAGTCCTGCTGCATCGCTTCGAGCACGTCCCGCGTCTGGAACGCCATCGACTCGACCGCTGCGCGAGCGATATGCCCGACTTCGGTCCCCCGTGTCAATCCGAACAGCGATCCGCGGGCGTAGGGATCCCAGTGGGGGGCGCCGAGACCGACCAGCGCCGGAACGAGATACACGCCACCCGAATCGGGAACCGAAGCGGCCAACGCTTCGACTTGCTCAGAAGACTCGATGACTTTCAGTCCATCCCGCAGCCACTGGACGATCGCCCCGGCGATAAAGATTGCCCCTTCGAGGCCATAGGTGACCTGCCCCTCGCGGCTCCAGAGGATCGTGGTCAGCAGGTTGGCTTCGGAAACGATCGGTTGCTCCCCGGTGTTCATCAGCACGAAGCAGCCGGTGCCGTAGGTGTTTTTCGCCGAGCCGCGTTCAAAGCAGGCTTGGCCAAACGTCGCCGCTTGCTGGTCGCCGGCAATTCCCGCGATCGGGATTGGGCCGCCGAACCATTCGGGGTCGGTCTCGCCGTAGACCTCGCTCGAGGAGCGGACCTCGGGCAGCATCGCTCGAGGAACGTCCAGAACCCGCAACAGTTCATCATCCCAGTCGAGCGTATGGATGTTGAACAGCAGCGTTCGGCAGGCGTTGGTGACGTCGGTCAGGTGGAGTCGCCCGCCGGTCAGTCGCCAGACCAGATAGCTGTCGACGGTGCCGACCAGGATCTCGCCCCGCTCGGCTCGCTCCCGCAGCCCGGCGACCGAATCGAGCACGTGTTTGATCTTGGTGCCGGAGAAGTAGGCGTCGATGACCAGCCCGGTCTTATCGCGAAACAGTGGCTCGAGCCCCTCGGCCTTCAGCTTGTCGCAGATCGGCGCGCTGACGCGGCTTTGCCAGACGATCGCATTGCCAACCGGGCGGCCGGTCGCACGCTCCCAGAGAACGACCGTTTCTCGCTGGTTGGTGACGCCGATGGCGGCCACGTCGGCGGCCGACAGCTCACCCTTCCGCAGCGCCTCGCGGGCGACTTCGACGACGCTCGACCAAATCGCTTCGGGATCGTGTTCGACGTGCCCGGGCACCGGATAGATCTGCTCGAACTCTTGCTGGGCCGAAGCGATCACTCGACCTTCGCGGGAGAACAGCATCGCGCGGCTGGAAGTGGTGCCTTGATCGAGGGCGAGGATACAAGAGCTCATGGTGCGACTCGTTTGCCGAAATGTTCCGCTAATCGAAGTCGCACCCGGGCAATCTCGGACTCCACTTCCGCGGCTTCCAGCCGACCGGCATCCACCAACAGAAGAGCGAGCTCGCGGAGCGACGCCTCCGTCAGCCCGGGATCGTACAGCAGCATCAGTCGTCGCTCAATAAGATCGTCCAGCCGCCAAGCCCACTCGTGTTCGATCACCCAGCGGGCATAGACGCGAGGAATCGAAGTCCCGCGGATCGTGTCGCCGCTGTCGGTTTCTCCCGACTCGCCCACTTCGCCTCCCGATGGGGCCGCTTGCAACTCCCCGACGATCGTCCGAAGCTGACTGCCGCACAGCGACCAGACTGCCGCGACGCTCTCGAGCGACCACCCCAGTTGCTCGGCCAACGCGTCCATTTGCTTTGCTTGTGCGGCCGCGTCGCGAGGAAAGTTTTCGCTGCCCGGAATCCCTCGCTCCCGGCTGTTCCTGACTACGGGAATCTGAAGCTCGTCCAAAATCTCGGCCGTCGCCTCTTCGGCCAGTGCGCGGCAAGTGGTCAGCTTGCCGCCGATGACCGAGTGGATGGTGAGGCCGTCGGATTGTTGCTTGCGGACCCAGTGGCGGCGGGTCACCGAGGCGGGAGTCCCCTGGCCGCTGTACGGCAACGGTCGAACTCCGCTGTAGTGCCACTGGATGTCCGACCGCTCGAGGGCGATCTCGGGAAACATCTGGTTGACCAGCCGCAGCAAATACTGGAGCTCCTCCTCCGAAGCGACCGCGTCGGCCGGGTCTCCCTCGTACGGCAGATCGGTCGTGCCCACCAGCACGCCGCCGGCCAAAGGCAGCACGAACACCGGCCGCCCGTCCTCGGCTTCGCCATACAAGCCGCGCCCGGCGAGCCGCTCGATCAGCTTCGGGTGGCGCGTGAAGAAGTGGCTCCCTTGCGTGCCTCCCATCAGCCGCTCGCTGGGAACGTGCAGCCGCTCGAGCGTCCGGTCGACCCACGCGCCGGTGGCGTTGATGATCGTCGCGGGGCGGATCGTGCGGGGCGCCGTGCCGCTCGCGGGGGACGGCACCAGCGGCGTTAACTGAACCACTTCTCCCTCCCGCCGGGCCTCGTGGTAGGTCAGCACGTCGAATTCGATCCCCTGCTCTGCGGCGATCCGCCGCGCATCCTCAAGCAAAGCGACGGTGAACCGCTCCGGCGCGGCGATCTGAGCGTCGTGGTAAGCCGCCAGCCACGGATAGTGCCGAGCGTCGACACTGATCGCGCGGCGGTCGCCGTTCCGGTACACCCGGTGCTTGGGCAGCGACGGATCGCGAGCGTAGGTGTCGTACATCCACAATCCGGTCCGCACCAACCACAGTCCCCGCGATTTTGCCGCCCCGCCCCACTGCGGAAAGCGAAGGAACTTGGCGGCCGATTGGCGGACGCCGCCAAATCGGTTCGAGACCGGAATGAACAGCTCGAGCGGCTTGACGAACTGGGGAGCGAGTTGCAGCAGCCGCGTCCGCTCCTCGAGCGACTCGCGAACCAGATCCAGTTCCCCATACTCCAGATACCGCAGCCCGCCATGGATCAGACGCGACGAGTAGGCGGTGGCTCCCGAGGCGATGTCGGCGCGATCGACCACCGTCACTGGAACTCCGTTGAGCAACAGCTCGCGGGCCAGCGCCGCGCCGTTGATCCCCGCGCCAAGAATCAGAATCGGTGCCGTCATGCAGACTCCTACGAGATTCGCCGTTTTTGAGCGTCACGAAACGGTGTGCCTAATCAGCCGCCGGGCGCCTCGGCCGTTACCCTCCCCCCGGGAGGGTCGGACTCTTAGGCCCGGGGAGGGCTAGCCGAGTCCGCCCACGCTTCGTGCTCGACGGTGCGCACGGCCCTCCCCGCTCGTCCCTCGCGACCCTCCCCGAGGGAGGGTGATGTGTTTTGCTGACACCGCCTACTTTACGGAGAGGGTGGATTCGACCGGCAGACCCCAGCCCAAGGCGTGGAAAGCCATCGCCGCTAACAGCGCGCCGACGATTGGACCGACGACCGGGATCCAGGCATAACCCCAATCGCTGTCGCGCTTGCCGCCTCCGATCGGCAGCAGCATGTGCATCAGCCGCGGCGCGAAATCGCGAGCCGGGTTGATCGCGTACCCGGTCGTCCCGCCGAGCGACAACCCGAGCACCAACACCAGCAGGCCGACCGGCAACGCATCGAGCGCGCCGAGCCCCACCTCCGGTTTCGCTAGGAACAGGACGGCGAACACGAGCAGAAACGTGGCGAGCGTCTCGGAGATGAAGTTGTCGATCGGGCTGCGAATCGCCGGGCCGGTGCAAAAACAAGCCAGTTTTGCATCGGGATCCGCGGTCGCGGCAAAGTGGGGCCGGTAGTGCAGCCAGACCAAGGCCGCTCCGAGCGCCCCGCCCAGGAACTGAGCGACTAGATACCAGGGAACTTCCGCCCACTCGAACTGGCCGCTGGCGGCCAACCCAATCGTCACCGCCGGATTGATGTGCGCTCCGCTGTACAGGGCCACGGCGAAGACCGCCACAAACACCGCCATCCCCCACCCAAAGGTGATCACGATCCAGCCTCCGGCGTGCCCCTTGGTTTCGCGGAGCAGCACGTTGGCGACCACTCCATTGCCGAGCAGGATGAGGATAGCAGTCCCGACTAATTCAGCAGCAAACGAAGTCATCGTCCGGCGCGTCTCCGATCCGAGGGGCTCCAGCAGAAAAGCAAACCGCGGCATTGTGCGCGATCCGTGCTAGCAAAGCACCATGGGGAGGGAGAAGGTAGCCGGTAGCCGAGAAGGTCGGGAACCACGAAGGACACGAAGAGCACGAAGGTTGGCCACGGAAGGACACGGAAATGCACGGAAAGGAGAGGGACCGCGGATAGCACGGAGAACGCAGATAGAAAGAAAATCCGAAACCCAGAAATGTGTGGTGTCCGCGCTATCCGTGGTTCAACTCCCCACTTTTCCTTCGTGCTCTCCGTGGTTCCCAACTCCCAACTCCCAACTCCCAACTCCCAACTCCCAACTCCCAACTCCCAACTCCCAACTCCCAACTCCCAACTCCCAACTCCCAACTCCCGGCTACCGGCTCCCGGCTCCCGGCTCCCGGCTCCCAACTCCCAACTCCCGGCTACCGGCTACCGGCTCCCGGCTCCCGGCTCCCAACGCTTTGCGGCCGGCTTCGAGGGTTTTGAGGATCGCTTCGACGTCGTAAACACAGCCTCCCCAGGTGCCGCCGCCGACTTGTTGCAAGGCGGCCCACAGCCGAGTGTCGGCGGGGATTTTGGGATCGGGCGCCAGTCGCGGATGGGGCTCGCGGGCGGCCAGCACGGCGGCGGCAGCCGCGGCGTCCAAGCGGCCTTCGGCAGCCGTTGCCACCAGCTCCACATGGCCGACCAGGCGGACGCGATCGACGACGATTTCGATCGTATCGCCGTCACGGACTTTGGCGATCGGGCCCCCGGCGAGCGCTTCGGGGCCGACGTGTCCGATGCACGCTCCGGTGCTGACGCCCGAGAACCGGGCATCGGTTACCAGCGCGACTTCCTTGCCCCACGGCAGGTACTTGAGCGCCGAAGTGATCTGATACGTCTCCTCCATTCCGCAGCCGAGCGGTCCGCGGCCGATCAGAACCATCACGTCCCCCGGCTGGACCTGCCGCTCCTTGACCGCCGCGATCGCTTCCCGCTCGGAGGTGAAGACGCGGGCCGGCCCCCGTTTGCGATACACCCCATCGGCGTCGACGACGCTGGGATCGATTGCGGTCGCTTTAATCACCGAACCTTCCGGGCAGAGGTTGCCGGCGGGGAAACAGACGGTGCTGGTCAGCCCCCGACGAGTCGCTTCGGCAGGAGGGATGATCACATCGTCCGGATCGACACCGTCGGCTTCGCGAAGCCGCTGGCGAAGCGCTTGCCGCCGCTCACTGGCCCGCCAGCGGTCGAGAATCTCGTCCCAGCTGAGCCCGGTCACGGTACGAGCCTGGGAACGCAACAGTCCCAGCTCTCGCAAATGCCAAGCGACTTCGGGGACGCCGCCGGCAAGGAACATTCGCACGGTGGGGTGCCCGACTGGGCCGTTGGGCAAAACATCGACGAAGCGGGTCACCGAGGCATTGATCGCGCGGAAATCTTCGACCGAGGGCCGCCGGATGCCCGCCGCGTGGGCGATCGCCGGCAGGTGCAGCAGCAAATTTGTCGAGCCTCCGACCGCGGCGTGGACCAGCATCGCGTTGTACATCGCATCGTCGGTTACCACGTCCGCGGTCGTCATTCCCGCGGCGTCCATCGCGTGCAGCGCGCGGGCGCTGCTGCGGGCGAGATCGGTCCAGATGGCGGTCCCGCTTGGGGCGAGCGCCGCATGCGGGACGGTCAGCCCGAGTGCTTCGGCGACAACCTGGGCGGTCGCTGCGGTGCCGAGAAATTGGCAGCCGCCGCCCGGCGTTCCGCAAGCCCGACAGCCTTCGAGCGAGGCTTGCTCGAGCGTGATTTCGCCTTGCGTGTACCGAGCGCCGATCGTCTGCACTTTCCCCGCGTCCTCGCCCACGGTCGGTGGCAGGGTCACGCCCCCAGGCATGATGACCGCAGGCAAGTGCGGCATCCCGGCAAGCGCCATCAGCATCGCCGGCAAGCCCTTGTCGCAGGTCGCCACCCCCAGCACGCCGCGGCGACGCGGGAGCGAGCGGATCAAGCGGCGGAGGACGACTGCCGCATCGTTGCGGTAGGGAAGGCTGTCGAACATCCCGTCGGTCCCCTGCGTTCGCCCGTCGCAGGGATCGCTGCAGTGGGCGGCGAAGGGGACCGCGCCGAGCTGCGTTAAAGTCTCAGCGGCGGCCCGCACGAGCAGCCCGACTTCCCAGTGGCCGGTGTGATAGCCGAGAGCGATTGGCCGCCCGTCCTCGCCACGCATCCCGCCTTGCGTGCTGAGGATCAGGAACTGGGCGCCGAGCAAATCACGCGGCTCCCACCCCATCCCGGCCGCTTGTGTCAGCCCAAACAGATCGCCGCTGCTCCAGGTCTTCAGCATCTCGTCGGTCAGCGGCAAGCGACCGGCAGGCCCCGCGGCACTCGTGGGAACCGGCGTCGTGGGCAGTTCAAACAGCGAGTCGGTCATCGGCGAACCGGGGGAGCAGGAGGTGGAAGGAACAGCACGCGCTCCAGCCTAACGTACGTCAGCCTTCCCAGCCTGACATCCCGCGAGGCGCTGTCAGAAAACCCTGAGCCGACGGCGCTAGCCGCGGGTGCTGCAGCGAAAATTCCGGGGCTGCGAGGCCCGAGGCTAGCGCCCACGGCTCACCCGAGGCTACGGCTCAAGAGACTGAAATCATCGGGTTTCCTGGCAGAGCCTCGAGTCAGCCTCCCCGGGCCTGAGAGCTCGACCCTCCCGGGGGGAGGGTGCCGGCGGTTTGGAGGGGAAGGTGTCGGGGCTCAACGTCTCCGCCGGGTGAGCAGCACGGCTAGCAGGAGCGGTACGAGCACGCTGATCAGCAACCCGAGGCCGGTAAATTCGCCGCGGGAGGAGACCCAGCCGAGCATCACGAAGACGACCGCAACCGCCGTGTTCGCTACCGCCATGACCGCGTAAAAGCGGCGGCGCGGGAAGCCTTGCAGGCCCGCCCACAGGATGCAGGCATCGGCCAGGATCGGAATCGGCCGCGTGATCACCAATCCGGCGGCCCCCCACTCGCGGAAACGGCTCTCATGGGCGGCTAATTCTTCGGGCGAACAGAGACGCTCGGCCATCGGTCTGCCAAAGCGTCGCGTCGCTTCGAACCCCATCGCGGCGGAGAGCATCAGCCCGGACCACACGCAGCTGATCGCCAGTGAGGGGCCGAGCGTCTGGCCGGCAAGCGTCGCGACGGCGCTGCCAGGGACCGGCAATAAGATGTCAGCCCCGAGTGCCGCGACCACGGCCAACGCCGTCGCCAGCGGACGGCCCCCAAGCGCGGCGAGGGCGGCAGAAATCCAGTTTTCGATCCAAGGACCAGCGATCAGGAATGGCAGGATGGGAACTGCCAACGCAATTCCCACCAGCCACCACATCCGACTCGCTAACGCCACTCGAACCACTCAGTCGGAGGAAGAAACTTTGCGAACCCGGTCAACCGCTATTCGCGGCTGCCGCCCGCGAATCGCATAATCAGGTACAGCAGCGTCATGACCGCTTGCAGCGTCGCTGCCACGTACGTCAACGCCGCGGCGTTGAGCACTTTGGCAACATACGGTGCCTCTTCCCGGGAGATGATCCCCTGGTCGACCAGTTCCAGCTTCGCTCGCGAGCTGGCGTTGAACTCCACCGGCAAATTCACCAGCTGGAAGAAGACCGTCGCTCCGAACGCGACGATTCCCAGCCAGATCAGCGGCTCGATACTGGCGATCGCCCCGCCGATCAACAACCAGATTCCGATGTTTGAGCCAAAGTTGGCCGCCGGGACCGCCATGTTGCGGATCACCAGCGGAGCGTACCCATCGGCATCCTGCATCGCGTGTCCCGCTTCGTGGCAAGCAACGCCCACCGCTGCCATCGAGCGACCCCGATAAACGTCGGGGCTCAGCCGAAGCACCTTGTGCCGCGGGTCGTAGTGGTCCGACAAGTGACCGGGGACCTGCTCGATGCCCACATCACGGAGCCCGGCCGAATCCAACATTCGCCTCGCCGCTTCGGCGCCGGCCATTCGCGCGGGAACCTGCGACATCGAGGCGAACGACGACTTCACTTTCCACTGGGCGTACAGGCCAAGCAGGAAAGGAGGCAGAATGAAAAGAAAATAGACCGGATCGAAGAACACGGTTTGTGCTCACAATTCTTAGAGGTGGGGTCGGCGGAAATCACTGCCAGATTGGCACGCTCCGCAGTTGACGTCTTATTTTAGGCAAGCGGCGTGCCAGCGGGCGAGAGCCCTCGCACCAAATGGCCTTCAAGCAAGGCCGAGTGGGAGCCGAGCTTCGCCGCATGCGAAACCTACCTAGCTGACCGCTCGTGCGGTAGGTTTGTAACCTGCAGATCGCTCCCCGGGCTCTCGGCTTTTCTCCTTTCGGGCTTCTCTCCTACAGAATCTTAGGCTGTTGATGATTGATTTGGCGGATCTTCCGGAGCGGTTGGATGTGATCGCGGTCGGGGCTCACCCGGACGACGTGGAAATCGCCTGCGGGGGAACCTTGGCGCTGCTCGCCCAACAGGGCTATCGGGTGGGGATTATCGACCTGACCGACGGCGAGCCGACGCCCCATTCGCAGGGCCCGGAAGTGCGTTTGAAAGAGGCGCAGCGGGCTGCCGAAGTGCTTGGCGTGGCGGTGCGGCGGACGCTCGATTTGCCCAACCGCCGGTTGTTCGATTGCTTCGAGACCCGCGTCGCTCTGGCCAAGGAATTCCGCCGCTATCGCCCGCGGCTGGTGATCGGGTTCGGCGACAAAACGCCGATGGCGTCTCCCGATCATTGGCAGGCGATGCAGATCACCGACGCGGCGGTGTTTTACAGCCGCTTGACCAAGTGGGACGAGCATTTCGAGGGGCTGCCGGTACACGCGGTCTCGCGGCAGCTGTATTTCCGGCTGGCGTTTGAGCCCGACACGCTCGGTGGATTTCCGAATCATCTGACCGTTGACATCGCCGCCACGCTCGAGGCGAAGATCGATTCGATCCGCTGTTACGAAACCCAGTTTGCTCACAAGGCTTACGTCTACGACCGCGTGCGGGCGGCGGCCGTCGTTTCGGGGCAAGCGGCGGGAGTTTCGGCTGGCGAAGTGTTCGTCGCTTCGCGGCCTGTCGCGGTGACCGACCTCGTGGCGACCGTTTTGCCCCACGGCGAAGTGCAAACGTGAGCTCCTCCACGCCACCGAACCGGGCGCCGCGGTTCGGGCTGACCTCGCTCGTCAGTTTGGTGATCGCCAACATGATCGGCGCGGGGGTCTACACCAGCAGCGGGTTTGCCCTGGCGGACCTCGGCAGTCGCAGCTCGGTCTTGCTCGCGTGGGGACTCGCCGGAGCGGTCGCACTGCTCGGCGCCGCTTGTTACGGCGGGCTGGCTCGGCAGCTCAGCGAGTCGGGAGGCGAGTATTTGTTTCTCGCCCGCGGCGTCCATCCGTTGGCGGGCTTTTTAGCGGGCTGGATTTCGCTGACCGCCGGTTTCAGTGGCGCGATTGCCTACGCCGCGGTGACTTTCGAAGCCTATCTGCCCGCCGGAAGCTGGATCGGCGAGCTGCCGCCGCGGGTCGTCCCTTGCGTGCTGATCGTCGTGTTCGGAGCTCTGCATTTCGCTCGTCTGTCGGCCGGAGCGAGAACCCAGAACCTGTTGGTGCTGGTCAAGCTCGTGCTGCTGGTCGTGTTCGTCGGGATTGGGCTGTTCAGCCTCGGGGTTGAGGGGGTGCGAGAGTTCGGAGCGGCGGGAAGCGAGCCGGTGGGAAAGGGGGCGGTGGAAGTGGTTGGCGGACCCGGGGCGTCGGCGTCGGTCGTCGCGGTACCGATTTCTCTGGCGGCGCTAGCGACGAGCGTGATGTGGTTCTCGTTCAGCTACGCCGGGTACAACGCGGCGGTCTATGTCGCGGGGACGTCCAGCGGCGGGGCCACCGTTGCTCGTGCGATGTGGCTCGCGACCATCGGGGTCACGATTCTTTACTTGGCGCTCAACGGGGTGATCCTCTGGAGCACGTCAATCGACGCGCTGGCGGGCCAGAAAGACGTCTTCAAGATTGCTGCCGAGAGTCTCGGAGGAGTGGGGCTGCGGCGATTCGTGACGGGCGTGATTTTGCTGTCGCTGGCGACCTCGGTCTCGGCGATGGTCCTGGCCGGTCCGCACATGTATGCCCAGATGGCTCGCGACGGGATGCTGCCCCGCTTTTTGGCCGCCCCTCCGGACGCGGTGCCGCGAGGGGCGATCGTGCTGCAGTGCGTGCTGGCGATTGGGCTGGCACTGGCGACGAATCTCCAGCAATTGCTCGACTACCTGGCCTTTCTGTTGTTGCTCAGTTCGGCCGGCAGCGTGTTGTGTTTGCTGTTGCCGCGATTTTCGGGACGGCCGGGATCGCGGCCAGTGATCGCGTGGCCGCTCACTCCGGTCGTATTCGTGGTTGCCTCGCTCGGGATCGCCGCATTGGCCTTCAGCTACCGCTTGCAGAGTGATCCACGTGGACTGGTGCTGGCGGTGCTCGTGCTGCCGCTGGGGTTCGTGCTGTATCCGCTCTTCTCGCGCCAGGGGGAGACGTGACCAGGGCATTGATCGTTTAACGGCAAGCCGAAGGCGACTGCTTTTTAACGTCTGCTGCGCCGCACCCTGGCATCCGGGAGTGGTGCGGGGGAGAACACAGTCGCCTGCGGCTTGCCGTTAAACGATTGCGCGGGTGAAATGCGCGGCGGTGCCCCTTTTTTAATTTGGCTCGACACCCAACAATCAGGGGCAACCCCTTCAAATACTCGATCTTCAAGGCAGCCGCAGTTGACGAGCGGCTTTTTCAATGCGTCGCGCTGATATCCGAAACGTTGTCATCATTGCCCACGTCGACCACGGCAAAACCACGCTCGTCGACTGCTTGTTACGCCAGAGCGGCCAGTACCGCGACTCGCAACTGCAGGGGGAACGGATCCTCGACTCCAATGATTTGGAGAAGGAACGGGGGATCACGATTCTCGCCAAGAACATCGCGATTCCCTACCGCGGTGTAAAAATCAATTTGATCGACACCCCGGGCCACGCCGACTTCGGTGGCGAGGTCGAGCGGGTGGTGCGGATGGCCGACGGCTGTCTGGTGCTGGTCGACGCGGCCGAGGGACCGATGCCGCAAACGCGGTTCGTGCTGGAAAAGGCGCTCGAGGCGGGGGTCCGTCCGATCGTGATCGTCAACAAAGTCGATCGACCCGACGGGCGGCCGCACGAGGCGCTCGATGAAGCTCTGGAGCTGCTCGCCGATCTCGGTGGCGAAGAGTTGCTCGACGACGCCGCGTACGTCTATACCTCGGCCAAGGAAGGCTTTGCGACGACCGATCCGAAAGTCCGCGGAACCGATATGCGGCCGCTGCTGGACATGATGGTCGATCGTTTGCCCGGCCCGGAGGTCGATCCCGACGAGCCGCTGCAGATGCTGGTCACCACGCTCGATTGGTCGGAGTACGTCGGACGGATCGCCGTGGGGCGAATTCTGGCGGGTAAGATTTCCAGCGGTCAGGCGGTCGAGCTGCACCAGGCCAAGGGCGTTTCGACGGCCAAGATCGGCGGGCTGTTCGTGTTCGACAATATGGGAAGGACCGAGACCCAGGAGGCGGCAGCCGGCGAAGTCGTCGCGCTGGTGGGGCTCGAGAACGTCGAAATCGGCGACACGATCTGCGAAGTCGGCAAGCCACGGCCGCTGCCGCGGCTGAAGGTCGACGAGCCGACGCTGGAAATGGTGTTCGGCGTCAACACCTCGCCGTTCGTCGGTCGCGAAGGCAAGTACGTCACGACGCGTCAGCTCAAAGCTCGGTTGATGAAGGAGCTCGAGCGGAACGTGGCCCTGCGGGTCGAAACGATCGAAGGGACCGAAGCTTACGCGGTTCGCGGTCGCGGCGTGTTGCACTTGGCCGTGCTGATCGAGACGATGCGGCGGGAAGGTTTTGAGCTGAACATCGGCAAACCGCGAGTGATCTTCAAAGAGATCGACGGCCGTCGGCAAGAGCCCTACGAAGTCCTCACCGTCGAAGTCCCGACCGACAATATGGGGCCGGTGATGGAGCTGGTCGGACTTCGCCGCGGACAGCTCGAAGAGATGCAGCAGCGAAGCGATTACAGTCTGCTCCGCTTCAGCATTCCGGCTCGCGGCTTGATCGGACTGCGGACTCGGCTGCTGAACGCGACCAAGGGAACCGCGATCATTCACAACCGCTTCTCCGGCTACCGCCCGGTCGAAGGGGAAGTTCCCAAACGGGCCAACGGCGTGATGGTCTCGATGGCCTCCGGCCGTGCCGTGCCATTCGCCCTGTACAGTCTGCAGGATCGCGGCGAGTTGATGGTCCCGCCAGGCTCGGAGATCTACGAAGGCCAGATCGTTGGCGAGAACGCGCGGGACAACGACATGGTCGTGAATCCCTGCCGGGAGAAGAAGCTGACCAACATGCGGGCTTCGGGGAGCGACGAAAACGTGATCCTCAAGCCGCCGAAGGACCTCTCGCTCGAAGCGGCCCTCGAGTTCATCGAGGACGACGAGCTGGTGGAGATCACCCCGACGAGCATCCGTCTGCGGAAGGCATTGCTCAAAGAGGCGGACCGTCGCCGCCAAGGCCGCAAGCCCGCGTTCGTCTGAGGGCCTCGATCGGTTACGATCCGGCTCTCGAATCTCCCGGTGTTTCCTTCCGCTGCTGACCCCTGCGATGCCAGCCACGACCAGTCTGAACGATTTTCTCGCAGCCCTCGACGGGCTCGCCGAGCGAGGTGCCGCAGCGTTCGCGGAGGTCCGCGACGCTGAGACGTTGGAGGCGGCTCGCGTGGAGTTTCTCGGAGCCAAGAGTGGAGCGCTGCGGGACGTCCAGAAACACTTGGGCGGGATCGACAAGGCGGACAAACCGGCTGCCGGCAAACGGCTGAACGAAGTCAAGCAGCTGCTGCAGGCAGGCTTTGACGCCGCCGCCGCGGCCCTCAAGTCGGGCGAGGCGGTGGCCACTGGTCCGGTGCCCGATCCGACCCTTCCCGGGACGCCGCTCGAGCTCGGCCACATCCACCCGATCACCCAGACGATCGAGCATCTCAAGGAGATCATGGGACGGATGGGGTTTGAGGCGGCCGAGGGACCCGAAGTTGAAGATCCGTGGCACAACTTTGTCGCCTTGAATATTCCCGAGGACCATCCGGCGCGCGACCCGCTGGACAATTTCTATCTGGCCACTGCCGCCGCGCAGTCTGCGGGCGAGGAGGGAGGCTTGCTCCTTCGCAGCCAGACGAGCACCGTGCAGATTCGCGTGATGGAAGCTCGCCAGCCGCCGGTGCGCGTGATCTCGCTCGGCCGCGTCTATCGCCCCGATGCTCCCGACGCGACGCATTACCCGATGTTCCATCAGATGGAAGGGTTGCTGGTCGACCGCGGGATCACGATGGCGAACCTCAAAACCGTGTTGCGGGTGTTCGCCAACAACTACCTCGGCGAAGACGTGCGAATCCGCTTTCGCCCTTCGTTCTTCCCCTTCACCGAGCCGAGCGTCGAAGTCGACTTCTGGTGGAACGACGCGTGGATCGAATTCGGTGGAGCGGGGATGGTCGACCCGGCAGTGCTCGAGTCGGTCGGTTACGATCCCGAGCAAGTGACTGGGTTTGCGTTCGGTTTGGGAGTCGAGCGGCTCTGCATGCGTCGCCACGGGATCACCGATATCCGCGACCTGTACAGCGGCGACATGCGGTTCCTCGCCCAGTTCTAGGACCTCCGCCCGCTCCGCCTCTTCCGCCGCTCATCCTCCAGCTCCGCTCACCTCTCGCCTGACCTCCGACCATGCTTGTCTCCTGGACTTGGCTCTCGCGCTACATCGATCTCGCCGATACCCCATCGAATCCGGGCAACCCACAGAAGCTCGGGCCGGACGAACTGGCCGACGCGCTGAGCCTCTCGGGGCTGAACCATGAAGAGACCTTCACCCGCGGTTCGGAAGTCGTCATCGATCTGGAGGTGACCAGCAACCGCGGCGATTGCCTGGGGCACATCGGCGTGGCTCGCGAGATCAGCGTGCTGTTCGACCGAGAGCTGCGAGTTCCCGATCCGCGGCCAGCCGAAAGTGCGCCGCCGGTGGAGCAGCTCGTGGCGGTCGAGAACCAGTTCGTTGAAGCCTGTCCCCGCTATACGGCTCGCGTGGTTCGCGGCGTTCGCGTCGCCCCGAGCCCGGCGTGGTTGGCCGATGCGCTGACCGCCGTCGGGATTACGCCGGTCAACAACATCGTCGACATCACCAACTACGTAATGTTCGAGTGCGGTCAGCCGCTGCACGCTTTCGATTTGTCCGCGGTTGCCGGTGCGAACGAGGGAGCCGCCAAGATCATCGTTCGCCCAGCGGCCAAGGGGGAGCGGATCGAAGCGATCGACCATAAGACCTACGAGCTCGATCCTTCGATGTGCGTGATCGCCGACACCGAGCGGGCGCTGGCCGTGGCGGGCGTGATGGGAGGAGCCGGCTCGGAAGTCAGCGAGTCGACGACCGACCTGCTGATCGAAGCGGCGATTTTCACACCTCTCTCGGTCCGCCGCACCGCCCGCAGGCTGAAGCTGCACAGCCCCTCGTCGTTCCGCTTCGAACGCCGCGTCGATCCGCTGGGAGTCGATTGGGCTAGCCGCCGAGTGTGCGAACTGATTCTCGAAATCGCTGGCGGCGAGCTCTGCAGCGGAGTGGTCGATACCGCGCCGGAGATTCCCGCGACGGCACCGGTCACGCTGCGGCTCTCGCAGATCGAGCGGATTCTGGGGATCTCGGTTCCTCGCGACGAGGTCCTGCGGATCCTGACGGCGCTCGGCTGCCGCGTGGAAGAAGCGGGCGAGGAAGCGAGTCCGGCGATGACGGTGGTGCCACCGTCGTGGCGGCACGACCTGACGCGGGAAGCGGATTTGATCGAAGAGGTAGCGCGGATCCACGGCTACGACAAGATCCCCGAGGACTCGCCGATCGCGGTGGCTCCCAGTGCTCGTCGCGAGTTCGACCACGCGATGGACCGCGTCCGCCAGGTGCTCACGGCCGCGGGGATCAGCGAAGCGATGACGCCGAGCATCGTGACCGAGGCACTCGACGCCCAACTGACGCCTTGGACCGATCGCCCGGCTCTGCGGACTCAGACGCCGCTGCTCAAAGGAGCGGATCGACTACGGCGTTCGCTGTTGCCGAGCTTGCTGCAGAGTCGAGCCGAAAATTGGTCGGCGGCGAGCCTGCATGCGGAGCTGTTCGAAGTGGCCCACGTTTATCTGCCTGGCGAGAGTGCTGCCACTCCGGCGGTGGAGCAGTACTGCGTGGGACTGGTCAGCGGCAAGGACTTCTACGCCGTCAAAGGGATCATCGCGACGTTGGCCGCGCGGCTCGGCATTCGCGAGCCGCTCGCGGTGACGGAGGAACCGATCGCGGGGCTCGATCCGAACTTGGCGGTGCGGCTGCGGGTCGGTGAGCACGCGATCGGCTGCTTGGGGATGCTCGACTCGGAGCTCACTCGCCGCTTGAAATTGCCTGCGGCGACCTGTGTCGCGGAACTCTCCTTGCCCGCCTTGTTCGCCGGCGCGGCGCTCGTTCCCCAGTTCCGCACGGTCAGCCCCTACCCGTCGATCTCTCGTGATTTGAACCTGATCGTCGGCGAAGCGGTGCGGTGGGACCAGTTGGAGTCGAGCACTCGCACGGCGGTCGGCATCGAGCTCGCCGGGGTCGACTACCGCGAGACCTATCGGGCTCCGGAAAAGGACGGCCCGCAGACCAAGCGGATCCTGTTCAGCGTCGAGCTGCAGCGGCAAGACGGCACGTTGACTGGCGAAGAAGCCGACGCCATGGTGCAAGCGATCCTCCAGCAGTGCGAGCAGGATCACGGAGCGAAGTTGTTGGCGTGAGCCCGGGTAATCATCAGCCGCGAATCCCCTGTTTATCCATCAGCCGCCACGCGCTAGCGTCCGGTTCTCACGAATTCCGCAGAAAGCGGACGCTAGCGCGTGGCGGCTGATGAGCGAAAGGCGATTCTATTTCACCGCGAGGGTTTTGGTGTCGGTCGGTGGGGCGTGTTCGCCCTCCGCGGGACCTGCCGGACGGCTTTGGTCGCCGACGCGGCGGACCACGAGCCAGAGCACGAAGATCACCAGCAGGATCCCGCTCACTGCGGCGACCCCATACCAGAGCAGCGTGTTCACCAACGCCCCGACCGGGGCGATGATCTCGCTCCAGCGGTATTGGACCAGCACCAGCAGGTCGGTCGATTCTTGCGGGTCGGTGGGATCGACATGCGGCAGCGAGACCGGCTGGACCGCTGCGATCCAGGCGCCGCGATAAGCTTCTCCTCCCGGCGCCGCGACGAGCGGATCGGTGTAATCCACTCGCTCGCCCGAGAGCAGTCCGTCGAGCACTTCGGGGGCCAACTGGTATCGCTGGTCCATCGAAGCCTCAGCCGCTTGCGGGGCGTCGTTGATCAGCGGGTGTTGGAGGATCGTTCCCCGCAGGGCTCCGGGGCGGGCGTCGACGAGCGTGGCGATCTGATTCAGCTGGGCTGGGCCGCGGGTCCGCATCAAATCGAAGCCGCCGAGGTTGGTCGTCGCGACGAACACGCCGTCGGGAGGCTGGCCGGGAGCCGGATCGGGATCGAGGTAGATCGGGGTGCTGACGGCGACCTTCCAGAGCTGGGTGGCGGTGCTGAAGAAGGGTTGGCTGAGGTAGGTCCGGCGGAGCGGCTCGACCGAGTGCGGGTCGGTGTCCGGCGGAAGCCCTTCGTGGCCGCCATGGAAATAGGGACGGAAAGCAAAGTTCCGCCCCGCGCTGTCCTCTTCGCGGCGGACCGGCGATTCGTAGGAGATGGCGAGCATCGTGCCGAGGTCGTCGGTCAGGAACATCGTCGCCAAGTCGATACTATTGCCGTAGGAATCGGCGCCGTCATAAAGCGCGAGCCGGCTGTCGAGATACTCCTGCAGCGGCTTGCGGGCTGGCGAGTCGAGCAGCGTCTGGCGGGCTTGCTCGGCGTCTTGGCCGCTGGCGATCCGCTCCCGCAGCTCGCTGAACTCCGGATCTTGGAGCAGCTCGCGGAGGAGCGTTTCGAACTCTGGACGACTCGCCTCCCGCTGGACGACTTCAAAATATTTGCGGAGTTCCAGCTCCAGCGTGCGGGAGGCGAACATGGCCGCCAAACGGTTCGACTCGTTCGCTCTCTCGCGGAGCGCCGAAGCGACCGAGGTCCGGGTCTCGAGCACGGTCCGGGTCATCAAGATCCCGGTCATCAGCAACAGCAGCAGCGGGCCGACGATCCCCAGCAACAGCAGCGGACGACGCTGCCGCGCCGCCGCTCGGTGGTCGAGCGCCTCGATGACTTGCTGAACGTTGGCAAAACGCTTCTCGGGATCGACCGCCAAACAGCCGTCGATGATCTGAGCCAGCGCGCGATCGACGCCGCGTCGCCGATGGTGGTCGCGCGGAGGCCCGTCGCGGAGGATCGCCTCGCGGTACTGGTCCAAGCGGCGCGGCAGGCTCCCCGCGGTGTCGATCCGCTGCAGCAGCTCACCCGTGCGGTGCGGCGCGTTGCCGGTCAGGATCCGGTATAGGATCGCCCCCAAGCCGTACACGTCCCAGCGGGCATCGGGAGTCGCTTCCAAATCGGCTTGCTCGGGAGCCATGTAGAACAGCGTCCCGAGTGCCGGGGTCTGCTCGTGCGACATCCGGCTCTGGCCAAAGTCGGCCAGCCGCGGCCGATAGTCCTCGTCGAGCAGAATGTTCGCTGGCTTCAGGTCGCAGTGCAGCACCCCTTTGCCGTGCGAGTGGTTCAGCCCGATGCAGATCCCATAGAACAGCTCAATCGCTTGCCCGATCGGGAGCCGGCCTCGGGTCGCCAACAAATCCTCGAGCGACCCCGACTCGAGATATTCCATCACGTAGAATGGCGGATCGGCTTCCCAGCCAACTTCCAAGACCTGCACGATGTGGCGGTCAGCCGAGAGCTGGACCAAGTGCTTGACTTCGCGGGCCAGCAGCGACCAATTGACGCCGCCGCGGTGCAGGTAGAACTTGATGGCAACCCGCCGCCCGGTGTTCAGGTCGCGACCGACCCAGACTTGGCCAAACGCCCCGGCCCCCAAAAAACGCTCCATGCGGTAGCCGGGCAGCTCGGCTGGTGGGGCCGTGGCCTGCAGGCTCAGCCGCTCGGCTTCGAGTTGCTCTCCGAGCGTCTGTTGCTGGGTATAATCGCCCGACATTCGGTCCCAAGGTCAACGCGTAGGCCCAAAGATAGGCTCTGTCAGAAAACCCTGAGCCGACGGCGCTAGCCGCGGGTGCTGCAGCGAAAATTCCGGGGCTGCGAGGCCCGAGGCTAGCGCCTACGGCTCACAAGACTGAAATCACTGGGTTTTCTGACAGAGCCTAGCTTTTAGGGCTCTGATGACTCGATTACCTATAGGCTAGGTGTATTTCGCTGTGCATATTCTAACGGCCCGCCCGCTTTCTGTCGCCGCGTCCAAGCCGCCGCTGCGGCTGTTCCTCTCGCTGCTGCTCCTGCTTGGCAGCAGCTGGGGAGTCCTCGCGGACTGCTCGGCCGCCCGAGCCGCAGCGCCTCCGGCCGCCGACGATATCGCTGCAGCGACCGGTGAACCAGTAGCGGCGAAAGAGGCTGAACCGCCCGCTGAACCGCTCGATGGGCGCGCGGGACGCGAACTGTTGCTGCGGAATTTCCGCCCGCAGCCGCAACTGCGGGTGGCCGAGACCCAGGTCGCGATCGCTCGCTTTCCGGTCGTCGATGTGCACACGCACATGTTCTATCGCCAGCGGCACAACGAGCAGGCGCTGGAAGATTTCGTGGCGCTGATGGATCGCAACCGGATCGCGGTCTGCGCCAGCCTCGATGGACAGCTCGGTTCGCAGTTGGAGGAGCACCTCGATTTCCTCTGGGAGGACTACCGCAACCGGTTCATCGTGTTCGCCAATCTCGACTGGATGGGGGATGGCGATCCGGACAAGCCGGCGACTTGGGCCTGTAACCGCCCGGGGTGGGCCGAGCGGAGCGCCGAGCGGCTGGTCGAAGCGGCGGAGCGAGGCGTCAGCGGGCTGAAAATCTTCAAGCGATTTGGGCTCGAGTACCGCGACGCCGAAGGGAAATTGCTTCGCATCGACGACCCCCGTTGGGATCCGATTTGGGAAGCGTGCGGGCGAACTGGGCTGCCGGTGTTGATCCACACGGCCGACCCGAGCGCTTTCTTCGAGCCGCTCGGCCCGGAGAACGAACGCTGGGAAGAGCTCAGCCGGCATCCCGATTGGCACTTCCACGGCGGCGATTTTCCGTCCCGGATGGAGTTGCTCGAAGCCCGCAACCGCGTCATCGCTCGGCATCCGAAGACGCAGTTCATCGGAGCTCACATGGCCAATTCGGCCGAAGACCTGCGGCTCGTCCAAAAGTGGCTCGACGATTATCCGAATCTGTGGGTCGAGCCGGCGTCGCGCATATCGGAGCTCGGGCGTCAGCCCTACACGGCTCGCGATTTTTTGATTCGCAATGCCGACCGCGTGCTGTTCGGGACCGATGGGCCGTGGCCGGAAACCCGCGTCCGGTTGTACTGGCGGTTCTTTGAAACTCGCGACGAGTACTTTCCGTACGCCGAGAACGAGTTCCCGCCGCAGGGTTTTTGGCGGATTTACGGCGTGCATCTGCCCGACGACGTGCTGCGGAAGATCTATCACGAGAACGCCGCGAAATTGATTCCCGGGGTGGCCGAGCGGTTGGCCGCGTGGCGGGAGGCGAAGGAGTAGCGGATTTGCCGAAGCGTCGATCCGAGTGAGCTAGGGTTGGAAGGAGTGCGGGAGCAGTGTTGCTGCTACCCCGCTGCCGCAATCCTCCCCTGCCCGGTTCTTATTCATGTCGCAAACGATCCCCACCTCCCTGGCTTCGTCGTCGCCGTCTCCAGCGGACAGCTACTTTGCCGAAGCGGTACCGGGGGGGCGTGAAGGAGCGGTGCGGCAGGGGACGGTCTCGGTCCTGCACATCATCAACGGCCAGCATTTTGCCGGAGCCGAGCGGGTGCAGGTGCATCTGGGGCGGTGTTTGCCGAGCGAGGGATTTCGGGCGGACTTTGCTTGTTTGACGCCGGGCCGGTTTCTCGAGCAATGCCCGCGGGACGAGAGCGAGGTGTTCGCCGTGCCGATGCGGAGCCGCTACGATCTCGGCGTGGCGGGGCGGATCCTCGCTGCGGTCGGCTCCCGACGCTATCAGCTGCTGCACGCCCACACACCGCGGTCCGCGATGGTCGCCGCGCGAATCGCCAAGCGGCTGGACGTTCCCTGGATCTACCACGTCCACAGCCCCACGGCGAACGATTCATCCCGCTGGCTGCAAAACCAGCTGAACTACTGGGTTGAGCGGTGGTCGCTGCGCTCTGCCGCCCATCTCATCACCGTCTCGAACAGTCTCCGCAAGCAGATGATTGCCGAGGGCTGGGCGGCCGATCGCGTCAGTGTCGTTGCCAATGGTGTTCCGGCAATCCGTCCGCCGCGGCAGCAGATCCCCACTCCCGGCGGCCGCTGGGTGCTGGGCATGGTGGCTCTGATGCGGCCGCGGAAAGGATTGGAGGTAGCCCTGCGGGCTCTGGTCGAGCTGCGGAAGCGGGAGCTCGACGTTCGCCTGCGCTGCATCGGCCCGTTTGAGACGGCTGAATACGAAGCGTCGATTCGCCGGTTGATCAGCGAGCTGGGCCTGGAGGACGCGGTCGAGCTGAGCGGCTTTGCCAGCGACGTGCCTGCCGCCCTCGCCGAGCTCGACGCGATGGTTCTGCCGAGCCTCTACGGCGAAGGGATGCCGATGGTCGTGCTCGAAGCGATGGCCGCGGGACTGCCGGTCGTAGCGACGCGGGTCGAAGGGACTCCCGAAGCGATCCGCCATGGCCGCGACGGCTTGCTGGCCGAACCGAACTCGCCGCAAAGCCTGGCCGAACAGCTGCGGTTGCTCGTCGAGGGCGAGTACGACTGGCAGGCGCTGAGCGAGTCGGCTGTGCGAAGACACGCCGAGCAGTTCTCCGATCGGGCGATGGCCCACCACACCGCCGGCGTCTACCGGCGGGTGGTGTAAGTACGTTAGGCTTGCCGGGCTTGGTCAGAATACCTCGACAATACCCTCCCCCCGGGAGGGTCGAGCGTCAGCGAGGGGAGGGAGAGCAATCCCTGACGATAGCCCGAAATGAAACTCACCGTTGCAGAAACCCTCCCCGCTCGTTCCTCGCGACCCTCCCGGGGGGAGGGTATTGGCTGTGCCTTTTCTAGCCCTTGGACTTGTGTAGAGACGAATGCCCGGGGGGAGGGTGCTTGGCGGTGCGTTAGGTTTCCGCGCGGGCTTGCTTGGGTGGACGATTCGGTTCGTCCCCTTCGTTGTGGGGCCGTTTCTGCAGGTACAGCTTGATCGGCACTTCGCCGAACGGCAGATGGTCGCGGAGCACGCCGAGCAGGTAGCGGCGGTAATTGTTAGCGAACCCCTCGGGCTCGTTGCACATCAGCACGATCATCGGCGGCTCGGTACCGACCTGCGTCCCGTAGTAGATCTTGGGGCGGCGATTCTGGTACATCGGCGGCGGGTTGCGTTCGAGGGCCGCGTGGATCAGGCGGTTCAGCTGGCCGGTGCCGACGCGGGTTCGCGACTGCTTGAACAGCATTTGCGCGTGGTTTAGCAGCGCCTTGACGTTCTTTCCTGTCTGGCCGGTGATGAAGGCGATCGGGGCGTACTGCAGCGTCGGGAACTGGGCGTGCAGGTAATGGACCCACCGTTCGGTCGGAATCTGACCCTGCAGCTTGTCCCACTTGTTGATCACGAAAATCACCGGCTTGTGGTTGTCGGTGATGTACTGGATCAGTTGCTTGTCGACCTTGCTCGTTTTTTCCGCGGCGTCGAAGAACATCAGCACGACGTCGGCCCGGCGGACCGACCGCTGGGCGCGGTGCGTGCTGTAGAACTCCAAATCGGTGCGGACGCTTCGCCGCCGCCGCAGCCCCGGCGTGTCGATCGCCGTAAATCGCTGGCCATCGAGTTCGAAGTGCACGTCGACGCTGTCGCGGGTCGTCCCGGCGACTTCGCTGACGATCATCCGCTCGGCTTTGACCAGCGTATTGATGAACGTGCTCTTGCCCACGTTGCGGCGACCGACGATCGCCACTTTCATCCGCGGTTCTTCTTCCGCCTCGGCTCCCGATTCCTCGGGCAGCCGCTCCTTGATCAGCTCCAGCAGCTCCTCGCGGCCCCGGTTCTGCTTGGTGCTGACGCAGATCATGTGGCCGCGTCCGAGCTTGTAGAACTCGTCCGCTTCGCTATCGAGCTTTTCATGGTCGGCTTTGTTGACGACCAGAATCACCGGACGGTCGATCCCGCGGAGTCGCTCGGCCGCTTCCTCGTCGAGCGGAACCAGGCCGGAGCGGATGTCGACGACGAACAGGATCACGTCGGCCGAATCGATCGCCGCGTCGATCTGCGAGCGGATGTCGGCCGTCAGATTATCGGCATCCTCGACCCCCATCCCTCCGGTATCGACCAGCTCGAAGTACCGCTCGTCATGCTCGATCAAGGTCGTGAGACGGTCGCGGGTGACGCCCGCATAATCGTCGACGATCGCCAGGCGGCGGCGAGCCAGCCAATTGAAGAGACTGCTTTTACCGACGTTGGGACGTCCGACGACGACGACTTGAGGGACGGCCATGATGGGTGGATGCGGGAAGCAAACGGTCAGAGAAGGGAAAACGGGGGAGCACGCGAGAAACGCGTGTTTTTAAGTGTATGCCCGAGGCGGCCCCGACGACAGGGTTCGCTCACCCGGTATATTAAACCGCGGCGAGAAATTTTGAGCGCGGTTGCCTCACGTCCCGCCCGCTCATTGCTGGCGGCGTTCCGGTCCCGATTTCGATTCCCTGAGGCTTATGAGTTCTGCTCCCGAAACGGTCGATCCCTCGGAGTTTGGGTTTGAGGACGCTGCTGAACTGCAGGCGGCCACCGCGGGGTTACTGGCCCACTTGGGGCGGATCGGCTTGACCCATCTTCCCTCAGCCGCCGCGGTCGCCAACGCAGGGCTGCCCCTGCTGCTCGAAACGGCCCCCACACCGCCGGCCCCCACATCGACGGTCGACGCAGCACGGCCCGACGCAGCACGGCCCGACGCAGCACCCTCCACGCGTCCCTCACCGGCCGCCCCCCAAGTGGCTCGGCCGGTGAATGTCCGCGAGCCGACCGCCGCGGCCCCCCGCGGACGGCTGGCTCCGGCGGCGGCGGTCCTCGATGGGCCGGAGAATTACGCGCGGCCTCGCCTGCCAGTGGTCAACGCCCAGGCGGAGCTCGCGGCGCTGTCGAGCGAAGTGAGCTTCTGCACCCGCTGTCCGGCGCTGGTCCAGTCGCGGCGGCAGACCGTGTTCGGCGAAGGCAATCCGGCTCCGCGAGTCTGCTTTTTCGGCGAGGCACCGGGGGCGGACGAAGACCGCAGCGGGCGACCGTTCGTCGGCCGCGCCGGAGAGCTGCTGACCAAGATGATCGAAGCCTGCACGTTCCAGCGGGAAGAGGTCTACATCCTCAACACGATCAAGTGCCGGCCGCCGGGGAACCGCAATCCGCAGCTCGACGAAGTGGAGCACTGCCGCGGCTACTTTGAGCAGCAATTCGAGATTCTGCAGCCCGAGTACATCGTCTGCCTGGGACTGATCTCGGCCCGGGCGCTCCTGCACACCACGGCTTCGGTCGGGCGGCTGCGAGGCGTCTTCCATCGCTATCGCAGCAGCAAAGTCCTGGTCACCTACCACCCGGCCTATCTGCTGCGAAACCCTGAAGCGAAGCGGGCCGCCTGGGAGGATCTGCAGCTGATGCTCCGCGACATGGGGATCGACCCCAAGGCTCCTCGGAAACGGTAGTCCCCCCGCCGCTGATCTTGACGGGCGAGCGGGCCGGTTCGTACGAACCCGTTTATTCGTTCGAGTTTTGCTGGGGAGAATCGTCTCGGTGTGCCGAAGTAAACAGATTGCGCTGCGAGCTGCCTGCGTCACCGCTTTGGCGGTCGCCCCCCAGCTTGCGGCCGGGCAGTACGGCACTTCGCCGAGCGGCCCGATGCCGGTCAATTCGGCTCCCGCTCTGCAGCCCGGTGCGCCGTCGACGCTCAGCCAGCCAATGACGCAGCTGGCGCCGGTTCCTTCGCGGTCGAGCATCTCCAGCCCCACGCCACCGTCGGTCTCACTCGGCAACCCCACCTACGATCCGTATCACAGCGGGGGGACGCCGGGCGTTTATCAGCCCGCCCTGCCCCAGCAGCCGGCAATCCCGCCGGTCGCGACCGTGCCGGGCGGAGCGACCGCCGGTTCGATTTTCGGTGCCCTGCCCGGAGGCCCCACGGGTTACGGCGGAGCTCCGCCACCGACCGCGTTTGCCCCGCCGCCGACGGCGCCGATGGTCAATCCACCGGTCTATCCGCCTTCGATTTATCCCAGTGAAGGTCCGCCGGTGCTGTTCCCCGGCGGATTGATGGGTGGCGGCATGGGAGCGGGGGCGTATGGAGCGCCGTACTCCGCGGGCGAGTTCGCGCCGCTCAAGTTTTTCCAGGGGCCGCGGCTGCAGCATGCTTGGCTCGGCGGCGGCGATGAGGCCCGCGATCTGGGGATCAACACCACCGACGCCTCGCTCGCCTTTGCCTTTCCCAATTTTCTGTACAGCGGCCAGCCGCTGTACGTACTCCCTTCGTTCTCGCTGCATCTCTGGGATGGGCCGTCGGGCATCGCGGCCGATCTACCCGGGCAAGCCTACGACGCCTTCGTCGATTTCGGCTGGCAGTCGGATCCGAACCAAATCCTGGGGCTCGAGGCGGGGCTGCGAACGGGCGTGTTCACCGACTTCGACACATTCAACAGCGATAGTTTTCGGATTCGCGGGCAGCTGCTCGGCAAATTCCGCGTCACCCCGCGAGCGACGCTCAAAGCGGGGGCGATGTACGTCGACCGCAACGACATCAAAATCATTCCCGCTGGCGGGCTGCTCTGGCAGCCAACGCCCTACTCCCGCTGGGATCTGTTCTTTCCGAACCCTAAGATTTCTCGCTACCTGAGCACCGTGGGGACCAAAGACACGTGGGGCTATGTGGCTGGCGAGTTCGGCGGCGGGGCGTGGTCGATCAAGCGTGCCGACGGGGAAGAGGACTCGGTCGACATCAACGACATCCGCCTATTGCTGGGGCTCGAGTGGGGCCGCAGTGATTTGATCCGCGCCGGTCGTCGCACCGGCTTTCTCGAGGCGGGTTGGGTGTTTGCCCGCGAGGTCAAATACGAGCGGAACCCGCAAGACAACTTTGACCCCCACAGCACCTTCATCATCCGAGCCGGAATCGGATATTAGGGAGCCGGTCAGATCAGCCGCCACGCTTCTAGCTTCCGGCCGGCGTTTTCGAGAACCGGGGCCAGCGTCTGGTGGCTGATGTATAAAACCGGACGCAAGAAGCGTGGCGGCTGATGGCGAAAGTGCACCGCAGGTTCGTGACACAGTCGTTTAACGGCAAGCCGCAGGCGACTGCTTTTTAAAACACAGTCGCCTGCGGCTTGCCGTTAAACAATTTCTCCGCGAGCCGTAGTGCTCGCGAACGAATCTCAGGCTGGCGCGTCCTACGCCGCGCGGCGGGTGCGGTGGATCCGCTCGCTGGCGACTTCGATCGCTTCGCAGGGGCGGGCGTGCGGTCCGCGGACGCTCGCGTCGGCCGCTCCGTGCCACTGGTGGGCAGCGATGGCTGAGAGGATCTGATTGGCCACCGCGACGGCTCGCGCACCATCGGCACCACTGACCGTGGGCGTCTGTCCCGACTGGATGCTGATCATGAAGTCATGCAGTTCGTCGAGGATCGCATTCCGCGGTTCAAGCGCTGGCGACTCGAGGACCAGGTGCTCGGCGAACAGCGCCTCGCGAGCTCCGCGGGGATCGCCGAGCGAGTCGAGGTCGAAGGTGCGGTCGAGAATCGCTTGCGAGGGACGGACCCAGCTGGCTGTGGGACCCGAGAAATCGAGCTCGACAAAACCACGCTCGCCGAAGATTTGCATTTGGCGAGTCGCCGTGGGGCTGATCCGCGAAGCTTTGAACTGGGCGACGAGGCCGCATCCGAACGTGACTCGGGCTTCAGCGATGTCTTCGTGATCCGAGACGATCGCCATGCCGCTGGCCTGAACGTCGACCACCTCGGCGGAGGTCAGCGAGAGAACCAGATCGAGGTCGTGGATCATCAGGTCCATCACGACGCCGACGTCGAGACAGCGGCCGGGAAAGGAGCTGGCCCGAGTCGCTTCGATGTACTTGGGACGCTGGAGAGCTTCGCTGGCCGCGGTCCAGGCGGGATTGAAGCGTTCGACGTGTCCGACCTGCAGCGTCAATCGCTTGCGGCGGGCCAGATCGACGAGCATTTCCGCGTCGCGGAGCGTGGTCGTGATCGGTTTCTCGACCAAGACGTGTTTACCGGCCTGCAAGAAGTCCGCCGCGATTCTCGCGTGCAGATCGGTCGGCGAAGCGACGATCGCGGCATCCACCCGGTCGAGGACTTGCGAGTGATCGGCGTAGGTCGGCAGCCCGAGTTGCTCGGCCGCTGCGGCCCGCGCCGCGTCGCTCGGGTCGGTGATCGCGACCACTTCGGCGCCCTCGACCGACTGGAGCAACCGAGCATGGATCTTGCCGAGGTGTCCGGCACCGACGACTGCGAAACGCACCTTGTTCACGCCGCTTTTTTCCTTCGGTCGCGACCGCGTCCGTGGCGGCCACCACCCTGGTGATCGAGGAAGTCAAAGAGAGTCTTGAGGACCGGTCGCATCGGCCCCCGGGAGAGCAGGAGTTCCCGCGCCGGGGCCACGCCTACCTTGGAGCGGTAGAGCAACTTGAAGGCGTCGGAGATCAGCCGAATGTCGTCGGCCGGAAAGCTATTGCGTTTGAGCGCGACCACGTTGACGCACCGCGGCTTGGCCGGAACGCCTTCGCTGATCATGAATGGAGGGACGTCATGCAAAACGCGCGAGACCGCTCCCACGAAGGCGAAGCTGCCGATCGAACCATAGTGATGGACGCCGACGCCGCCGCTGATCGTCGCATCGTTGTGGACGTGGACGTGCCCGCCGAGCATCACATTGTTGGCCATGATCACGCGGTCCCCGATCTTGCAGTCGTGGGCGACGTGGCTGTAGGCCATTAAGTAGCACTGGTTGCCGATCCGGGTGATGCCGTCTTCCTTCTCGCTCGCCCGGTTGACCGTGACCCCTTCGCGGAAGGTGCTCCCATGCCCAATCTCGACGCGGGTGTCGGTTCCCTGGTAGCTCAGGTCCTGCGGGTGACCGCCGATCACGCAGTTCGGGAAGAAGTGATTGTCCTCGCCGATCGAGACGTGTCCCATGATCGAGACATTGTTCTCGAGCCGCGTTCCGCGCTGGATCGTGACGTCGGGGCCGATCACACAAAAGTGGCCGATCTGAACGTCCGCTTCGATATTCGCCCGCGGATCAACGACGGCGGTCGGGGCGATGTTGACGCTCATCAGCGTAGGTCCTTCTCGTAATGACTGCGGGCGCGGCCAGCGGGCAGGCGTGAGCCGGAAAGTTGGGGGGAGCCGGAAAAAAACTGGGACGTGCCGAAGCGACTCATGCCGCTCTCCGGCAACCCAGGGGAACGAGGTCTGCGATCTTGCAAAGTTGTTCGGCCATCGAGCCGTTGAGCTGGTGTCCACCGCGGTGGGAGACGATGCGGCCGACGAGCTCGGCACCGACCAGGGCCAAGTCGCCGACGAGGTCGAGCGCCTTGTGGCGAGCGCACTCGTTGGGGTAGCGGAGCAGGTTGCCGACCGGCCCGCGGTGGTCGAACACCAGCAGGTCGCGGTTGGTGACGTGCGAAGCCACCCCGGACCGCCGTAGGCTCTCGGCTTGCTCAGCCGTGACGAACGTGCGGGCCGGAGCGAACTCGCGGGCAAAGGATTCGGGGGAGACCGGGGCGGCGAACGTCTGGGGGCGAATCGGCGACTCGGGTCCGTAGTCGAGCCGGTATTCGACGTGCATCCGACCGTCGGGAGACGGCGACGCCTCGATCCAGCTCGCGGCGGTCCCGATCCGGATCGTGCGGTCGACGATTAATTGCCGGCGTGGAGCGGCCTGCATGACCAGCCCCGCGGTGCGAAGCGCGTCGACGTAAGCGGCGCTCGAACCATCGAGGCCCGGCAGCTCCTCGCCGTCGATCGCGACGACGCAGTTGTCGATCTCCAGCGCGTACAGCGCGGCCATCGCGTGTTCGATCATCTCGACCTTCGCTTCGCCCACGGCCAAGTTGGTCCGCAGCGATTGATCGGTTCGAGTGGAGAGGTCGACGGGGATCTCGGGGCGTCCGGCGAGATCGCTGCGGACGAAGCGGATTCCGGTGCCGACGCTGGCCGGGATGAAGTGCACGTTCACGCCGCGGCCACTCCAGTAGCCCCGTCCGGTCACGCGGACTCGTTCGGCAATCGTATGCTCGTTGCGTTGGCGACCTAACACTGGCGCACCCTCCTTGGAGCGACCTGCTTCACCGATACTTTCCATCCGTTGCGGAACGCGTCGAGCGGCTTCCTGCGACTCGACGCGACCCCTTGAATCCGCGGCGCTGGGGGGCTTACCGGCGGGTCTGCGCTGCCGGAGCGTTGGCAACGCCGAGCTTCTGGTTCAGCACGTTGATCACCGCGTCGGTCATGTCCAACCGATCGCTGCGGTAGACGATGTTCTTCATCACGCCGCGGATCACCGACTCCTGCTTCTCCAGTTCCATTTCTTCGCCGTTGTACCGGAGCACCAAGTCGATGTGGTTGTACTCGGCGATCTGGCGAACGGTCTCGGAGATCAGGCGGTAGTTGTCGAAGTAGATGCGAGCTTCGGCGTCGACCAGCTCTTTCCGCTTGCGGTTCATCTCCAACCGCAGTTGCGACTCGGACTGGGCGATCTTTTCTTCCTGCTGACGATACTCCGGGGAGTCGACGTTGAACGTCTTGAGCAGCTCGACCGCTTGCTTGAGCTCTTCCCGCTGAGCCGTCAGCTGCTGGTCGTAGTTCTTCAGATCGGTCTCGACCTTCTGAACCTGGGCTTTGATGCCGGGGTGATCTTTAAGAATCCGCGCCACGTCGACGACCGCGATCTTGTGCGGGGCAGCCGAGCCTTCCTGGGCCGGGGCGGCGTTGGGGGTCAGAACCGAAGCGGCCAACAGACCGAAGACAATGGCCGTGCTGCGGGTAGTTCGCACTTTCGCTCTCCTTGCGTGACGGGTGCGTGTCGTTGGAGTCACCGCGGCAAGCCGATCCGTCGGCCGCGGTACCGATCCTCATGCTCCAGGGGATCGGTCTGACGGGTTGCGGCCATTTTGCCGTCCCCCGCCAGGAGAGTAAATACTGATTTCTCGCCCGTCTTAGGGGCGTTTCCCCAAGGTCGCGATAACGCGAATTTGTTGCCCGCCGCGGCGGACTACGATCTCCATCACGTCGCCCGGTTTCTGGCTCGCAACCGCCCGTTGGACGGCCCCGAGCGACTGGATCGCCAAGCCGTCGATGTGGACGATGCGGTCTCCGGTTCGCAGCCCCGCTTCGTCGGCCGGCCCCCCTGCGAGGACCTCCGACAGCTCGACCGATCCGCCGGTTGCCGCAAGCTGGACTCCCAGGTAAGCCCGGTGTCCGGCTTGGTGGATTCCGCCTCCCGGACCTGCCTCTTGGTAGCTGGGACGTTCCGCCACCGTGGCGAGGTGACGGGCTGTCTGTGTAACCATATCGGTTATGCGGACCATGCCATCTAAATTGATTTTTTCGAAATCGTCGCTGGGACGGTGGTAATCCGGGTGCAGGCCGGTGAAGAAGAACAGCACCGGGATCTGTTTTTCGTAGAAGCTGGCATGGTCGCTCGGCCCTAGTCCGCTCGGGTCTTTGCGGATCGGCAAGCCGGCTTCGGCGTTGAGCCGGTCGACGAGCGAGTCGAATTCTTTCGCCGTCCCGGTGCCGAAGACCGTGAGGCCCGCTTCCTCGTCGAGGCGACCGACCATATCGAGATTGATCATGGCCACCGTCTCCTCGAGCGGAAAACGGGGATTGCGGACGTAGTGCTTGCTGCCGAGCAGCCCCTTTTCTTCGGCGGTAAAAGCGATGAACACGATCCGCCGCGAAGCTTCCGGCCGATCCTCGGCCAACCGCCGCGCGGTCTCCAGCAAGATCGCCGTCCCGCTGCCGTTGTCGTCCGCGCCGTTGTGCACGGCGACCGTTCCGGGCGCCAACGAGCCCATGCCTCCCATGCCGACGTGGTCGTAGTGGGCTCCGATGACGACCGTTTCGGCAGCCAACGGACCACGGCCCGGAAGCTCGGCGATGACATTCTTCGCCATCACGTTGCGGCTCTCGACCGACGTGTGGAGCGTTGCGGTGAGCCGCTCGAAGGCGAAACTCCGCGGCTGCATCGTTTCGGCAACTTCCGCTTCCCAGGCTTCAAGCGTCTCGGCAATTCCCTCGGGGGCCTCCTCGACGAACCATTCGGCGAAGGTGCGGCGACCGAGCGACGCGACTGGAATCCGATCTGGGTCTGAGTGGCGGCCCGCTTGGGAGACGCCCAGCAGCCCCTCGGGAGCCGATTCGACCGTTCGCCGCAGCGCTTCGAGCTGATCGCGGATGACCTTTCGCGAGGCTTCCAGCCGGGCTCGCGAGTTCTTTGCTTGCTCGGGGAGCTCCTTCAAAGCGGCATCGACTTCCGCAAGTTTTTCGAGCTGGCGCTGCAGTTGTGCGTTAGCGAGCTCCGCTTCCTCGGCGACCGCGTCGGGGCGATTGACGATCAGTAGCCCCACGGCTCCGTGATCGATCGCGTTCTGGGCTTTCGTTGCAAAGTAGGCGTGGCGGCTCGTCTCGGGGCCGCCGAGCGGGTTGTCGTCGCGCCCGGCCCGAGGCTCACCGCGAATCACGACGACGAGCTTTCCCGCCGCGTCGATTCCCGCATAGTCGTCGTAGCCCGCTTCCGGTGCCGTGATCCCATAACCGGCGAAGACCAGGGGACCGGCGGCACGTCCGCTGCCGCCGAGGGCTAAGGGCCGGATCGCCCGCTCGAACTCCAGCGTCCGTGGCTCCTCGTCGCCGCGGCGAAGCGTCAGCTGGTTCTCTTCGGCCGGTCCCGCGACGCTCTCGCGAAGCGCCGTGAACTGCTGGAAGGGAGTCTCGTTGAAGAGTGTCGTGTTCAGGCCGAGGCTGCGGAATCGTTCGGCAATGTACTCCGCTGCCAAGTCGATCCCCTCCGAGCCGGTGTCGCGGCCCGCCAAGCGGTCGTCGGACAGATACCGCAGATCGTCCGCAATCCGCTCCCGCGAAGCAGAGGATACGGGCGTCGGCGTGGCGCTGCTGCCGGCTGCCGTCTCGGGAGTTGCCTCAGCCGTCAGCCCCACGCGCGGTGCGTTCCCGACCCACAGCAGGCTGGCGGCAACGAGCGTCGCCGTCGCAATCCGCCGGAGTGGCCTCTGTGGAATCAGGGGGATCGTTGGAGTGCGGCTGAGGGACGAGCTATCGAAAGCGGGCATGGAGAATGGAGGGGAAAGAGAAGTGGGAGGAGGCGTGGCCGGTCTTTGGGGAGCGGCGTTTATCGGAGGCGTCGATTGTCGCCGCCGGGGGCGCGGGCGGTCAACGCGAGCTGGCTGGTCTCCTTTCTTACGCTGTGCCCCGGCGTCGGTTCTCCGGCGGTATGATGGGCGGCGCGTGGGCGGTGGCTCCGGCCTGCTCACGATGATCTTGCTGTGGGGCTTTGGCTCCTGGATTTCAGCTTCGTGCTCTCTCCCGCCCTGAATCGAATCCGTTTCCGCCCATGCCATCCTTGTTTGTGATTCGCGGCCGTGACCAAGGGAGATACTTTGCCCTCGAGCCCAAACCGACGCGGATCGGCCGCGATCCGGCCAGCGCGATTCAGTTGATCGACAGCGAGGTCTCCCGCTCGCACGCCGAGCTGCGACCGCGGAGTGATGGTCGCTTGGAGCTGGTCGATCTCGACAGCAGCAACGGGACGATGGTCAATGGGGAGAAGATCGAGCGGTGCGAGCTGAGGAGCGGCGATCGGGTGCAGATCGGCCAGACGCTGATGATTTTCACCGGCAGCGGCTCGCCCGGTTCGATGCAGGCTGCCCACAGCGTCGACATTGTGATGCAGAGCCAGGTCCCCGAGGCTTCGCGAATCGTCTCGTCGTGGCCCCAGTCGCCGAGCAGCCTTCGGGTTCCGAGCAGCCTCCGCGCGGCGAGCGGTGCGGCCGCCGGCAGCGGTGAGCGTGCGGCCGACGGCCGCGACGCGGCGGAAGTCCCGCTGGTGGAAACCGACGAAGGGATTCGCCGCGATTTGGAAAACCGTTCGCTCGACGTCATGTACCAGACGGCGATCGCGGTCGGCCGCACGATGGACATCCCCGAGTTGCTCGACCGCATACTCCGGCTGATCTTCGACTGGGTCGAGGCGGACCGGGGCTGCATCATGCTTCGCGACACCGAGACCGATTCCCTGCGACCGGCGGCGCGGTGCGATCGCGACAACCAACCCCCCGACCGGATGTCGATCAGCCGCACGATCCTCGACTTTGTGATGGAGCGGAAGGAAGGGGTTCGGACCACCGACGCCCGCGACGACGCTCGCTGGGACGCGGCCCACTCGATCGTGCAAATGGGGATTCGCGAGGCGCTGTGCGTTCCGCTGCTCGGCCGGTACGGCTGCGTCGGAGCGATCTACGTCGACACCTTCACTTCCCCAGGCGGGGTGATCGCGCGGCAGCAGGTGGGGCGGTTCACCGACGAACATCTGCGGCTGATGACGGCGATCGGCCACCAAGCGGCGCTGGCGATCGAGGATACCTTTTATTATTCGTCGCTTCTGCAAAGCGAACGGCTGGCGGCGATCGGCCAGACGATCGCGATCCTCTCGCACCACATGAAAAACATCCTGCAGGGGATGCGAGGAGGAGGCTACCTGATCGGCGCGGGGCTCGAACGCGAGGACCCCGATGCGATCCGCCGCGGCTGGCAGATCGTCGAGAAAAACCAAGAACGGATCTCGAATCTCGTCCTCGACATGCTTTCCTACAGCAAGGATCGGCAGCCAGAACGGACGACCAGCGATCTGAACGCGACCGTCGCCGACGTGGTCGAGCTGATGCAGGTGCGGGCGGAGGAGCAGGGCTGTCGGCTCGAGTTCTCTCCCGGTAAAGCCTTGCCGGATGCCGAGTTCGACACCGAGGCGATGCACCGCGCGGTGCTGAATTTGGTGACCAACGCGATCGACGCCGTGGCGGGGGTCGAGGAGGCACGAGTCGCCGTCCGCACCGGGTTTGCTGCCACCGATGGGTGGTGGATCGAGGTTAGCGACAACGGCCCGGGGATCGATCCGGAAGACCGCGAGAAGGTGTTTTCGCTGTTCGAGTCGAAGAAAGGAGCTCGAGGCACGGGATTGGGGCTGCCGGTCAGCCAGAAGATCGTCCACGAACATGGCGGCCGGATCGATCTGATGACTGAAGGGGGGCCGGGCTGCACCTTCCGCATCACGCTCCCCCCGGCCGACGCGCATCAGACTCGGTTCGACGCCGGGGAAACGATCGGCTGAGCGAAACGATCGGCTGAGAGGGCGGCGGAAACCATTAAGCCGTTGCAAACGTACAGCTTGGGCAGCTTTCGCGTCCGAACTGCCTCCAATGACTGGAATTGCCGGTTGCAGGAGATAGGATGTGGAGTTGACTTGTCATCGCCCCCCGCACGTGAACCATCTCTGGGGTTCTTTCTGATATGCCAGCTCGTGACGATTCGGTGATCCGCGGCAGCCTGATCACCTGTGTGATCTTCCTCGTCCTCTCGCTCGTGCTCAACTTCCTGTTGTGGCGGTGGGGCGATACCTCGGCGACCGAGGCGGCGGATGCCAAAACTCGGCTGCAGACGGTCAATGCGACGGTCCAGAAGCAGACCGATCAGCTCGCCTACTTGAAGGCCATGATCGGCGTGGGCGAAGTCACCGAGGCGGAATTTGAGCAGTTGGCGCAAAGTGCCGCCGATGACGCCGACCTGCAGAAGATCGCTGCCGATTACGCGACGGCGATGTCGTACTTTGCTCCCGACGTCGATCAGTCCCGCAAGAATTTGCTGGCCCTGCCCGAATACCTGGTGGGCGTGATTCGCGAGCGGGTCGAGCAGTACAACAACATGAGCCAGATGCGGCAGGAAGATTTGGCTCGGGCTCAGGCCGATGTCAAAAATGCTCGCGACGCCCAGGCCCTGGCGCAGGAACAGCAGGCTCAGGCCCAAACCGAGCTGCAAAACAAGATCGAGGAATTCGAGAAAAACCGCCAGGAAATGAAGGTCGCCAACGCCAAGTTGCAGGACTTGGTCAGCAATCAAGCGACGACCTTCCGCTCGCAGAGCGACGAGAGCTCTAAGAAGATTGCCCAGCTCCAGGCGAAGAACCAAGAGTTGCTGGCGACCGTCGACGAGCAACGGCAGCGGATCAACACCCTGCAAAACTCCGAGTTTGAAGTCGTCCAGGGCGAAGTCACCTACACGCGGCCCGGCGACCGGCTGGTGCTGATCAACTTGGGTTCGGCCGACGCGCTCCGTCCGGGCGTTACGTTCGGCGTGTTTGATTCCGAGCAAACCAAAGTCACCGAAGCGCCCCCCAAGGCGACCATCGAAGTCGTCGCGATCCGCCGCGATCACTTGGCCGAAGCCCGCATCGTTTCGGATCCCAAAGTCACCGAGCCGATCATTCCGGGCGACGTTATCTACTCTCCCTTCTGGTCGCCGGGTCGCGAGGTGCGGATTGCTCTCGCGGGGCTGATCGATATCAACGGGGATGGACGCGACGACACTTCGCTGGTCCGCGGCATGATCGAGTCGGCCGGTGCCGAGGTTGCTGCGGTCGTCAATCCGGTCGAAGGCCAGGCCGCGACGGGCGAGCTCGACGGTGGGATTCGCTTCTTGGTCGTCGGAGAACGCCCCGAAGTGTCGGAGGGAGGCGATCCGGAGCAGAACCAGCAGATTCAGCAGGGGCTGGCCGAGATGGGTAAGACGATCGACGAGGCGCGGCAGCTGGGGATCACGATCATCCCGGCCTACAAGCTGCTGAACTTCCTGGCTCGCATGAACGACAGCCTGACCGTTCCGCTTGGCGGCGCCGCCCGCGGAGCCGACTTCCCGCCGCTCCCGGCTGCTGATGGACGGCGGGTGCCGAGCAACATCAGCGGGCTGTACGAGCGGACTCCCCCCGGAGTAACTGATCGCGCGGGAGGTTAGTGAAGTTATGTCGATTTTTGCGATCAAAGGGGAGCAAATTCCTTGTCAGCTCCCTGGACACCGCCTAAACTCGTAGCCGTAGCACCGAGATTAACCTCACAAGTTTCCTATTTTGCCGAGACCTCGATCCATGAGAGCCTTCCTTGCAGCCATTCTAGGGGCGTTGGTGTTCTCACCGACACTGGCCACCGCGGATGAAGCCGTCGCGGCTCCCAGCCCCGACTCGCATGTCGCCAGCCAATGGGTCCAGCCTGACGCTAACGGTAACGTTTACATCAAGGTCTTCGCACCGGCCGATCCCTCGCTGGTCGATGCTGGACGAGTGGCTCTGTTCGACGTTACGGGTCAGCCGCTGCCTGCCGAGCTGAACGCCGAAGGATTGTTTGTCGTCCGCAACGTCTATCCTGGCGTTTATCGTCTCAGCTATCGCTCGGCCGGTTCGTACTCGGCCCGCTCGTTGACGGTTGTGGCTCCCGGGCAAGGGGGGCGTGAGCTGCCGAGCACGACCAGTATCACCGCCTCATCGCTTCGCCCCGAGCGAGCGCTGAGTACGATCGCACGCTACCAGCCGGCGCGGATCGATGCGGATGCGGTTCCGCGGGAAGGCGAGCTTCCCCTCCCGGAGGGTACGCCGATTGTTCCCGATGGCTACCAAGTCGTTCAGAGCCCCGAGGGCGGTTTGGCCGGTCGGCTTTTCCGGTCCGGCTGGCTCGCCGGCGGAATGGTTCCGGCGGCGAATGTGAACGTGCTGGTGATTCGCAGTGACGAAGTGGTGGGGCAAGCGGTCACGGCCGTCGACGGATCGTTCGCGGTGCCGAACTTGTCGCCCGGTGTGTACGACCTTATCGCGTCGGGATCGGCGGGCTTTGCCGCAACCGGTTTCGAATTGATTGCTCCGCCCGAAGCCCCCGTGGATGAGCCGCTCGCCGCTTCGAAGAACCCCTTCCGGGCTGCCAGCGCCGTAATGCAGGCTGGCGGATTCCCGTTTGAGCTGCAGCTTGCACCTCCGTCGACCAACCTGCTCGGTGAAGAGTCGTTTGGTGTGGCGGGGCCGGATGGTGGATTGGCTGAAGACGGAGGATTGGCTCCTCCCTTGATGGATGCGGGCTTTGCTCCGGGTGGGTTCGCTGGCGGCGGATTCGGTCCCGGTGGTGGCTTCGGCGGCGGTGGTGCCGGCGGCGGAGGTCTTGGTGGTGGCGGTGGCTTTGGTGCCTTTGCCGCGATCGGCGGAGCGATTGCCGCGGCCGCGATAGCCGCCAGCGACGACGATGACTTGGCCATCCCGGTGGCGAGTCCTTGAGCTTGCTGGATTTCTAGATCCGCTCCAAACGATGAACATTCGGCAGCCTGCCTCGGATTTTCGAGGCGGGCTGTTTTTTTGCGCTTTCCGCCGGCCGCCTCTCGATGCTTGCTTGGCGTTTGCTGCTGCGGTATTTTTCAGCTTCCGTTCATGAACCTTCCAGGCACCTCGATCAATTGGCGAAGCAACGGCTGATGAGCACCGAAACGGAGGATCTGCAATCCGCGATCGATACCGCTCGCGCACAACTGGACGCTCAGACTGTCGAAATGGTGCATTGGCACTTCGGCGAGGCGACGGGGAGTCCGTTTTGGTTGCAGAAAAAGGCGGAGTTGAATTTCGATCCGTTGACCGAGATCAAGTCGTTCGACGATTTGAAGAAGTTTCCGCTGTTCGAAGACGACTGGTTGCGGGGCGGCCCGGTCCGCCGCTGGATTCCCCAAGGCTTGGCCGACAAACCGGCGTACGTGTTTGAAACGGGTGGCACGACCGGCGTTCCCAAAACCCGCGTCGTGATGGAAGACCACTGGATCGACTACGAACGCTTCTCCGATACCCTGCCCGACCAGTACTTTCCCAAAGGATCCAACTGGTTGATGCTCGGGCCGAGCGGACCGCGGCGGTTGCGGCTGGCGGTCGAGCACCTCTGTCAGCACCGCGGGGGGATCTGCTTCTGCATCGACTTGGATCCCCGCTGGGTGATCAAGTTGATCAAGAAAGGCTGGATGGAGCATCTGGAGGAGTACAAGAAGCACTGCATCGATCAGGCGATCACGGTGCTCACCTCGGGCCACGACATCAAGTGCATGTTTACCACGCCGAAGTTGCTCGAAGCCCTCGGCGAGGCGCTCGAGGAGCGGGGGACGAGCATCGCGGAGATCGGGATCACCGGGATTTTCTCCGGCGGCACCGAGTTCACTCCGCAGTGGACGCGGTACGCCGTGGAGGAGCTGCTCGGCGGGCCGCCGGAGGAAGGGGGCGTGTACATGACGCCGACGTATGGCAACACGCTGATGGGGCTCGCCTGCAGCAAGCCGATCACGGCGGCCGATGGCTACAAGATCAGCTACTATGCGCCGCAGCCGCGGGCGGTCACCGAAGTCGTCGACATGGACGATCACACGCAGCTGGTCGGCTACGGAGAGACCGGGCGAGTCAAATTGTATACGTTGACCCGCGAATTCTTCGTCCCCGGCTTTCTCGAGCGGGACGAAGGCGAACGCGAAGCCCCCTTCGCTCGCTACCCCTGGGACGGGGTCAGCGGCGTCCGTCCCTATCGCAGCCTCGAGGGCGGTACGACCGTCGGCGTCTACTAAAGCCGCGGTCC
This sequence comes from Candidatus Laterigemmans baculatus, assembly GCF_010367455.1. GTDB lineage: Bacteria > Planctomycetota > Planctomycetia > Pirellulales > Pirellulaceae > Laterigemmans > Laterigemmans baculatus. Next base: position 3,691 of record NZ_WRPR01000051.1, on the reverse strand, counting down.
ATCAGCCGCCACTGGGCTCCCGTCTTCTACGTTTCCTCTGTCGACAACGACTTCTATGCTGAATCTACATGCGCTTCGCTGGGGCAAACCGTACGAATCGCTCGAAAAGAAAGAGGTGGTTCACTTCGACACCGGTGAACCGATCGCCGAGGTCAGCCAGGTCGGCGGAGGAATCGTGCAGCGCGATCTGCGCCGCGCCGACAAGGCCCGGGCGGCGCTTCGCCAGTTCAGCATCGACGACCTCATCGCGCGGTGCAAACAAGCGGCCGAGCTGTTCGCTAGCGGCGATCTGCCGATGGGCGACGGGACGCAGTCGGTCGACCAATTCGTCCACCAGCAGTCGGCCAGCACGGGGCTGCCCGAACATATGTGCCGGGCGAACATGGCCAAGAACAGCTTCGTCCTCTCGCACATCGACGAGATCCTGGCGGCCCTGACCCGCGGGCTCGATCCGAGCATCCTCAGCCGGGGGTATGGCGACGAGGGCCGCGGGGCACCGGTCAGCTATCAATCGCGGACGCCGATCCTCGGGGCGGTCCTGCCGAATAATTCGCCCGGCGTCCACACGCTCTGGCTGCCAGCGGTGCCGTTGCAAGTCGGGCTGGCGCTCAAGCCGGGCTCGCAGGAACCGTGGACTCCCTACCGGATGATCGCGGCTTTCATGGCGGCGGGACTCCCCGGTGAAGCGTTTGGGCTCTATCCCGGCGGCCACGACGCAGGCAATGCGATTCTCGCCAGCAGCCCGCGGAGCATGGTCTTCGGCAGCGTCCAGACCGTGCAGCAGTACGCCGGCAATCCCAAAGTCCAGGTCCACGGGCCGGGGTGGTCGAAGATCCTGATCGGCGACGACGTGGTCGATGACTGGGAGCAACACCTGGACATGATGGTCGAGAGCGTGCTGAGCAATTCGGGTCGCTCCTGCGTGAACTGCTCGAGCATTTGGGCCAGCCGGCACACCCGCGAAATTGCCCAGGCGCTGGCCGAACGGCTCGGCCCGGTCGAGGTCCGCTCGCCGCTCGACGAACAGTCCCAGCTGGCGGCGTTCACCGTTCCTGCGATGGCCACCGGAACTTGGTCGATGGTCGAGCAGGATCTGCGGGAAGCGGGGGTCACCGACATGACGGCGGACTACGGCCCACGGCTGGTCGAGAAGGAACGCTGTGCGTACCTGCGGCCGATGGTCGTGCACGCCGACTCGGCCGAGCGAGCGGTCGCGATGAAGGAATATATGTTCCCGTTCGTCAGCGTCGTCGAGTGCCCGCAGGCAGAGATGCTCAAACGGATCGGTTCGACCCTGATCGCCACGGTGCTCACGCGCGACGATGCGTTCGCCGAGGCGGCGGTTGACTGCACTGAGATCGACAGCCTCAACCTCGGCCCGATTCCGACCAACCGATTGAACTGGCTGCAGCCGCACGAGGGAAGCATCGTCGAGTTCCTCTACCACAGCCGCGCTTTCCAGTCGGCCGAATTTTAGCCCTGCAGCAGCGATTGGGCTCCATCGATCCAGACTGGCGTGCCGCTGATGTGGCTGGCTCGGTCGCTGGTGAGAAAGACGACTAACTCGGCGACCTGCTTGGCGGTCGCCGGTTTGCCACCGGTCAGCGGGATATGGCCTTCGGGAAAACGCACCTCGGGACCCGCCTCGTCGATTGCTTCCTTCTCGGTCTTCTCGTTGATTTCGGTGGCGATCGCCCCGGGGCAGATTGCATTGACGCGGATGCGATGTTCCCCCAGCTCGACGGCCATCATCTGCATCATTGCCAACTGGCCGGCTTTGCTCGACGAGTAGGCCGTGGCTCCGCGGTTGGAAAAGATCCGGGTGCCATTGACCGAGCAGTTCATCAGGATGCTGCCGTGCGATTCCTTGAGGCTTTCGAGGGCCGCTTTGCAGGTCAGAAACGTGCCGGTCAAATTGACTTCGATCGTTTTGCGAAACTCCTCTTCGTCGAGCTCCTCGAGGGCTGCCCAGGTTCCGTTGATCCCCGCATTGGCGAACACCGAATCGAGCCGACCGAACTCGCGGCGAGCCACCTCTACGGCCGCTTTCAGCTGCTCGCTGTCGGTGATGTCCGCTTCGGCGACCGCCGCCCGTCCGCCCGCGGTACGGATCTCCTCGACCAGCGACTCGAGCTCTTCGAGACGACGTGCCGAACAGACGACCGCCGCTCCTTCGGTCGCCATCGCTTTGGCCGCCGCGCGGCCGATCCCGCTGCTGGCGCCGGTGACCCAAACGACTTTTCCTTCCAGTAAACCCATCGCCGTTTCGCCTCCGCAGGGAACTCGATTCGCAAGCGACAACTCAGCGTCCGCTCGCTGACACCGACGCGTCTACTAGCAATCATCGCGCCGCCACCCGCAGGAGCCACCGCCATGCCACACGACTTCGCCCTGCTCTTCCGTGCCGCGAGTTTCGCTGCTCAGGCCCACAGCGGCCAGCGTCGCAAGGACGCCGATCAGTCTCCCTACATCAATCACCCGCTCGCCGTGGCTCAGCTGCTCACCGAGGTCGGCGGAGTGCAGGATCTGGAGTTGCTTATCGCAGCCTTGTTGCACGACACAGTCGAGGACACCGAGGTTTCGCTCGAAGAGATCGCCGAGCGGTTCGGTGAGCGGGTCCGGGATCTGGTCGCCGAGGTGACCGATGACAAATCGCTCCCCAAACAGCAGCGCAAGAGGCTGCAGGTCGAGCACGCGCCGCAGCTTTCCGCCGGTGCCAAGCAGTTGAAGATCGCGGATAAGATCTCCAACCTCCGCGATCTCAGCAGCACGTCGCCGGCGGGCTGGTCGCTCGAGCGGAAACGGCAGTACGTCGATTGGGGAGAGCAGGTCGTCGCAGGCTGCCGAGGCATCAATGTCGCGCTCGAGCAGCAGTTTGACCAAACGGTCCAAGAGGTCCGCCAGCGACTCGCGACCGACGCATCCCGTGGGGATGGGGCATGATCGAGATCACGCTGGACCACCGCCGCCAACCGCTCCCTCGCGAGGTAGCGCGGTTCCTCACCGAGGCCGACGCCCGGATCGCCGACTTCATGCGGGGACGCGCCTCGGGCGGCGGCGCGGCGCCCGGTTACCGCGGATTTGTGCCGAGCGACTATGTCGCAATTTATCACGCGCTACGAGCAATCTCCGAGCAGCGATTGAGCTGCGGTGATCGATTCTGCGAATGGGGCAGCGGGTTCGGCGTCATCGCCTCGCTGGCCACACAGCTCGGCTTCGAGGCCTATGGCATCGAGATCGACCGCGGGCTCTGTGAAGCGGCCGAAGCGCTGGCCGAGGACCACGATTTGGAGGTCGAATTCATTCACGGAAGTTTCGTTCCACCCGGGGCCGAAGCGTTGATCGACCAGGCGTTTCACGACGAAGCGGGCTCGCTGTCGCTGGAAACTTCAGCCGATGACGCTTACGACGAGTTGGGACTCGAGCTGGCCGATTTCGACTTGGTTTTCGTCTACCCGTGGCCGAACGACGAAGCGCTGACGCTGAAGCTGTTCGAGCAGTACGCAGCCGACGGGGCGCTGCTGCTGACTTATGACGAATCGAACCAAACCCGCCTCTACCGACGCTGAACGGGAGCACCGATCCGGCACTCTCACTCCGGAGGTCGTGCAGTTTTTAGCCCCCTCTCCCCCGAAGGGAATCGCGGCAATCGCTTGACCTTCACCCCCAAACATTTTCGCGATTCTCTTTG